>CAZNEV010000034.1:0-54600 GCA_964572085.1 uncultured Maribellus sp. | reverse complement strand
GCACTTTGTTCGATGCTGATATCCTTAGCGTGAAAATGCACCAGGTTTTGTTTTACGCCCTCCAGCCAGTCATATATATCAGCCTTCCCGCCAATATAGGCATTCCCGGCATCAAAATTATAACCGATTGCTGGCGAATCCACCAGATCATAAATACTTTTTAACCCTTCCGGCCAAGTGCTGTATTGTTGGTGTTGTTCCAAACCTATTACAACACCATGCCGCTCAGCAACTGTTGCCGCTTCGGTTAATGTATATTTCATCAGGGCATAATCCATCTCTTTTGAGGTCCATAACGGTTTAGGCCCTTCATCAGTGTTGACAACTGGCACTCCCATCGCAGATGCGTATCGGATAGCCATTTTTAAATATTCGACACTTATTTCAGGTTTGCATAATGGTGTATGGGCTGATAATCCCGAAATTTTAATTCCATGCTTGTCGCATGTCTCTTTCATCCAAAGAGGATCGTCAAGCATTGAAACTGAGTGAAAATACCCTGCTTCACTAAGAAGTTCACGCCCAAAATGAACCATTGGTTCAACATACTCGTACCCAATCTCCGCTGCTTTTGCAACACCCCATTCAAAAGATTTGTCCTCGTGGCGGACAAATTCCATGTTGACCCCTAATTTAATTTTTCCATTTTTTTTCATGATATTTTTATTTTGATTATTTGAAAATAATTGCTGAGGATTTAACAATGCACCAGAAGTTCCTAAAGCAGTTACCCCAATGAACTGCCTCCTGTTAAATTTTTCAGTTTTCATTTTTATTACTTCTTTAGTGACAAGTTATTATTTAAAAAGTAGCTAATAAAAAACTACTCCGCCCTGTTACAGAACGGAGGATAGTTTTTTACCAACCCGGATTTTGAACAAGATCGGGATTTAAAGTTAATTCTTCTGTTGAATAAGGACTTAGATAATCTCGCCCCAAATTAAAACCATAACCATTTGGCAACTGATTTTTTAATGGATCAAAATACCCGTCTGTTAAATTAAAATTCTTAGGTTCTAAATTAGGATAATCGACAGTATTAAATTTTGCCCCAAGTGGTCTTTTATTGACAATAACTTCATCAGCAGCAGCCCACCGTGCAATGTCATCCCACCGAAAACCTTCAACTATTAGCTCAATGCGCCGTTCTCTTCTTATTTCATTAATAACTGGGGATAAGTCAGGAAATAACCAGTTTGGATCTGTTTCAATACTCGATATGTCCAAATTTGGCATACCAACGCGATCACGAAGTAATTTTATCGATTTATCAATGTCTCCTTGTGTCAAGGTTCCTAATTCAGCCTTTGCTTCAGCATAATTTAGAAGTGCTTCAGCATATCTAAAAAATATCCATCCTGAAAAGCCAGTATATGTAGTTTCAAGAGTTGCATGATGAATTGGATCCCAATTTAACGTCTTATTAAGCTGATACCCTGTTGGACAAGCTTTGTGGGCAGACATATCAACAGTTGGCCTTACAAAGAAAGTAGTGTCTGCTCCAGTAATCTGGAGCGGAAAACCAGGAGTAAAAATTGTCTGTTTCAATCTTGGATCTCTGTTAGTTGTAACAGATATCAAATCACCATCACCTTGGTACAATGAATTCGGAGAACCGTCACTCAAATAAATAGGTTTGCCATTTGTGCAAAGATAAGATTCAACAAGTGATTTGGTAAATCCTATGCCTCCACCTGAGCCTGTAGCAATCTGAAACTGACGAGCATGGCCTATTCCCAAGCCAATATCATACTTTTTCCATAGCATCACTTCTGGATTACTTGAGTAATCAACGTCTGCAAAGAAGAAGTAATTCCATTTGGGATCACCTTTAGAATATATTGTATAATCTCCGGATTGCATAATTGCTTCTGCTGCCTGAGCTGCCATTTGAAGATATTTATCCGGGTTTGGATTTGATACACCGAATACATCTCCAGAATGGTACTTCTCCCATGTCCCCTCATACAGACAAACTCTTGACTTCATAAGTAGAGCAATTTCCTTGCTTAATCTGGTGCCACCTTCTTGTTTGCCCGATGGTAAAAAGTCGATTGCATAATCAAGGTCAGCAATTATAGAATCAACCACCTCATCGCGTGGAGTACGAGCCATATAAAGTTCCTCAGAGTCTGTTGACAGTGGTTTAGTTACATATTGCACGTCACCATAAAGCTTAACAAAGGAAAAATAAGCATATGCTCTAAAGAAGTATGCTTCTCCAACATATTTTTTATATTCATCGAAAGGATCTTCACAAGTTTGATAGTTGGCAAAAAAATAATTTATATCCCGTATTATACCATAATCCACACCACCTGTACCAGGAACACTTCTTGATCCACGTAGCCTAGAATCTGATTGAACATATGTAATATCGTCAGTTGGAAGATCAGTAGCAAAAACACGTTGAAGTTGATCTGATGCAAGATCATATGGATTCACGGTAAATTCACGGGGATAAAATTGGTTGACATATAATTCCAAGTCAGTTGTAGTTTTCCAATAATTTTCCGAGGTGATACTGTCCAAAGGAAGTTTGTCTAAATAATCTCCTTCACATGCATAAAGCGCAATAAATAGCACAAGCACACAATATTTTATATTAAAATTTTTCATAATTTAAATTTATTTAAAATGTAACATTTATCCCTACAGAATATACCTTACGTAAAGGATGTAGTGAACCCACACCACTTTCTCCTGCATTAACCAGCATTTCAGGATCAATTAGTTTTGTCAAAGGAGTAAGCGTAATCAGATTTTCACCCGAAATATAAATTCTGGCCTTACTGATAGGAGTTCTTTTAGTGATAGCTGAAGAAAGAGTATAACCGACACTTAAATTTTTTAAACGAAAATAGTTGGCGTTTTGCGTAAATCTCGATTGTACTTGTTTATTTTTAAAATCTTCTTTTGATAAGTATGGCTTTGCATAGTAAGCATCTGTGTTGGGTCCAAAAATATTTGTCTCATCGGCAGGCCGCCAATAATCTATAGTTGAATTTCCCCCTTTGTATATAACAGTCGTACCCCACCACTGGTCTCCGCAAAATCCATAAAAATTTCCTCTATCGTATGGTTGGAAACCATAATCTCTTTTTAAAACACCTTGCCAGAACATATTAAAATCAAATCCTTTATATTCCAATCCTAAAGTTAAACCGGTAAGGAAGCGTGGACTATTATTACCAATTATTGAATAATCCCCAGGGGTATCTGCGGTTCCATTTCCTCTGGTAATTTTATTATCACCGTCAAGGTCTTTATAATGTATATCTCCGGCTCCCCATGTTGGATAAAAAAGAGACTGATCAGGACCACTTACTGCTTCGGTATCTGACTGATATAATCCAACTGTTGTTAGCCCCCATATATCCCCTAATTTTGCTCCTTCATACCAGGTACTCAGAGTATTTGTTGGGTTATTAAATTTAGTTACAATAGATACATTATCAGCAAGAGTAGCTCTAATATTATATGATAAATTGGATCTGATATTATCTTTCCATGTAACAGCAAGTTCAAATCCGTTAGTCTTAAGAGTTGCATTATTGGTTTTTGGAACATCTGTACCTAATATTCCAGGTAAAGTTTCGGCTGGGCCAAACATATTTGTTGTTATTCTTCTATATATATCTATAGATGAATTTAATTTTCCATCAAGAAAACCTATATCTAATCCAATATTTGAAGTCGTAGAAGTTTCCCAGGTTAAATCAGGACTTATTAATCCTGGAGCAGTGGTATAATTTGGTCGGTCACTACCTATTATCCAGCTAAGATTAGTATTTATTCCCAGAGTTGATAAATACAGGTAATTTGGTACGTTCTGATTACCAAGTGACCCCCAGGAACCCCTTATTTTTAAGCTATTTATATAGGGTTCAATTGAACTCCAGAATTCTTCCTTGGAGATATTGTATCCCGCAGAAACTGAAGGAAAGAAACCCCAGCGACTTTCTTTTTGAAATCTGGAAGAACCATCATACCTTGCATTGACTTCAACCAAATATTTTTCTTTGTAATTATAATTAAACCGTCCAAAGAAACCCTCTGTAGCCCAATGTGATTTACTATCATCAATATAAAACGTTCCTGTAGAGGTACTAATAGAAGGAACAGTAGCCACTAAAATATCATTTTTCTTTCCCCAAAGACTATTGTACTTGTTTAATTCATTCTCATAACCACCCAAAAGAGAGAAGTAATGTTCGTTAAATGTTTTATGGTATGACGAAACAATATTAAACATTTGATAAATGTCACTACCAAAAGTAGTCTCATAAGAAGTTAATGGAAACGTCATAACATAGCTAGACCCATCAGGAAGAGTTCCCGAAACAGCTTTATTGGCAAAATCGGTTCTATTACCATCATTTTTATAATTATAAGTAATTTTAGTTACCCAATCTTTTACTGGTTCAAATGCGGCACCTAATGATAATAAATAGTTTGTATTATACCTTTTTTCTTTCCCTCCTTCAATCAACATAGGAATAAGACTTACGTTTGAAAATTCTCCATTGGGAAGATATAGGGGTCTAAAAGGTGCCTGTCTATTAAAGATACTGTATGTCAGCATTCTGTCATCAAAATTACTCCCGAAACTTCTCGAATTCGTAGAAAAAAGTTGGGTGTGTTCATTAATGTATTTAGCATTAAGGTTAAAGGTTAACCAGTCAGTAGCTTTAGATGTAAAGTTAGTAGTTATATTATACCTTTTATAAAATTCATCTCCATATCTTAGCTCACCAGGTTGATCCCAATATCCTGTTGAGATAAAATATGAAAACTTATCTCCTCCTCCAACTAAGTTAACATCATGCTTTTGTCGCAGGACCATGTTGTCATAGTATATATACTTCCAATCATTATTTCCATTACCAGCTACATCCCAAATGTTATTTCCATGCCAATCACTTTCGTCATCCTTCAACCATGTTTCATCGGTTATTTCTCCTGCCATATATTGTCTCACACGTTCATAATTCTCAGGAGTAAAGTTAGGAGACTGTCCTGCATTTACACTCGCTTGGTCAAAAGCTGTCATATACTTTAATGTATTTTCTGCATGAGAAAGACCCATAGGGCTTGAAAAAGAGATATTATTTGAATATGTAATTTTAACTCCTTCGTTCAATTTCCCACTTTTGGTTTTGATTAATATCACTCCATATGCAGCACGAGATCCATAAATTGCTGAAGCTGCTGCATCCTTCAGTACGGTTATTGATGCAATATCTTCAGGATTTATTAAATTCATATCCATTGGCATTCCATCTACAAGTATATAGGGTGAATAATCTCCTGTCAAAGAACCAACACCTCTGATATTAAGAGCTTGTGTTCCTCCCGGTTCATTTGACATTTGACCTGTCGAAATGTTAAGGTTTGGGGATGTACCTTGAAGAGCCTCTGTTACGTTTGTAACAGCTCTATTGCTAATTTGTTTCTCTTCGATCTCATCAACCGAACCGGTAAGATTAATTTTCTTTTGCGTCCCATACCCAATCGCAACAACCTCTTCAATCCCAATCGCATCCACTACCATTTCAACATCAATCCTTGTTTGGTTTCCAACGACTACCTCCTCTGCCCGCATCCCCACAAACGAAAACTGCAAAGTGGCGTTTTCAGGGAGATTGGAAATGGAATAGTTGCCGTTTGCATCGGTCACCACACCTTGCATCGTTCCTTTCACGACTATGGTTACCCCCGGCAGTGGCTGGCCCGTGTTATCGGTAACGGTGCCCGTAACGGTTCTTTGCTGGTCAACGGGATTAATGCCGGGGAAGGCGGCTGTCCCGGAAAGCACGATTTGACGATCAACGATGTTGTACTTCACCCCGCTGTCTTTGAACAGCATATCGAGCGCTTCGTTGATTTTTTTGTTTTTGAAATTTACATCTACTTTCCGCTCCACATCAACTAATTTGCTGTTGTACAGAAAGTAGAATTCCGAAATATCCTCTATTTCGGACAGAACTTGTTTCACCGTGGAGTTGCTCATGGTCAGGCTCAGTTTAGTAGCCTGCGCATAACCATCAGCGGCAAGTGCCTGAACGGCGGCAATTAGAAGAGCATACAGTGTTAACCTCATACTTCTAAAAGTTTTTGTGGCCCAGAGCTTTTTTAGCGTGGACCTGTTGTCACTACAATTTTTTTTCATACGTTTACAATGCTTTTGAATTAATACTATTATTTAGTTACTCCTTTTTCTTTTCTGCGAAAAAAGAAAAAGGCAAAAGTTCAAGGGAGGCATGGCAGTGCTTCCCTTTTTTGGGTCTCCTATTTTTGGATGATTTCTATTTCCATGTTGCTAAAAGTTTTATCCGGGTTGCGTTCCCTGGGTTTGATTTTATAATCGATTGGCGCCGACATTTTCAGCAAATCCAGGATTTGGATCAGCGATTCGTCCTGGAAAGTTGCTGTGTAAACATAGTCCTGCATGGTGTTTCCGGTCAATTGAATATCCACGTTGAACCAACGGTTTAATCGCCTCACCACGTCTTTCATCGAATCGTCGCGGAACATCAACACCCCGTCTTTCCACGAAATGTATTTATCCACCTCCACCTTATCGAAATACAATTTATTCCCGTCCAATGTGGCTTTTCCGCCAGGCGCCATGGTGTACAGGTTTTTCTTCTGCTTTGAATATTCGCCCTGAAAAAGGTTGATTTCGCCTGATACCAATACAATTTCGGTCAAATTTTCATCGGGATAGTTGGAGGCCTTGAATTCGGTTCCGGTAACTTCAATGTTCACTTTTCCGGTATTCACGATAAAAGGTTGTTTTTTGTTTTCGGTCACTTCAAAATAAGCCTCTCCCATTAGTTTCACGTCGCGTGTAGAACCGTTAAAGGCAACCGGGTAGGTTAATGTGGTTCTTGAATTGAGATAAACTGTGGTACCATCGGGCAATATAAATTCAGATCGTAATCCTGCCGGTGTTTTCAGCGTATGCCATTCGGTAGCTGCCAGTTGAGTTGTGGGTGTGTGGGTGGCAAAGTAAAGTGTAGCGATGAGCAAGGGGAGGATTAAAATTGCGGCCACTTTTTGAAAGACAGTGAATAATTTAACGGAACTGCGTTCTTCGATCTTCCTGTTCACCTTCTCCAACGCTTTTTCGGCATCGTATTTTTTCATCTGGCGGAGGTGCCCGATCCCTTCCCAAGCTTTGAGGGAATCGGCAAAAATTTGCCGATTCCCTTCGGAAGCATCCTTCCATGCCTCTACCTTTTCTCTGTGGCTATTGTCTAAAGTTCCTTTAAAGTAGGAAGGCAAGAATTCTTCTATGGATTGTTTTTTCATTTATTCTATCCGATTTCACCTTTTGCAGGTGTTTAATGAATAGACGATTGAGGAGGGGAAAACACATATAGGGTTTCACAAAAACATAAGCAAGAAAAGTGGCAGATAAGGTTTCAAATCGATGCGCAATTGTTTCAGCGCGTTGCTGATTTGAAGTTCCACCGTGCGTTTTGAGATATTAAATTTTTTGGCAATATCCATGTTTTTAAGTCCTTCGAAACGGCTCAATATAAAAATTTCCCTGCACCGCGGCGGCAAATTGTTTAAACTTTTCTGCACCACGGCCTCCAGTTCCGATTCGGCCAGCCAAAACGGACAAAGGTTTTCGTCGTAACTTTTTAATCGAAGTTCTGGATTGACAAATTGCCTTCTCTTTTTCTCCCTTTTTAAATAGTCGAGTGACTGGTTTTTAACGGCAGTAAAAAGATAGTTCTTCAATGAACTGGAAATATCGATTTGCTTGTTTTTTATCCAAAGCTTTACAAATAAATCCTGAACAATATCTTCCGAAACATTGGCATTGCCTAAAATTTGTTCGGCAAAGGCACACAAGCCCGAATAGTAGTAGTGGAAAACAAAATCGAATACAACTTTATTTTTTGTTTTAAGTCCTTGTATGAGGAATTTCTCGTTCAATGTAGTTTTAGTTTAATTTGAACCCAGCCCAAATGTAAAGAAATTTTCAATGCAGCGCGTTAATTTTGATATATTTGGCAAAAAACAAACGATGATTTTTGTAACCGGGGGAACCGGATTGGTAGGCGCACACGTGTTGTACGAGCTTGTTTTGGCGGGCAACAAAGTGAAAGCGCTAAAGCGCAAAACGAGTAATTTACAGCAGGTGATTAAAACGTTTTCGCGCTATTCCGATGTTCCTGCAAAGCTTTTTGAACAGATTGAATGGGTGGACGGCGATATGCTTGACTACTTCTCGTTAGAAAAAATCCTGAGGGGCATTAGCGAAATTTATCATTGTGCCGCCATTGTGGCTTTCGATCCGAAGGAGCGGCAAAAAATGATTGCCAACAATGTGGAAGGCACAGCGAATTTGGTGGACGCGGCATTGGAAAACGGTGTCCGGAAAATTTGCCACGTGAGTTCCATTGCCGCTTTGGGGCGTTTGGAAAACGGGCAAATGGTGACGGAAGAAACCAACTGGGTGCCGTCAAAAAAAATATCGGGCTACTCGGAAAGCAAGTTTTTTTCGGAAGCCGAAATTTGGCGCGGAATTCAGGAAGGGCTCGATGCGGTGATTGTGAACCCGTCGATTATTTTTGGGCCTGCCAACTGGGAAACGGGCAGTGCTAAGATGTTCAAAACCATTTGGGACGGGCTGAAATTCTACACCAAAGGCGTCACCGGCTTTGTTGATGTGAGAGACGTTGCACGTGCAATGGTGATGTTGATGAAGGAGGGAAATTTTAAAAAGGCGAAAAACCAACGTTATCTTTTAAATTCGGAAAACGTAAGCTATCAGGATATTTTCGGACAAATTGCCGATGCCCTGGGGAAACCCCGGCCAAAGTATTTTGCATCGAATTTCCTGTTGTCGTTGGTTGGGCATGCGGCAGCCTTTGGTTCCACCATTACCCGGAAACCCACTTTGATTTCGCGCGATTCCGTATCAAATTCCAACACCATTTTTCATTTCGACGGCAGTAAAATCACCAGGACTGTTGATTTCAGTTATTTGCCCGTTTCCGAATCCATTAAACAGACTGCGGGCTTTTTGAAAGCGGATATGAATTACCCATGAAAAATCAGCAGCGGCGTACGTGCGTGGAAAATCATCTTTTTCGCAAAACTCGGGTTGAACAGGCGCGTGATCATGTTCCGTTTATGCGTAGTTAGCGACAGAATGTCTATATTCTCTTTTTGAATGATCTTTTCCAGTGATTCCAGAATATCCCCGCCTTCGATAAGCTGGCAATCAAATTCCTTGTCTTTGTATTTTTTACTAAGGACATTTTTCATCCCTTCCAATCGTGCGTGATCCCAGTCATCGCGTAGGGCCTGTCCCACATGCACACATTTTAGCATTATATCAAAGGGATTCAGCAACTGCATCAGTTTGTCGATGGCTACAAAATCCTTTTCGTCGAAATTGGTGGCATACAGCACCTTAGAAAAATGCGACAAGGATCTTTCCGGCGTCTCTTCCGGAACAATCAAAACCGGAACAGGGGAATTGTACATTACCTCAACAGCAATACTGCCCAGAGTGCCGCTTCCAGAATCGTTACTTCCGCTGCCCATTATAATTAACTGGGGATGATATTTTTGTGCAAAAGCCAGAATATCGTCTTCGGGGTAGCCCGATTTAATGATGTATTCAGGCGAAACCGATTTCCATTTTTCCTCCCCGATTTCTGCCGCCATTTTTGCCACAAACTTTTGTAACTGCTCGTTGGCATATTCTTCGGAATATTCCAGTTTCACCAGTAAAGAAGTATCGTAGGCATAAATATCGCTGAAGGGTATGGAATGGATGATAGGGTTGATATAACAGTGGATAAATACCAGTTTCACATTCAACTGTACAGCGATATTTACGGCCATTTTGCAAGCTTTTTCGCTGTGCAGCGAGAAATCTACCGGAACCAGGATATGCCTTTCTTTTTTATCGGGCTCCTGCTCGGCAATAAATGGTTTAACCCCTAGGAGATCTTCCAAAAGCGGGAGCGCCCGTTCCAGATCCTTATCCAAGATTCTCACTCTCACCGTTGACGACGACGCACTTTCAACTAATTCGATATCTTCCAGTTCACATTCTATATTTTCTGCATTTAATAACGTTTTTAAGTTATATGCTTTCGCATAAGGCAGAACTACAATTGTAACAAGTTTTTCTTCCATGACATTATGTTTTTTAATGATATGTGGTTTTGAGAGTATTCGGTTGAAGTAGAAAGAAGTTTCATTTTTCATAAAAAAAAGGGCGATCCGTCAACCGACGAACCGCCCCAGGTGTATTACTAACACTCCCTTCAGAATTAAATTCCGAAAGCTTTTTTTAGCGTATCCACATAATCTAATTTTTCCCAGGTGAAAAGTTCTACTTCTTTTTCTACTTTCCCGGCATAGGGCGATTCAAACCTTTTGGTAACTGTAACGGGCGTTCGGCCCATATGCCCATAAGCGGCAGTCTCCAAATAAATAGGCTCGCGCAGTGTCAGGCGTTCTTCGATAGCGGCAGGGCGCAAATCAAAAATGGCCTGGATTCTTTCGGCGATTTCGCTGTCGGAAATCGGCACATTTTTACGCCCGTAAGTATTCACAAAAACTCCAAGGGGTTTTGCCACACCGATTGCATAAGCCAACTGCACCAATATTTCATCGGCTACGCCGGCTGCCACCAGGTTTTTTGCAATGTGCCGTGCTGCATACGCCGCAGAGCGGTCAACCTTCGACGGATCTTTCCCCGAGAAAGCGCCCCCCCCGTGGGCACCGCGGCCACCGTAGGTATCAACAATAATTTTACGGCCCGTTAAGCCGGTGTCGCCATGAGGTCCGCCAATCACGAACTTTCCGGTAGGGTTTACGTGGTAAATAATATCGTCGCCGAACAATTTTTTCAGCCGTTCGGGCAGTTTAGCCACCACGCGCGGAATCAAAATATTGATCACGTCTTCTTTGATTTTTGCCAACATCGGTTCGTCGGCATCAAACTCATCGTGCTGGGTAGAAACTACGATGGTGTGCACTTTCACCGGGATGTTGTCTTCGGAATATTCCACCGTAACCTGCGATTTTGAATCCGGACGCAGGTAGGTCATCACTTTTTGCTCGCGGCGCACATCGGCCATTTCCTGCAAAATAAAATGCGACAAATCCAGCGTTAACGGTATATAGTTGTCCGTGTCTTTGCTGGCATAGCCGAACATCATTCCCTGGTCGCCCGCGCCTTGATCGTTTTTGTCGGCCTTATCAACGCCACGGTTGATGTCGGGGCTTTGTTCGTGAATGGCGGTGAGCACGCCGCACGAATCGCCGTCGAAACGGTACTCGGCTTTGGTGTAGCCAATCCGGTTGATTACCGAGCGGGTAACTTCCTGCACATCCACGTAAACGTTTGATTTTACCTCGCCTGCCACCACCACTTGCCCGGTGGTGACTAAGGTTTCGATGGCCACTTTTGAATTCGCATCGAATGCCAGAAACTGATCTAGCAGTGCATCCGAAATTTGGTCGGAAACTTTGTCGGGATGGCCTTCCGAAACCGACTCACTTGTAAATAAATAGTTCATAATCCCTAATTTTTGCCGAAATGCTTCAGCAGGTTACACTTAAATATTAAAACTGTGGGATATTGTTCGATTGATATTGAAAAAAAATCGATTGTTTTAGCGTTTTTTTCTTGTGGTTGCAATCAATCTCAAATCTTTCCACGTAGCAAGGGCAAATATACAACTCCTGTTTTGAAATATAGAAGAGTTGTTTGGATTATTTTTTATTTCTTCATAAACCCGAGGGATTGGTATTATTATAGCACAAAGGGGAATATCGGATATAAAACCACGAATACTATAATCATTTCATGCCTATCGGCATTGAAGAAGTTCGTTATATACCCGCGTTAAAGAAACAACACTTGGACTTTCGTTAAAAGTTGAGTACGTGCATTTCATTGCCATAAGAATCATATTCAATATTAAATACTATTTAAAATAAGTCTAAATATATTTACCCGATAGTCGTGTTGTGAGAACTTCAAAGAAATAATAATTCCAACAGGCTAAATTCATCTTTTTTAATCCTGCTAAAGAAAATATAATCATTTTTCGTCAACGCGTCAACTGTTGAAAAACGCCTTCCAGGTTTTGTTGCTTTTCATTAAGTGTCAGCAATGTTAAATTATTATCAACCGCAAATTTGAAAATTGTTGAGCGGATGTCAATTCCGGGTTCTGATTCAATTTCAAAAAGTTTCTCATCTAATGTAACACTTTTCACATGCTGCAAAGCATTCAATTTTTCACTTTCGACGTTTTGAGCGAACTCGGCAAACACCACCTGACAGCGTTTCAGTTTTCCGGATTTAACTTCCGCTATTCCGCCGTCGGCCACTATCCGGCCTTTGTTGATAATAATTACGCGGTTGCAAACGGCTTCTACTTCCTGCATAATGTGCGACGAAAGCATTACGGTTTTCTCGCGGCTGATTTCGCGGATCAAATTCCGGATTTCTTCCAACTGATTCGGGTCCAGCCCGGTGGTGGGTTCATCTAAAATCAGTATCGACGGATCGTGGATGAGGGCCTGTGCCAAGCCCACCCTTTGTCGGTATCCTTTGGACAAAGCACCGATTTTTTTATGCTGTTCACGGCCTAAACCGGTTAGTTCCACCATTTCAGCAATACGCTGTTTGACGTTCTTTAGTTGGTAGAAACCGGCCGTTATTTCAAGGGATTCTTTCACAAACAAATCCGTATAAAGTGGATTGTTTTCCGGCAGGTAACCAATATTTTTCCGGCTTTCGATACTTTCGGATGAAACCAGCAGCCCGTTTACGAATACTTGGCCCGCATCGGCAGGCAAGAATCCGGTGATAATTTTCATCATAGTGGACTTGCCCGCACCGTTGGGTCCCAAAAAACCCACCAATTCACCCTTTTTTATGCTGAAACTAACGGAATCAAGCGCTTTTTGCTTTCCAAATAATTTTGTTATCTCTCTTGTTTCTACACTCATACGTTTCTATTTAAAAACAAAAATACCTATTCTTTTTATTTTGTCAGCATTCGATTAAATTTGCAGTATCGCTAAATAAGCATAAAATGAAAGATCGAAGCTTTAATTACATAAAAGATATTACCCGTTACGAACGTCAGAAAACATCGGAAGTAAACATTGGCGGGGTGCCCGTGGGCGGAAACAATCCAATACGGATTCAAACAATGACCGATACGGACACAAAAGACGCCGATTCTACGGTGGAACAAATTATTCAAGCTGTAAAAGCCGGTGCAGACTATGTTCGCGTTACCGTAAAAGCATCACAAGATGCTGATAGTTTAAAAAAGATCAAGCATGACTTAGTGGCACGCGGTTACGATACTCCTTTGATCGGAGACATCCATTTCAACCCAAAATTGGCAGAAATTGCTGCCCAAACCATTTCGAAGGTGCGTATTAACCCCGGTAATTTTTACGACAAGCGTGCGCAATTCAAAAATAAAATCTACTCCGACGACGAGTATAAACAGGAGTTGATTAAAATTGAAGAACAATTTATTCCTTTCTTAAATCTATTAAAGGAAACCAAAACTGCTTTGCGCATCGGTGCGAACCACGGTTCACTTTCCGACCGGGTTATGAGCCGTTTTGGCGATACGCCGTCGGGAATGGCCGAGTCGGTGATGGAATTTCTCCGGATCTGTAAAAAAGAGAATTTCAATAATGTGGTGGTTTCCATTAAATCGAGCAACACCCGGGTGATGGTTTATACGGTCCGACTGCTCAACTATAAAATGCACCTGGAAGACATGAGCTACCCGATTCACTTGGGGGTTACCGAAGCGGGCGAAGGAGAAGACGGAAGGATAAAATCTGCCGTTGGAATTGGTGCGCTTCTTGGCGATGGCATTGGCGATACGGTGCGTGTTTCGCTCACCGAAAACCCGATAAAGGAAATCCCGGTTGCTACTAAGTTGGTGAATCATTTTAAAAGCTACGAAAATCACCAGCCGATTACAGCACCCCTGATAGCGCAGGTAAACCCCTTTGAGTACGAACGTCGTTCCACACGCCCCGTGCTAAACATGGGCGATAAGCAACTGCCCGTGGTAATTGCCGATTTGGGCGAACGTAGCCTGAGTGAAATGATTCCGATCCGGGGAAAATTGATACCTGATTTCTTTCTTACCGGAAATAAAATATTGGACATGGAAGGGAATAATTATCCGGTTATGTCGCTCGAAGAATACCTTTTTGAAAGTACACGCTGGGGAAGGATGAAATTTATCCGTACCAATAAAATGGAATTCGACCAGTTTATGGATATGCACCCGGAAATCATCACAAAGCTAAAACAAACGCGCAAAACCGTTTTGATCCTCGAAAGTTTCAACAAAAACCCAATGGCCGAATTGCGTGCATTTTTTATGGTTTTAGAAACCCACATTTGGAAAGTGCCGGTGGTGGTTTACCGAAAATATAAAGAAGACCTGCTGGAAGATTTGCAAATTAAGGCGTCCGCTGATTTAGGCGGATTATTTATTGACGGCTATGGAGATGGTATCTGCCTGTCGAACGACAGCGAAAACATAACCTTTACCGAGCTGAAAGACCTGAGCTTCGGTATTTTACAAGCCAGCCGGATGCGTATGTCGAAAACAGAATTTATCTCCTGCCCCGGTTGTGGCCGAACACTTTTTAATTTGCAGGAAACTACCCTGAAAATAAAAGAACATTTTAAACATTTAGATCATCTGAAGATTGGCATCATGGGTTGTGTGGTAAACGGCCCGGGCGAAATGGGAGATGCCGACTACGGCTTTGTTGGTACCGGACTCAACAAAATTAATCTCTATAAAGGGCTGAAACCGGTTAAACGCCATATCCCTTATGAAAATGCCGTAGAAGAGCTGGAACAACTTATCCGCGAAAATGGTGATTGGAAAGATCCGGAATGAAAAATGAGTATCAAGTAATGAGACGGTGAGTATCAAGATTAAGAGGAGCGAGACGACGAGCATCAAGATGATGAGTAGTGAGATGATGAGTAGTGAGATTTGTGGCTTGGGTAAAAAAGTCAATTTATCCCTACTTACTTGATCTATAATTTTATTTTCAGATTTAATTTCCAAAACTTCTCCTCTTTTTTATCGAGTGTTTTTTCTTTTTGCACCCTGCTTTAGCTGGGCGTTAAGAATGATTAATTGGGCATCGGCTTTAGCCTTTAATAGTTGTTTAATTCGTTAAAGATTAAAGACTGAAGTCTATTTTAGAATTGAATTAAAGATCACCGCTCTAAAGAACGGTGCAAAAAAACTTCGAATATCAACTATGTGCCTATTTCAATTCATTAAAATTATTCCTATAACTCCTACGGAGTAAGGTTCTCGATCATTGTTAGCTTTTTACAATACCGGATGCCCTACGGGCAACAAGAACAAAAGCGGATGAAGGGGGGCAAATTGGTTTTTCTATACAAAATATACCACGGAATAGAGCATCGCAAACCCCAAACCGTAGCCAGCAGAAATCTGCAACAAATCGTGTTTTTTTAGTATCAGGCGGGAAGTAGTTACCGCACCCGAAACCAATACTACCGCCAGAACTGATAATAATGGATTGGTTCCGCTGCGGAAAGCAAGGGCAAAAATCGTAGCGGTTAGCGCACCTATTGAAGCAGCGTGCAGACTGATTTTCCATCTAAAGGTTACGAACAACAGCAAAACCATAAGCAGCACCGAAGCCACAAAAAACAATTTGAACACCGGAAACACTTTCACCCTGTTGAGCAATTGAAAACCAATGTAGTAGAATAATGCCGATGACAAAAGCGGGATAATGCGATCATGCCGGTTTGTCATCGACACATCAAAATTTTTATTCAAGGCCAACACTGCCACCGACAACATGGGTAAAATAGCCGTCGTAAAAATGACTACCAGCAACAAAAACCGTTTGGCTTCCCAGGTCAACAACGAAAAGTGAAAGCCGGAATTAAGCAGGAGCAAAAAGCCCCAGGTAGGCATTAGGAAAGGGTGAAAAACTAAAGAGATTATTTTGGCGGTTTTTTCGGCCATGTCAGAGTTCTTTACGCAGGCGTGCCACAGGGATACCCAATTGTTCGCGGTATTTGGCCACAGTGCGCCGGGCAATGTTATACGATTTTTCTTTCAGGATTTGTGTGAGCTTATCGTCCGTCAATGGCTTGCGTTTGTTTTCTTCATCAATACAGTCTTGTAATGTTTTTTTTATTTCGCGGGTTGAAACCTCTTCTCCGTCGTCCTTTTGCATTCCTTCGGAAAAGAAATATTTCAACGGGTAGATTCCAAAATGGGTTTGAATGTACTTGCTGTTCGACACGCGTGAAATGGTTGAAATATCCAGATTGGTGCGTTCGGCAATGTCTTTCAGAATCATCGGTTTCAGTTTGGTTTCGTCACCGTCCTGAAAATAATCCATCTGGAAATTGATGATTTCGGCCATTGTGAGCAAGAGCGTAGTTTGCCGCTGCTGAATGGCATCGATGAACCATTTTGCCGAATCGAGTTTTTGTTTCACAAACAACATAGCATCCTTTTGCCCCGGATTCTGATTCTTGTGGTCTTCTCCCATTTTGCGAAGCATGTTCAAATAGGTCTCGTTGATCTTTAAATCGGGTACATTGCGCTGATTGAGTGACAGATTAAGATCACCATCCGTATTTTCGAGTATAAAATCGGGCACAATGTGCTGGTTCGATTTATTGAGCGGATTGCTGTAAGCACTGCCTGGTTTTGGGTTTAATTTTAATATTTCGTCGATTGCAATTTTTAAATCTGCTTCTGAAATGTCGAGCTTGGTTTGAATTTTATCGTAATGTTTTTTAGTGAACTCTTCGAAGAAATCACTTACAATGGTTCGGGCCATTTCTCCACCATTGCCTTTTTTCCGGTTGAGCTGAAGGAGCAGGCACTCACGCAAATCCCGTGCACCAACTCCGGGCGGGTCGAAATCCTGTACGGCCATCAGTACATCGTGCAGCTCCTTTTCAGAAACCTCCATGTTCATGTTGAAGGCAAGATCATCGCTGATGGACAACAAGTCGCGGCGCAAATAGCCGTCGTCGTCGATGTTCCCGATAATGTATTCGGCCAAATTACGTTGTTCTTCAGTGAGATTGGCCATACCAAGCTGTTCATATAAAAACTCATTGAACGAGGTGCCTACCGAGAACGGGATGTCAACGTATTTGTCGTCTTTCGAATAATTGCTGATGTTTAATTTATAGGAAGGGATTTCGTAGTCTTCTTCATCGTAATAATCGTCGTAGGAGAACTCTTCGTTATCTTTGTCTTGCTCATTCTCGTCCCCTTCATTCAATTCGCTTTCGTCCGGGCTATCGGACTCCATTTCCAACACGGGGTTTTCTTCTAATTCCTTTTTTATGCGTTGCTCCAACTGCAATGTAGGAATCTCCAAAAGTTTAATCACCTGTATTTGCTGCGGTGATAGCTTTTGCAGTAATTTTTGCTGTAGTAGTAATCGTTGCTTCATATCACTGACGTTTGTCCGTAAATTTAATACTTTTTTTGACTGCTACTACAAATATTAGCGTTCTAAAACTCTGCGCTTTTTGGCGTGCGCGGAAATGCTATCACATCGCGGATATTGCTCATGCCGGTAACGAACAAAATAAAGCGTTCGAAACCAAGTCCAAAGCCGCTATGGGGCACCGAGCCAAAGCGGCGCGTATCGAGATACCACCACATTTCGTCAGTGGGGATGTCCATTTCCTTCATTCGGGTTTCCAGTTTGGCAAGGTCCTCCTCACGTTGTGATCCTCCGATTATTTCGCCGATTTGTGGAAATAGAACGTCCATAGCGCCAACAGTTTTGCCATCATCGTTCTGTTTCATGTAAAACGCTTTGATCTCTTTCGGATAATTAATGAGAATAACCGGCCGTTTAAAATGTTTTTCAACCAAATACCGTTCGTGTTCGCTGTGCAAGTCAACGCCCCAAGCTATCGGGAACTGGAATTTTTTCTTTTTGAAAGGGTTCGAATTCATCAGGATGTCGATGGCTTCAGTATAAGTTAAGCGCACAAAATCATTGTTCAGCACAAATTCCAATTTTTCGATCAGTTCCATCGACCGTTGATCCATGGGTTTATTTTTCTCTTCTTGCTGAAGGCGTATGGCAAGGAATTTAAGATCGTCCATGCAATTGTCGAGGGCATATTTAATAAGCGATTTCAGAAATTCTTCGGCCAAATCCATATTGTCGTTCAAATCGTAAAATGCCATTTCCGGTTCAATCATCCAGAATTCTGCAAGATGGCGGGTAGTGTTCGAATTTTCAGCTCTGAACGTTGGCCCAAAAGTATAAATTTCACCCAATGCCAATGCACCGAGTTCTCCCTCCAACTGCCCCGAAACGGTGAGGTTGGTGGCCTTTCCAAAAAAATCTTGACTGTAATCTACTTCACCCTCAGTCGTCATCGGAGGTTTTTTTGCATCTAAGGTGGTTACTTTAAACATTTGTCCGGCCCCTTCGGCATCACTTGCCGTGATGATGGGTGTGTGAAGGTAGTTAAAACCTTTTTCGTTAAAATATTTATGAATAGCAAATGCCATGGCATGACGAATGCGAAAAATCGCACCAAAGGTACTTGTACGAAAACGCAGGTGAGCGTTCTCACGCAAAAATTCCAACGAATGTTTTTTGGACTGAATAGGAAATTTATCGGGATCCGCACCGCCGATCAATTCAATCGTTTCAGCATTCAATTCGATGGTTTGTCCTGCTCCGGCCGAATCGGCAAGTTTGCCTGTAACGGAAAGAGCTGCCCCGGTGTGTATTTCACGTAGCAGCGATTCATCAAAATTATTGACATCAACAACAATTTGGAGGTTGTGAACGATAGAACCGTCATTCAATGCAATAAAATTTACATTTTTACTTCCGCGTTTTGTCCTCACCCAGCCTTTTACCACTACAATGTCTTCACTTTTTCCTTGTTGCAGAATGTCTTTAACTTTCGTACGTTTCATTTTTAAGTTACTTTATCGTTTTTTAAAAGTTCGCTAAAATACAGTTTAAATGCGATATACGATTAGCAACGCTCTTGTTTTGCGCCTCTTTTTGACAAATTGGTAAAATAAAAAACCACTCGCTTACAAGGAGCAGCGAATGGTTTTTATTTTTTTGTAAAAAAACAAAATTCATCTCTTGGCGAACTAAACCTGTCGCCCAAAGATTCTGTGTAAGTTGTTTTATTGCGGTTTTTCCAAATATCCCGGTACCGGAACTTTGGCCGTAGCTATATACCCTATGTTCCCCATAATATAGGTTTCAGGGCCGAGTTTCATATCAGAATTCATCATTTCGTCGCGGGTTACTTCTTTTCCGGTATAAGCCGAAACGCGTCCCATAATAGCAGTTAACACTGAATTGGCGGTTTCTTCTGCCTCATTAAACGGAATATTTTCGCGAATACAAGTAATCAGGTTTTTATGTTCCTGTACGTAAGGACTAACATCCGAGCCTTCCGCTTCAAACAATTGTTTTCCGGTAGAATCCACAATTTGAGGCTTGTGTCCGATGGTGGTTGCTATTGCTTTAGTACCATGAAAGATCTCATAAACTCCACCGCTACAGCCGTTAATTTGACGGCAGGTACTCAGAATATGCATTCCATCGTCATAAACATAATCCACTGCAAAGTTATCGTATTGGTCGCCGGTTACCCTACGTTGACGCGAACCAAAACCTAAGGCTTTGGTGGGGTGTTTGCCAAGGAACCAACTGGCAACGTCCAAGTTATGTACGTGTTGCTCAACAATATGGTCGCCAGATAGCCAGGTCCAGTTTACCCAGTCGCGGATCATCCATTCCATTTCTGTCCAACTAGGATTATTATCACGATGCCACAATTTACCACCGTTCCAATAAACCTCTCCACCCATAATTTTTCCGATGGCATTATTGGACAATTCTTTATACAAATTAATGTAAGAATGTTCGTGGCGGCGCTGTGTCCCGGTTACCACTTTCAGACTAAGTGAATCGGCCATTTTTGAGGCTGCCATAATCTGACGGATACCCACAGTATCAACTGCCAAAGGTTTTTCCATGAACACGTGTTTGCGTGCTTTCACGGCAGCTTCAAAATGCTCCGGACGGAATTTGGGAGGCGTGGCAAGGATCACCACATCAACTCCTGCATCGATAACTTTTTCAAATGCATCGAAACCCACGAAACATTTTTCGTTAGGAATTTCAACGTTGTTTTGTTTTTTCAACTTTGCTTGTAAATCATCCACACGATCCTGAAAAACATCGCCGATAGCAACTACTTCAACAGTAGAACCACCGGCATTCAGAAAGTCAAATGCAGCACCCGAACCACGGCCGCCACATCCGATGATACCTGCCTTCAACACTGGTCCGTCGGGAACGGTATCCACCATTGGAGGGAATTTGTAGTCTCTCGGTTCCCAATCATAGGAGCCACCTGCTGCTGCACCTGCCGACTCACCACTTGGTGTGCACGACGTAAGAGGGCCAACGCCCATTGCTCCGGCGGCACCGATTACGGCTGCTCCGGTTAAGAATTTTCTTCTTGAAAAATTATTTTCACTCATAATTAAAATGTATTAGTTGAATTTAGGACGATAAATTTATTAATTTTTTCCGGTATTCTCATCATATTCACAAACAACTCTAAAACCGACGCTGTTGCAGTCGGTTAACCACCAAATACTTTTAGGCATTTGCGGGTCGGTTTTCATCCATTCCACCGATCTTGTGTAATCGCGAGCAGCATTACGCACCTCTCCGATTTCGCTTTTAAATGAGCCCCCGCGTACAACACGCTCTTCCCCGGTTTCGGGACCTTTAGGGTCGGTTGCCCCATTAGGCAGTTTTTCGTAGGCATCTTCGGCATACCAGTCCGAGCAGTATTCCATAACATTGCCGAGCATATTTTTCAAACCATAGGGATTTGGCTCTACAACGTCTGGTTTTTGGGTCTTAAGGAGACTGTTTTCTTCATACACAATGTAGTTGTCGATCTCATCGCTGCTTTTCCCAAATAATTTTCCAAAAAACCCTTTCCCACCGAAGTCTTTTGGTTTTCCTTCAAAAAAGAAAGCAGTTTCCGATCCACCCCGGGCAGCATACTCCCACTCGGCTTCGGTAGGCAAACGATAGGTTTTCCCTGTGACTTGCGAGAGCCACTTACAATAGGTTTCGGCAGAATGATAACTCATGGTAATTGCCGGGCGATCGCCGAGGCCCCAGTTTTGATCGGGTTGCCCGTAAGGTGGCGTGGGCCCTGAAATGGCATCCACTTCAGATTCTGTACGAGCGCCTTCCGTGTCGGTTGAACGACCCTCGACAGCTGTTGCTGAATAAAATGCTAAATAATTGTCCCAGGTAACTTCCACTGCCGCCATAAAAAACGGACTGATATTCACCTCTTTTTGAGGCCCTTCATCAGCTTTGCGCAATTGCTCGTTTTCGGGGCTTCCAATGGTAAACGAGCCTCCCGGGATGGCTTTCATATCGAAGGAAATACTGGTATTCGGAACCATTTCCGTGAAATCTTCATGTCCGGTAACCGGTGTCGGTTCGGTAAAAATCTCCCGGATTTCATTTCCTGTACTTCCAAATTCCACATTTTTGGCATGAATCGCATTCGGGTCGTAATGTCCAACGTTGAGGTGGCAACTGATGCAGCGCAACTCATCTTCCTTCTGACTGTAGTACAAGTGTGCATCCTGCCCTTCTTTTGTCAGCGTGAGCGGAAATAAATTGGAATGGCAATGCACGCACGATTCTTTGAAAACGAAATGCTGGGCTGCATCAAGAGTAGATTTTGCTTCCCAATTGAAATCAGCACTGTCTTTAAAAATGAGACCGTACAAATCGCGAGAAGAAGCTTTGATTTTTTCAACCAGATAACCTTGCCCTTTAGGCGGCAAATGGCAATCGACACAGCCAATTTTTATTCCCACACGGGTGACGTGATGAACCGAAAGTTTCCATGAATCGGTTGCATGAGGATGCACGTGGCACATCTCGCACGATTCGTCGGTGGAAGTTGCTTCCACCACTTTGTTGAAAAATATAGTAGAGAATATTCCGATTATAAATCCGATGAATATAATGAGAAGGATTCTTTTCTTTAAAAAACTGCCTGTTTTTCTTAGCATGACAAACGGGTTAGAGTGATTTTAAAATTAAAATTAATAAATCCGTCAAAAATAACAATTTATTAAAAGGTTGCCTTTTACTTTGTTTAATTATCTTGTATTTAGAACCGATAAAAATCGGCAACTAAAACATAATGGTTCCTCTGCATTTCGTTAGCATGACGTTATTTGAACCTTTTATACCTATCTTCTTGGGTTCTATGGCACGAGAATCACTTTATTTAATCCCGCTTCCCGGGCATACAAACGTTTAAACCATTCTGCCCCTTCGGAGAGCGGAACCACAGCCGAAATCATTTTGTCCACATTGATTTTACCGGAAGCCAATAAATCCAGCACCATTTCATATTCTCCGTTGATGGCGCAACATCCCAACAACGACAACTCGGTGGTAACGATTTTCTGCAAAGGAACGGTAACTTCGGGTTTCAGGTTACCCACCAGCACAGCAGTTCCGCCTTTGCGCAGGCTGTTGATGCAAATATTCACCGTTTCGGAAATGCCCACCGCTTCAAAGCCAAAATCAGCACCTCTGTTTTTTGTGCAATCGTTTATTTTTGTTTGAAGATCGATATCGGAACCCTTAAAAGCATAATCTGCACCGAAAGCTTTGGCGAGTTCTAACTTTTTCTCGTCCAGATCGATGGCAATAATGGGCGAGACACCGGCAATTTGCAAGAGTTTCACCAAAAAAACGCCGATCATTCCAACGCCAACTACCACTGCACTATTGCCCATCTGGATTTTAGAAATGTTTATTGCGTGGGCAGCCACGGCAACGGGTTCAACCATAGCAGCCTGCTCAAACGATACGCTATCCGGGATTTTATATAGAATATGGGCAGGCACCGAAACAAATTCGGCAAAAGCACCGTGCTTTTTGTAGTCCATAGGTGAAACACCAAGCACTTTCCGGTTATCGCTCAGGTTATAGTGTCCTTTCCGGGTAAACCAATCGTCCAGTGGATAAATCGTTGAATCAAAGGTTACCCGGTCGCCGATTTGCCAGTTGTTGACTTCGTACCCCAATTCAACAATCTCGCCCGAAGCTTCGTGCCCCATAATCAGCGGCGGTTGCCGGCGGCCGGTACTTCCGTCCATGCCATGGACATCGCTGCCACAAATCCCGCAGGCTCTCACCTGGATTAAAACTTCGTTGGGCGCAAATTCCGGTTTTGGGAAATCGCGGTAGTTGAGTTCGTTGTACTTGTCGAGAACTAATGCTTTCATAATTTAATAAGTTGGAAGACCGGAGACGGAAGACCGAAGTTGAAATGACTTTACTTTTACCGCGAGCAATGCACCGTTTTTCCATTCGATAGAAAACTCAAACCCGCCACGTCCTTTTATTCCTGAAATTTTGCCGTTTGGCAAAGCTGTTGGCAAGGCCGGTAAAATATCCTGAAAATAATCACCCTTTTCATCCCGTAGGTGCGATTGCAACAACATTTCGGTGATTCCGGAAGTTGCCCCGAAGTTACCGTCGATTTGGAAAGGCGGATGGGCATCGAACAAGTTCATGTATAAACCTCCTTTGTCTTTCATATCAGTATCTTGTGTAAAATTGATACAACAGTGCCACCAACGCCGGATCCTGGTCCTGTTTAAAAGAAATTAAACGTTCGTTAGTTGGCCGTTTGGATATTTCCGATACTCCCAAATCAAACGTTACACGATTAAATAATTGATGGTAATCCTGCACATGATCCTCCTTACTATCTTCATACGATTTTCCATCCAGCTTTTTTAAATCGTTTGCACAACGTTCGCCGGGGTGGGCCGAAATATCCTGATAATCAACGAAATTGGTGGCAGCCACAAGTTTTAGGGTTGCGGCTCTGGCATTCGTAACCACAAGCTGGTTGTCGGTCGTTGATACTTCACCTCCTTCGGTAATCACTTTTAAAATCATGGCAGCCAAACGGCCATTGCCAATGGGTAGGGCTTCAGTCCAATCACTTGCCGGCTTGTCGTACCAGAGTACCAAACCGGGATCGACAGAAGGCTCGGGTTCTATGGAAATATTACAAGAAATTTGAGAAAAGACAGTAACGAGAAGGGTAAAAACAGACAAATATTTCAATACCATTGGGACAGGTTTTTAGTGTCTAAAAATACAAATATTATGATGAATATTTCTGATAAATTGTTGTTTTCCAACTGTTGTTTTCAGTTCAATCCGATTTTGGGGTCAGCCGCATTACTGTTCCCGGATCATTCAGCACCACATAAATTGCGCCGTCGGGGCCGGTGGAAACATCGCGAACACGCCCTTGTCCTTTAAAGATGATTTCATCGTGCATCACACGGTCTTTCTCGATGTTGAGCAGCCGTACTTCTTCGTATTTCAGGGCGCCAACCAGCAATTTGTCCTTCCATTTTTTGAAAAGGTCGCCTGTATAAAAATCGAGGCCACATACCGCAATAGACGGATTCCAATATAAAATAGGTTGTTCCATTCCTTCGCGGTGGGTTTCGTCGGTGATGATGGTGCCGTTGTAATTTTTCCCGTAGGTAATGGTTTCCCAGCCATAGTTCTTTCCCGCTTCTATGAGGTTCAACTCATCGCCGCCCATGGGTCCGTGTTCCGTGACCCAAAGCTTCCCGGTTTCCGGATGGATTGCCATTCCCTGAATGTTGCGGTTCCCAAGGGAATAAAGCGATTTCATTGCATTATTTTCGTTAACAAAAGGGTTCGATTCGGGAATAGAACCATCCCGGTTTATTCGGTGAACTTTCCCGTTAGGCAAAGTAAAATCCTGTGCCTGATAACCCGCTCCCCTGTCGCCGATGGCAAAGTAAAGATAGCCTTCGGGATCGAAAACAATCCGGCAGCCATAATGGTGACGGGTAGTACGGTACATTTCATGAGGGGCTTCGAATAAAACCTCCTGGTTCGTCCAACTGTTGTCCACGATTTTTCCGCGCACGATGCGGGTCATAGCAGGCGGGCGTTCACTTTTTTTGCTGTTTCCCAAAACGTGGCTGTAGGCCAAATAAATCCATCCGTTTTGTTTGTAATCCGGGTCAATCGCTACGTCCATTAAACCGCCTTGTCCTTCATTTAAAACTTGTGGGGTGTTTTTTACCGCTTCAGGCAGCAAACGTCCATTCTTCACAATGCGCAAACGTCCCGGCCGTTCGGTTATTAAAGCTGTATTCGCATCCGTAAAATCAATTGCCCACGGAACTTCAAGGCCTTCCGCAAAAACTTCAACATTCAAATCATAATCAATCGTTTCCAGTTCTTTTATCACCATGGCCTTTATTGCCGCAGGATTTTTTTCTGAAACGCGTATATATTTCACAATTGCGGTTATTTCTTCATCCTTGAGTGTTTTTTCGTACGATGGCATTCCAAGATGTGGAATACCAAATTTGATGTTCCGGAAGATATATCCGTCTTCGCCGCCATACTTCCACACACCATCAACTAGGCTTCCGCCGTTGCCACCGGCCAAATCGGCACCGTGACAACTCACGCAGTTTTGCTGGAACAAGGCCTCTCCATTGGGCTGTGCACACGAATTCAATACTATAAAAGAGAAGAGGAATAAAACTGCAAGACTGCCGGACGATTGAATTTTTAATTTCATTTTGTACGATTTAGATGTTTTATAAGAATAGACAACAGTAGTGAAGATTTGTTTATTGCTCAACTTTAATCATTTTATTCTATGTTTATATATAAACAAACACTTTCTGAATAATAAAAAAAGGAGAAGTAAAAACTTCTCCTTTTTTTTCGTGACCCAGCTGGGGCTCGAACCCAGGACCCCATCCTTAAAAGGGATGTGCTCTACCTGCTGAGCTACTGAGTCATCCTTAAAGTGCCTTAGTTTGTCAAAGGCGGTGCAAAAGTAATATTTATTTTTTTTTACGCAAACCCGTATCCCTTTTTTTCAAAAATAAATCCCGTTCCTTAAAGGGTTTCAATATTATCGTTAGTTTTGGCTTTCGCTTGAACCAAGATTATGTGATGCAGCAGAAAGGCCAAAACTTATTCACACCCCGGATATGACTTTAGAAGGATACATCGTATTGATCGTCGTTTTCCTGACCATTGTCGCTCTGTCTATGGAGATTATGAGGCCGGGACTGGTTTTCTTTTCGGCTGCTGTAGTGCTAATGTCCATGGGCATTCTCACCGACAAAGAAGTGTTGGCGGGCTTCTCCAACAAAGGGATGATTACTATTGCAGTGTTGTTTTTGGTGAGTGAAGGTGTTCGCCAGTCAGGTGTCTTAAACCGGCTGGCCCAAACCTATCTGCCGCGAAAACGACGGAAAATGGTTTTTCTGATCCCACAAATTATGTTTCCCGTTTCGTTGTTATCGGCATTTTTGAACAATACACCTGTGGTGATTATTTTCGCCCCAATCATTAAAAAATGGACGGAGAAACTCAACCTGTCGTCAAAGAAATTCCTGATACCCCTCTCCTATGCTACAATTCTGGGCGGGATGTGCACTTTGATTGGCACTTCTACCAATTTGGTAGTTCACGGCTTAATTATTGAAAATGGTTACCCCGGCTTTAACATGTTTGAATTGGGAAAAGTCGGGATCTTTATTGCTATCCTTGGAACAATCTACATGTCGATTGCAGGAAACAAGCTGCTCCCCGGTGAAAAAATCCTTTTCAACAAAAAAAGTTCCACGGAATACAAAGATTACTACTATGATTTAATCATTCCGGGCAATAGTAATTTATTGGGGCGCGAAATAAAAAACGGGAGATCAAAAGAGTTGAAAGGTCTGTTTGTACGGAACATCGAACGCGACGGGAGCATTATTGAAACAAAAAAAGGTACTTTCCAGGTATTGGCGAATGACAAACTGCTTGTTGCCGGGAAGTCGGATCGCTTGAATTATATTCTTGCTAACGAAAACGTAAAGTTAGGTGGAATTGATTTGATTAAAAACGTACCCAAAAAGGATTTGAAGCAATATGAAGCTGTGATTGCCCCCCGGTTTCCGGGAATTGGGAAAACCATTCCTGAATTTAACTTTTTCGCTCATTATCAGGCAGTGGTGATAGCAATTCATCGAAACGGAGAACGCATCACCTCCAATTTTGGAAATTTAAAACTAAAACCGGGCGACAATTTGGTCCTTCTAACCACCCAGCGTTTTATCGAAAACTGGGGTGAATCAAAAATATTCTACCTCACTTCCTATATTCGCGATTACCGTACCACCGGTACATTTTGGAAAAAATGGCTGGCTTTCATTATCCTTATGTTAATGGTTATCGGGACCACGGTAGGAAAATTTATTGAATCTCCATCGGGCATAAATTTCGACATGTTTTATTTTTCTGCTATCGCGGCCGTATTGTTGGTTTGGATGAAAATTATGCCCCATCAAAAATATACTAAGGCCATAAGCTGGGATGTGCTGATTACGATTGCCTGTGCTTTTGCCATCAGCAAAGCGATGCAAAACTCCGGATCGGCAGAAGCCATCGCCCACGCCACCATTAATTTTGGCAAGGGCCTTGGCCCAATTGGCGTAATTGCCGCATTATATATTATTACCACAATATTCACTGAAATTATTACCAATAATGCTGCTGCTGCCCTTGTTTTTCCTATTGCGCTTTCGGCAGCAACCCAATTACAGGTGGATCCCAAACCCTTTTTTGTGACGATTGCCATCGCAGCTTCGGCCAGTTTTTCTACCCCAATTGGCTACCAAACCAATTTAATTGTACAGGCCATCGGAAACTATAAATTTACCGATTACCTGAAAATTGGACTGCCGTTGAATGTTTTGGCATTTTTATTATCGGTGTTGCTCATTCCCTATTTTTGGAGTTTTTAGTCCTTTTTTTATTAATTATTCGTTTAATCACTCCCCGTTGGTAGGGTCAAATCAATTGAGGTCGGATAAAAATTCTAACTTTGTCCGTTTAGAGACTAAGGATCTGAATCGAATAATTATCTGCATAAATCAATGAAGGAATACAGTTTAACCAACCTGCGCGAACTCGAAGCCGAAGCCATCCACATCATCCGTGAAGTGGCTGCCGAATTTTCAAACCCGGTAATGCTGTACTCAATCGGAAAAGATTCATCGGTGATGGTTCGCTTGGCCGAAAAAGCATTTTATCCGGGCAAAGTCCCGTTTCCGTTGATGCACATCGACTCGAAATGGAAGTTTAAAGAAATGGTGGAATTCCGCGACCACTATGCCAAAGAAAAAGGCTGGGATTTAATTGTCCATTACAACAAAGAAGCATTTGAAAAAGGCGTGGGCCCATTTACCCACGGGAGCAAGGTGCATACCGATGTAATGAAAACCCAGGCACTTTTGGCAGGTTTAGACAAATATAAATTTGATGCCGCCTTTGGGGGTGCCCGCCGTGATGAAGAGAAGTCGCGTGCGAAAGAACGCATTTTTTCTTTCCGCGACCGGTTTCACCAGTGGGACCCGAAAAGTCAACGTCCCGAATTGTGGAATATCTATAACGCACGGGTTCAAAAAGGGGAATCGATTCGTGTTTTCCCAATTTCGAACTGGACCGAATTAGACATTTGGCAATACATCCGTTTGGAAAAAATCCCGATTGTACCGCTGTATTATGCGAAGGAACGACCGGTAGTAGATGTTGACGGAAACCTGATATTGGTTGACGACGATCGGATGCCAAAAGAAATGGCAGAAAAAGCCGAAATGAAAAAAGTCAGGTTCCGCACTTTAGGCTGTTACCCGCTCACCGGCGCCATTGAATCGGAAGCCGAAACCATCGAAGAAATTGTGGAGGAAATGATGACTGTAACGGTATCGGAACGAACCACCCGTGTAATCGATTTCGATCAGGAGGGCAGTATGGAACAGAAAAAAAGAGAAGGGTATTTTTAAGAGGGTGCTGGTTGCTGGTTGCTGGTTAATACATAATTCAAAATCTAAAGAGTTGAAAAGATGAGTAATTTTCGGGATTTAGACATATTCAAATTAGCTTTTAAATTATCAATTAAAGTACATAAACTTAGTCTCCTGCTACCAAAATTCGAATTGTACGAGCAAGGCAGTCAAATAAGACGTTCATCAAAAAGTATAAAAGATAATGTTGTTGAAGGTTATGGAAGAAGACGCTATAAAGCCGACTTCATTAAATTCTTAGTCTATGCATAAGCTTCAAACGATGAATGTGTGGGACAAATTGAAACAATTATTGAAATTTATCCTGAAAAAGAAGGATGGAATGAGTTATTAGTAGATTATACTATCCTGGGTATGAAAATTAACAAATTTATCCAGTATGTGGAAAACAACTGGAAATCTTAACGAGTAACAAGCAACAAGCAACAAGCAACAAGCAACAAGCAACAAGCAACGAGTAACATGACAACTAAAGATACCACTCTGAACATCCAGGAATTCCTCAACCAGGATCAGAAAAAAGACTTGCTGCGTTTATTGACGGCCGGATCGGTTGACGACGGAAAATCGACCCTCATCGGGCGTTTAATGTTCGACAGCAAAATGCTATACGAAGATCAGCTTTCGACCCTGGAACGCGACAGCAAAAGAATTGGGCACGCAGGCGACGACATCGATTATGCATTACTTTTGGATGGATTGAAAGCCGAACGTGAGCAAGGAATTACCATTGATGTGGCCTATCGTTATTTTTCCACCGCAAAGCGAAAATTTATAATCGCCGATACACCCGGCCACGAGCAATATACCCGCAACATGATTACCGGCGGGTCAACCGCCAATCTGGCCATTATCTTAATCGATGCGCGCTACGGGGTGATTGCCCAAACCAAACGCCACACTTTTCTGGCCTCCTTGCTTGGGATAAAACACGTGGTGGTAGCGGTAAATAAAATGGATCTGGTGGAATTCGACAAAATGGTTTTTGAAAAAATCAAAATCGACTATCGAACTTTTGTCACGCAATTGGACATTCCGGACGTGACCTTCATCCCCATCTCGGCATTGAAAGGCGACAATGTGGTGGAGAGATCAGCACGAACACCTTGGTATCACGGTGAATCCATGCTTCAATTCTTGGAGAATGTGCACATTAGCAGCGACCGCAATTTTACTGACATGCGTTTCCCGGTGCAATATGTGCTACGCCCAGACATTAATTTCCGCGGTTTCTCGGCTGCCGTTGCTTCAGGAATTATTTCCAAAGGCGACGAGGTGATGGTTCTACCCTCGCTGAAGAAATCGAAAGTTAAATCAATTGTCACCTACGATGCCGAGCTGGATTATGCCTTTCCCCCCCAATCGATAACGGTTACCTTGGAAGATGAAATTGACATTTCGCGCGGTGACATGCTTGTGCATCCCGATAATCTGCCTCGGGTGGAACGCCAGTTTGAAGCCATGTTGGTGTGGATGGACGAAAACGAAATGAAGCTTTCTACCCAATTCTACATCAAACACGCCAACAATTCAACTAAAGCCCGTATCGATGCCGTAAAGCACAGAGTGGACATCAACTCGCTGGAAATACAGGAGGTGGAAAACCTCAGCCTGAACGAAATTGGCCGCGTGGTAATTACCACTGCCAAACCAATATATTTCGACCCGTACAAAAAGAACAGGCAAACCGGCTCATTTATTCTGATTGATCCCATGACGCATAACACCTGTGCCGTTGGGATGATCCTTGATAAATTAGAAGGTAAAAACCTCGCATCACGTATTACTGATATCGACAAAGCAAAAATAGCACAAGGAAAATCGCTCATTCAACGCGATGAATATCAAAAACAATACAACCAGAAAGGCGAAACAATCTGGATTACAGGTTTACATGGTTCGGGAAAAAATGAATTGGCATTCAGCCTGGAAAGAAAACTTTTCAGCCACGGTGCCATAGCCGTTTTAATCGATGGTAGCTCGGTGCGCTCGGGCTTGAGCCGCGAACTGGATTTCTCACCCGCCGATCGTGCAGAAAACCTGCGCCGCGTGGCACATATCTGTAAACTGTTAAACGACCAGGGTATAATTACAATATGTTCCTTTATTTCCAGAAACGATTCGCTGCGTGGACAAGTGGCAGAAATCATCGGACCTGACCGTTTCCACCTGTTTTACATGGACGCAACGCTCGACTATTGTAAAAACAACAAACCGGAACTCTACCAATTAATCGAAGAAGGAAAAGCCCAAAACTTACCCGGCGTAGACCTGGAATATGAAGTACCAACCCACGCAAAACTAATTTTCAAACCGGAAGAAAATGGGCAGAACATCGACAAGGTATTGGATTATCTTGCGGAGAACAAGGTGTTTCCGGTGAAGTAGGGCAAAGTTACCATTCTTTGACAGTGAACAGTTATTGCCGAAATCATTCTTTGGCAATGAACAGTTTTTTATATATTTGTTCATCTGTAAAGAACAATAACATGAAAAAGGAAAGACTCAAAGAAATAATGCTCGATCAAAAGGAAGTTTTCAATAACAAAACAACCTTAATTGAACGTGAAATTGATTTAGAAAAATATATCGCTACAGGCCAGGTTGTAGTGATCACCGGAATCCGCCGATGCGGCAAATCATCTCTGCTCTATTTGCTGAAAGAAAAGATGGCGCTCTCCGCTTCACAATTCTGCTATTTCAATTTTGATGATGAGCGGGTTATTGGCAACGTTTCAATATTAGAAGACCTATATAATTTACATCTCGAAGTGTATGCAACTGCTCCCGTACTTTTTTTTGACGAAATTCAAAACATTGAAAACTGGGAGAAATTTATTAACCGGATGTATGAAGCGGGGGTGAAAATATTTGTTACCGGCTCAAATGCAAAACTACTCAGCTCCGAAATTGCCTCAAGCCTTACCGGAAGGAACAAACGGATTGAACTTTTCCCATTTTCATTTAAAGAGTTTCTGAGGTTCCGAAAAAAATCTTACCCCATTAACAGCTTAACTTCAAAATTGAAATCGCTTCTGATCAACGACTTCAATAGTTATTTCGAAACTGGCGGCTTCCCATTGGTGGTGCAAGAAAACGACACTGAATTGATAAACTCCTACTTTCAGGATATTCTTTATCGTGACATTGTTGCCCGATACCGTTTAAGCCAAATAGACCAAATAAAACAACTTGGGTTGTACTTTTGCACAAACGTAGGTAAGTTGTTTTCCTATTCCACACTACAAAAGATTACAGGAATTAAAAGCTTGAACTCCATAAAAGATTATCTGCATTATTACGAACAATCCTTCCTTTTTTTCTATCTGAAAAAATTTGATTTTTCGGTGAAAAAGCAGATAATGAATCCAAAAAAAGTTTATACTATTGACCCCGCCTTTTCCCACCGACTAGGATTTAATTTTTCTGAAAACAAAGGACGGGTGCTGGAAAATATAATTTTTATTGAATTGATGCGCCGGGGAAAAGTGGTGTTTTACTACACCGCACAAAACGAATGCGATTTTGTTGTCCAGAAAGGATTAGACATTACGGAAGCCATACAAGTTACCTGGCAGTTAAACCTAACAAATTTTGACAGAGAAATAAATGGTTTGCAAGAGGCAATGGTTGTTTACCAATTAAAAAAGGGAACGTTGATTTATTTAAACGAAAGCAATCCGGACATTCAAATTCCAGAAAACATTGAAGCGATTTCTGCTTGGAAATGGTTACTTAGCTAACAAGAAGTTTTCGACTTGTGTTGTCCCCTTTAGGTTATTTAAAAAAAACGGCAGGCCTGTAAGCCGGGTTCTGTATCCCGATTTCTCGGGATCTTTATCATTTATCTTGCTCCGTCATTGCTGCCGGAGTCCTTGCAGCCTACCCCTCCCGACTTCTTTGTGCAAAAAGAAACAAGGCGGGCAGCCCTGATGTACCGCAACAGCGGCAAACAATCGGGATATATTTGGCTTTGCAACCCGTGAGACGTACGGCTCCCGATGTCGCCATCGGGACCGGTGCGCTTTTACCGCACCTTTTCACCCGTTTCCCGATTACCCGGGATGGTTATTTTCTGTTACGTTGCTATCCTCTTTCAAAGATCTTCCCGTTAAGAAGCACGGTGCCCTGTGTTGCCCGGACTTTCCTCCCTCCCAAGTAATCGGGAGAACGATAAAGCAGCCTGCCGATGCAAAAATAGTAAATTAGTTTCGAATTCCGAGTTATTCGTATCCCAGTTTTTTCCCTTTGTCTATTGCCGGAATTCCTTTTTCCATCCATTCCGGTGCAGGCCCGCCTTTTAAATAATGGTTGAAAAACTGAAACATGCGCGTGCTCAAATCGATGCGGTTCGCCCAACTTGTGGTTTTCAGATTATGTGGCTCGCCGTTGTAAGTAAGCATCCAAACTGGTTTGTTTAAGCGGCGTAAGGCAACAAAGAATTCAATTCCCTGGTACCACGGCACTGCACCGTCGGCGTCGTTGTGCATCATCAAAAGCGGCGTGTTCACTTTTGGGGCATAAAACAGAGGTGAATTTTCGATGTACTGCAAAGGCTTATCCCACAAGGTGCCACCAATCCGGCTTTGCGTATGCTCGTATTGAAACATGCGGCTTATGCCCGTTTGCCAGCGAATTCCACCGTAAGCACTCGTCATGTTGCTCACCGGAGCACCAGCCATTGCGGCAGCATACATGTCGGTTTGTGTAATTAGGTAAGCCGCTTGATAGCCGCCCCAACTTTGACCCTGAAGGGCAATCTTGTCTTTATCGACAAACGGGAATTGATTGATTAAATATTGCGTTCCACTGACAATGGCGTTGTAGGCACTTTGACCCGGATAACCGTCTTTATAAGTAATATCGGGCACAAAAACCAAATATCCGTTGCTGGCATAAAACGTTTTGTTGATGGTAGAATGACTTGGGTAAGGCCGCTGATGGCGGAATAAAGTTTCTGCATTCCGTTCGTAGAAATACACCATCATCGGGTATTTTTTGTTCGAATCGAGGTTTTCGGGCTTGTACAATAAACCTTGTAGCTCTTCGCCTGCGAACGAATACCACTCAACCAGTTCAACCTCCGGCCAAATGAAATCCTTTTGTTGAAGATTTGCTTCGGATAATTTTGATGCCTGCTCAAATTTCAGGTTGCTGCGCCACAAATCCGGAAAAACAGCACCATTTTCTTTCGTCCAGATAAGGGTTTCAGTGTCCTTCGCTTTTGCAAGATTCCCAAAATAAAACTTGTCCATAATCAACAACGAAGGGTCTTTTACTGAATTCAATCGCGTTTGAAAAAATCCGCCGGACATCGTCTTCTCGTCAAAAGCATTCAGCATGATAGGTTCGTTGGTTGGAATGTATTCCAATTCCTTGTCTAATTTTTCATAACGCAAACGGGTTTCGTTCCGTCGCCCGAAAGCTTTTGTCATGTTCACCGGTACTCTTTCGCCTGTTGGATCTATTTTCCAAATATCATATCGGTCGTAGATATACACAAAACGGTCGTCTTCGCTCCAACCGGCTATGCCGTATGGATTAGGGTCGCTTGGAGAGTCATGGCGTTCATCATAGAATTTAACCGGGATTATTTTTGTAAGCGAAACCGTGTCGAACGAGGTGATTTGTGTCGATTTCGCATAAAAACTGCTATCGGCGATATCGTACCAAATAATAAATTTCCCTTCCGTCGACAGGCGCACATACGACTGATTTTTCAGTATTTCGCGTTTAATCCCCGATTCAAAATCAATAAGATAATAATCACGTTTCCGCTCACCCGTCCAACTCGATTCCCGCAAATAGGGCGATTCGTCGTATCCCAAGCCAATGTTTCCGTTGCCTTTTTGAACGGTAGAAACCTCTTGCACTTTCCAATCTGCCAGTTGGATAAAACGGTTCAAATTGAGGTGGTAAACTGCGAGGTAAGTGCGTTTTTTCTCCTTATCCAATTCCGCTTTTTGCTGGGGTTGCAATTTCAGATCTTTCCAGCTCCACACATCCAATTTTGGCTTTTCGTCTTCCGGAACAGTATCTTTTGGTGGCTGTACGGGTGTTTCTGCAGTTCCAAAATACAGCTTGGTGGCATCTTCCGAAAAATAAATCTTTCCGTTTCCGCTTGGCGTCCAGCCAACAGGAATGCCTGACGTATAGCCATCAACAATGATTTCAGGTTGTTTATCGATATCGCCTAAAAACAAAGAATAGCTTTTTTCCGATGCTGTATCCTGAGAGGCCAGAAAAGCATATTTCGTTCCCTCTTCATTGGGAGTTGCCGACTTTAAAAAACCATCGTAACGATACAAAAGATTACTTTCGGCCTTTTCAGGTTCAAAAACCGACAAACGCGAAAAAGTTTGGGTTGAATCCTTGGTTTGTTGAAGGAAATAGAGCGCACTGCCATTTTTTGACCAGGTATATTCGGTCACGTTTTTAAAAACCATCGTATCGGCATTGTTTATGGAAAACAGCACCAAATCGTCGCCAATATTTTTCTCCGGTTTCTTCACTTTCAGACTGTCGGAATTTTGTGCCGAATCTTTTTTGGCTTCGGCAGCTTCAACCGTAAAGGCAACATAGGAGCTATTTTCTTCCGAAATTTTAAACGATTTGAGTTCGGCAAATTTTGTAGCTGAATCGCGGCCAAAAATAAAAATGCCCAAGCTGTCTTTTGGCATCTTTTCCCTTTTCACTTTGTCCAGTTTTGCCTTTCTTACTACTGAGTCGGGTGGCGCAATTTGGAACACAATGAAATTGCTGCCCGCACCAAATTCGGCTTTGTTGCCACGCGGAAACTTCCTTACGGTTTTGTCCCGAACAAGATATAGGGTCCCGTCGCCCCTTTGCGGGTTTTGTTCATACGCAACATTTTTCCCGTCATTAGAAATAATCGAGTTCGATACGGTTTTCCAGCCCGCGAAATCACTGATGGACAAAGCCTTTTTTGCTGGCTGCTGCGCAAATAATGAAATGGAAATAAAAAAAGATACATACAGAAAAGCAAACTTCATTATTGATAATTTTTAAGTAACTAAAGAATTTCAAATATACGGAAGTCAACAAACCATGAGGGTTTTAGTTTGGGTGAATACATCATCAAGCTTATTGCTTTTCCTGAAAGAATTCCAGTACATGGTTAAATTCCTCCGGCAATTCTGCTTCAAAAACGAGTTTTTCATTGGTTCTGGGGTGGACGAATTCCAAACGCGCCGCATGCAGAAAAAGCCGTTTTATTCCGGTAAGTTCAGTGACCATTTTGTTTAATGTAAAATCCCCATGATGCGAATCGCCCAAAATATCGAATTGATGCTGGGCAAAATGCTGACGGATTTGGTGCCACCTCCCCGTTTCCGGATCGATTTCCACGAGATTCAGTTTCACGTTTTCTTTCTCTTTGTAGGAAAGACTCGTCCCAACCGTTTTCAAAGTTTTGAAATGGGTAAGTGCCGGTTTTTTGAATTTCGACTTTTTCCTCACCACCACTTTCCGGTTGAAACTACCCTCGCCCGGTTCGCCTTGAACTACAGCAAAATAGGTTTTCCGGACTTCTTTATGCTCAAACTGAAGGGCAAGGTGATGCGCTATTTCCGAAGTGAATGCCAGCACGATTAGTCCCGATGTTTTCGAGTCCAAACGGTGCACATTCAGTATCCATTTCCCGGTCATGTCACCAAGGAGCTTGGTGAGATACGGCGCATCGTGCGGCATAAAGTCGTTTTTATGCACCGGCAAATCCACCGGTTTGTTCACCACAATAATGTGTTCGTCCTGATACAGAATTGGAATTTCAAAAGTTGTGCCCATGTGCCAATTTTGGTCAAAAATACCACAATCTTTCTATCTTTGTTTGGCTTCAATCCATTAAAACATTGCCGTTTAAAAACTATGCTGGAATGAAAAAAGGAAACCTCCCAAAAGAAGGGTTGAAATTTAGTTTTGAACCCTACAATTTACAATTGAAGCACGTTTTCACCCTTGCCAACAGTTCAAGAATCACAACTCCTATAATGCTGACAAAACTTGAATTTGAAGGAACAACAGGATATGGCGAAGCATCCATGCCGCCCTATTTAGGTGAAAACCAGGAAACTGCCGCCAGATTTTTGTCGGAATTGGATTTGGGCCAATTTACCGATCCATTCCGAATGGACGAAATTCTGGAATATGTGGACAACAGCCGCCCGGGGAATACTGCCGCAAAAGCCTCAATCGACATAGCCTTGCACGATTTAACAGGAAAAATAATGGGACAGCCCTGGTACAAAATCTGGGGCTTTTCAGCCGAAAATACTCCTGACACCTCTTTTACAATTGGGATAGACACGACCGAAGTGGTAGAACAGAAAGTGAAAGAAGCTGCGGAATTTAACATCCTAAAAGTAAAACTGGGCCGCCAAAACGACAAAGAAATGATTGAAACCATCCGTTCGGTTTCGGCTGTTCCGCTTTGTGTGGATGTAAATCAAGGTTGGACAGATAAAAAAATGGCACTGGAAATGATTTTTTGGCTGAAAGAAAAAGGCGTTGAATTTGTGGAACAGCCCCTGCCAAAAGAGAACATTGACGATATTGCCTGGCTCACCCAAAATTCGCCACTCCCGATTATTGCCGACGAAGCAGTACAACGACTTAGCGATGTGAAGGCAACTTTAGGCATTTATTCCGGCATCAACGTTAAATTGATGAAGTGCACCGGAATGCGTGAAGCACACCAAATGATCACCCTCGCACGTGCCAACCAAATGAAGGTGATGATCGGGTGCATGACCGAAACTTCGTGTGCGATATCGGCAGCAGCCCAACTCTCGCCAAAGGTTGACTGGGCCGATTTGGACGGAAATCTTTTAATCAGCAACGACCGCTTTGAAGGGGTGAAAATTGTAAACGGGAAAATAACCATAAACAACCTTCCCGGAATCGGTGTACGTCCGCTTTAAATTAACCACATTAAACCAAAACACGCTTTTCTTTGTTTTTCTACGTATGAAAACAATTTTTGCAATATTTTTTATAATAGGGGCAATTTCAACCATGAATGCACAAGAAAACACAAAAACACAACTTCCGGAGAAAAAAACCGAGTATAAAAAACTGACGGATTTTGAAAAATACGTCATCCTTGAAAAAGGCACTGAACGACCCTTTACTGGCGAATTATACAAAAACGAAAAAAAGGGAACTTACGTGTGCAAGCAGTGTGGCGCAGCACTATATAAATCAGATGCCAAATTTGATGCGCAGTGTGGCTGGCCGAGTTTCGATGATGAAATTAAAGGTGCCGTGCATAAATCATTGGATGCCGACGGAAGACGGACGGAAATTACCTGTGCCAACTGTGGTGGGCATTTAGGCCATGTTTTTTATGGCGAAGGCTTCACGCAAAAGAATACCCGGCATTGCGTAAACTCCATTTCTATGGAATTTATACCTGCAAAAGAAGATAAGAAAGGAGGACAATAATGCCCTGCTCTTTCATTTATTACATCAAGGTAAATTTCCTGTAATTTCTTTTCTTCCTTACAGGTATAGGTTGGTACAAATAAAATATTAAAAATAAATCGGATAGTTATTGACTTGCAAGGGATTTAGTCGTAACTTGTGCTCTCCTAGTTTACTAGGCTCTGGTTTTATCACAACTTAATTGGGTGCCACCGGATATTGATCCGGTGGTTTTTTTATGCCCACTAAGCAGAATAATAGTCGTTTAATGAAATTAAATCGCTGGAGCTGCAAACCGGGCAAGCCACATTTTCCTTCGAATAATCGCTAAAACTTGCCTGGCACGAGTTGCACTTGAACCAGTTTTTCTCAAAATAGATATCGCCTCCTCTGAAAACAAGATCTCGACCTTCGACAAAAGCGGTGGCCACTTTGTTTCGTGCTTCTTCATAAATACGCGTTAGCGTGGGCCGTGAAACATCCATGTACACTGCGGCCTGCTCTTGAGTGAGGTTTTGATAATCCAGCAAACGAATTGCTTCATACTCTTCAAGGTGCAAAATCACTTCGTTGGATTTCCGGCCTCGAACACCATACACTGACATACCTTTAATTACTGGGGGAACCTGAATTCTTCTGTTTTTCTTTTTCCTTGGCATTTTATTTTGAATTTAGTTTACTTAATAAATAATGATCAATTAGTACCAGTGCAGCCATTGATTCAACAATTGGCACAGCACGGGGCAATACACAGGGATCGTGTCTTCCTTTCGGATTTATCGTTGTTTCGTTGTGGTTTATATCCACGGTTTTTTGCTCTTTCAGCAAGGTGGCAATGGGTTTGAAGGCTACATTAAAATAGATGTCTTCGCCATTTGAAATTCCACCCTGAATTCCGCCTGAATGGTTCGTTGTAGTGCGTATGCCATCCGGGGTCTGCACAAAAACGTCGTTGTGTTGCGAACCGCTTAGCTTTGTTCCAGCAAATCCTGAACCGTATTCAAAACCTTTCACGGCATTTATGCCCAGCATGGCGAAGCCTAAGTCGGCATGTAGTTTATTGAATACAGGTTCGCCCCAGCCGGCCGGTACTCCGGTAATTACTCCGGTAATTGTGCCTCCAACTGTGTCATGGTCTTTTGAGGCGGCTTCAATCCGGGCTATCATCTTTTCCGCAGTTTGTGCGTCAGGACAACGTACTATATTGTCTTCCGCTTTCGAGAGGTCCAATTCTGTATATGTCTTTTCAAGCTTTATTTCGCCAACCTGAGAAACATAAGCCTGAACGGAAACTCCTATTTTTGCAAGAAGCTGTTTGGCGATTGCCCCGGCAACAACACGTGCAATAGTTTCGCGGGCTGAAGAACGTCCTCCGCCTCTGTGATCGCGGGTACCATACTTTTGGGTGTAGGTATAATCGGCATGAGAAGGACGATAAATATCTTTTAAATCATTGTAATCATTGGAATGCTGATCTTTATTCCAAATCGCAAAGGCAATGGGCGTGCCTTGAGTTTTTCCTTCAAAAACACCGGAAAGAAATTCCACGTTATCGGGTTCTTTTCTCTGAGTGGTTATTTTAGATTGCCCGGGTTTACGGCGTGCAAGATCTTGCTGAATCAAATCGATGTTCAGCTCCAAACCTGCAGGACAACCATCAATAATACCACCGATTCCGCGACCGTGCGATTCACCAAAAGATGTTAACCGGAATATCTTGCCAAATGTATTCATATAGCACTTTCATCAAAAAAACCTCGTTTCCAAAATAGATTTAAGAAAACGAGGTTAAATTACTTAATTTGAACTAAAAATCAAAATACAATTAACAGCCACAGCCTGAACCGCAACCACCGCTACCGCTGTGTTCGTGCTCATGGTCGTGCCCGTTTCCAGAACCGCAACCGCCACCGCCACTACCGCAGCCACACCCACCGTCGTTTCCGCCGGAAAGTATTTGAGCCACTTCTTCATCAGAAGCTTCTCTAACCCCCATTACTGTGCCCGAAAAGAATAAATCTTCGCCGGCAAGCGGGTGGTTAAAGTCCATAACCACGTTGTCGTCATTCACATTCAATACTAATCCGTTCATGCGTTGTCCGTTGCTGCTCATCATCGGAACGGTATTTCCTTCCTTGATAAGTTCCTCATCGATTTTGCCATCCACCATAAAAACGTTTTTGGGCAATTCCACCACGGCATCTTCATTCACTTCGCCATAGGCATCGTTCATGTTCAATTTAATGGTGAACGGCTCGCCTTCGCGCAATCCGGCCAACTGAGATTCGAATTTAGGCAGCATGGCACCGGCACCATATAAAAACTCCAGGGGTTGTGATACGGTTGCTTGTTCGATCATCTCCCCGTTTTCGTCGTCAACATGCAAATTGTATGTCAACGTCACCATCGAATATTTTCCTATTTCCAACATTTCTTAACTATTTAATTTGAAATAAGTGCAAAATAACTCTTTTTAAGTAACAGAGCAAAATACCATAAAGTCTTTTTTGTGTTTATTAACAAAAAAGCCTGTAAAATGGTGAAACTTATGACAAATCAATTATTGGATTGAGTTCAAGATTTCTGTCTGAAACTGTATATCCGCAGCAATAGCATATACGGAAATGGTTGCCCCTGTTATGCCATCGATATTTTTGTTTACAACCAAAGAATCTTTCCCTGAAAAGCCGACAAACTGTTTCAGCCAACCTTTTGCAGTTATTTCGTAACCGTGTGTCGCCTGATAATTATATACCTCAACCAACCTGACTGTTATGGATGAATCATAAAAAATAAAATAATCGAAATATTCCGAATCACCCTTTCCCACCATACTTACTGCACTGCAACCCCCTGCCCGGCAACTGTTTACCCTCCCCACATAAATATATTTAACCCAACTTTGTCCGCCTTCGCTTGCAACTTTGAAAAACTTTCCCTGAAATTCATTTAAAGTTTTAAAATTGGAAGGCATTTCTTCAAGTTGTGAGAAATCCGTGATACCGTTCTTTTTCATGGTACTGGCCAAGCGCTTGTTTTGGAATTCGATTTCATTTTGTGACAAAGCACTCAGCCAAATCGTTACGTAAAAAATAAGCCACAAACCTTTTTTCATTCCCTTAAATACTTTAGAACATGATGCCGAACCCGGCATTAAATATTTTTGCATATTCATCGTTTGCTCCCGTTTTAATAAATTGCAAATCGACCTTTACAACCGCGCCCTTTGTTAAAAAGTAAGACAACCCGGTTGTATAAACATTTTTCTGATAAGATAAATTGTCGCTTGTTTTTTTGGGCACTGTATAATGAGTATCGTAATTGGAATAACGTAAAAAGGGGATTAGCTGCATTTCAGTTTTTAAACCTCGCAAAAGGTTGTATCCCAAATCTACATAATAACCAAACATTGAGCTTCCCAATTTACCACCGCCTTTATTGGCCGTAAATGCATTGTATTGCTCAACATTCGATAAAGATGAGTAATAAAGCTGCCCTGCCAATTTCAATCCTTTTATCGAATACCGTGCATCAATTCCAAGCATCGAAATCCCCACCACCGATGAATCCGCCTTTGCAACTGCCGTTTCATCTTTTTTATCAATCCCATCGTAAAGGGTGGATTGCGTATTTCCAAAATATCCTGCCAAACCTACATTCAACCCGCGTATTCCAAAATATTCAATTTTGCCACTAAGATTGGGTGAACTCACAAACGATTCCGCTCCTTTTTGCCTTCCTCCGCGCAACCCACTTGCACCGCCAATTCGTGCCGAACCATCAAAACTGTTAAAGCCATTCATGACGTATAGTTGGTATTTCAGCGATACAGGTAAAATAATTCCGGTAATTCCAAACCCAATTTCCCGCCAGGTGCTTGGCGAAATATTATTGTCGATTTGGGGCCGCTCAACGCCATTAAAAGCTGTCGGTTCATGGTATTCGTTAACAATACCCATCGGGGTCAAAATCAAACCGCCCCGAAAGTTTATGAATTTGTTTAGCCGATATTGCAAAAAAGCTTGTTCAACATACAGCTCTTTCACATGTTCAAATTCAAGCTCGGTTACAAATTGCAATCGGTCGTTAAACTGATACCCCATCATCATTACAAATCGGCGTACATCCAAAGTTCCGTTTTTTATCATATCCGATGCAAAAGGTTGATTGTAATGCACTTCGCCATAACCTCCAATTTTGAGGTTCCCATTTGTCATCAACATTTTTTCAGCACCGTTCACATAGAAGTTCTCAAGTATATTGTCGGGTTGGGCATTTGAAAATAGTGTTGAAATCAATATCAAACACACAATAAGGATACTATTTTTCATTTCAATTTTATCTGATTATCAATGACCGCAAAAATAGTATTGGCATAAAGGCCTGGCAATCCCAATTTATTGGGATTTTTAAGGGATGCGGTAATTAAATGTAGTTAGTGGAATTGTGCAGGGGGTAATCGCATTACATAGAACCGTATTCAAGGGGCACAATTTTTTTTATAATCGCGTAAATTGTAAGCCCCGATAAACTTTTAATCCCTGTTTTATCGATTATGTGTTTCCGGTGGCTAATAACGGTGTGGATGCTTATGTTCAGCTTTTCGGCAATTTCTTTGTTTGAATGCCCTTTTACCAACTGAATTAATACCTCGGTTTCACGGTCTGACAAATCTTCATGCTGGTCTATATCGTTGGAATTATTTATCTGTCCCAATTTGTTGAAAATCTGTTCAAGCGATGCATTGACCGAAAGTGTATCATCGAATTTCTGAAGTAAATCGTTAGCAAAAAATGAATAAACCAATGCAATCCATAAAGTATTTGAGTGGGCATTTTTCAACTTCACAAAATCGTTCAGCTTGTTTTGAACCGCCGAAGGATTGATTACTGCAACATTAAAACCCTCCGTTGGAGTTGATTGTTTCAACTCCTCCAAATCATTGAAACGGTAGAGATAAAAGTCCTTCTTGAACTTCATCAATACATTCGAAATCCCTTCGAAAATAATATGAGAAGGCTCGATGACGGCAATAATTATGCGGTTTTTATCCATTTGGGGGCTCAATTTCGATTTTGCGCACAAGCGGGAGCAGGATTTTATCTTCAATAAAGGAATGAATATTCAAATCAAATTCAAGCTCGAAAAGGCTGAAAAGGAACTTCCTCCGTAACGAAAAATCATTTTTCAGGGAAATATGTTTGAGCAAAAGGTTTTTCAGATCGGTCAGTTTTGTTTCGATATCGGTATGGTGTTCGCGGTATTCATTTGCGGAAAAATTGTTTTTCCGCGCAATCTTACCGTCTTCAATTAATCTGCAAATATAGGGGAACACGATACTTTCCTCATAATCGAGGTGTTCGAGCACCTCTTCAAAGTAGTCGTCAAAGAATTTTTCAATAAGCCGAATATCTCCTGAATCATGCCTGTCGTACAATTGTACAAGGAACGATTTCAACTCAGGATATTTATCGTGTTTATAAAAACGGTGGCTGTTTTTCAGGAACCTGATGATGGTGGAAATATCATCAAGGGTATCGATCATGTTTTTGTCGGGGAAAAATCCGTTGTACAAATTGCCGAACACAATAAAAACTTTATGGTCGATTTTATTTTCGGTGCATACTTGTTCCACCGTCTTGTCTTTCACCGCAAAATCAATCTCTAAATGCTCAAGCAACACTAATAATTTTGGGTTCTCAACAACCAAGTCTGCCATTTTCATGCTGAGCGTGATGAATGTTTTATGCGTTTGATACATTTTTGTAGTAGTTGAATTAACATAGCAAAGAAAACCGTTCAAACCTGCGATTAAAAAACCTGACTTTAAAAGTCAGTATCCCTGTAGCTTATATGTTCTTGTAAACCTTTTCAGGTAGCCGAATTGCCCGTACAACTAAAAACACGCCGAGCAAAACAAACGGGATGCTCAACCACTGTCCCATATTTAAAGCCATTCCGGCTTCAAATGCTTCCTGGTCTTCTTTAATGAATTCGATTAAAAAGCGTGCCCCGAAAATAAGGATGAAAAATACGCCGAAAATCAATCCTTCTTTGTTTTTTGCCCTGGTTTTCCAATACATATACATCACTACGACGAAAGTAAACAGATAAGCCAGGGCTTCATAAAGTTGGGTAGGATGTTTTGCCACCGTTTCACCGTTTCTTTCAAAGATAAAACCCCAGGGCAAGGTGGTTGGAACGCCATAGATTTCGGAATTCATGAGGTTCCCTGTGCGAATCATGGCGGCTACTAAAGCAGTAGGCACCACAATACGGTCGAATATCCAGAGCATTGACCGTTTGCTCACGTTTCTGGAATAGAAATACATCGCAATCATAATTCCGAGCGTGCCACCATGGCTGGCCAGGCCGCCATGCCATACCTTGAATATTTCTAAGGGATGTTGAGAATAATAGTCCCAGCCATAAAAGAAAACATGGCCCAGACGTGCCCCAACAATTGTGGCAATAATCAGGTAGAAAAACAAGCTGTCTATCCACTTTTGAGGGACATTCTCCGATCTCAACATTTTCTCGCCTATGTAGTAGCCGATTAAGAAACCGACCGCAAAAAGAAGCCCGTACCACCGTACCGAAAATGGGCCTAATTGAAAGATTTCAGGACTTACGTTCCAGTGAATAAAACTCAGCATATTGATCATGGGTTATTTTTTTTTTGTTTAACTCTATGTTATATTACTACCATGGACAGATTTTAAATACTTTTCATTCCCACCTGCCTACCGCAGGCATGCGTAGGCGGGAATCTTCACCTCCTATCCTGAGATTCCCACCTGCGTGGGAATGGTGGCTTCGAGCAAATTGTCTTTTCCTCATTATGCCCAATCAAAAAGAATGGGTGGAAACTCGAAATGACAATAACTCTTCGTTCCTCACCAAATTGAAAACAAGTTAACATATCCATCTTCGGTCTTCCGTCTTCGGTCTCCCGTCTTCGGTCTTCCGTCTTCCGTCTTCCGTCTCCCGTCTCCCGTCTCCCGTCTTCGGTCTTCCGTCTCCCGTCTCCCGTCTTCGGTCTTCTCCTACATCTCTCATCTTCCGTGACAATGTTTGTATTTCTTGCCGCTGCCACAAGGGCAAGGATCATTTCTTCCTACCCTTTTTTCCACTGTTACCGGCTGTGGACGCGCGTGTTCCCGCGTTTGTGTGTCCGCACCCTCCATGGGGTTTCCGGCCGATGGCAATTCCGATTTTTGCGTCTTGAACCGGCTCATGTCCATCCTCTTGCGTGTTTCGGCCTCGCGCACCTGGTCAGGGCTTTGAATCGGGATTTGCCCTTTCATCAGGGTGGAAACCACGTCTTTATTCACCTTAGCCACCACCTTTTTAAACAAGTTGAACGATTCGAATTTATAGATCAACAATGGATCTTTCTGCTCGTAAGATGCGTTTTGCACCGATTGTTTCAAGTCGTCCATTTCGCGCAACTGCTCTTTCCAGGCTTCGTCGATGGTGCGCAGCACAATTTGTTTCTGGTAGGATTTTACAAGCTCTTTTCCTTTATTTTGATAGGCTTTTTCAAGGTTGCAAATGATTTGAAAAACCCTTTTACCATCCGAAATGGGCACTACAATATTCTTGTACACCTGTGACTTGGTTTCATATACATTTTTAATTACCGGAAAAGCTTGTTTTGCAATGGTTTCCACCTTCCGGTTGTATCCTGAAATGACTTTTTCGTATAATATTTCGGAAACCTGAGCTGCGGTCATTTTTTTGAAATCATCTTGGGTTACCGGCGATTCAATGGAAAGCAAACGCAGCAATTCCATGTTAAAATCCTCGAAATAATCGCTGCCGTGGTATTCTTCCACCAATTCTTCCACCGAATCGTACATCATGTTCAGCACGTCCACTTCGAGGCGTTCGCCAAACAAAGCATGACGTCGTTTTTTATAAATCACTTCACGCTGCGAGTTCATCACATCGTCGTACTCGAGAAGACGTTTTCGAATGCCAAAGTTATTTTCCTCCACCTTTTTCTGGGCACGCTCAATCGATTTTGAAATCATGGAATGCTGAATAACCTCACCCTCCTTCAAGCCCAGTTTATCCATAATCCCCGAGATGCGTCCGGAGCCAAACAAGCGCATCAGGTCGTCTTCGAGCGACACATAAAACTGAGATGAACCGGGATCGCCCTGCCTTCCGGCACGTCCACGCAATTGCCGGTCAACGCGCCGCGAATCATGGCGTTCGGTGCCAATAATGGCCAACCCGCCCGCTTTGCGCACAGCATCGGTTAGCTTGATGTCGGTACCACGTCCGGCCATGTTCGTAGCAATGGTTACGGTTCCGGTTTGTCCGGCTTCGGCAACAATTTCTGCCTCGCGGGCGTGAAGTTTTGCGTTCAGCACATTGTGGTTGATGCCTTTAATTTTAAGCATCCGGCTCAATAGTTCCGAAATTTCCACCGATGTTGTACCCACCAATACCGGCCTTCCGGCGAGGTGTAATTTCACAATTTCGTCGCTTACGGCATTGTATTTTTCACGTTTTGTCTTAAACACCAAGTCCTGATGATCAGCACGAATGATGGGCTTATTGGTCGGTATCACAACCACTTCCAGCTTGTAGATATCCCAGAATTCCCCTGCTTCTGTTTCAGCCGTACCGGTCATCCCGGAAAGCTTGTGGTACATCCTGAAATAGTTTTGCAGGGTTACCGTTGCAAAAGTTTGGGTCGCTGCTTCCACCTTCACGCGTTCTTTCGCTTCAATAGCCTGATGCAGGCCATCGGAATACCGGCGTCCTTCCATGATACGACCGGTTTGCTCGTCAACAATTTTCACTTTGTTGTCGATCACCACATATTCCACATCCCGCTCGAACATGGTATAAGCCTTAAACAACTGGTTGATTGTGTGAACTCGTTCCGACTTAATAGAATAGTCCTGCAACAATTTATCTTTTTCCTCAATAAGCTGGTCGTGAGAAAGGCCGGCATGTTCCAATTCAGCAATTTTACCTCCCATATCGGGCAGTATAAAAAACTCTGGATCTTCAAAACCCTGCGAAATAAGGTCAATGCCTTTGTCGGTCAGCTCAACTGAGTTTTGTTTTTCTTCGATAATGAAATATAGCGGATCGGTGACAAGGTGCATGTTCTTGCTGTTTTCCTGCATGTATAAATTCTCCGTTTTTTGCATTATGCCTTTCATCCCTTCTTCGCTCAGGAATTTAATGATCGATTTATTCTTGGGCATTCCTTTGTAAGCACGAAGCAACAGCAAGCCGCCTTCTTTTTTCTCGTCGGGAGTAGCATCTTCTTTTGTCAACAAGCGTTTGGCATCGATAAAAATATGGTTCACCAATTCGCGCTGGGCACGATATAGTTTCTCCACATAGCCTTTCAGCTCCTCAAATTGCTGGTCATCGCCTTTAGGAACCGGTCCTGAGATAATTAACGGGGTACGTGCGTCGTCCACCAACACCGAGTCCACCTCATCCACAATCGCAAAATGATGTTTTCGCTGCACCAAATCTTCGGGATTGATGGCCATGTTGTCGCGCAAATAGTCGAATCCGAATTCGTTATTGGTGCCAAAAGTAACGTCGGCATTGTAAGCTTTCCGGCGATTTTCCGAATTGGGCTGGTGTTTGTCGATACAATCCACCGAAAGACCGTGGAATTCATACATGGGCCCCATCCATTCCGAGTCACGTTTTGAGAGGTAATCGTTTACGGTAACAATGTGGACGCCGCGCCCGGCCATAGCGTTCAGGAACACCGGCAAGGTTGCCACCAGGGTTTTTCCTTCCCCCGTGGCCATCTCCGCAATATTTCCCTGATGCAAAACAATACCGCCAATCAACTGCACATCGTAGTGCACCATGTTCCAGGTAATCTCTGTCCCGCCGGCCATCCACCGGTTTTTCCACACCGCCTTGTCACCATTTATGATAATGCTGTTGCGGGTTGCCGCCAGATCCCGATCAAAATCGTTAGCCGTTACTTCTATGTTTTCATTCTCGACAAAACGACGGGCGGTTTCTTTCACCACAGCAAAGGTAGCAGGCAAAACTTCGTTGAGGACCTCTTCGAGTTTAACATTAATTTCTTCTTCTAATTTATCAATTTTCTCATAGATTTTCTCTCCAAACTGAATGTCCACTTCTTCTACTTCTACTTTCAGTCTTTCAATTTCTTCCTCTTCCGGCCGGATTCTTTCACGAATAATGTGCTTGATTTTTGTCGACTCCTCACGCAAGCCATCGTTCGACAATTTCAGTATTCGTTCGTATTCTTCTTTGATTTTTGTAACAATCGGACCTACTTCTTTGATATCACGTTCCGATTTGTTACCAAGCAATTTTCCTAAAACCTTATTTATGAATGTCATATAATATCGTCTTTTTCAGTAAAAGTATAAACCGCTGCAAATGTAACGATTTGTAAAGGCTAAAAAAAGATGCGCTTTTATTTTTTAGGCGCCGTTGGCTTTTCTACCCTTTCAAATTTTTATTTCAAACCAAAAAATAAAAGTTATCGTGAATTTCCAAAAATAAAAGTATAAATTCCGACACTTTTTGATCACTTTGAATAGTGTTGTGTTAAACTGAAGAATTAAAAGTATGCAAGATATAGAAAATATAGAACTAACTTACTTGAGCATAGGCGATTACCCGCAACTCAAAGACACTATGATTGAAGTTTATGAAAATATGCCCGAAGCCTTTTGGAAAGAACCGCAAATAAAAACACTAATCGACCGATTTCCCGAAGGACAAGTGGTAATTAAAATAAACGATGAATTTGCCGGTTGTGCACTTTCTATCATCGTAGATTATGCCAAATACGAACATCATCACACATACAAGGAAATCACGGGCAATTATACCTTTAAAACGCACAACCCAGAGGGTAATATGCTGTATGGGATTGATATTTTCATTAAACCTAAGTTTCGCGGATTAAGGCTGGGAAGGCGGCTGTACGACTACCGCAAAGAGCTTTGTGAACGTCTGAACCTGCGTGGAATTGTTTTTGGCGGAAGGATTCCTAATTATCATACTTATTCTGATTTGCTTTCGCCTAAAGAATACATTGCAAAAGTTAGACGAAAAGAGATACACGATCCGGTATTTAACTTTCAGATGTCGAATGATTTCCACCCTTCCAAGATTTTAAAAAATTACCTCGAAGGCGATCACGCATCCAACGAATATGCCGTTTTACTGAAATGGGACAATATTTATTACGAGAAAGAAACGCAGAAAGCAACTGTTATAAAAAAACTGGTTCGGCTGGGGTTGATTCAATGGCAAATGCGGCCCTATAAAGATTTGGAAGAATTGCTGCAGCAAGCAGAATTTTTTGTTGATGCCGTATCGGGTTACCGTTCGGATTTTGCCTTGTTCCCCGAATTTTTTAATGCCCCGCTCATGGCGGGCGACAATCATTTGTCTGAACCGGCTGCGATACGCAATCTGGCAGCGCATACCCCCGCCATTGTTCATCGACTCTCTGAATTGGCCATATCCTACAACATCAACATCATCAGCGGAAGTTTACCCGAAGTGAACAACAACCGGCTTTATAACGTGGGCTATTTATGCAAGCGCGACGGAACGGTAGAACGATACGAAAAGCTCCACGTAACCCCCGACGAAGTGAAAGTGTGGGGTATGGAGCCCGGAAACGAGCTAAAAGTGTTCGATACCGACTGCGGTAAAATTGGGATTTTAATTTGCTACGACGTGGAATTTCCGGAACTAAGCCGTTTGCTTGCCGACGAAGGGATGGATATATTATTTGTGCCTTTTCTCACCGACACACAAAACGGTTATTCCCGGGTAAGGTACTGCGCCCAGGCCCGTGCCATTGAAAACGAATGTTATGTGGCCATTGCCGGAAGCGTGGGGAATCTGCCAAAAGTTCATAATATGGACATTCAGTATGCGCAATCGATGGTATTTACTCCCTGCGATTTTGCATTCCCTGCAAATGGAATCAAAGCAGAAGCCACTCCCAACAATGAAATGATACTGATCGTTGACCTCGATATCGACCTTCTCCGTGAATTAAATCAGTTTGGAAGCGTAAGAAATCTAAGAGACCGAAGAAAAGATATCTTCGAATTAAAAAAACTGAAAAAAGAGTAACATGGCCAAAAAGCTGCTGAACCGAAAGAACATTAACCCCTTGATACCGGTATTCACGGGTAAAAAATACACCGAAACTACCAGCATTCAGCTTTTTGAGTACGGCAAAGAGGTAACAAACGAAACTAAAGAATACTCCTTAGAAGAGTTCAACGGATTCACCGACGACAACAAAAACCATTGGTTAAACATCCATGGGATTCACGACGTAGATAAAATTTCAAAAATCTGCAAAGCGCAGGATATTCACGACCTTGTAGTGCAGGACATCCTGGATGTTAACCAGCGGCCAAAGTTCCAGGAGTTCGACCAGTACAGCTTTCTGACCATTAAATCGATTGTACCTACAGCAAACCGGCAAATTCAAACCGAGCAAATCAGTTTTGTATTGGGTAAAAACTATCTGATTTCGTTTCAGGAAAAAAAATCGGATCATTTTGAACATGTACGTCAACGCTTAAGGCAAAAACTGGGAAAAGTGAACGCACGGAGCACAGACTATTTACTCTTTTTATTGCTGGAATCCATTCTCGACAATTACTTTAAAACGGTGGATAATATGGAACAACAGATTGACAGCTTCGGGTTAATTGAAATCAATTCCGATCCGTCGCCGGCCATTTTACGTAATATCGGAATGTACAAGCGCGAGCTGCACCAGATAAAGAAAACTATTTTGCCGATCAAAGAATTTATTGTGAAAATTGAGCGCGACAACAATGCGTTCATAAAAAACAAGCACCTAAAGTATTTCTATGAGTTAAAGGATATGTGCCTAACCTTACTGGACAGTTGCGACCATATTGATATGCGTTTGGAAAGCAGTATCAACCTGTTTTTCTCGGTGCAAGGTCATCGCATGAATCAGGTGATGAAGATTTTAACAGTTGTTTCTACCATTTTCATCCCGCTAACTTTTATAGCCGGTGTTTATGGGATGAATTTTATAAACATGCCCGAATTAAGCTGGAAATGGGGTTATTTGGGGTTTTGGGTAGTAATCGTACTTATTTTGATTTTAATGATCTATTATTTCAGAAGGAAGCAATGGTTTTAGTAAGATTTTTTACCATCACTTGGATTTAGGGCATGAACTACTGCAACTGCATCCTTCCATGACTTTTACTTAAAAATAATTTATCAGCCGTGTCAAAAATTCAGGAAAAATTCCCACTCCCAATAAAATGATAGTTATACCGGCAAATACGAATCCATACAAAAGACCAACACGGAAAATTTTTTCGGGTAATTCAACCTTAGTGAACATAACGACAATAATTCGTAAATAGTAAAACAGGCCAATAATACTGGTAAGGACCAAAGCAATGGAAAGAAGCCATAGTTCTTTACCAATTCCAACCAGAAAAAGATAAAATTTACTCATAAACCCGGCAGTTAAGGGTATTCCGGCAAGTGAAAAAAGCATCACCGAAAACGCAATAGCTATGCCCGGCCTGGTCCAGAAAATGCCTTTATAATGCTCTAAGGAGGATGCGTCGCCATCAATTTCAGACAGGAAGGAAACAACAGCAAAAGCCCCGGTTATGGTGAGCGTATATACCACAAGATAAAATGCAAAAGCATGTTCGCCGGTTTTGTCTCCGGTTAGAAGTGCGATTAAGAGGTACCCGAGATGGGCAATGGAAGAGTAAGCAAGGATTTTTTTCACATTCTGCTCTTTTAACGCCATCAGATTTCCAATAAACATGGACAATACAGCTATTATGGTGATAAACAAGAGAAAAGAATCCACCTGGAGTATTTCCGATTCATAAACAAATCTTAAAAAGAAGGCAAACATACCGGCCTTTGAAACGGTGGCCACGAAGGCGCTTACCGGGGCAGGCGCTCCTTCGTACACATCAGGCGTCCACAAATGGAAAGGCACAAGGGCAAGCTTAAATCCAATGCCGCCCATCATAAATGCTATGCCGATTAGACCAATAATATTGAGCCCGGCAGAACGAAAATAGGAAACCAGGTCAGGAAAATACATACTGCCTGAACCTGAATAAATCAATGCCATGCCAAAAAGAAGAAAGGATGAAGAAACGGCAGCCACTATCAGATATTTTATACCGGCTTCAATGGAGTGTTCACGATCCTTTAAAAATGCAATCAGCACATAGAGCGAAGTGCTGAGCAGCTCAAGCCCAAGGAAAAATGTTATGAAATGGCGGCTTGACACCAGAACCGTTGAGCCAAGGGCAGCCAGAATTATCAGTATATAATATTCCTCTATATCTTCTGCCCTTTTCTCTATGTAGGAAAAGGAAATGAGCATGATAAACATGGTAATTAACAGTATCAGTCCTGAAAAGAACATGCTGAATCCATCGCGGACAAAAATACCGGATATCTCATTTGGGGCAGTATGGAAAAACAGGGAGACAAAAGAAGCAGCAACAAACAGTACGGCCATAACCGCTGTAAAAAGATGGTTCCTTTTAACAGCAATGGAAAGAAGCAACACAATGGCACCGGCCGCGAGGATAATTTGCGGCATGAGGGATAAAAGATCAGTCCTGCCCATTTTCAACCTCCTTTCCTGCAGTGGGTAAAACATTCAATTCAACTGTAGTTCGAGGAGCAGATAACGGTTCATTATCAGGCTGCATTATATAGCTGTTATTTTGGGATGAATCGCCGGAGTTCACTTGCTCCCGGTTCAGGAATATTTCTGTATTCACCGGTGAGGCAAGTGTTCTGAAAACCGGGCTGGGGAAAATTCCGAAATAAACGACCGGTATAAGCAGGGCGCTCAGGATGACGATCTCCCGGGCATTGATATCGTGGGTTTTGTATGTGCTTAGCTTTGGCCCGTAAAACACCTTTTGCATAATCCGCAGTGAATAGATTACCGAAACGATCAAACCCAGGCTGGCCAGAATGCCCCACAGCGGGTTTGAAAGATAAGTTCCCAAAAGGATCATAAATTCGGCCACAAAATTGGCGAGTGCAGGCAACCCCAGGGAAGCCATTACAAAAACTAAGGAAAAGCCGCCCAGTGCGGGCATATCATCCCAAAGCCCACCCAGGTTTTTCAGCTCACGGGTATGCAGGCGCTCCTGAACGATTCCTGCAACAACAAACAGGCCGCCTGTACTCAGTGCATGGGCGATAACCTGCATTACAGCTCCCCTGAAGGCGATACCGTTAAATGCATATATCCCGATGATTATAAACCCCATGTGGCTGACACTGGTATAAGCCACAAGCCGTTTTAAATCTGTTTGAGCGAATGCAAGTTTAGCTCCGTACAAAACGCCTGCAACTCCAACAGCCATGGCAAAAGGGGCAATGCTAAGGGATAATTCCGGAAAGAGCGGAATTACAATCCGGATTAAACCATAAACTCCGGTTTTCAGCATCAGCCCGGCCAGGATAATGCTTCCTGCCGTGGGTGCTTCGGTGTGTGCATCGGGAAGCCAGGAATGCAAAGGGATTGCCGGTATTTTCACCCCGAAGGCAATCAGAAACCCCGCCATGAAAAGGCCGGCCCATGTAGCAGTTGAGGCGTGTTTGACAAGCTCGATAATATCGAAAGTATATACTCCGGTTATTCCTGCGTGATGAAAATACAGACCCAAAATGGACAATAACATCAAAAGTCCGCCACCCTGGGTAAACAGAAAAAACTTGTAAGAAGCATATACCCGGTTTTCATGCCCCCATATCGCAATCAAAAAGTACATGGGTATCAGCATTACTTCCCAGAAAAAATAAAACAGGAAAAGGTCTTCTGCGAGAAAAACACCGGAGATACCCGCCAGAATAAACAAAATATTGAAATGAAAAAACCCTGTCCTGTGCTCTATTTCCTTCCAGGAGATTAGAACAGAAAGAATTCCTAATAGATTAGTGAGCAGCAGCAAGAGCAAACTTAAGCCATCCATGGCGAGGTGGAAACGAATACCGAAAGAAGGAATCCATTGGCGATCAAATTCCATAAACCA
>CAZNEV010000033.1:0-56182 GCA_964572085.1 uncultured Maribellus sp. | reverse complement strand
TTTTTGAATTAGGCGTTTAATCAATATAAATCGAAATGTGGCTAAAGCCCAGTTCAACAGCAGCTTACATAAACCGTCAGCTAAAGCAGACGGCAATAAAACCACAACATTGTTGAATCTGGGTTCTTACATTGCCGTTCACTTTAGTGAACGGATTAAAGGATTTCAATATCTGTCGAAACTCTCACCTCTCACCCTCTCAACTACAACGGAATATTCCCATGTTTCTTCGGTGGGTTCGATTTGCGTTTGTTTTGGGTCATGTCCAGCGCATCAATAATTTTTTTGCGCGTGTTTTTTGGCTGAATAATTTCATCAATGTAACCCAGCGATGCTGCTTTGTAGGGGTTGGCGAATTTCTCGCGGTATTCCTGCACGGCAGCAGCTTTGTCTTCGTCGGTAATTTTGTTTCGGTGAATGATGTTGATTGCTCCCTCGGGGCCCATAACGGCAATTTCAGCCGTGGGATACGCAAAATTAACATCGGCCCCGATGTGCTTGCTCGACATCACATCATAAGCCCCGCCATACGCTTTTCGGGTGATAAGCGTAATTTTTGGAACAGTAGCTTCGGCAAAAGCATACAGCAACTTTGCTCCGTGTTTGATAATGCCGCCAAATTCCTGTCCGGTGCCAGGCAAAAAGCCGGGTACGTCAACAAAAGTTACAATCGGAATATTGAACGAATCGCAAAAACGTACAAAGCGGGCCGCTTTCAAGGATGAATTAATATCTAACACCCCGGCGAGGTGAGCGGGTTGGTTGGCAACGATACCAACGGGCCTTCCGGCAAAACGGGCAAAGCCTACAATGATGTTTTTAGCGTATTGCGCCTGAACTTCCAAAAAGTGCTTGTTGTCGATTACTGTTTGTATGATTTCATGCATATCATACGGACGGTTAGGATCGGCCGGAACCAATTCCTGCAAGCTTTCATCGACCCTGTCTGCGGGATCGATAGTGTTCTTAACCGGTGCATCCTCTAAGTTATTGGAAGGAAGAAAGCTCAGCAATTCACGGATCATCATCAAGGTCTGATCCTCATCGGCACAGTTAAAATGCGCTACGCCACTTTTACTGTTGTGTGTAAATGCACCACCCAGTTCCTCTTTTGTAACGTCTTCGTGTGTAACAGTTTTGATTACGTCAGGACCGGTAACGAACATGTGGCTCTTTTCGTTCACCATGAAAATAAAATCCGTGAGGGCAGGGGAATAAACGGCCCCTCCCGCGCAAGGGCCCAAAATCGCCGAAATTTGGGGAATCACTCCCGAGGACATCACATTGTTATAAAAAATATCGGCGTAACCGGCTAAACTTTCAACGCCTTCCTGAATGCGTGCCCCGCCGGAATCGTTCAAGCCAACCAGAGGTGCACCCATTTTTAGGGCCAATCCCTGGACTTTTACAATTTTGTCGGCGTTGGCGCGGCTAAGGGAACCCCCAAAAACGGTAAAGTCCTGAGCAAAAACATAAACCAATCTGCCGTTTACTTTTCCGTATCCCGAAATAAGTCCATCACCGAGTACTTTATTGTTTTCCATCCCAAAATCGTGACTGCGGTGGGTAACCAATTTATCGATTTCGGTAAATGTTCCGCTGTCTAACAACTGCAGGATGCGCTCACGGGCAGATTTCTTTCCTGCGGCATGTTGTTTTTCAATGCGTTCTGCCCCGCCGCCCATTTCAGCTTGTTTATTGTAGTCGGCCAGAAGCTTATAGTTTTCTTTTAAATCCATATTGTTGGGTTTATTCCAATTCAATTAAAATTTGGTTACTGTCAATTGTATCACCATCTTTTACATGCACTTTTTTCACCTTGCCGTCCATCGGGGCTTTGTATTCGCTCTCCATTTTCATGGCCGAAATAATGACAGCAGTTTCGCCTTCCTTTATTTCGTCGCCTTCGTTTACCATTACTTTAACCACTTTCCCCGGCATGGGCGCTATTATTTTTTTCTCAGACGACGCAAAACCGTTGGAACCGCGGTTGAGTAAATACCGGGCTTCGGCATCAATAATTTCGACATCAAATTCCCGGTACAAGGTGTAAGCAGTATATTTTTTGGGTGAGGCTTTTGGAACCAATTCAATGTTGTAGGAATTTCCGCTTTCTAAAATGGAAAAGGTACCATTGGCGGTGTGCATTACATCCACCTTGTAGTTTTTCCCATCAACCACCACTTCAAGCAGGTTTCCGTCGAGGTTAATCAGATCGACCCAGGCAGTTCTTTCGCCGATTTTTATTTCAACTGGCATAGTTTTTTATTTAAAAGTGATTGATGTACGGGATTTTTTTCCAACGGCTTTGCGGAGTTGCAAATTCATTGTTGTTTTCCTGTTTACCGCTTATTTTTTGCAGATAGTCAATGTACGCGGCTATTATAACCATATCGCCACAGTCCTGGCAAGGTGTGAAGTTCATTAAATCATCCTGGTTCTTCTCGATGAAGTGGGTGTCGTAATTTCCGTCGATGAAATTTTGGTTAGACATGATTCGCTCCAAATATTTGATTGAAGTTTTTACACCGGTTATTTTGTATTCGTACAGCGCCCGCCTCATCCGGTTGATGGTTTCTTCTCGGTTTTTCCCCCAAATAATAAGTTTCGATATCATCGGATCGTAATAAATGGGGATTTCGTAGCCTTCATATACGTATCCGTCGGTTCGCACACCAAGTCCCAGCGGTTCGGAAATTTTATAGATTTTCCCGGCACTCGGCATGAAATTATTCTCCGGGTCTTCGGCATATATCCTGCATTCCATGGAATGTCCTTTTTGGAAAAGATCTTCTTGCCTGAATTCCAAGGGCTGGCCTTCAGCAATTTTTATCTGCTGCTTTACTAAATCCACTCCGGTTACCCTTTCCGTTATCGGATGTTCCACTTGTAAGCGGGTATTCATTTCCAGGAAATAATAATTCAAATCATTGTCCACAAGAAATTCGATGGTGCCCGCTCCGGTATAATTTACCGCTTTTGCCGCATCTACTGCTGATTTGCCCATGCGTTCGCGCAATTCTGGCGTCATCAACGGTGAAGGGGTTTCTTCAATCATTTTTTGATGACGACGTTGTATAGAACAGTCCCGCTCGAACAGATGGACTACATTCCCATGTTGATCGGCAAGAATTTGAAATTCGATGTGGTGGGGCGAAGTAATGTATTTTTCGATGTAAACCGCATCGTTCCCAAACGAAGCCTTTGCTTCTGAACGTGCTGCACGGACGGACGAAACGATTTCCGATTCTTTTTGAACCAAACGCATTCCTTTTCCGCCTCCACCAGCCGAAGCTTTAACCATTACCGGCAGTCCGATTTCCCGGATGGTGGCCAGTACCTCTTCTTCGTTGCCGATGGCTTTATCGGTTCCCGGAACCACAGGGATATTTGCGGCAGTCATAGCTTCGCGGGCTTGGATTTTGTCGCCCATTTGAACTATTACTCCAGGAGATGGCCCGATGAAAGTGATTCCTTCTTCTTTACACCTTCGCGAAAAATCGGCATTCTCCGAGAGAAAACCGTAGCCCGGATGAATGGCGTCAGCACCCGATTGTAAAGCAACTTCAATAATTTTTTCAATGTTCAGATAACTTTCGGAGGATGGCGATTTGCCAATGTAATAGGCCTCATGAGCATAGCGAACATGCAAAGATGTGCGGTCAACTTCCGAGTAAACTGCAACCGATGCGATGTCCATTTCCCGGCAGGTGCGCATTATCCGAATGGCGATTTCTCCCCGGTTAGCGATTAAAATCTTCTTTATTTTTCCCATAAAATTGAATTCCGGTTTTTATACCATGATAAATAACTCGATAAACTGGAAATTGTTTATTCGAATTGTGTCGGCCAATTTACTCCATGGTTTTTCCATGCCAAGTTTTTCGATGTTAAATATTTACAAAACGAAAGTGAATCGAGCTTTTTTTAACTTGCTGTTTGAAATAATAAAACTTCAAGTTGAAAAATTCAATGTATCCGTTTCAAATGAAATGCCTCTATGCTGAAATTCAATTAATGGTTTTCTTTGTAAGTTCGCGCAAATTTTTTATCATTTTGAATTTCATTAATTACATACCCTACTACAAACGGAATTTGTATTTGGCTATGCCGGTTGTTTTATCGCAGGTGGGGCAGGTCACGGTTTCGCTGGTAGATACCATGATGGTGGGGCATGTTGGTACAGTGGAACTTGCAGCCGCTTCATTTGCCAACAATGTTTTTATGATCGGGATGCTTTTCGGAATGGGCATTACCTATGGAGTGACACCCTTAATCGGAAACGACTTTGGAAATGGGCGGTTGAAAGAGGTAACCATCTGGTTGAAAAACGGGATACTTACCCATTCGGCAGTAGCTTTAGCGCTATCAATGGTGATGTTCGGCATTTATTTCACCTTGCCGTTTATGGGCCAGCAAGCCGAAGTGCTTGAGCTGGCAATGCCCTACTATTTGTTGCTTTGTTCGTCGTACATCCCCTTTCTACTGTTTTTCTCGTTTAAGCAGTTTTTTGAAGGTGTGGGAAACACAAAGATGGCGATGCAAATAACCTTGCTTGCCAACCTAATCAATATTGTGGCCAATTATGTATTGATCTTCGGGAAATTTGGATTTCCGGAGTTGGGTCTGAACGGTGCCGGCATTGGAACACTGGTTTCACGTTTGTTTATGCCCGTGTTGTTTGTTTTTTATATTGTTCGAAAGCCACGATTTTTACGCTATTTTTTAGCTGCTCATCGTCAGGCATTCGACTGGAAAAAAGTAGTAGCTGTTCTGAAAATTGGAATTCCCATCGGATTTCAGATAATAGTTGAAGTTTCGGCATTTGGAATTGGGGCCATCATGATGGGCTGGTTAGGTGAGATCCCTCTGGCAGCGCATCAGGTGGCAATTGGCATGGCCTCTTTTGCCTATATGATTTCGCTGGGCATTTCGCAGGCAAACACCATTAGGGTCAGTCACCAAATGGGAATGGGAGATTTTCGGGCGCTTAAAAATGCCGCACTTGCTTCTACACACCTGGTGTTGGTTTTTATGATGTTTACCGGGATAATATTTATTGTATTTCGCAAGGTCTTGCCCTACATGTTCACTACCGATACCGAAGTTATTGTGCTCGCTTCAAACCTGTTGATCATTGCCGCTATTTTTCAACTTTTCGATGGTTTGCAAGTGGTTATGCTAAGCACCCTAAGAGGAATGGCCGACGTGAAAATTCCTATGTTTATGGCGTTTCTTGCCTATTTGCTTGTCGGTATGCCGATAAGTTATGTTTGTGCATTCGTTCTGGATTTCGGGCCACAGGGAATTTGGCTGGGATATCTTGCCGGGCTTGGAGTTGCCAGCGTGCTGTTTTATTTTAGGTTTCAGCACAACCTGGGGAGATACCTGTAAAAAAAGGGTTATCATTTAAGATAACCCGATTGTTCATAGCTTAGTTTAGTTAAAACTGAATTTCATTGGTCTAACAGAGAAAAGGTAGCAATTGTCAAAATTCTAATTTGTTGTTTTTAACTGCGACGAATATAGCACAATATATAATCCAAATTAACACTTTATTAAAAAATTATTAAGAATTGTTAAATTTTGCATTAATTATTTTTTTAAGTGATTGATTATTAATCTATAAAAAATAGCTTGGTGAAAATGAAAAATTGCTTTATTTTTCGAATATTTTTCATTTAATTCTAAAAACGTACATTTCACGAATATAAAATGCAAATCTCATGAAACAAGTTGTATTGTCGGGAATAAAAAAAATGAGCCTCATTCAGCAAACTGATCCTGAAATTGAAAACCGGGATGACGTAAAGATTAAGTTGTCAAGCATTGGGGTTTGTGGTTCTGATATTCATTATTATGCCGAAGGAAAAATTGGAAGTCAGGTAGTGGAATATCCTTTTCCGGTTGGACATGAGTGTTCGGGGATTATAACCGAAGCGGGAAAAAACGTTACCCATCTAAAAATCGGAGATCTGGTGGTGGTTGATCCCGCAGTTCATTGTGGATATTGCGACCAGTGTATAGCCGGGCGTCCGCACACTTGCCGGAACAATAAATTTCTCGGCTGCCCTGGGCAGTTAGACGGATGCTTGTCGGAATACATTGTTATGCCGGCATTTACTTGTTTTCCGGTCACCGGTAAAATGAATCCTGTGCAAGCGGCACTAATAGAACCACTGACCATTGGTGTGTATTCGGTGAAACAGGCACAACTGATCACCAACACGCTAACCGTTGGCATTTTTGGCGCAGGGCCAATCGGGCTGAGCATTTTATTTACTTTACTTGCCAAGGGGTTTGAAAATATCACCATGATTGAACCACTTGCTTATCGATTGAAGAAAGCCGCGGAAATCGGTGCTAAATATCGGATTGATCCGAAAACTGAAAATGTTTATGAGAAAATAGAACAAAATGATGCTTTACTGCTTGATGTGGTTTTTGAGGCCAGCGGCGAACAGGATGCTGTTGACAATTCCCTGAAAATACTGAAACCGGGCGGCAAACTGGTGTTGGTAGGAATTCCTCCTTCGGCGAGGTACACCTTTGATATGGACCTTATGCGGCGGAAAGAACTCTCGGTCATAAATGTTCGCCGACAAAATCACTGTGTGGAAGAAGCAATAGAACTGGTCGTCTCAGGAAAAATTGATATAGAAAAAATGGTGACCCATAATTTCACGTTGGAGCAAACCGCTGAAGCGTTTGAAATTGTTGAAGGATACCGGGATGGTGCGATTAAAGCGATGATTAATTTGCCCTGATGTGCCCGTTTTGGTAAAATGCAATAGGTTGTTTCCCTTCTGAATCTTGTCCTTTCAGATAACTGAATTCGATGATTTTATCGTCTCTGTCGATGTTTATAAACTGAAATGTGAAGGTAATAAATATCCGACATTAAATTTCACTTTTTTTTAGGGCAATTGAAGACTTCCGAAATGCCCACAACAAATCTTTTTTACTTTTGCACTCCAATTTAGAATACATGACAGAAATTAGAAATATTGCAATTATTGCACACGTTGACCACGGGAAAACAACTCTGGTTGATCGGATTTTACACCAGGCACACCTTTTCAGAGATAATCAGGACACACAGGAATTGTTTCTCGATAGCAACGAACTGGAGCGTGAACGGGGGATTACCATTTTATCCAAAAACGTATCGGTTCGTTACAAGAACACAAAAATCAACATCATTGATACCCCCGGGCACAGCGACTTTGGAGGCGAAGTGGAGCGTGTGCTCAACATGGCTAATGGCGTGTTGCTTATTGTAGATGCTTTTGAAGGCCCAATGCCGCAAACCCGCTTCGTGTTGCAAAAAGCAATCGACCTGGGACTGAAAGCCATCGTGGTCATCAATAAGGTGGATAAACCCAACTGCACTCCCGATATTGCTCAGGAAAAAGTTTTCGATTTGATGTTTGCGCTTGAAGCCAGCGAAGATCAGTTGGACTTTCCGACTGTTTTTGGCTCGTCGAAAGCAGGTTGGATGAGTGCCGACTGGAAAGAACCTACGTCTGATATCACTTACCTGTTAGATGCAATTTTAAAATACATCCCTGCCGGCAAGCCTGTTGAAGGATCGGTGCAAATGCGAATTACTTCACTCGACTATTCTTCCTACACCGGACGAATTGCTGTGGGTAAAGTTTCGCGGGGTGAGTTGATTCCCGGCTCGCCTGTTTCTTTGGTGAAGCGTGACGGGACCGTGGTGAAAACCGTGGCGAAAGAAGTGTATGTTTTTGAAGGGCTGGGGAAAGAGAAGGTTAAAACTCCCGTTCCTTGCGGCGAAATTTGTGCCGTTTTAGGATTAGACGGTTTCGATATCGGGGATACCGTTGCAGATGGCGAATTTCCAGAAGGACTATCGTCCATTAAAGTTGACGAACCTACCATGAGCATGATGTTTGTGGCCAATAATTCACCGTTTTTCGGCAAAGATGGAAAATTTGTTACTTCCCGTCAACTGCGCGACAGGCTGTATAAAGAAATAGAAAAAAACCTTGCCCTGCGCGTTGAGGATACCAACTCTGCTGATTCATTCCTGGTTTATGGCCGTGGAATTCTTCACTTGTCGATTTTGGTGGAAACCATGCGCCGCGAAGGATTTGAGATGCAATTAGGACAGCCCAAAGTTCTCATAAAAGAAGTGGACGGAAAAAAACACGAACCCATTGAAGCACTAACGGTGCATGTTCCCGATGTTTTTTCTGGAAAAGTGATTGAGTTGGTTACCCAGCGCAAAGGCGATATTACCACCATTGAAGTAAAAGACGGCCGCGCTCACCTCGATTTTTTGATTCCGGCAAGAGGATTAATCGGATTGCGGAATCAAATGCTCACCGCCACCGAGGGCGAAGCCATTATGGCGCACCGTTTTTATGGTTATGAACCCTGGAAAGGGGAATTGGGGGTGCGACGCAATGGTGCGCTGATTTCACTTGAAACAGGCACTGCCATTGCTTATTCGATCGATAAAATGCAAGACCGCGGACGATTTTTCGTTAATCCGGGCGAAGAAGTTTACATGGGGCAGGTTGTGGGTGAAAACACACGGCAGGATGACCTTACATTAAACATTGTGCGCACCAAAAAGCTCACCAACATGCGGGCTTCCGGCTCCGACGACAAAGCGTATATTACACCGGCCGTAAAATTCTCGCTCGAAGAAGCTATGGAATACATCCACAACGACGAATACATCGAGGTTACTCCGAAAACCATGCGCATCCGCAAAATCCTTCTAAACGAACACGACCGTAAACGGCAGGCAAAAGGATAGATTGGTCATTTAAAACCCATGAGGCCACCGTAACCATAACTTCGTTCAAATGTAATTGCACAGGTTGCTAAAAACCGAAAAATTACAGCAAAAGTTATCAAGCCCAAAACCGTAAATTGTTGATATTGCCTGATTTCTAAATTTTATGTCATCAGGAAGAAGGTAAATGAAAAACAACTTCGGGCAGAATTGAAAATATGAAAATCTCAGAGGGATAAAAAGTTCAAAAACAGGGGTTTTATCCACTGCCTCTTGTGAATAACGTATAAATTGTTGAAAAACTGAAGGCAAATGTTAATAACGAACAATAATCCAGGCGCTTTTTATTATCTTAGGGCTGGTAAACAGTTACGATAAATGTTGTTTCTGCTACTTCGCTTTACGCAGAACCTGCGAAATATGCCGCCAATATTTTTTGTGGAATTTCACGCTTCCCTTGCCGATGAGGTCGTGATAACTATGGGGTTCGTCGCTGGGCTGAAATTTTCTGACATAAAGGTCTTTGTAGATACCGGGGACTTCAGGATGAAACTGTGATGCAAAAACGTTAGGATAGTGGTTGTGTACAAGTGCTTCCACTATTTTCCCATCGGGTGATAGGGCAGTTATTTCCATACCCAGCCCTAACTTTTCGGCGGCTTGGTGGTGACTGCTAACAACTCGGGGCTCCATGTGTTTAGGCAGTTTTATTGTTTCGCCAAAAAACGGGTTTTCAGTAAACCGGATGGTGTGCAAGTTAATTCCCATCAGCAACGAATCGTCGCTGATTTCTTGCCAATAATTTCGGTGTAAGTTGGCTTGACCGATTTTAAGGGTTGCTTCGGCAGTTTCAGCGCCAAATAATTCATACGGAATATCTTGTATCAAGGTGCCCCCGGTGGCAACATTCATGGTTTGCATGCCTAAGCAGAAACCGGTTACAAGGTAGTTAGGTTTGTCGTTTAAAAAAGCACGATAAGTTGTATTTTGAGAACCTCCTAACAGATGAAATAAAAACGTGGCTTCAAAAAAATGCCGTTCAGGGTCGGTGACCACAGAGCGGGTATTTTCCTCACCATAAACTCCGGGGGGAATATCGGGGCCGCCAAAAAAGAACACCCCGATTGAGTTGTCGAAAACTTTTCGGAGTTGCCCGGTACAAGCATTGTGCTCAAAAAGATTTTTCTCGTTTAGGTCACCAGAGATTTCTTGTAGAAATATATTTTTCAAGTTGTTTTTTGCGATATAGTTTTTCGTTTTACCAAAATCGCCTCCTTGGTTTTTATAATAAACACCTACCAAATTTACCTTCCGGTTATTGATGCGTAGCAAACGGTTGTCCATTAAAAATTGAATGGCTTTCAAATTGTCCACGGTGGGGTTGGTCAGGAGGATGTACTTTTTGTTTTTATTAAAATCCGAATCAAAAAAATCCTGCGAACTGGCAGCCACGAAGCACGTGATGCCGATGATAAAAAAGATGAGCCGTTTCATTTCATTCCTTTTATTTGAATATCAAATATAACACATTCCTAATTTTATCTTATGAAACGTGCTAAATTTTTACTCAAATGCCGAAATGAATGTTCCAAGCGGGTAAAATTTGTACATTTGTCGAAATAAAAAAATCATATTATGAAGTTCAATTGGAAATCGTCTTATTTAATTATTGCCGCTTCCGTCTTAATTATTTTATTATTGTTTGGAGGTCGTATGTTTTTAATTATTGAAGCAGGAGAGCGCGGAGTTATTTTTAAACCTTATACCACCGGGCTCGACAAAGAGAATATTTATGGAGAAGGTTTTCACATTATCGCTCCATGGAATAAGATGTATGTCTATAATGTTCGCGAGCAGCAGCGCGAGGAGCTGATGGACGTTCTGGATAGAAATGGTTTGTCGATCAGCATGGAAATGACCGTTCGTTTCAACCCAACCTTTAATGAAATTGGAGATTTACATCAGCAATTTGGCGAAAACTTTGGGAATCTGTTGGTTATTCCGGAAGTCCGTTCCTCGGTACGCCAAGTGGCAGGACGCTATACTGCCGAAGAAATTTATTCCACGAGAAGAGCAGAGGTCGAAAAGTCTATCATCACTGAAACACAAGAAGTTTTGAAAGACAACTATATAACCATGAAAGCCTTGCTTATCCGCTCAATCAATCTGCCGCCACAAATAAAAGGAGCCATCGAGAGCAAACTTCAGCAGGAACAAGAAGCGTTGGCCTATGAATTTAAATTGAGGAGCGAACAGTCTGAAGCCGAACGCAGAAGGATTGAAGCCGAAGGGATTGCCGCATTCAACCGGATTATAAACGCCAGTTTAACCGATAAGATAATCCAGCAACGTGGAATAGAAGCCACTATTGATCTGGCAAAATCCCCTAACTCAAAAGTTGTGGTGATTGGCAGCGGGAAGGACGGTTTGCCGCTTATCCTTGGGAACAATTAAATTGAATTATTCGATGGCGAAGGACAAAAATGTGCCGTTGCCGAAGCCGTTTATTTTTGTTTCCCGGAAAAAATAGCACGAGCAAAATACCATTATCCCGGTCATGAAGCATTCTATGAAAATTCAGATACTACCCACTGAACCGGCATTATTCTATCCGAATTCCGGTACGCAGATTAAATATTGAAGAGCCGGGTTGCCGGGGAATAAATTAGTACCCCGGTACATCTTGGTGAAATGGCGTTGTTTGTCGAATCCTAAAGAAGACAATCTACTTTACGTCATGCAACACGGCGTTCAAATATGTTGGGGCAAATAAAATTTAAATTATTTCACTTCATCAGAAACAAGACTTTAAGGTTTGAAACTTGCTTGCCGGGAGGTTATTTATGGCGGTTTTTAAACTTCTCATAACTAACAAACTCCTCGTCATCTTCTTCGTAATCGTCGTAAATGGAAAGCTTTCTTTTAGAGCTTTTGTTTTTTCCTGCCACTTTTTTGCCTGCGTTAGAACCGAAATCGCTGTCGAAACTTGATTGTTTGCTGTTCAAATTTTGCTTTTTCATTTTGTGGAAAATCAATAAAAATAAAGTTAAAGTGTTTATGTAATTAAAAATTCTTGCGCCGGAAAAATAATTATTTTTTACATATCTGCTACCGGTCTGCTCGTTTTTTTTTCGTTTTTCGGCTATAAGTTACTAAAATTGGTTCAATTAAGGGCAGTTCGGATCGAAATTAATTCAATCTTCTGCTTTTTTTCGTGCTTTATTTTGCTTTTGCCGGGTAATCCATAAATTTGACAATTCTTTTCAATCGAAAAAAAGAGCTTAGTTTACAGGATTTGAAGATGAATTTAAAAATAGTTGTGATGTTTATGATGGACAAAAAAAATAAAATAATTATCAGTTGGAATTTCGTATTTACATTGCTGATTTTGTTGCTGGCGAATATGACTATTCCGGCCCAAACCAGTAAGAAAGTTGAGAAGTGGTTTGATGAAGCTAAAACCCAACATAGCATGATGAATTACACCGAAGCGGTTGCCTTGTGCAATAAAATCCTGAAGGATCAACCGGACTTTGTGGATGCACATCTCTTGTTGGCCGATGCGTACGACCAATTAGATTCAACGAAGTTAGAAATTGCCCATCTGAAAAAAGCCGGATCTATAAATAGCAATCCGCTGATTACGTTCCGTTTGGGTGAGGCCTACTATAAGAATGGCAATTACTCGGAAGCGCTGAATTCTTACGAACAATACAGCCTCAACAAGAACATCCCCGAAAAACGACAGTTTTTACTGGCGAGCAAAATTGCCAGTTGCAAATTTGCTATTCAATCCATTAAAAACCCGGTGGAGTTCGATCCGCAAAGCGTAGGCGATGGAGTTAATACCGAAAATGATGAATATTGGCCAACCCCTTCGCTCGATGGGAAAACGTTGGTTTTTACACGCTTGGTAAAGGGGGAAAACCAACGGGCACGTGAAGATTTTTATGTTGCGGAAAAAGATTCGGACAGTTGGACAAGTGCCCAACCAATTGTTGAGGTGAATACCGATGATAATGAAGGTGCACAAACGCTCTCGGCCGACTCGAAGATTTTATTTTTTACCGCTTGTAATCGTCCGGATGGGTTTGGAAGTTGCGACATCTACTTCTCACGCTTTGTTAACGGAAGGTGGACGAATCCCGCCAATGCAGGCGCGCCCCTGAATACAGCTTCATGGGAAGGACAACCCTCATTGTCGTCCGACAACCATTTTCTCTATTTCTCGAGTAATCGTTCAGGCGGTTTTGGGAAAAAGGACATTTGGCGAGCCGAATTTGAAGGGTTTTCTGATAGTGGAATGCCAATTTTTAAAGAGCCTAAAAATCTGGGGAATGTTATAAATACAGCAGGAGATGAAATTTCGCCCTTTATTCATGCCAACAACCGAAATTTTTATTTCGCTTCCGATACGCATGTGGGCATGGGTGGCCTCGACCTTTTTACGGCTGAAATTGATGAGCTGGGCAACATCGAAAACCTCAAAAACATGGGCTACCCCATCAACACCCAAAAAGACGAGTTGGGGCTGACTATCAGTTCCATTGGTGAAACGGCTTATTTTTCTTCAGCCCGGAATTCGGATACCGGCCTGGACATTTTTTCGTTCAACCTTTCCCGGGGTTTGCGGCCCACTCCGGTTTCATACGTGAAAGCAAAAATTACGGATAAAAACACCCATTCACCGGTTCCGGCAAGTATCGATTTGGTCAATCTATCGTCACAATCCAGTCGTGACCGGTTTGAAATTGCCGACGAAGAAGGCGAAATTATGCTTTGCTTGCCATTATCGCGAAACTATTCGTTCAACGTTTCAGAACCCGGATACCTGTTCTATTCGCAGTCGATTTTGCTGAAAGATGAAACCACATTGGTTGACCCCTATATTTTAGATATTCAGTTGGAACCCATCGCGATTGGTGCCAAAATGGAGCTTTATAACATTTACTTTGAAACGGATTCATTTGCCATTCTGCCCGAATCGGAACCTGAACTGCAAAAGTTGGTATCCTTCTTAAAAAACAATGGTGCCCTCAAAGTTGAAATTCAAGGGCACACCGACAATACCGGCACACCCGCGCGCAATGAGGAGTTATCGGAACTGAGGGCAAAATCGGTAGTCGATTATTTGGTACGAAATGAGATTCCCCAAAATCGACTTCAACACAAAGGCTATGGACAAACGGAACCCGTTGCGACCAACGACACCGAAGCAGGCAAAAGGCTGAACCGCCGGACAACGATTAAGATTAATTCAAAGTAGAGGAATTACTTCTTCCTATCCCTGTTCTTTTGGACCTGATCCATGGTAATTGCTCCGGAATTATTTCCGAAATTACTTCGCACATAGGTCAGCACATCAGCTATTTCCTTGTTGGATAAATAGGCATGTGGCGGCATAATGCTGTTATAAATTTCGCCATCCACCTCTATCTGTCCCGACATGCCTTCCAAAACAATCTGTATCAATTTGTCCGGTTCGCCGTTTACAAACGTCGATTCGATAATGGGCGGGTGCATTCCGGGAACCCCGGAACCATCGGCCTGGTGACAGGCAAGGCACACCGAGTTATAAACCTTTTTTCCCGCTTGTTCCGCGGCACTTTCAACTTTGGGTTTTTCGGGTTGGGCGATAACGGTTTGTTGTGTGGGTTGCTTCTTGTTGCCGCAGGAAGCAATAAAAGCAATTATAATTATCAGGAATGTTTTTCTCATAAATTCATCCATAAACTATTCGCCATATTTTTCCTTTATTGCTATCCACCACATAGAGCGAACCGTCAGGGCCTTGCGCCAGGCCGCAGGGGCGATATTTTGCATCGCGCGGACTGGCAATGTTTTCGGCGCCTGCAAAACCTGTGGCGAAAATCTCCCAATCGCCCGAAGGGTTTTTCCCATCGAACGGAACGAAAGCCACAAAATAACCTAATTGCGGCTCGGGCGCACGGTTCCACGAACCATGAAAGGCGATGAATGCCCCGTTTTTATATTTTTCGGGGAACATGTTTCCGGTGTAAAACATCAAATCGTTGGGTGCTATGTGTCCCGGGAAGGCCATGATCGGGTCGGTTTTGTTCTCGCAGCGTTCCTGAACGGTTCCGTCGCCGCCATATTCGGGTGCCAGCACTTTTGTGTTCTGAAATTGATCGTAATAGCAGTAGGGCCATCCAAAATCGGAACCTTCCGTCACTAAGAAAAACTCCTCGGCAGGAAGGTCTGCATTTTGTTTGTCGTCGAACATTTCCGGAAAAAACTGGCTGAGTTGGTCCCTGCCGTGTTGAACGATGTAAAGTTCGTTCACGTTCGTATTCCAACTGTTTGCCATTCCATTGCGAATCCCGGTAGCATAACGAACCCCGTCGGCCAATTGATGCTGGTTTGGTACATCGTCTTTAAATTTCCACGTTCCGCCTGAATATTCCAAAAGCGGACAAGGGTCCATCCCGGGCGAACCTTTTGTGCGCATTTGTTCCATACAGGCATTTGAGGGAGCGCCCACATTCACATACATGTTGCCTTTTCCGTCGAATTCCATGGGCTTCGCTTCGTGCTGATGTTCGTCGGGAAAGCCATACGCAATCCGTTCCCAGGTATCGCCGGGTTTCAATTCGCCTTCAGTTAAAGGATAGCGCACAACAGCCGTGTCCGCACCAAAATACACGAAACCTTTGTGCAACTTAATTCCGGTTCCGAGATGTTCCCCGGCATAAACGATGATATCAGCTTTTCCGTCGGAAGTAGTATCGCGCAGGCAGGCGATGCCTTTATTTTCGTCCTGCCGGCTAAGCGAAACATAGATATCGCCGTTCGAGTTCACGTCGATATGACGCCCTTTTCCAACTTCATCGGCCACTACTAAGGCCGAAAAACCCTCGGGGAGAGTTAATCCTCCGTTATCGGCATCGCCCGTTACTTTGGCCGGACGTTCTGTTTTTTGCTGGCATGAAGTCAGCATTAGTGCAATAGTTGCAATCGATATCCAAAATTTCATATGTATTAATTATTATGGTTTAATTGAATAACGAATAAAAAGAATTAAAGGTTCGGCAGCTCAGAATAATAACCTGAACTTTAAAGCAATTTCGCACGGTTGGGCAGTGAAAAACTCCATCCAAGTTTATTTCTTCATCTCAGCAATCGTTTTAACTCAAACCTTTCTATTTTTGTGCTATAGACTATTTCTATGGATTACAATTTGCGCATTAACCCGGACTCGGAAATACCCAAATACAGCTTATGTTCAACTGCGCAAAGCAGGGGTGTTGAAAGCTGTGCGCGGCAAAGACTATTATGTGAATCAAACAAATGTGGGTAAAAAAATTAAAGTAGCACTCATACTTAACAAACTGAGCAATTACAAACGAATCATCTATTATTCTTTTTCGGAAACCTTGGGAAAAAAGGCTACAGTAGATGTTTTTATATACAATTACAGCATCGAGCAATTCGAGGAAATTGTGAATAACCAAATTACTAATTACGACTACTTTGTTATCCTCCCTCATTTTACCGATGAAGGTGCAGACGTAGTCCGCGTCATCAAAAAGATTCCCAAGAACAAAGTGCTGCTTGTTGACCGCATTCTGACGATGACTTGTACCGTCTCATTAAAATTTCAAAAACAAAAAATTGGAAGCTTGGGCGCGATGTGGGCGTAGTTGCCTACAACGATAATCAGGTGAAATCGCTCATAGAAGACGAAATTACCACCATCTCAACCGACCACGACGAAATTGGCCGAATGGCGGCTGAAATGATTTTATCGAACGATTTTAAACGGGTAAAAAGCCCTTTCGAGTTGGTGAGACGAAAATCGCTGTAAGGATTATTCCAGCCCGATAATCAACGAAACATAAAAGTTCCTGGGGTTTCCAGGATAATAATAGCGCGGTAGGTTCCCTCCAAAAGCCGGAGCGTTTACAGCCAGCATCCCGGCATAGCGTACATCGAAAATATTTTGTACGCCACCTTTAAGTTCTATGCCTAATAAGCCTTTTTTTCCATTGTATTTCAATTCGGCGTTGGTAATTCCAAACGGCTCGGAATAGGCGGTGTTGGCATCGTTAGCGGCCATTTCTCCTGTGTACCTGTACCATACATTTAGCCCGGTTTTTTTTGTTGGGTTGAAATTAACGAGTGCCAAACCCGTAGTTTTAGTTGTACCCGGCAAGCTATTTCCCGAATAGTTGTGACCTTGATCCTCGAAATCAGTAAAATGGTAATTAGCAAGGGTTGCATTTCCCGCGATAGAAACCGACGGAAAGCGGTTGACCCGTGTAATGTTCCATTTCAATTCGGTTTCCAACCCGGGGTGGAGCGAGCTTCCGGCATTTACGCCCACATACGCATCTTCCCCCGTACGTCTCGCCACCAGAAGGTTCTTCACATAAATCCGAAAATAGTTCGCGGAAAACTGAATTTTACCCCAAAGCTGCGAGCGGAATCCGATTTCGGTGCTCCACCCGGTTTCGGGTTTTATGTCGGTATTCGGTTTGCCTTCGGGCAATAAAGTTTCCTCGAAAGTAGGGGTGGAAAAACCTTGGCTCACATTTCCGAAAACAGAAAATTTACGGCTTAAAACCACATTGATCCCTAAACGCGGCGACAAAATCGGTTTGTAAGAGTAATCGCGTGATTTGTCGCCGTCATCCATGAATTTATCCGTATAGTAAAAACGGGTTAGGTTTCCGTTGATGCCCGCCGAAATAAAATAAGTTTCCGAAAAACTCGACTCCATTTGAAAAAACAGGTTTTCGTACTGACGCCTTTCCCGATTGTCGGAAAGGACTGCGTGCGCAGCATTGGTGTAGGTTGACCAATTGTATTTTTCGCGGAAATACTCCATACCCGAAGTAAGCACGAGGCTTGAATTTCGACCTTCGATTATTTTTTGTGCGTAGGCCCGCCACCCAACGTAATCCGAAAATTCTTCCAGCTTGTTGAACGGCCGGAGTTCGTCGGCATCGCGAAAACTCCCGAAGGCTGCTGCCGAAATCTTTTCATTGTTCCGGGTGAAATAGTTGAAGGATACACCAAATTGCGCATTGACATAGTCTTCGTAACCTTCAACGCCTTGCCAGTTTGCGGCTGCCGATTTTGGGGAATCACGGTAGGTCGGCAAATCCAGCGAACTGGGGATATAAGCTTTCATTTTTGTGGCTTTTACCAACATTTGCAGCAATGCCCTTTCCGAGAACCGGTAGGTAGAGTTCATCAGCAAGTTTGACCTTTTTGTATCGTCGTTCTCGCGGTATCCGTCGCTTTGCAGCAGCGAACCAAGCGCAAAAACATTTAATTTATTTTTTGATACACCTGCGGAAACGATATTTTTAAATGTTCCAAAAGAACCCAAAGTGCTTTGGTTTTGTACAAAATCTTTTTCCGCAGTTTTTGGCTGAAACAGGATCACCCCCGCAATGCCCGCCCCGTATAAACTCGACGAGGGGCCTTTAATAATTTCGGCGTGGTGGATAGCACTGTTTTCCAAATCTTCCAGCGTAGTTTCCCCGTCGCCCGTGGTCAACGGTATTTCCCCAAAATAGGCTTTAATTTTATTGGTGGAGTAAGGCGACCGCGAACCAATCCCGCGAATGGTCAAGCGGTTGGTGTTCAGCGTGGCGTGGTGCATTAGCACACCGGGGATCTGGTTGAGCGCTTCAACGGTGGTCAGCGAGTTTCCCATTTCGAATTGAAAAGGGGCCAGCAAATTAACCGGGGCGGGTATGTTGAACAAATTGTAGGGCGAGCGAAAGGCTGTAACCGTAACTTCTTTAATTTTTCCCGACAGAGCTGTAGTGTCCTTAGTTGCAGACGGTGTGTCCTGTCCGTATGCAACACTTTGGAAAACGACCGATGATAAAAACACTATCCAGGTAATCCTTTTCATTTTTCAAAATTTACGGATGAAAATATAAATTTGGTGGGATTTAACGGTGTAAAACGCTTCTTTTTTTTAATTTAACCTGTTTTGGCGACTAAGTTTGCAGTTTTTTGTTTCATTTTGCGTCCGGCAAGTTTTAATACAAAAGATAATTATCATGAATCATCAGAATACTGTAGGAATGATTTTGGAACAGGTCGCCGAAACCCTCTCCGCAAAATTCGGAAAGGAGGTTTTGATAAAATTATCATCGGTTTTAGGTGGAGGTTGCATCAATCACGCCTCTAAGTTGGAAACCAATGCTGGCGAATTCTTTTTGAAGTGGAACGCTGATTGTGCATCGGACATGTTTTTGCGCGAAGCCGAAAGTTTAAGCGAATTGAAAAAAGCTGCCGGTGAATCACTTGTCGTTCCCCTTGTTTATGCAGCAAAAAACGTGGATGATCGCCCCGGGTTTTTGGTGCTGGAATATTTGAAACCCGCCCGTTCATTTACCGGAAGTGATGAGGTGCTGGGCAGGGGATTGGCCGTAATCCACCGTTTCCCCAATTCAAAATTCGGTTTCGAAAACAACAATTACTGCGGGGCAAGCCTTCAAAACAACCAATGGAAATCCAATTGGGCAGAATTTTTCCGTGACAATCGGCTCAGCTTTTTGCTGAAGTTAATCCAAAAAGAACGGCCATTGCCTTCTTCGGAAATGAAAACCTACGAAAAGCTGCTGTTGAGTATTCCTGAATTGGTTCCAAAGGATTCGGTCCCGGTTTTAATTCATGGCGATTTATGGTCGGGCAACTACATGCAAACCACCAATGGGCCAGCCTTGATCGATCCCGCCGCTTATTTTGCCGACCGTGAAATGGAATTTGCAATCATGACCATGTTTGGCGGCTTTTCGCCAACGTTCTATGCCGCTTATAATGAAATGAATCCTTTATTGCCTGACTGGAAGGAACGGAATCTTCTTTATCAGCTTTACCATGTTTTGAACCATTATTATTTATTTGGCGGGGGCTATCAAAACCAGGCTCTGCGAATTGCCCGTTCTTATTTGTGATGGTAATTTTTTTTCAAATTTACTTTTGATTAAATAAGGTTTAGATTGGTGCGTGATACCCGCGCTACTAAGGTGAAAGAAAAAGGAATAAGGTTTTTTTAGAATTTAAGAAGCTATTCTTCATTATATCCATGTTTTGATGCGTGGCAAGCAGAAAATTGCCATTGCATCCATGTTTTACGGCGTGGCAAGTTGAAAATTACCAATACATGGATGCTTTGAGGCGTGGCAAGTTTCCCAAAGCCGCAATCTTTCTTTTTTCATTCTCGCCAAGCTAAAGGTTAGGCAGGCATAGCGCAAAACATTATATTTATCCTCAAAACCAAAAGTCGTTTACCATGATCGTTCAAAAAGCCAAAGACATAAAGCCTTTTATTGTAATGGAAGTGCTTGAAAAAGCTGCCGAAATGGAAAAGTGCGGAATTCACGTAATTCACATGGAAGTTGGCGAGCCCGATTTCGATGTTCCGTCTTGTGTAGCTAAAGCTGTTGAAAATGCCTATCGCGAAGGGCGCACGCATCTGTATATGGGACTAATTTTGATTCTACTTCGAACGGTACCCAGGCCACCCGAAATATGAGGTGGAAATTTCCACCCAAACATTAGTACTCTCATTTAATTATCACATGTCCATATTTCTGAATTTTTGAAAGACATGGATATTGTGTATAACATGTAATTCAGTCCAGACATGGGAATTAAGGTTTATTATTCCCGAAAACGCAACTATCCATGAACTAAAAGAGTATATTGAAATATAGGTTTTATATAATTTTCAATAAGTAAAATTATATTTTGTGTAACTTAAGAATTTGATATATGGAGCCGTAGAATAATTAAAAAGAATTGAGATGGATGAAAATGACAATATCCGATCGATTGTAAAAAAAGAAATCCAAAAAAAACATGGACAAGAGATTTCTTATGCAAAAGATTGTCAGATTTTGTCCGCCGCGATTTTTCAAAAAACCAAACGCCAGGTAAGTGTTTCCACTTTAAAACGTTTTTTCGGTATCATTCGTTCTTCTTTTAAACCTTCGAAATACACACTCGACTCGCTCGCGGTTTATTTAAATTATAAAAATTGGGAATCAATTAGCAGATTTCCCTATCAGGAATTTCGCAATTAAAAAGTTTGAAGCTTTCTTAAATTCACCGCAAACTGCTACTGCTTTTATTGCTCCATCGGGTTACGGGAAAACAACAATTACAACTCAACTTACCGAATTATTCTTTACCGGGAAAGATGCAAAATACCCCCAGGATATTGTTTGTTTTATTGATGGTAGTATTTTGGTAGAGCTGCTTAACCTCAACTTAGAAATATCTCGAATACAAAATTTAATTGAATTTGATTAAAAACAACCCACAATTAGAACCTCAATGGTTTGGCGTTAGTTTCGAACAAACAATATATCAGCTCTTTATTTCAGTTTATGCACGTGCACTTTTAAATACCGGAGAAGCTCAGAAAGCTTTAGAATTGTTTAAACAAGTTATAGAAGAAATGAAAACAATTTCGCAAATGATTAGGCATAAGATTTTTTATGACAAAGCTTTAATGTTTGAAAATAAAATTTACCAAAATAGTTTTCAGGATATCGGTTTTGCACCTCCTTTGGGAGCAAGACAAATGGTTGGAGAAATATGTGAAAAGCAAGACGAAATAAAAAGCAATGATGGGTAGAAAAACCAAATGTTTTGTGTGTGGAAAAGAAGTTGCGCCTAAAGAACTAACATTAAGTAACGAAGTGAATTTATTGGTATGCACAACTTGCAAAGGCACACCGAAAGAAAAAGAAACGGTTGCGGAGCTATTGGATAGTTTGGCCGACGGCTTGGTTTGTGGTTGTATCTGAACAAAAAAACCGCAGTCTCCTGCGGTTTAAAAAATTTACTTTTTTTATGCTGTTTAATTCAAAACGTGCGTGTATTCGTCGTTAATTAGATCGGGAAGAAAAGCAGCAATAAGGTTCAATGCTGTTTCGTCGTCAACCTGCGAGGGGGAAATAATGGCCTGGCGTTGGATTTGCTCCTTGTTGAGCACTACCCGGTTTATTTCAGCCGGAACAGTGGACATTGAGCGTTTTACTGTTCTTGCTCCAAAACCATTTGGCGTTGCAACATAACTTATTTCAAAAAAGTTTGAACGAACCACGTAGTCGCAGCCATCTTTGACTTTGTGTTTCAAAACCGTAATTGTTTTTTCTCCCTGATTATACTTCAAGGTCCAAACTGCATTGACATTTTTTCCCAGATTAACATCGGTCACAGCAGTGATTTTGTAATTTTTAAACTCTTTCCGGTCTCCAATGGCAAATGCCGTTGTGGAAATGAAAAACATGCAAACAACAAAAGCAACTGATAAATTGAATTTTTTCATGACGTATAATTTTTTTTAATTGTGTGAAATAATTTAATTTTAAAACTAACTCTGTACTATCTATGACGCCAAAAGTACCAACTTGTTACACTTCGAAATGCTGTTGTATAACAGCATCCGGTTTATCAATTATCCTTGCTTTTGATAAAGAATTAGTTATTGGAAAGCATTTGTGTTTTTTATTCGGTTTTCGTTTCATTTTGTTTATGAAATGAAATTAGAAACAAGCTTTTGCTTATTGAAAAATTAGGGGCTTGCAAGGTATAAAACACATAAGCTGCTGTACAACATAAAACCAGAGATTAGTTGTTAACAATTAATTAAGAAATGACCGTGGTTTGGGTGCAATTGTTCTTCAAATCACAAGCACAGGATAATCCGGAAACATCGAATGAATTATTATATTTGCTGAAAAACTCAAAATGAAACGAAAACCAGATTTTAAAGGCCAAAGCCGAAGGTTTGAAAACGAGTGAAATCACGATTGGATTGAAATAAAAACATAAGTTTTGCATATCGTACTTTCGATATAATCCTACCGGAATTGTTCCGGAGTTGGAAAAAAGGCTCAATAATTCTTTAAAAAAATGGAATATGGCAACATTAATAAAAAGAATTTCAGACGGAAGTATCATCGAATTCGACAAAGGATCATTTGACGATTGGTGTATTTATGTGACCCGAAACGGACAAACCCGGTTTGCACCCAAAGACTTACAGTATTTTACTGCGTTGAATGACTTTGGCACACACTACGGTCATAGAAAAATATATGATGATTTTGTTAAAATTTATGAGCTTACTGATCCCAAAATAAACGAGGACGTTTTGACCCGAATAACTGAAATATCAAAAGATTACGGTGACGATAAAATAGTTATTGATATTTGGTTTACAGTGATTTATGCCGGAATGATAGCCGAAGAAAACAAGCAATTTGCAATATTAAAAAAACGGGTAAAAAGGCTGGGAATGCACCAACTCCTTATCGACAGAAAAACACCGGACTTTGCGGCTAATTTCAGCAAAGGGAAAAAGTGGCGGGAACTTGATGTAATTATGAAAGAATCAGGATTTTAGAGGGTAATTGCTTATAAGTAGTTCGTTTATTTCGCTTCGTTTATTTGCGTTCGAATTAATTCTACGTGTAGCTTTAACTCGATTTATGATATACCCGGAGTACAAATCGTCAAAGAAGTTATCATCCTCGTCAAAACCTTTTACATCCGAATTGCTAACCATCCATTTGTGCCCCATTTCGTCCAGCTTTGAACAGAATTCTTTCAACCTAACCTGTTGTTCGTCATTGAAAGCATTTTTTGCATAAGAGTTGAAGCTCGAAGTATTGCTTAAAGGTTTATAGGGCGGATCAAAGTAAAAGAACGAATTTGTTCCTGCATAATTTAAGGTTTCAGTATAATCACCGCAAAGGATTTCAACTTTTTGGAGAACATTGTTTACTGCCAGAATGTTTTCTTCGTCGCAAATTGTTGGTTTTTTGTAGGAACCCATCGGGACGTTAAAAGCATTGCTCTTGTTTACCCGATACAATCCGTTGAAACAAGTTCTGTTCAGAAAAATAAACAGGGCTGCTTGAGTAACTTTGTCGCTGTTACGCGCATTGTAGCCGTCTCGTTTAGTATAATAGTAATTGGTTTTATCTTCAGGATTGTTTTCAAGAGAATGGTATTCACTTTGGAATAATTTTAAAACAGCTATTAATTCATGCGGGGTAGAGGCAATAACTTTATAAGTGTTCGTTAAATCAGCATTAATATCATTTATTATTGCTTTTTCGATGTTTGGATAATTACTTAATAACCAAAAAAGAACGGCACCACTGCCAACGAATGGTTCCAAATACGTTACGTTTTTATTTCTAAAGCCTTCCGGCAGCCTTTTTTCAATATCGCTAATTAATTGAGTTTTACCACCGGCCCACTTTAAAAAAGGTTTTGCTGTACTATTTATGCCTTCTATATTCAATTTCAACTGTGTCATCGTAACTTATTGTTTCAAGAGGTTTTTGTGCGTAATTTTTGCCAGTCTCAATGTACTAATTCTTTTTCGTCACTTTTAGCAAGTTTTCCGGGCACCAGTTAGTATCCGGAATCGATTCCAAGCCAGTTTTGGTAAATGCCGCCAATTTACCTTTTTTAATGACACCGGTTCACGATGCATAATATTTGTTCAATTTCTGGTTGTAGTTAGCACAAAAAACTGCAATAAGTCAAAGAACGCTCAAGCTATATTTCTTCCGAAAATATCCAAAACCCTCGTTAAGTGCATAGTTTCTTTGTTGGAACTCTACAATCTATTGAAGCCGAACAACGGACTAAAGGCTCTTCACTTTTTCAGAACTCGTAAAGCGGTGGTTTTTTTAAAAAAGAACAAAGCATCGTAGCGCAATGGAACTATGGTGGGCACAAATTGTCTTTTATCTCCTCTTGGATTATAGACTACCCCCACTGCTCTATGGCCTATTACCTTTAGGTTTTTTTCCTTTCGATCCTCTTTATCAAAAATCAAATAAAAACTTTCCTGATCGATTTTATTCAATTTATATTCTATGCTATTGGAAACGGCAGGCGGAATGGTCATTTCCTCCCCAGGGGCACCCCAGCTCGAGCCTGCCATCACTTTTCCTTCATAGGTGGTAAAGCCGATCAATAAAACATTATCGTTGCCCAATCCTTCCCGGGTGAGCTGACCAATGTTCTTCTGACCGGTGTTTCGCATACTTGTGTACTCCGCATCGCCAATATGAGTATTGTGTGCCCAAACAATTCCCTTGGAATTTACACCATAAAGATTTAATAAATCATTGACGGTGCCATGCATATGATGAACCCGGGAATTCCATGAAAGATTTCCTTTTGAGGCTACACTTTCCCTGTAAAACTCCTCGGCATTTTGTACGACGATGGTGTTTTGTAACAAATAAAAATAAGTGTCATCAGAAAGTTCCGGGAAATTATTGCGATTGTTTCTAATATACTCTACCACATTTTTTGTAGCAGTTGCACAATTCTCTTTCCCGGCACGCACTGCATCAGCATATTCCCAACTATCTCCCTTGTGCGGATCGAAACATTTATATTGGTCTTTTACATACCCATAAGCTATCCGATCTGTTGTTTTGAGTAAATCCAAAACCACTTTTTTGGAATTCCATTCATCATATACGTCCATGCCATAAAAACCTACTTTCTTATCTTGGGGGATTTTGTCATTGTGGTTACGGAGCCATTCGGCCAATGCGACAACCTCTTCGTTGGCCCACATCCAGGTTGGCCATCGGTCTAACTTTAACAGAACCTCTTTTGCAGAGTTTGCCGCGCCATCCAAATTTTTCACATAACGGTTTAGATGATATAAACTGGCAAAATCGCCTTCTACCGCAATAAAGCTAAAGCCCTGTTCGGCTATCAACCGCCGACTTATCTTATCCCGCCACAAGTAGTATTCGTGGGTGCCATGACTGGCTTCGCCCAACAGTACCAATTCCTTGTCGGCAGTCGCCGAAATCAGCCTGTCCAAGCTTGCATCTCCTTGAAGAGGAATAGTCTTTTTTTCAAAATTCTGTGCTGAAGAATACATGCCGCTAAAAAATAATAAAATTCCTAAAAAACATTTTGTTAGTAATTGATTCATAAGTAAATCAATGTAGTCATAATTAATGTGCTTATCAAGTAATCGATTGTTTATTGTCTAAACCAAAATCGGTATAAGTTGTAAAAGTTCTGAAAGGACGCCGGGTAGAAGCATGGAGCCTGTCCGACTGCTGGCGGAGTGCGACCCTATGATAATGATGGAAAGCGAAAGTTAGGGCTTCCTATTGTAAATCAATAGCAAGCCGCAATTCGTTTGGTTGGATAGAAATGCTTTCGTTGGTGTATTCAACCTGAATTTGTGGGCCATTGCCCGGAAGTGTGAACTGCATAAAGTTACTCAAATCGTACGATCCGCTTCCACTCAATTGGAGCGGAAACTGCATGGACAAGGGCGCGAACCCCGCGTAATTCACCGATTTGGCAGTGACCGATAGTTGAAGCCCACTCTTCTGCCAGCTCGTGGTAAACGGTAAAAACTGGTTCAGTACAATGTTGATGAGGAAAGACATGGAGATGGTCAATGCCATGAAAACCGGTGCAAAAAGGATAACGCCTAAAACCACCAGCATGCCGGAAGTTGAAATCCGCGTATTGATATTGGCATCGTAATTAAAATCCAGTTTAGGCTGGGCAGGCGCTCCGGTTATTTTGGGTGAAACCGCGGCACGGAATGATATTTTGGCTTTTACACGGCACCAGCATTTTCCCCGCTTGGCTTTCAACGATCCTTTAGCTACGATCTTGTCTTGCTCAAATTCAACATGAATGGAATTAAGGTAGATTTTCCAGCCGGACACGCGAAATTGCGATGGCACCCATCCCTTTGAAAAAGCTATTTGAACGGCAGCACTTATCACCTTGTCGTTCACAACCGCACCAATACTGGTGTTTGGCGGGTTGAAATGTTTCAATTGTTGACCAACACCCATTGCCGGGGCGGTCAGGTTAAAATCGGAAGCCAGGAGCATTGAAGATGGTTGAACGATTTTCTGGGCTGTCAGCAACGGGCTGTTTGGCGCGAAGCTCAATCCCAGGATGCCAAAAATATCGGTCAGTTCCCAAACCAGGATTTCAACTTTGCGGATCAGTTTAAAAGCTATCCAGATGCCGAAAGAAACCAGCGGGGCAATGATACCGTTCAAGAACCAGTTGACCAGGAAATTGCCACCTGTAAAACTGATTTTCACCGATAGGGTGGGCGTTACTTTAATTACAACGCCTTTGGGCAGGCCGGCGGCGGTTCTTGACAAATCGAGTTCAACATTGTTGATCGTAAATGTCATGGTCGTATTGACAATCTGAATACCGAACAGTTTCATCTTGAAATCTGCCTGTGCCTGCAAATCGGTCACCACTCCGCCGAGAGGGGCCGGATCCTCCAGATCCAGTATTTCCAAATCTTTTACGGTGGCCTCAAACGAGCCAATTCTTCCTAACTTTGCCTGATAGCTTAATTGTGCCTGTAAACTTTGTAGAAACTTATCAAGCACAAGGTTGATAACGGGTTGGTTGATTTCAAGCGCTAATGTAAAACCTGCTGCCCACGACATATTGTTTTGTTTTATGGTTTCGATTAAAAAATTCCCTTAAATAACTGTTGCTGCTACTTCCCGTGCATCATCGATTTCGAATTTGTCATCGCTCTCATTGCAATACTCTTCATAGATCAGCTCCAGTTTTTCCATTCCATAAAAAAGGAATTGGCCAATAACAATGGCATAAAATAGTTCTTCATTTACGGGCAATCCTTCCTCTTTGAGCAGCATTTCCCCGGATAAAATTTCGGCAATGGATGCAGGTACTTCTATGTTGAGGAACTCGGAGAAAAAGCGTACATGGTCAGCCATAAAAATATGTCCATTCCTCGTTCTGGAGTTGACCACATCGACAAGTCTTTTTCTTAAATCATCATTCAATGCTTCCTTATCGCTGGCCATTGTCCGCTTGAATACAGAAATCCAAAAGTTCCAGCTAAAGGTTTTTTCCGTACTTCCCAAAGCAGAGAAATGTAGTGTCATTTGGATTTCCCCAAAGCCTTCCTGCCCAGCTTTGGACGTAAAAACAACTTGCTGATCGACTGATTTTCCTTCCTGTAAATCTAAATTTAACTCCAGACGTTCTTTTTCGTTTTTGACAGCCTCATTGGCAATCCCATCCAGATCCCAGGTTATTTGATCCAGCTTGCACGTTTTCAAAGCAGTGATGCTCAAGCCGACCTGAAGCTTTTCTCCGGGTTGGATTACGGAAGGGCATGAACATGAAATTTGAATAAATTCGTTTTTATGTGAAGTTGTGACTAGCATAACATTGAATTTAAGATACATTGAATGCAATGTGTAAATTAAGAAAAAAAGACGTTAATGTCAATTATTTGAAGAAAAAACTGACCATCTCCCGAAAATTGGGTTGAATAATCCCTTAAAACCAGCTCGTGTCAAAATATTGGCAACTCTTTTCCCACAGTAACTGGGTGAATTGTGAGTTGATATTCCTTAATTAAATCAATTTTCAAATTTATTACTTTCCTGTCAACGAAGCACCGAACCCCGACTTCCGGGACAAGTGGTGAGAAGTTAGGCGTGAAATTCGGTCTGTCCCCGATGCTCCCCAAAGCGCCGCACCAGCAAGCATGGATACTGCCCCTACAATGGATACATAGCCTGTAAAAACCAGTATTTTTCGGAGTGGGCTCATTCTTGAATTTAAATTACATTTAACTTTTGTCAAGTTCATAAAATGAAACAACAAAATCGACGAAGAGTTATGACATCCTACCTTTTTTATTATTCCTGTTTTATTTATTCCTGTCTATCTTGTATTGGATGTATCATATTTTTAGGCACCACCCATTCGTCGAACTCTTTTTCGCTTAAAAAACCAAGAGAAATGGCTGCTTCTTTCAACGTGATGTTTTCAATATAGGCTTTTTTTGCTATTGTGGCGGCCTTGTCGTAGCCGATGTGCGGGTTGAGCGCAGTGACCAGCATCAACGAGTTTTGCAGGTTTTCCGCAATGCGCGGCAGGTTGGGCTCAATTCCAATGGCACAGTTGTCGTTGAACGACTGCACCGCGTCGGCGAGCAATGAGGCCGATTGCAGAAAAGCATTTATCGCCACCGGACGAAAAACATTCAACTCGAAATGGCCGTTCATTCCGGCAAGCGAAATCGTTGTGTCGTTTCCGATGACCTGGGCGCAAACCATGGTCAATGCTTCCACTTGGGTAGGATTTACTTTGCCGGGCATGATTGAAGACCCCGGTTCGTTTGCCGGTATAAGGATTTCGCCAATCCCCGAGCGCGGACCGGAAGCCAGCATACGAATGTCGTTGGCGATTTTCATTAAGCTAACTGCCAGTTGCTTGAGCGCTCCGTGGCTTTCCACCAAGGCATCATTGTTGGCCAGTGCTTCAAATTTGTTGGCCGCCGGAGTGAAGGGCATGGCGGTGAGTTCGGCAATGATTTCAGCCACTAACTTGTCGTACCCTTTGGGCGAATTTAAACCGGTGCCCACCGCAGTGCCGCCTATGGCCAATTCAAGCAAATGCGGCAAAGTATTTTTTAGTGCACGGATTCCGTGTGCAAGTTGTGACACATAGCCCGAAAATTCCTGCCCTAACGAAATTGGAGTGGCGTCCATAAAATGGGTGCGGCCAATTTTTATGACGTCACTCATCGCTTTCGACTTTTCCTCAAGTGTTTTATGCAATTGCTCCAATGCCGGAAGGGTGCTTCCCACAATCATCCGGTAGGCCGCAATGTGCATGGCAGTCGGAAAGGTGTCGTTCGATGATTGCGACATATTTACGTCATCGTTCGGATGGATAAAGCGAATTCCGCTACCCAATTCGTTCCCTTTCAGCACATGGGCGCGGTTGGCGATTACCTCGTTGCAATTCATGTTGGTGTGCGTGCCCGAACCGGTTTGCCAAATTACCAGCGGAAACTGATCGTCCCATTTGCACTCGATAATTTCGTCGCACACTTGCATTATCAACTCCATTTTTTCCATTGGCAGCAAGCCAAGTTTGTGGTTGGCAATAGCGGCTGCCTTTTTTAAATAGGCGAAGGCATAAATTATTTCCATGGGCATGGATCCAGCCGGCCCGATGCCGAAATTCAAAATGGAACGTTGCGTTTGCGCGCCCCAATATTTTCCCATAGGTACGTGAATTTCCCCTATGCTGTCTTTTTCTATTCTGTATTCCATAATATGTATTTGTTTGTTGTCATGTTATCTCGTTGTCATGTTGCTTGTTGCTCGTTGCTCGTTGCTTGTTGCTTGTTGCTTGTTGCTCGTTGCTTGTTGTCGTTGCTGGTTGCTTGTTATTCGTTGCTCGTTGCTTGTTACTCGTTGCTGGTTCACTGTTCACTGTTCACTGTTTACTGTTCACTGTTTACTGTTCACTGTTCACTGTTCACTGTTTACTGTTTACTGTTCACTGTTTACTGTTCCCTGTTTACTGTTTACTGTTCACTGTTTACTGTTCACTGTTCACTGTTCACTGTTCACTGTTTACTGTTCACTGTTTACTGTTCACTGTTCACCTCTCACCTCTTGTGTCTCACCTCCCACCTCCCACCTCCCACCTCCCACCTCTCATCTCTCACCTCTTGTGTCTTACTGTCTTGTTCTCTCGTAAAAACTATCGAACATTCAATAAATTCCATTGTTGCTATTTACAATTCATTTATTAATCCTTTAGTTATCACATTATGAAAGCATTATCCAGAAAAAAAGCAAAAGAACATCTCGACAAAGAATTAAAAAACTGGACGATTGAAAACGGTGCCATTAAGCGAGAGTTCAAATTTAAAACATTTGTAGAAGCTTTTGGTTTTATGGCCTCGGTAGCGCTCGAAGCCGAAAAATTGGACCATCATCCCGACTGGAGCAATTCGTACAACAAAGTGACAATCTCCTTGGTAAGTCACGAAGCGAAAGGCATTACGCAACTCGATTTTGATTTGGCCGCTACCATCGACAAACTTTACAAAAGTTAAATTGCGGAAGCACTTACTGGTTTAAAAACGATTTCAGCAAAGCGTTAAATTTCCCGGGTTGTTCCAACGGGCTCAAATGGCCGGCATTCTCGATGATGTGCATCACCGAACCGGGAATTTTTTCGTGCATCTGCTGCATAACACTCGGCGGCGTGAGGGCATCTTCAGCACCAACGGCCAGCATTACCGGAACATTCAGGCTGGGCAACAAACCGCAATGGTCGCTTCTTTCGGCAAGGGCACGTAAAGTTTTGAAAAGGACTTCGTCAGGGGTTCCAACAATTGTTTCGCGAATTTTCCCCACTGTTCCTGCGTTAGTGACAAAGGAATCGGGTGCAAAAACTTTCTCTAAGTTTTCCTCCGCGTATTTACCCTTTCCATTTTCTTGAATCGATTCGATTGTTTTCATTCGTTTTTCTTTGGCGGCGGCATCATCCGCAGCACATTTTGTGTCGCACAAAACCAGCCGGCTAAAACGTTGCGGAAAATTTGCCATGGCGCTAAATGCAATATACCCTCCCATCGACAAGCCGCAAAGAATGGCTTTTTCAATACGAAGCGCATCCATCAAACCGATTAAATCGAAAGAAAAAAGTTGCACCGAGAAATGGACATTGCCCATTTCGGAATCGCCAAATCCGCGGGCATCGTAGGCGATCACCCGGTAATTTTTTTTGAATTCCATGATTTGCTTTGTCCACATCCACTTGTTAAACGGGAAACCGTGCACAAAAACAATGACCGGAGCATCAGCTTCGCCTTCATCAAGGTAACTGACTTTTAACCCGTTTACCTCGACAATCAATTCATTTCCTGTATTTCTCATAGCTTATTCACTTTTAAATGTTTCTTTTTATTTTGATTTTCACCTCGTCCAGTAGCTTAACAATAATAGGAAGTAAGATAGCAATTGCATTTGGGTCAACACAATCATTACCATCGAGAAACTGAAAACCATAATAGAAATAATTCCCGCGGTAATGGCAGAAATAATGCTTCGTGCCGTTGTTGCGTCTTTCAAACTCAACCATTGCAAATTCGATTTCAACTTTTGTCCGGCATCCGAGAACTCAAAAGTGATACTCAACACCGAGATCAACAAAAACAGCAAACCGATCGCAACAGGATAAAATGCGATGCTGTTTACCACATTGTGATGAACCTTTTTTAGTGTTATTTGAATTTCAACCCACATTTTATTGGAGAATAAGGTGTAACGGGCTTTACGGACTTTTAACAGTTGTTTTCCACCATCTTATTTTCCGTATAAGGTAAGCATCCTTATAGGAAAAAGCATTACAAAAAAATAAAAATGTTTAGATGATTTATTGCACCGCTGCCGGGCGGGTTGCAAAAGCCTCTGTATAAACAACTTTCCATGGCATTTTGCGCGAAGTGTATTTTGACTTCCCCGAGTTGTGGTAATCCAATCGTTTGCTAAGGTCAGAGGTAAACCCGATATAGTACGTACCGTCCGACAGGCTTTCCAAAATGTAAACTTGAAATTCCATATGCAAAAAAAAATCCGCGTTTAGCGGATTTTTGCGGTGCGGATCCCGAGCGCTCGGGAAACCCGCCCCGTCCTCAACCGCCAATTAACCTTCGATAGAAGCCGGAGTTCCGTTGGCGTTTCAAAAACCGCTCCCGTTGCACCGCTGCCGGGCGGGTTGCAAAAGCCTCTGTATAAACAACTTTCCATGGCATTTTGCGCGAAGTGTATTTTGACTTCCCCGAGTTGTGGTAATCCAATCGTTTGCTAAGGTCAGAGGTAAACCCGATATAGTACGTACCGTCCGACAGGCTTTCCAAAATGTAAACTTGAAATTCCATATGCAAAAAAAAATCCGCGTTTAGCGGATTTTTGCGGTGCGGACGGGACTCGAACCCGCGACCCTCGGCGTGACAGGCCGATATTCTAACCAACTGAACTACCGCACCATTTTTAATCTCTATTTCATTGGCCGGTATTAACTACCGCACCATTTTTAATCTCTACTTCATTGGGCGGTATTAACTACCGCACCATTTTTAATCCATTTTTTTAAAGGAATACCTTTTTGAAAAGGTGTTGCAAATATAGACTTTCTTTCTTTTTGTTACAACAGAAATGACATAATTTTTAAATTTCGCAATAACATTCTCACTATCTGATATTTAAATATACCTTTTACCTACCAATATGGATAATTTTCTGCTCATCAAGCACTCTTTCACCATCCCATTGGTAGGCAGTGAGCGTTTTATTGCCTGTAACACACGAATCAACACAACAAATATTGGGTTTTACGATGAAGGGACCATTGAACCTGCAGTAATGCCCAAAGAATACTATTGGGTTTGATTCAGGATATACGCCATTGTGCAACATAATTTGTTTCGGGATGTCGTAGGAGGGCAGAACAAATTTGCTTTCGAACGACATTTCTTCGAAGGTCTTCCCTTCGGGATCTTCCCACCATCGCATCCGGAAAGTACGCGGAGCGACCCCTTTATTGTTGATGATTTTTAAGTCGCCGGGCATTTTAAAGTCAATTCCCTTGGTCAAAGTGAGAACGCTTTTGCTTGTTGCCGACTTGGGGTTTTTATACACATTGCGAAAAATAGCTTTCCGGGATTTCCCCCCGGCTTCGGCCTTTTTCAGCGTCTCGATGGCTTCGTCGGACCAGCAGGCATGAACAATGCGAATTTCACCAAAATCTAAATAGAGCGGTAATTTGCGCATCCATTTCCGGTGACTTGTCCATTCCTCCGCATGGTTTGCAAACTGGTTGATAGTTTTGTATAAGGCCAAAAAGTTTTTTTCAGGCGATTTGATCAAAAGCAAACCATTTTTATCTTTCAAATAATAGATGATTGCATTTATTTCGTGATTGCCTAATATGGCGTGGGCATTTCCATTTTCCACCATTTTACGCACTATACGTATGGTTTTTCGGATTTCGGGACCACGGTTCACAAAGTCGCCCACAAACACAGCTTTCCGCTCAGGGTGGCAATAACCGCTTTCTGTTTTTTTATACCCAAACCGAAGCAGCAACCTCTTCAACAATGATGCGTTGCCGTGAACATCGCCAATAATGTCGTACATAACGGTATCAAATAAACGCCTAAAATAAAAAATAGCCACCAAAATGGCAGCTACTTTTTCTATTTATTTTGAAATATTGAGTTTACCAGAAATACGATAGGACACCTAAATAATCGCAATAATAATTACCAAATCAGAACGGTTATGGTGAAATAAAATGAACTCCTGCCGGGCACAATTTCGATTAAGCTTCTTCCATAGAACCAATTATCGATCTGCTTTCCATAGTTAAATCTTCCGCCCTTTGGTTTACTTTGCTACCAATAGCTCCGTAAAACAACAAATAGGCTAAGCTGGCAATAATTACCCAATAACTGGCCTGATAGGTTGAAACGTCAGCTACCCAACCTTGAATAGCGGGAAGGATGCCACCACCGGCTACCAACACCATAAAAATACCGGATGCTGCTGCAAGATATTTACCTAATCCTTCAACGGCAAGGTTAAAAATACTGCCCCACATAATGGAGGTACATAAACCAACCAAGGCCAAAAAGAAGAACTTAATGGGCACCGGCGTCATCCCGAAATCTAATGAACCTGACGCCACGCTGAACGTTGGCATGGATATTTTGGATGTTTCGGGCCAAAAAATGGCTAAAAGAACCAGTATCAATCCTACAAATGAAGCCGTGCTGAGCATGCTCCTACTCGATATTTTATGTCCGAACCCCGCACCGAACAGGCGGCCAACCAACATCAAAAGCCAATAAAAACCAACTACACCTCCGGCAATTCCGGCACCAATGCCCAATCCGGGGGTATCTCTTCCATCAATAATGCGCTGAGCCGTTTTATAAGCTTCGGCACTAATTTCTGATTGTGGCAGATTATAGGCTGCAACAATCCCTTCTGATTGCTCCACGCTTGGCGTAGTCATGTATAAATTTGCAATTCCCGGTGTTCCAACTTCAACACCTACATAAACAAAAATGGCAATAGCCCCCAAAACAAAATGACGGAATTTCAAAGCTCCTGCCATCAGGCCGCCAAGCGCTTCTTTTGGCTGATCGGCATGTGGTTCAGGAATAGAAGTGGCCCAAAGAATGAAAAATACCAGGGCAAAAACACCCATAGCGATGTACATAATGGGGAAGACATCCGTAATTCTGGCTTTCGTTGCTTCGCCGATAAGAATACCTACAAAAACAGGGGTGAAAGTAGCCATTACCGAGTTGAAAGAGCCTCCAACCTGAATAAGTTGGTTTCCTTTGTTACCGCCACCACCAAGCGTGTTCAACATCGGGTTTACAACAATGTTCAACAAGCACATAGAGAAACCGGCAACGAATGCACCCAACAGGTAAACTCCAAAACTTTCGGCATGACCCGACAGGTATTGAATTCCTACCCCTATAAACCCAACCGCAATAGCAATTAAAGCAGTTCGCTTATAGCCCACTTTCGTAAGTAAAATTCCACCGGGAATACCCATAACTGCATAGGCAATAAAGTTGGCCAGGTTGCCCAACATGCCTAAGGAGTTTGGCACATTAAACTGGTTTTTCAACACAATACCCATGGGCGCAGCCAGGTTGGTCACAAATGAGATCATCCCAAAAAGGAGAATCATCATAATGATTGGCACTAAATAAGATTTTTTGTTACTCATAATTTGATTTTTAGTAAATGAATTTGAATTTATTTATTTTGTTGATTTCATTGTAGCGTTAAAATATCGCATCAAAGTTAAAATATCGACCGTAAAAGCGAACTATTGAAAGAAATATTTTCTCACAAATCCAGTTTTATTGCCCCTTTCGCCCGAATAAACAACTTATGGCAGGTTCCCCGGCCATAAACATGCTCTAAAATTTTCACGTATTCATCCAATTTTTCCTGCGGAACAAACGCCTGGATGGTTCCACCAAAACCGCCCCCATGAACCCGCCAAGCTCCATAGCCCTTCAGCACCATTTCACTGAGCGCCAGTGCCAATGAAACTACTTGCTCGTCTTTATGCACGACATTATAAATATTCTGGTTATACATGTATGAACTGTAGCCCGATTCGATTACCATTTTTAAGAAAGCCTGAAAATCGTTGTTTTCTAATGCTTTAACCTGTTCCACCACTCGGGCGTTGTCTCCCTGAAAGTGGTAAGCACGAAGAATTGCACGGTCGCCGGCTCTTTTTCGAATTTCAGGAATATTTTCCACAATTTGTTCCAAAGTTACTTCGCGCAAAACCTTTGCACCCAATTGGGCTGCTACCGATTTCATCTCCGTTGGCAGCGATGCGTATTCAGCCTGAGAAGCCGCATCATCATGGCCACCGCCTACATCGGTTATCACCAGTGAAAAACCTGTAGAAACAAAATCGAAATCCACCTCTTTTACAATCGGGTTTGCAGGATCTTTAAAATCGATGGTAATTAATCCGCCGACCGAACAAGCCGTCTGATCCATTAAACCGCATGGTTTTCCAAAATAATTATTTTCGCTCCACTGACCAATTATTGCATTTTCAACTGCGCTCATTTTGCCGTTGTTAAAAAGTTCATTGATAATCGCCCCTATCAATACCTCAAAGGAAGCCGATGAACTTAAACCGGAGCCTTTTGGCACACGGCCATCAATACAGGCATCAAAACCGCCGATTTGGTACCCGTTTTCTTTCATCTTTGCGGCAATGCCTTTTACCAAAGCAGCAGAAGTATAGAATTCGGTATCGTTGGGCTGAAAGTCGGTCAGTTCAACCTGGAATTTGGAATAACCTGCTGATTTTATGCGAACGGTATTTGTCCCGTTTTTAGCGGCGACCGCAATATTATCGAGGTTCACCGCACCAGCCAATACCCGGCCGTGGTTATGATCGGTGTGGTTTCCGCCAATTTCGGTCCGTCCGGGCGAACTAAACAGTTGAACCTCGTCGGTTCCATACGTTTTTTCAAAATCACTCATCAGGCTGGCATAGCGGCCGGCTTGCTCTTTTAAAACATTGGCGCCTGTTCCGTATAGCTCCAGAAATAAAGGATTGTTTCCACCGTTAATTTTGTCGTTTAAACTTTTAATTTTCGTCATAGTTTCATTATTTATTCAATTTCAATTCTTTTCAACTGGCTGGTGGTGGCAGGGGCAAATATAATTTTTAAAATTCAGTTCCAATGGAGTTGAAAAACTTTAAATTGCGTTTTTTTGTCATAAGCTGTTGCGCACGATTAGTCTTGAAGGATTTTTGAACTGTTTAGTTGATCGGCCCAGGACCATTTCGGCAAGTGTTTTCCCCATTGCTACAAAGTCGGTGGAAATGGTAGTGATGCCTCCGGCCACCACCTCTTTCAGCACCGTGTCGTTAAAAGAAACGATACCGAATTTTTTGCCCAATTTGTAGTTGTAATTTTTTGCCAATTTAATCATCTGTACCAGGTCGCGGTCCGAAATCAGAAAAAAAGCTTCGTACAGGCTGGGCCGCAATCCGTCCAACGATTTTGCCACTTGGTAATCGAATTTGTTTTCTTTGCAAAACCGCTCAAACCCCTTCACCCGTTCATAAGGCTCTTTTCCGCCCGGATGAATAAAGACCAGTTTCCTGTATTTTCTCAACAAATCGATGCCTTGATGCAGTGCGTTGCAAAAATCGGATTCAAAATCCTGATAAAGCATCGGATAACTTTTTAATTCCGTTTTATACCGGTCCAAAATATACAATTTATCCTTTGGTAATTTAGAAAGTATATGGATCAGGCTGTCGAAGGTTGCGGGCATCAACACGTATGAAGTATAATGTCCGATGCTTTCAGCAATCAGATTTTTAAAAACATTATAATTGAAATGATGAAAGAAAATATCGACACTTGCTTTTCCTTTTAAATTTGAAATAAATGAGTTATACAAATCTTCCTTGAAAGCATTCAGCTCGTCAAACAGCACAAAAACCCGTTCCTGTTGAAGAATTTCCGATACCGACACATAATAGCCTTTCCCGGGCTGACTATGCACTATTCCTTTGGCTTTTAGCTCGTTTAACGCAAACATCACCGTGTCGCGGCTCAAACTAAAACCGGAACAAATTTGATTGATCGAAGGTATTTTATCCCCCTTACTCAACGTTTTTTTATCAATCGCCCCCACAATAGAATCCATGATTTGACGGTATTTTGGGTGTGGTGATTTCAGATCGATTTGAATGAGTTTTTTTACCATTTACTTTTGGCTGCTGTTAAAATACAAGTTTGGCTGCTAAATTACAATATGTTTTAAATTTCAGCAATTGATCGGACGTTTCATTTACTTTTCGCATTTTTGAGGTTTTAAAAATTAAAATTGAATACTATGGATATAGAATCCACTTTATTTGATAAACTGAACGATGAACGAAAAAACGGGTTATAAATTTTTGGGTTCTTAATGCATTTTTCACTTAATAAAAACCAATTTCAAAAAAATGAAAACGATAATTGAACTTTTTGAAACCGCAGTTTCCAACTACCCCGACAATGTTTACTTATGGGAAAAGCGAAACGGGAAATATGAAGGCACCACCTACAAAGAAACCCGCGAGCAAGTGCTAAACCTCGCTGCCGGATTGGTGAAAATGGGCTTCAAAAAAGGGGATCGTGCCGCCCTGGTAGCCGATGGCCGCAACGACTGGATCATCAGTGAAATGGGGATGTTGTATGCCGGGGGGATAAACGTACCGCTCTCTATCCGGCTCGAAAAAAACGAACTTATTTTCCGCTTGAAACACAGCGGGAGCAAATACGTTTTTGTGTCGAAACAACACGTCCCAAAAATTGAAGACATCCGCAGCGAATTGCCCGAACTTAAAAAAGTAGTTTATTTAGACGGCAAAGAAAATGCAGGAGAAAACGACGTTGACTTTCGAGAAATTCAAAACGAAGGCAAATTGTTCAGAGAAAGCAATGCAGCGGAATTAGAATCGATTTGGAGGGCCATTCAACCCGGCGATATCGCGAATATTTCCTACACTTCGGGCACTACGGCCGATCCCAAAGGAATCATGCTTTCGCATTTGAACTACGCGGCAAACGTAGTGCAGTCGAACTCCTTGATGGAACTAAAAACCAACTGGCGCACTTTGGCGATTTTGCCCTGGGACCATGCCTTTGCGCACACTACCTGCCTGTACGTCTTTATGTATGTGGGTGCAAGCATCGCCTCGGTTGAAGTTGGGAAAACGCCTCTGGAAACAATAAAAAACATTCCGGTCAACATCAACGAAATCCAACCCAATTTGATGATGAGCGTGCCGGCCTATTCCAAAGCATTCCGCAAAAACATCGAAGCCGGAATCCGCAAAAAAGGCGAAACGTTGTACAAGGTTTTTGAATTTGCACTGAAAGTGGCTTACCTCCATAACGGTAATGGGTTCAACGCGGGAAAAGGATGGCGTTTTCTACTTAAACCGCTGCTCTTTCTTTTCGATAAAATCCTTTTCAAAAAAATACGTGCCGGTTTTGGTGGCTATCTGGAGTTTTTTGTGGGAGGAGGAGCTTTACTCGACACGGAATTGCAGCGCTTTTTCTACGCTGTTGGTATGCCGGTCTGTCAGGGCTATGGACTGACGGAAGCCGCACCCGTAATTTCGGCGAATGTACCGCACGCCATCAAATTCGGAACTTCCGGACGACTGGTAAAACACTTGGAACTGAAAATTGTGGACGACGACAGAAACGAACTTCCCAAAGGCGAAAAAGGAGAAATTGTTGTAAAAGGCGACAATGTAATGGTCGGCTATTGGAACAACCCCTTGGCAACAGAGGAAACCATAAAAGACGGTTGGCTTTACACCGGTGACATGGGCTACATGGACGAAGATGATTTTTTAGTCGTTCTGGGCCGTTTCAAAAGTTTACTGATTGGCAACGACGGAGAAAAATACAGCCCCGAAGGAATTGAAGAGGCCATTGTAGAATTGTCTCCTTTTATCAGCCAGATTCTTCTGTACAATGACCAGAATCCCTACACGGTTGGGATGATTGTGCCCGATATGGATAATATCAACCGCGAACTGAAGCACTTACACTTCGAGAAAGGCTCGCCCGAAGGCAACAAAAAAACGCTCGAAATTATCCAAAACGAAATCAATGAATTTAAAAAAGGCGGCAGGCACGAAGGGATGTTCCCCGAACGTTGGCTCCCGGCTACGCTTGCAGTTTTGCCCGAAGGATTTACCCAGGAAAACGGCCTCATCAATACATCCATGAAACTTGTGCGAGGAAAGATAACGGAATATTTCAAGGAAAATCTCGACTTTCTATATACTCCGCCAGCCAAAAATCTCGAAAACGAAATGAACTTGGAGGCCTTGAAGAAGTGGAATGCTTAGGGAAGGTGAGAGGTGAGAAGTAAAAAGTAAAAAGTGAGAAGTAAAAAGTAAAAAGTGAGAAGTAAAAAGTAAAAAGTGAAAAGTGAAAAGTAAAAAGTGAAAAGTGAAAAGTGAAAAGTGAAAAGTGAGAGATGAGAGGTGAGAAGAGATGAAAAATCATTAGATTTGGGTTCACTAAAACCAAAATATTTTGAAAGTTACAAAATCAAACCAGGAGCTGCTGCTGCTCATCCGGAAAGGGGACAAGGTAGCTTTTTACAACATTTACCAACGGTATTGTAAAAGGCTGTATGGTTTTGTGCTGCGCTATGTTAAGCAGGAAACGGATGCCGAAGAAATTGTGCAGGAAGTTTTTATTAAAGTGTGGGAAAACCAGAGTAAAATAGATGTTCATGCCTCGTTCGAATCTTTCCTGTTCACGATTGCGTACAACGCCACAATCAGCCTGTTCCGGAAAAGGATAACAGAACAGAAATACTTAGAACACCTCAAATCCATACAACAAACTGATGTAGCCCCTGATTTTACAGATGAAATCCACTTTAATGAACTAAATAAAAAGGTACAGGCCTTATTGAATAAATTGACCGCGCGCCAAAAAGAAATATTCCGGTTAAGCCGCGAACAAGGTTTATCGCACCGCGAAATAGCCGAGAAATTAGATATCTCCGTCAATACCGTAAAAAAACACATGGCCAATACACTTTCTTTCTTAAAATCGCACATCGGCAAAGACTTGATTGCCTGACTGCTATTCACCAGTCCTGTAACCCCAAAAACGGTATAACCAAGAATCTAACTCCAGACTAAAATGTTGCCAGCCAAAGCAGTGGAGTTGTTCTGAGCGAATCCCCCTTTGGTATAAAACATCCGTTTTCCAAATCCAACACCTCAACCAAAGGGGGACTCGCTCCGATGACCATTCTTCTATATTTCAATGAACTGCAACTAAATACATTATTTGTTAGATGATAACTGACCCAAAGTCAGCAGGTGAACGCCTATGTAGGGTTGAGCTGGTGACTTTGGGTCACCAGCTCAATTGTTCATCAAAAAAAATCACATTTTACATACTCCCTCCTGAAAGCTTGTGCGTATTACTTATCAAACAAGGAATTTAAATTCCATAGATTTCATAGTTTAGTTTAGTTTAGTTTAGTTTAGTTTGATTAATAATTTTATGCCTTCCCGACCTTAAGTGGGAAGGCATTTGCAGCCGAAAATGACAAAAGAGATACTTATAAAATTTTTAAATAACCGTTGCTCTAAAACCGAACTGGAGGAAGTAATCCGTTGGGCAAATGCAGAAGCGCTGAACAGGGAAAGCAAAAAATGGGCATTCGACGATTGGAAAAACTACCGGGAGAAAAAGTTTTCGGGTGAGGATGAAAAGTTCAACGACCTATTCGACAAAATTCAACATAAAATAGATAACGACAGCAAAAAACACAAAAACACGAAAATCAGGAAACCGGTTTTTCCCATGGTTGTTACCTGGCTGACTAAGGCTGCCGCTATTTTGCTGATACCCGTGCTTGCCTTCCTGTTCTACACCCTTTCGGAGACAAAAACGGAACTGCTCACATCTAACAATCGCACCGTTGATTCGCTGGAAGTGATAGCGCCAATCGGGTCAAGGACTACCGTCTATTTATCCGATGGCTCGGAAGTGCATCTGAATTATGGCAGCAAAATGAAATACCCGCAATTTTTTTCTAACGGCACCCGGGGAGTAAGGCTAATTGGCGAAGGGTATTTTAACGTGGCCCACAACCCTGAGCAACCGTTCATTGTAAAAGCCGGAAAAATAAATGTGAAAGCATTGGGCACGGCTTTTAATGTTTTGGCCTATCCCGGTGAGGAGGTAGTGGCCACCACCCTGGTAAGCGGCAAAGTACTTTTGGAACAAACAGGATCCAACGGGAAAACCACAGCCATTGGCGGCATGAAACCGGGGCAACATGTAAACTACCATGTAAAAACGGGTGCGGTCTCAAGCAGCATGGGAAGCACCGAAAAGTATATTGCCTGGAAAGATGGGAAACTGGTGTTCGAGGACGCTTCCATCTCGCAAGTCACAGAACGCCTCAGCCGCATGTTTAATGTGGATATTGAAGTTGCAGACGACATAAAAGATTACATCTACACCGTCACTTTTATCGATGAGCCCCTTTTTCAAATACTCGACTTGATGACCATTGCCACGCCGGTGAGCTATAAAGCACTACCCCGGAAAAAATTGCCCGACGGCACCTTTTCAAAACAGAAAATAATAATCAGTAAAAAACGATAAAAACAAATGAATGCCTATTTATTTACCAAATTATACAGGAAAATCGTTAAGGACGCGTCCCCCTTTCTCGAAAGGGGGTGGCCGACGCAGAAGGCCGGGGGATTATGTTTCCATTCTGAATTTAGTGGTTCTATTCACAAAATCCCCCTTTGATTCCCCCTTTATAAAGGGGGACGAAAACAAGACAAAACAACGATTTTCAGGTAAACAAACGCGTAATCAATAAAATACAAATAGAAAATATAAAACCATTTTGCCTATGTAATAAAGAATAAACGAACGGATGAAAAAAAGACAGGGAAATGCGACAACATTTCCCTGCAAAGAGTAAAATAAACACCCTGTAGTATAATACAGGGCAATTTTCAACTAATCATTACAAATGTATGAAAAAAATTATCGATTTATTGGGATACGAGAAATTTCCCACAATGAAAAAAACCTTTAGGATCATGAAACTAACTTGCTGTTTACTTCTGATTTCCGTGATGGGCGTTTTGGCCAACAAAAGCTATTCGCAAACCAAAACGCTAAACCTGACCATGAAAAATGCAACGATAAAAGAAGTGCTCTCAGAAATTGAAAAGCAAAGTGAGTTCTACTTTATGTACAGCGGTAAAATCATAGATGTAAACCGCGTAGTTTCTGTGGATGTCAAAAACCAGAAAGTTGAGGAAGTATTAAAAACTCTTTTTGCCGGAACAGATGTAAGGTACGTCATAAAAAACCGGTTTATCGTACTCACCACCCCCAATACTTATAACAACGGTTTCCAGGCCGGATTTCAACAACGCACGGTTTCCGGAACCGTAACCGACTCTGATGGACAACCGCTTCCAGGTGTAACTGTACTCGTGAAAGGTACTACTCAAGGGGCAGTCACCAATGTTGATGGGGAATATTCCATTCCTAACATTCCTGAAAATGCCACTTTGCAGTTTTCGTTTGTGGGAATGAGGGCGCAAGAGGTGGTGGTTGGAAACCAAACTACCATAAATATTGAGATGGTGGTAGATGCGATAGGATTGGAAGAGGTGGTGGCTGTGGGGTACGGAACGATGAAAAAAAGTGATCTGACAGGTTCTATAAAAAGCATTTCTATGGATGATATTCCACCTTCTACAAATGTAAATCTTACTCAATCGTTACGTGGTTATGCGGCTGGTTTGAATGTTCAGGGAGGAACCCGGGCAGGCGGGACTCCAAGTTTGACAATTCGAGGTCAGAATACACTTTCTGCGAGTACAGACCCACTAATTGTTTTAGATGGCATTATTTACTATGGTAGCATTTCTGATATTAACGTAGCAGATGTAGAACGAATCGATGTATTAAAAGACGCCAGTGCAGCAGCAATTTATGGGTCAAGGTCAGCTAATGGTGTTTTGCTTATTACGACAAAAAAAGGAAATTCGATAAAACCCAGTATAAATTTCAATACTTATTTTGGTCTTCAGGATTATGCAAATAATCCGGTTAAATGGATGGATGCTGAACAATATGCACACAGACTGGTTGACTACGACTATTTTCAGTCTTTATATAGTTGGTATCAAAAGAAACCGACTGATCCCAGTACCCAAGGAGGAAAACCTGTTCATCCAGGATATGATGATCAAATAGTACTAAGTTCTTTGAAATCGGAAGATGAAAGAAAAAATTACAGAGAAGGCAATGAAATTGACTGGATTGATGAGGTTACACGTGTCGCTCCGATGTCAAATTATGATTTAAGTATAGCGGGTGCCGGTGAACGTTTTAACTATTTTGTTTCAGCTTCCTATACTGATCAGGAAGGAGTTTTAAAAGGAGATAGTTTCACAAGAACTACATTAAATAGTAAAGTTGAAGGAGCGCTCACTAGTTGGTTGAGACTTGGTTTAAACACCACTTATTCTTATAGAGATCTCTCCGGAGTTGAGGCAAGCATGCAACATGCACAAAATGCAAGCCCATTGGCGAGTAAATACAACGAAGAAGGTAGATATCCAATCCAGTTTAATGAAGAATTTCTAATGGCGCACCCGTTAAGAGCTGAATATTTTGATAATGAGGAAATTAGGAAGAATTTACTTGCCACAGCATATGCAAAGGTAGCCATACCAAAACTTCCGGGTTTAACTTACGATTTTAATTATTCCAACAACTCTAATTCATTAAGTAATAAAACATACCATCCAAGTTATACCTTCGAAGGCATGAGAGCAAATGAAGGAGAAGCCGTTATTCAATATTCTGATGCAACATACTGGATTTTCAACCACATTCTTAAATATGCAGGTAACATTTCCGAAAACCATAAGGTGGATGCAACTTTACTTTATACGCGAGATAAAGGATCTGGAAGTAGTGCTAGCATCAATGCAAATCGTTTTGCAAATGAGATTCTTGGATATAACGATGTTGGGTTTTCCCAACAATATAGTATTGGCTCAGGAGCATGGGAGCAAAGTTCCTTGGGGTATATGGCACGGTTAAATTATATTTTTAAAAGTAAGTATTTGCTAACCGGAACATTCAGGAGAGATGGTTTTTCTGGTTTTGGTGATGAAAATAAACTTGTTAATTTTTATTCTCTTTCGGCTGCCTGGAATCTTTCGGAAGAAACTTTTATGCAAAATGCTGTAAATTGGCTTGATTTTTTAAAGCTTAGAGTTTCATACGGTGAAAATGGGAATCAAGGTATTGGAAGATATTCAAGTTTATCGAGAATGGCAACTAGTTATTATGTTTTTGGTTCTACCTCCGCAATTGGTACTTCACCAAATTCGTTAGGAAATTCCGACTTAAGTTGGGAAACCACCCGTTCAACAAATGTTGGAGTGGATTACTCAATATTAGGCAATCGAATTTCTGGAGAAATTGATTTGTACAGTTCAAAAACCAAAGATGTATTGGTTAGGCGTTCACTTCCAGGAGCAACTGGCTATACTAGTGTATGGACGAACATCGGAGAGGTTGCAAACAGAGGAATTGAACTTGAACTGAGAACAGTAAATTTTGAAGTCCCATTCCGCTGGGAAAGCAGATTTGTATTTTCGTTAAATCGAGATGAATTGGTAACTCTTTACGGTGATGGTAAAGATGATATCGGTAACCAGTGGTTTTTAGGGGAGCCGATTAGTGCTGTTTATGATTATCAACGTACAGGAGGTGTCTGGACAGAAGAAGAATTCTATAGAGGTGAAGTCCTTGATGGTTTTTATCCGGGGCAGTTCAAGCTTAAAGATTTTAATGGCGATAACAAAATTACTGCTGCTGAAGATCGAACAATTGTTGGTTACACTACGCCAAACTATCGTTTTAGTGTAGGAAATAATATTTCTTACAAAAATTTTACCCTATCTTTCTTATTGAATTCAATACAAGGGGGAAATGGATATTATATCGGAAACCTTAAACGATTGCTTGAGGCCACTTCTGACTATGACTATGCACAAAGACAAAATCAGCCTGCAATACGTGAAAACTGGACACCAGATAATGGGGTTAACAACGCACCTGCTATTTACAATTATCCCGTAACCTCATCAGGTAATTATCAAGATAGAAGTTTCGTAAGATTACAGGATTTATCACTGACGTACAGGTTTAATCAAAATGTATTGGAAAGTTTGAAGATAGAAGGCTTGCAAATTTATCTTAGTGGAAAAAATCTTTATACCTGGACTCAATGGGAAGGATTTGATCCTGAACTGGGTGGTTATTACGATATGATGATGAGAGACATCAGCCTTGGTGTCAGATTAAGATTTTAACTCAATAGTGAATTGTAACAATTTAATATGGATTATTAAACGTCTAAATTTAAAAAAATGAAACACGAAAAATATCTGTCTTTTATCTTTAAAAGATGCTTATTGGTAACATTTATGGGATTGTTCGTAATGTCAGGATGTAACGACGAAGAATTTCTGAAAGAGACACCTATTGATTTTTTAACTCCTTCCAATGCATATACTACGCCTACCGGAATAGAGCAAGGACTTATAGGATTATATGCCGACGTACGGGACAAATGGTATCGTAATGGAGGACAGCAATCTTATGGATTATTTGGAATGGGTACTGACATTGGTTATGACGGTGAAACGCCTGGAGGTCAGCGGTTCCTAACCAATTACGAAACAAGTGTAACTCCAGAGTATAGCGTTATACGCTATTGGTGGTTGTATCTTTACAATGAGATACAGCGAGCAAACATTATTATAACTGAAATTGAAAATGTGGATGAAAACTTATGGAGTAATGAAACTCAAAAAAACAACTATTTAGCTGAAGCCAGGTTTTTCAGGGCTTGGTGTCACAGAATAGCCGTTACCTTATGGGGCGATGTGCCATTAATAACTTTTGTTGTAAAAGAAGCTAAAGTAGATTTTATTAGGGACCCCAAGGCTGATGTATATAAACAAATTGAAGACGACCTTGTATTTGCGAGTGAGAATTTACCGAAACCTGGGTCTGAAACTGCTTCTGGGAGACTTACGCAAGGTGCTGCATTGCATTTGCTTGCAGATGTTTATCTAGCACAACAAAAGTACCAGTTAGCAGTAGATGCATCTTCAAAAGTAATAAATAATTATGGCTATGCATTGATGACTGAACGATTTGGAGAACAAAATGAAGTGTTTGGCTCAGGAGATGTTTATTGGGACTTATTTCAATATGGAAATCAAAATCCACCCCTTAACACTGAAGCAATCTGGGCAATACAATTTGAACCAAACCTCGAATTAGGTGGGAGTAGTAATTATTGGTCTGGAATTTATGGCCCACGGTTTCAAAAATTTGGGCTTGCACCTGATGGTAAGCCAGCATTTAAAAATGTTTATTCGGACACATTAGGGGTTCAGGTAGCTCGTTCCCGTGGAACTAATCTGGTCTTTTATGATATTTGGCGTAGTGATTGGAATAATGATATCAGAAATGCCAAGCACAATATAAAAAGAGAATTCTATTATGAAAATCCAGATTCGGAATATGACGGTAAAAAAATTGATTTGTCTGAATTTGCTCCGGGAACGAGGAATGCTTTAAAGGATACCACAAATTATTTTTATCCCTTTTTTATGAAAGGTTGGCAACCTGTAGTTCAGGCAACTATTTCAGATGTGGCGCGTGGAGGTGGAGGAGCTATTCATACTGATTTTTATGCAATGCGCCTGGCTGAAACATATTTGCTAAGGGCAGAGGCCTATCTAGGTTTGAAGAATAAAGATTTAGCCGCCAATGACATAAATATAGTGAGGGCCAGAGCAAAAGCCAGCCCTGTTGCACCAGCGGATGTGGATCTGGATTATGTATTGGACGAACGGATACGTGAGCTCTATGTCGAAGAAATGAGAATGATAATCTTACTTCGGATGGGCAAACTTGTAGAAAGAACTAGAAAATATAACGATAATCCGCTTCAGCAGGGTGCCAATATTAAAGATTATAATAACCTGTGGCCTATTCCTCAAGATCAGATTGATCTTAATCTTGGGGCTGAATTTAAGCAAAACCCGGGATATGAGTAGATTTACAAAAAAAGTTGATTTATTATTCGATATAAAATAGTTTATTATCCTTGAAGTTACTCAAGGATAATAAACTACATTAAAATGTCAAGCATTATGAAAAACAACAGAAGAGAATTTATAAAAAAAACGGTGACAGGTGCAGCTGCACTTTCGATTGGAGGAGTAATATCTGGTTTTAGTGCAAAAAGTTATGCCGGTATAATGGGGGCAAATGAGCGTATAAATGTTGGTGTAATGGGTGTTAATTCCCGTGGCATGCAATTGGCAAGAAATTTTACAAAATTGCCAGATTGCGAAATTACGCACATAAGCGATGTGGATTCGCAGGCAATGGAGAAATGCATATCCTCAGTTGAAAAATTGCAAAATAAACGCCCGAAAGAAGCTCCTGATTTTAGAAAAGCTCTTGAGGACAAGCAAATGGATGTTTTGATTATAGCAGCTCCGGATCATTGGCATGCTCCGGCGGCTATATTGGCAGCACAAGCAGGAAAACATGTCTATTTAGAAAAGCCTTGCAGTCATAATCCGAATGAAGGAGAATTAATAGTTGCAGCAGCTAAAAAATATAATAGTATTATTCAAATGGGAAATCAGCGCCGGTCGTTTCCTAACATTATTGCTGCTATTGGAGAATTGCATACAGGAGTGATTGGAAAAGTATATTTCGCAAAATCATGGTATCATTCAGCCAGAGGTTCTATTGGACATGGGAAAGAGGTCGCCGTTCCTGCATGGCTCAATTATGAACTTTGGCAAGGACCAGCTCCACGAATGCCGTATAAAGATAATGTTGTTCATTATAACTGGCATTGGTTCTGGAATTGGGGAACAGGCGAGGCCTTAAACAATGGGACCCACTTTGTTGATTTGGCGCGCTGGGGATTAGGAGTTGATTACCCAATTCGCGTGAGCTCTTCAGGTGGGCGCTATCATTTTAAAGACGATCAGGAGACTCCAGATACACAGATAATAAGCATGGACTTTGATAACGATACCAGTATGGTGTGGGAAGGAAGAAGTTGTAATGGATATCCTTCGGAAGGCAAGGCTGTTGGTGTACTTTTCTATGGCGATAACGGGACATTGTGGATTGATGAAAATACATATAAGATATACGATAAAGACAACAAACTGCTGAAGAACATTGATAATAAAGCAACCGTTGAAACAAAAGCGACTGATAGAAGTAATCCTTCGCCAGGGGGAGATCAGCTTCATATTCAGAATTTATTTGATGCAATAAGAAAAGGAACTAAATTAAATGCGGATATTTTGGGTGGTCATCAGAGTACTTTGCTGGTTCAGTTAGGAAATATTGCGCTTCGTTCTGGAGAAACTTTGAACATTGATCCGATAAATGGTCGAATTAAAAATAAGGGTGCTGCTCAAAAGTATTGGAGCCGTGATTATCAACCTGGATGGGAACCAAAAGTTTAACTTTAATGTAATTTAATGGCAGTATATGGTTTTTATGGAGAGTTCCGAAATAATAATAAATTTTAATGGATTAAATATTTTAAAAAATGAAAAAAAACTATCAACGTCGCGAATTTATTCGGACATCCACTTTAGCCGGAATTGGATTAGGTATATCTGGATCTGTTTCATCATTGAATATGAATCAAAATATAGCAAAAGGTGGAAGAATTGGTATGATAGGATTGGATACCTCACATGTAGTCGCTTTTACTAAAACTATCAATGAAGGGAATGAGAAGGGAGATCCTAATTTTAAAGGGTTTAAAGTGGTGGCGGCGTATCCTACCAAAGGAAGTGCAGATATGCCTTCAAGTATTGACAGGCTTGCTGGCTTTACGGAACAGATAAGCAGCATGGGAGTTGAAATTGTAAAATCTATTGATGAGCTTCTGGAAAAAACAGACGTAATTTTGTTAGAATCTGTTGATGGCCGAAGACACTTAGAAGAAGCTTTACCTGTTTTTAAAGCCGGGAAAAGGATGTTTATTGATAAACCCATTTCCAACACGCTAGCTGGGGCAATTGCCGTTTTTGAAACTTCCAAAAAATATAATGTTCCTGTGTTTTCCTGCTCAACAACAAGATTTACTCCGGCAACACTTGAAATTGTGAATGGTAAAGAAACTGTTGGAAAAATACTTTCGGCAAATACATTTTGTCCCGCAGGTTCAGCAATAGGCCATCTTGATATGGCTTTTTATGGAATCCATGGAATTGAAGCTCTGTTTACGCTCATGGGGACGGGGTGTAAAGAAGTAGTTCGTTTTAACACTTCAGTTTCTGACTCCATTGTTGGTACATGGAGTGATGGCAGAACAGGTATTTTTAATGCTGTTCCCAAGGGAGGCAAAGGTGGATTTGGGGCTACCGTTTTTGGAGAAAAGGGGGTCGAGGAAAAAGTGCCAATTTTGGTTGGGTACGGTCCAATGCTTGTGAAAATAATGGAATACTTCAAAACAGGAATACTGCCCTTGAATCCTGCAGAAACTTTAGAAGTATTTGCATTCATGGAAGCAGCTGATGAGAGTAAACGACAGGGAGGAAAACCAGTTAGCCTTGAATTGGTAATGCGAAAGGCTCAGGAAAAAGCAAAAAAGATGATTTGAAAAAACAATGAAAAGCAGACAATATTTGACAAAACCCAAAGCCTTGTGCGTGAATGATTATTGTCGTGACAACAATACACAAGTTTTGAAACATTAAATTAATGCGTTAGTTTTAATAAAAGAGGAGCTTGTTTGTTAAAACCTCAGAAGAAACGTAACCATTTGCCTGCAATTGTTAGTAACGAAGGTGGAATAGGAATTGATTTCTCGAACTGGGATGCTATATGGTATCTCGGTAAAGAAATTCATCGTTTTGGCCATAAACACCATGGAGTATTATCCCTGGGAGCAAATTAGAGTGGTACGTGGCATTAGCTGGAAAAAGGCAAATCAGAGGGCATTTTATACTTAAAAGACAAGATATAAAAATATTTTAACTGGGGTTAAACCAAACCTGCTTACCCTTTAGGCAGGTTGGCCACGATAAAATAGCTTTTGTCTTACTGCCGGAGTTAAAACTGGCTTAAAAAATCAATTTGAATTTTTAAGTATATTAAAAAAATAATAAATAGATTTTTATGAAAAATTTCAACTTTTTTTCTTTCTGTTTTTCCACGTTAGCAATTTTTTCATTCCTTTCAGCATGTCAAGGGAAACTTCAGGAGTCTCAAAACAAAAATAAAGAAAAGTTGTGGGAGCAAATTGAATCTTTTTTTTCACCTCCGGAAGAGTTCAAAAATGACTATGGAGATTTCCGTTCGCCGTTAAAATTTCATAATGGGGGAACCATTAATTCTGTAAAAGATTGGGACCGGCGGCGCGAAGAAATCCTGAACCGCTGGCACGAAACGATGGGAGAATGGCCTGATGTAATTACCAATCAAAAACTTGAAATCCTCGAAACCATAAAAAGAGAAAACTTTACACAGCACAAAGTACGGTTTTACTGGCTTCCCAACGAACAAACCGAGGGGTACCTGCTCATTCCGGAAGGAAAAGGGAAAAAGCCGGCGGTTATTTCTGTTTTTTATGAACCGGAAACAGCCATTGGCATGGGCAAACCCTTTCGCGACTTTGCTTACCAACTCGTAAAGCAGGGATTTGTAACGCTGTCGATTGGAACTACAGAAGCGACAGCAGCAAAAACCTATTCGCTTTATTATCCAAATATCGAAAATGCACAGGCTCAGCCTTTGTCGATGCTGGCGTATGCAGCCGCCAATGCGTGGAATGTGCTGGCCAAGGCTGAAGGTGTGGATTCCACACGGATTGGCATTGTCGGTCACTCATTCGGCGGGAAATGGGCCATGTTCGCTTCGTGTTTGTATGAGAAGTTTTCCTGCGCCGTTTGGTCCGACCCGGGCATTGTATTCGATGAAACCAAGGGGTCAGCAGTAAATTACTGGGAACCCTGGTACCTGGGATATTATCCGCCCCCTTGGAGCGACACCTGGCGAAAAACGGGTTTAACGGAAAATGCAAAAGGCCTCTATCCAAAACTGATAAAGAAAGGCCTCGACCTACATGAATTGCATGCCCTGATGGCTCCGCGGCCATTCCTGGTCTCGGGAGGTTCATCCGACCCACCCTCACGTTGGAAAGCGTTAAACCACACCATTGCCATAAACAAATTGCTCGGATTCAACAACCGCGTAGCCATGACCAACCGCCCGGAACATTCGCCCAACAAAGAATCGAACGAACAACTATACAGGTTTTTTGAGTATTTTTTGGGTGATTGAAACAACACTATTTTAAAGAATTAATTGGCAATTGTGCCATAACATAATTGAGTTCATTGACAATATTTCGATTTTTCGCGGAGCAAGCATTAAAGCCTAACAGGTCAATTAATTGTAGCAACAGTTACCTGTTGTAGTTTTTAGTACCGGCCATTTAGAATAACTTGCATGATTCTTTTGGTTTGTTCAGCCAATCCTTTTCTTTAACAACATTGATTGCAGTGAGGACAGAATTAAAATGAAAGTTTAATTTGTTTTTGTTATGTGCCATAGAATCAGTCAAGACAGCGAACTGTTTACCATTCTGGTAAAGGAATCCAATTTTAATTCTGATCTGGTATTTGTCCGGAATTTCATATGTATCCATTTGGGTGTCGATGCAAAAAAACTTACGGGTCAGTTTCTATTTTCATTGCTATAGGTAACATATCAGGCAAATATTAATGATCTTAGCGAGCAATTACTAGATTAGCACAATAATAATTCACAAATTAAAATTTAATTAAAATGAAAAGACGACAATTTATATCAAAAACTATGGCAACTGCTGCGGGAGTCGTTATTATCCCGACTATTATTCCTTCCAGCGTAATGGGCAAAAACCCCCCAAGTGACAAAATAAACATTGGTCAGATCGGGTATGGACGGATAGCCAAGGGGATGGATGCCCAGGCAATAATGCGCCGACATGAAGATGCCAGGATTGTGGCTATATGTGAGGTTGATTCCAAGCGACTCAAAGATGGGAAAATGGACATTGATAAATATTATTCGGATCTCACTGGTAATAAGAAGTATATGGATGTAAAAGCATATGATGATTACCGGGAAATGTTATTAAGACAAGATATTGATGCCGTAGTTATCAGCACTCCTGATCACTGGCATGCCCAACCTGCTATTGAAGCAGCTTTGGCAGGTAAAGACTTTTTCTTACAAAAGCCAACCACTCTTACCATTACTGAAGGAAAAATGCTTAGTGATGCAGTCACTAAAAAAGGAACAATTTCACAGATTTGCACCCAGCATCGCTGCTCTCCTCAATTCAGAAAGGCTGCCGAACTGGTGCGGAATGGTCGGATAGGTAAATTACATACTGTATATATAGGGATTGGGGGTGAAAGCCCGGGACCGGTTGCCATGGAAGAGCCAATCCCGGAAAATTTGAACTATGATATGTGGTTGGGGTCAACGCCATGGGTTTTCTATACCGAAATGGGAGTACATCCCCAGGACGGTTATGGAAGGCCGGGCTGGATGAAGCGACATCAATTTGGTGCTGGAGGGATTAGCAATACCGGGCAGCATTATATAGATGTAGCTGCCTGGGGGATGAATACGGAGCGAACCGGTCCAATTTCAATTGAAGCAGTTGGTTTATTCCCAACACGGGGATTATTTGACGTACCCAAAGATTTTATGGTCATAGCAGAATATCAAAATGGTATTAGGAGTATATTAGGCCATAAATACCCGAGCGGTGTCAGGTACGAGGGAGAAGGGGGCTGGATATCTGCTGGTCCTGGGAGCTTTAAAGTTACAGAGAGCGATCCGGATAAAGGAATTCCAGATAAAATATTAGATGCAAGCAATAAGGAAATCCTTGATTCTAAAATTGGTGAGAATGAGATACATTTACCTGAAATAAAGAGCATGCATAATAATTGGTTAGATTGTATTAAATCCCGGGAAGAAACAATTGTACCTGCTGAAGTGGCACATAGGAGTTGCAGTGTTGCTCTACTGGGCGACCTTGCTATGAGGATTGGCAGAAAAGTAAAATATAACCCAGCTAAACAGCAATTTATTGGAGACGACGAAGCAAATGCTATGCTTTCTCGCCCTCAAAGGAGGCCATATGGAACAAGTTATATTTCCATTTAATTGTCAAGAATTAGCATAATACTTATTTTGTTCGAATACTCAATATAATAAAAATCAAGTATGCCGACAGTGAAGAAAAATAATTTATTTAAAATTTGGATAAGAGATATTATTTCAATTTCGGTAGCAATATTTTTAATTTCAGGTTGTTCTGGAAATAAAGATATCCAGGTTTGGGTAGCGTCCCCTTGGCAGCAGGTACTCCGCAGTAGTCTGCCGGATGGGCCTGATGGAGTAAACCTCAAGTCAGCCGCCAATGAATACGAACCGTTCAGGATTATTATCCGCAACAGCGGTGAAGATCAATTCGAAAACATTAATGTTCATGTAGATAATCTGAAAGGGGAGGAAGGCCGCGTTATTTCATCTGATAATATCAAATTGTACCGGGCACATTACCTTCATGTTACGGAACCAAGTCACCGGACTGAAAATCCAGTAGGGTGGTACCCCGATGCCCTCATTCCATATTCAGGAAAAACAGTTGATCGGCAAGTGGAGAGCATTACGTACGTGGCTTCCCCTTTCAGTATTGATACGGCGCAAAACGCTGAGGTCTGGTGCGATTTGTTTGTACCATCGGGGACTCAATCGGGAGTATACCGGGGGAACATAACCGTAACGGCTGGCAATAAGAAGTTGGCCAGGGTACCTGTTCACCTGGAGGTATGGGACTTTGAGTTGCCACCGGAAATTGCCATGCGCTCCCATTTTGGGAGTTTAAATGCTGCGTCCGGTAAAATGATGGGAGCAGAAAAAGGCAGCGAAGCGTTCCGTGAATTGGAAACACTATATAACGGGAAACTTCTCAGTCACCGTGCAGTACCCAGCATGCCTGATAATATCTGGCCCGAATGGAACGAAACGGAGGGCATCATGGATCGTGGCGAATCCGAACGCCTGAAGAAGCTGGTTGAAGAAGGCAAAGTCAACGCTCTTGATATTCCATTTCGGTATTATAATGAGGATTCTGAAAAGAGCAAAGCTTATTTAATGGCAACTGCTGATTGGCTTAGGAAATTGGGGTATCTTGACATGGCTTATGTTTATTTGAAGGATGAACCAAATAGTGCCGAACAGTACCAAATTGTCCGTGATCAGGGAGCACTTATCCGTTCAGCGGAACCCGGGATTCAAAGGATGTGTACTGAACAAACCATTACGAGCAACCCGGAGTGGGGCAACCTGTATGGTGCGGTAGACATCTGGTGCCCCCTCTGGGGTTTATTCAACTGGCCCACTGCAGAGGAACGACTTGAAGCAGGGGAAGAAATATGGAGTTACACGGCACTTTGCCAGGGCGAAATAGGTACTCCATGGTGGCAGATTGATACAGAACCATTAAACTTTCGTTCACCCTTTTGGTTAAGCAGGAAATTCAATATAACGGGGTACCTATACTGGTCAAGTACCTACTGGAGTGCTTATGAAACACCTCAGGGGGTATGGGAGGCTCCTCATTTCCGGGATAAATTTTGGGGTGAGGGGGTGCTTTTATATCCTGGTCAACCAGCAGGTATAAAGGGATTTGTGCCTTCAATCAGGCTCAAACTGTATCGTGAAGCAATGGAAGATTATGAATATATGATAATGGCGACAAAAAAAGACCGGGGTGATGAAGTGGATGAAATTGTCAATAATGTGGTCACTAATTTCCAGGAGTGGAGTCACACAATCGGTGATTACGAAAATGCAAGAGAACGGTTGGCACAATTAATAATGGAAAACAAATAGAATTTAGGCAAAGGCATTTTTATGAGATTGTTGATTAAGGACGGCTTGGTTTAACACATTCAAAAATAAAATATTATTAACAATGAAATTCTTGATGAAACCCTTCTTAATGTTGTTGGCGTTATTTGTTACAACCAACCTGCGATGTCAAATTGCCAGTGAGCAGAAATCAAATAAAGCGTTAATTTGGAAGGAAATTGCACCCTTCTTTTCTGTTCCGGATGAATACACCGGACAATTTGGTGATTATCCGTCTCCCCTGAAGTTTTATGACGGACATATGATAAAGGATAAGAAAGACTGGCAGGAAAGACGAGAGGAGATACTTACTCGATGGCATGAAATGATGGGACAGTGGCCTGAATTAATTACCAACCAACAGATGGAAT
>CAZNEV010000032.1:0-56240 GCA_964572085.1 uncultured Maribellus sp. | reverse complement strand
TGCGCACATAAAAAAGGCGATGACCCGGACAAAAAAGCAGGCATATACTTTTTAAGGACTTCGTTAGACGAAAAACAAGAAAATACACTCTGGTTCATTTACAATACAATAAGAGAGATCGAAAGTACTTTTCGGGTATTAAAAAGCGACCTCGACCTGCGGCCAATATACCATAAAACCGATGATGCTTCGATGGCACACCTTCACCTGGGCTTACTGGCATACTGGCTGGTTTCAACAATCAGATACCAGTTGAAACAAAAAGCGTTTCATTCTGACTGGAGGGAGATTACAAGGGTTATGAACACACAAAAATGCGTTACCACAAGCATCACAAACATAGACAACATGGTGATATCTGTACGCAAATGTACCGAACCAACTTCAAAGGTGAAAGAAATTTACGATATGATGGGATATAAATATGTGCCATTCTACCGTAAAAAATCCGTAGTCCCCCCTGCCGAAATTTTCAAAATTGATACTTCTTAATATCAGAAAGTTACAGGGGTGGCCCTGCAATGTGGGTTAACCAAATTTATTCAGGTGGCAATGTTTGAAAAAATCATACATAGCTGGAGCAAGGAAGATGTTGCATACATATTTATTACGGGGGGGGGGAGAAAGGTTCAGAAAGGAAAAACTGGTTGGATGACGGGCATGTTAAATATGGTACAAATGAAACAATTCCGTCAAAAGGGTTAAAGAGACTCTTGGAAGATTTTAACCAAAATTGTGCGATAGTACCGGTTCAAATTAAAAATGGCGATAATGAGACGGAGATTTGGGAAAACTTTCGAACCATCTTCAACTGCCTGCAGCAAGATGACAATGTTTATTTTGATATAACTCACGGATTCCGCTCTTTGCCAATGTTCGTACTCATACTCAATAATTATTCAAAATTTTTAAAAGGGATAAGTGTAAAATCAATCACTTACGGTAATTACGAAGCTCGAAATGCTAAGAATGAAGCGCCTATAATTGATTTAACGCCATTAAGCAGCTTACAGAATTGGACGGCAGCTGCAAGTATGTTTATTGCAACTGGGCAAACAAAAGAGATTACTTCGCTCTTGCAAAACCAAGGCGTAAATTCTCTTGATGAATTTGTACAGGAAATTAACGAATGCAGGGGATTAAGTATTTTCTCAGGATCTACTGCAGCTAATGTGAAAGCCGAATTGGAAAATGTTCACATAGAAGAACATACTTTTCGTGAACTTCTGTTAAAAGTTGAACAAAAAGTCTCAGGTTTCGGTAAAGATGATTTGTTAAATGGGTTTCGTGCGGTTGAATTCTGCATTCAGCACAACTTAATCCAACAAGGGATTACCCTACTTCAGGAATTTCTGGTTTCTTATGTCTTAAAAGATGCAGGTTATTTAGATTGGAATGACGATTTTGACAGGAAAACTGTTTCCGGTTGCTTATCGTTAAACCATTTACACAGATTTGAAACACCTGAAAGTAATGATGATGCCAAAAAGAAAAGTGCATATGAATTGGCACAAAAGATTTTTGCTTTACCATATAAAAAGGAACTGACAGACAAGGTTTTTAAAGGGCTTTCTCTAGGAGCAAGAAACGACTTAAACCATGCTGGTAAACGCATTGCCCCAAAACCTACCGGCTATTTTGAAAATAAGCTAAATGAATATTATAAAAACACGCTTTTAATACTATCAATCAAACTCTAAATAAACTAACACCATGCCCATAACAACCTACATGCCATACGAGCCCACCACAGGGCAATGGGTGGCTATACAAAAACTAAGCGTGTTTTTCGAGAACAACACCGACCAGGTATTTGTGCTGCAAGGATACGCTGGCACCGGAAAAACCACCCTGCTAAAAGGGGTGCTCGATTACTTAGATTCGGTTAAGCAAAGCTATCGGCTGATGGCTTCAACGGGCCGTGCTGCACGGGTGTTGGCCAACAGGACCGGGCGACCGGCTTCCACCATCCACAGTTCAATTTATGTTATCGATGCGCAAAAAAGCGAAGTGACGGAACAAACAAAATCAATCGCTTTCAAACTTAGGATAAACATGGACCCGCAGGAAACCGTATATTTTATCGACGAGGCTTCCATGATTTCAGACCGCTCGGAAGCCAGCCAGGGTTTACTTTTCGATGATGGCCGGTTTTTGGACCACATTTTCAGGTTTACAGGCCGCCGAAAAATAATTTTCATTGGCGACAATGCACAGTTACCGCCCGTGAATTGCAGTTTTTCGGCAGCACTCGACCCCGCCTACCTCGCCCGCCAATACAACAAAAAGGTAATAGAAACAAGCCTCACCGAAGTAAAACGGCAGATCGACACAGGGGGCATATTGCACAATGCAACGCTGCTGCGTGAAAAACTTTCCTCGGGCCCTATCCCACCCCTTGCCCTCGCAACAAGCATGTGGCCCGACATCAACTCTCCCGCAAATATTTGGTCGGCAATTGCAAAGTACGTTAAGCAATTCGGCAAGGGAGGCTGTGACAACTCCATTTTTATTACGCTTTCAAACGGTTCGGCACATTACATCAACAGCCAGGTGCGGAACGGGCTGTACCAGCGGCCAAACCCACCGTTGCAAGCAGGAGAGTGGCTGATGGTAGTGCAAAACAACTATGCAACAGGCTACAACAATGGACAGCACCTGCGCTTGGTTTCGTTTGCCGATACCGGCGAAAAGGTGGGCGATATTTCGTTGGTGGATGCTGAAACCGAAGACCCCGAAACAGGCAAAATACAAAAGGTCAAGTTTGTAAAAGATTTATTGTACAGTGCCTCCCCTTCGCTTACCATGGATCAGGACAAGGCCTTTACAATCGATTTTGCCATGCGGATGAAAAAGAAAAACATTAAGCCGGGCACAGATTTGTTCCTCCAGTACATGGTTTCCGACAAGCGTTTCAACGCGCTGCGCGTGAAATTCGGCTACGCTATAACCTGCCACAAAGCACAGGGAGGGGAGTGGCAAAATGTGTTCGTTCAAATTGAACCCGTTTTCGACAAACTCCCGCGCGAAAACCAGTACCGTTGGCTCTACACCGCCATAACCCGTGCTTCAACTCAGCTCACCATACCGGCTCATCCAATAATATATTAGCATGTGCATAAACCAAAAACTTGAACAAAAATTTAAAACAAAATAAAAAATAAAAAATAGGGATTAAGAAATAAGAACTATGGAACTCGTTTTAAACACTTACGGAACCAGCCTCGTGAAAGACAACGACACCTTTATGGTGGTAAACAGCGAAGGCAAACAACGCATACACCCGCAAGGACTGAAAACCATCACCATTGCAAAAGGGGCTATGATAACCAGCGATGCGGCACTGCTTGCCATTGAACATGAAATAGATGTGTTGTTTGTTGACCAAACCGGTAACCCACGCGGCCGCTTGTGGAGCCACAAATACGGCTCGGTTTCGTTGATCCGCAAAGGACAGCTTGAATTTACTTTTTCGCCTGCCGCTGTGCAATGGATCAAAAAAGTAATTGTGCAAAAAATGGAAAACCAGCAAGCATTGCTGCTTTCGCTAAAAACGGAATCTGATGCCGATGAAGAACGCGTGAAAACAGCAATCAGGCGGATTGACGACTACCGCACAAAAACAATGCTCCTGGAAGGCGAAATTATACCCGACATTGCCAGCAGCCTCAGGGGATGGGAAGGTGCTGCCTCGCGCATTTATTTTGATGTGGTCAACTTATTCCTTCCGACAGGTTATAAACTTATGGGCCGCAAACAGCACCCCGCAACCGACGTAACAAATTGTTTGCTCAACTATGCCTACGGTATGTTATATGGAAAAATTGAAGGTGCGCTCATAAAGGCGGGTATCGACCCGTATGTGGGCGTATTCCATCGCGACGATTACAACCGCCCCGTTTTAGTTTTCGACGTGATTGAACGTTATCGTGTTTGGGCAGATTATGTGGTAATTTCGCTTGCCATGCAAAAGGTTGTGAACGAAGATTGTTTCAGCATACGCGATGACGGTTCCTATTGGCTCGAGGCTCTTGGTAAACGGATACTCATACAAAGTATAAACGACTACTTTGAAGAAGTCGGTAAAAGAAACAACCCCCGAAGCGTTGAAACAAAAACTGATGGCTGACACCCGCGTTCTGATCATGTTTACATCGCCCGGCAACGATGGCTTAAAAATACTGTTCAGGTTAACCGAAAAAATATTCGACCACGCCAGGTATTCGTGGTTTTACAAAGCGTTTATGGCCGATTTCTCCAAACAATACAACCTGCAACAATTGGTTGACAAACGCACCAGCGATGTTACCCGGGCTTGTTTCGTATCATCGGACCCCGAAGCTTTTTACAACGAAAATGCAGAAACGGTGAACCCCGAAAACCACATCAGTTTCGAAAATCACCTTGATTTCAAGAATAGGAGAAATGAAATAGAAAACGAACAAAATGCCATTAGGGCGGTTACACCGGTAAATTTCGAAAAAACGGAGATGGAGCCCGATGCCCTTGAAAAAATTAAAGCCACGCTTAATCCCCGCTTGCACGAAAAACTGAAAAAACAAATATTTGTGCCAAACGAAGCCGAGGAAATGGTTGAACAAGTGGTGGCGCAACTGGCCCAAAGGCAAATAGTTACCACCGAAGTAACAAGCATCCACTATGGGAAAAAGTTTAGGCTGGCGTTGGGCAACCGCCTTGCCGAAATCAACCTCCATTATGGCAAACGTGGCTATACCGCAGTAATTTCACCGCGCAACGGCACCAACAGCGAGTTGAACCAGGTGTGCTGGCAACTGATAACGGAAATGTTTGAATGATGGGCAAAAAGAAAAAAGAGCTGACCTTTTATGAGAAACTGCAAAAAATAAAAAGGGCAGGCCTTGAGGGATCGCCGCCCATCGCCATCGAAAATACGGACGATGGGCTGGAACCGCTCGACCATAGGGTGCAGCGGATACTAGGGATTGTAAAAAACTTTGAAAACAAACCGGGAAAAATGATATATTTTGTGATGTACGACATAGAAAACAACAAAGTGAGGGCACAGGTGGTAAAATACCTCATAAAAAAAGGGTGCTCGCGGGTACAAAAATCTATATTTTTGGCCAACACAAAACGCAAAGTTTTTGACGAAATCAGGAACGACCTGCGCGAAGTACAAGCCTGCTATGAAAACAACGACAGCATTTTTGTTGTGCCCATTTCCACCGACGAGATTAAGGCTATGAGCGTGATAGGGCAAAAAATCGATTTCGACCTTATATTGCAGAACCGCAATACCCTGTTTTTTTGACACCCTCTAAAATAGTTCTTTGAAATAGTTTTGAACAATTAAAATATATACCTTTGCAAGCGCAAAAAAGTGCCTGTTTTTATTGACAAATGGATTAAATTGGCAATTATTATAGTCTTAGCGATCTGACAGCGAGCAATTTATAAAAACAAGGGGTCAGAAACCATGTTCCAGAAAAAGTAGGATTAAGACTGTTCTTTTTTCAGGTAGTAGCTACATTGAGATTTAAGTCAGAAACCATGTTCCAGAAAAAGTAGGATTAAGACCCTTCTAATAGGTAATTAACCATATCATCTAGGAATCCGTCAGAAACCATGTTCCAGAAAAAGTAGGATTAAGACTTTCGAGGTCTAAAGGTTCTAAGTAGTCGTTAATCTGATGTCAGAAACCATGTTCCAGAAAAAGTAGGATTAAGACTTTCCGTATGTTGGTTTTTTGCTCAGATTCCAACCGGTCAGAAACCATGTTCCAGAAAAAGTAGGATTAAGACTACATTTTTTAAAAAATTAATAATAAAATAATTAGTGCGTCAGAAACCATGTTCCAGAAAAAGTAGGATTAAGACACTAAATCTGCTTTCCGTATGTTGGTTTTTTGCTCAGGTCAGAAACCATGTTCCAGAAAAAGTAGGATTAAGACACATCCAACATGATTTGAACCGTTCCAACGTGTTTGTCAGAAACCATGTTCCAGAAAAAGTAGGATTAAGACGGTCTGATACAATTGCATAGATTTTAAAACCGGATCAATGTCAGAAACCATGTTCCAGAAAAAGTAGGATTAAGACTCTACGTGCTACCTTTCTTTATTTAATTGCTTAGCACCGTCAGAAACCATGTTCCAGAAAAAGTAGGATTAAGACGTAAACGCTTTGTGCTGTGCTGTACTTAATAAAAAGTCAGAAACCATGTTCCAGAAAAAGTAGGATTAAGACCTGGCATGTTTTCGGCTTTCATTTTTTCGCCAGCTTGTCAGAAACCATGTTCCAGAAAAAGTAGGATTAAGACTCTTCTTCATTTTCTGCACCGTCAACATCATAAGCAGTCAGAAACCATGTTCCAGAAAAAGTAGGATTAAGACTTAACAGCCCTGTTGTGGTCTGCCAACGTGTTTAGCAGTCAGAAACCATGTTCCAGAAAAAGTAGGATTAAGACTTGTTTCCCCGAAAGGGAAACGTACAAGTCCGTTAAGTCAGAAACCATGTTCCAGAAAAAGTAGGATTAAGACGTTCTGGCTCTCCCGTTCCGTGTCGTATGATATAGCGTCAGAAACCATGTTCCAGAAAAAGTAGGATTAAGACATTATCAGGGATGTACCCTACCATTGAATAGGGTTCCAAGTCAGAAACCATGTTCCAGAAAAAGTAGGATTAAGACTCCGCATCCACCATTTCAACGACGACCGGGATGAAGTCAGAAACCATGTTCCAGAAAAAGTAGGATTAAGACGTTTTTTCATCAACTGCATAAGCCCAAGCCATTGCGAGTCAGAAACCATGTTCCAGAAAAAGTAGGATTAAGACTTTTTCTTTTGTCTCTACTATCTAAATTTTTTATAGGTTTAGTCCCAGATAGTATATTGACTGGAATAAAAATAACGTTAATTTGGGAACTCCATATTGAATGAATGAATTCGATGAATTTACAATCAGTCTTACTGACCATGAACTTGCAATTCTTGTTCGGTACCGGTATCTGGGATTGTTGGAAAATTCAAAAAAAAAATCACTGAAGAGATTCAGAACAGAAAACTGTCAACCAAAGAATTAAACACACATTCAAAAAAAAAATCAGATACTGAATCAGCAAAAGGTTCAAAAAATGTTTAAGATGTAGTCCTGAAAAATATCAGTTATTGGAAATTCGAATGAGAAATAATTTTTTCCTATCTTTCGCAATCAAACCAGTAATATGCCAAAATTTCCACACTATCAACAGCCCGATGCCATGGACTGTGGCCCAACCTGCCTCCGCATTGTGGCAAAGCATTTCGGGCGGCATTATAATCTGGAAACCCTGCGGCAGCTCACCTGGAAATCGCGCGATGGCGTTTCGCTGCTCACCATTAGTGATGCCGCCGAAAAGATCGGCTTTCGTACTCAGGGTGCCCGCCTCACCATCGACAAACTTTCGGAAATACCGCTCCCCGCCATCATCCACTGGAACCAATACCATTTTGTAGTATTATACAAAATAAAAAAGACGAAGTCTTTTTCTTTCTCCTCCCCCTTTGGGGGAGGCCGGGAGGGGGCTTCCGAGGGGGCTTCCTATTTTATCTCGGATCCTGCACATGGTTTGGTGGTTTACAGTGAGCAAGAATTCTTAAAAGGCTGGGCCTCCACCCAGCAAGATGGCAAACCCGCAGGTATTGCACTTTTACTGGAGCCTACGGCCGAATTTTACAAAGAAGAGGGCGAAACGGTGAACAAAACGGGCTTTCGTTATCTGTTTTCGTATTTAAGACCCTACCGGAAACTTATCGTCCAACTGCTTTTGGGCTTTCTGACCGGCAGTTTGTTGAGCCTGCTGTTTCCCTTTCTCACCCAGGCGATTGTCGATGTGGGGATCACCACCAACAACCTCAATTTTATTGTGCTGGTGTTGGTGGCGCAGTTGGTGCTCACCGTTAGTCAAACCGCCGTTGGTTTCATCCGAAGCTGGATAATGCTGCACACCAGTACCCGGATCAGCATTTCGCTCATCTCCGATTTCCTGATCAAATTGATGAAGCTCCCTATCCGTTTTTTCGACACTAAAATGATTGGCGACCTCCGCCAGCGCATCGACGACAACCACCGCATCCAGTCGTTCCTCACGGGAAATCTCATCAGCATGTCCTTCGGTATTTTTATGTTCGTGATATACAGCTTCGTAATGGCGTACTACGATTGGACAATACTGTTGATATTCTACATCGGGAGCGCGCTTTACATTTCGTGGATTTTGCTTTTCCTGAAACGGCGAAAAGTGCTCGACTACAAACGATTTAACGTTTCGGCAGCCAATCAGAGCAATGTTTACCAGTTGATTACCGGGATGCAGGAGATAAAACTCAACAACTGCGAAAAACAAAAACGCTGGGAGTGGGAGCGTATCCAGGCAAAACTGTTCCGGGTGAGTGTAAAAGGATTGATGCTGAACCAAAACCAGCAGGCCGGCTCCACCTTGATTAACCAGGTGAAAAATATTCTGATTTCGTTTATTGCCGCAAAGTCGGTTATCGAAGGCGACATGACCTTAGGGATGATGATGGCTGTGCAATATATAATTGGTCAGTTGAACAGCCCCATTAACGAATTTATTGGTTTCATCCAGGCGGGGCAGGATGCCAAAATCAGCCTCGAACGATTGGGCGAAATCCACAACAAAGAAGAGGAAGAAAGCGAGGAGCTTTTTCGCAACTACGAACTGCCGCAAAGCAAAGAGATTGTAATTCGCGATGTGGTGTTTCATTACGAAGGGCCAAAATCGCCGCGTGTGCTGAACGATATCAACCTGACTATTCCGCAAAATAAAATTACGGCCATTGTGGGCGCCAGCGGAAGTGGAAAAACTACGCTCATAAAACTGCTGCTTGGATTTTACCCGCCCAACGAAGGAAAAATTGAAATCGGCGGAATCAACCTCCCGCAATTTAGTATGGAAATGTGGCGGAGCAATTGTGGCGTGGTGATGCAGGACGGATTTATTTTCTCCGACACAATTGCCAACAACATTGCCGTTGGGGCAGATCATCCCGACAAAGACAAATTGTACCGTGCCGTAAAAATGGCCAACATTGCGGATTATATCGAAAGTTTGCCGCTGCGTTACAACACGAAGATTGGTCAGGAAGGGGTGGGACTGAGCCAGGGGCAACGCCAGCGGATTTTAATCGCCCGCGCGATTTACAAAGATCCTGAATTCCTCTTTTTCGATGAAGCAACCAACGCACTGGATGCCAACAACGAAAAAGTTATAGTGGAGAATTTGAACGAGTTTTACAAAGGAAAAACAGTAATCACGGTGGCACACCGCCTCAGCACCGTAAAAAATGCCGACCAGATTGTAGTACTCGAAAAAGGCGGGATTGTGGAACTCGGCACCCATAACGAATTGGTTGCAAAACGCGGAAAATATTTTAATTTGGTGCGAAATCAGTTGGAATTGGGGGGATAGAGGAAACCCCCTCTAACTCCCCCGAAGGGGGAGGATAGGAACGGCTGAATGAAATGTGTTGCAAAGAAAAGTGATCTGTCAGCGTTTAATGAGATAAAAAGCAATTTGAATTAAATTTGAGTGTCAAACAACGACCAAAATATTGATAAGAAAGGTAAAGTGAACTCCATAGAACTCCGTTCCGAAGAGGTGCAGGAAATTATGAGCACCCCGCCAAAGTGGATCGTCCGCTGGGGTATTGTTATTATCACTACTGTGGTTTTGGTGCTATTGGTGGGCAGTTATTTTTATAAATACCCCGACATGATTGACGCACGGGTAACCATTCTGTCTGAAAACCCGCCCATTTCGGTGGTGGCCCGCTCCGACGGCAAACTCGACAAATTGTTTGTGGCCGACAAACAAAACGTGGAAGCCAACGCACTTTTGGGCATTATTGAAAACCCTGCCAATTATCAGGATATTTATGAATTAATGACAGAACTCGATTCCATTCAACCCTATTTTGCAAACCCTGAACAATTCAATAATTTGGCATTTACGCAAGAATACAATCTGGGGCAGAACCACACTTTGTATTCCTCTTTGGTGAGCCAGTTGCGCGATTATCAAACTTTTGTGAGCTTTAACCCGGCAGCACAAAGGATTCAATCGCTCCAAAAGCAGGTGGCGGATTACAACAATTATTATGAAAAACTGCGCGAACAAATTGCCGTACTCCATCGTGATTTTACGCTGGCATCGGGCCAGTTCCACCGCGATTCGGCTTTGCACGTGCGAAAAGTAATGTCGGATGTGGATTTTGAAAAATCGGAAGCCGCCATGCTCAAGCAAAAGTATGCTTATCAAACCTCCATGACCAATTTGGCCAGTACGCAGATCACCATGAACCAGTTGAAGCAGCAAATTGAAGAGCAAAGGGTGCAGATCTCGGAAACCCAAAACAAATTGCTGGCAACGTTAAAAGAAAAGTACGATAATTTGGCGAACCAGCTAATGGCTTGGGAGCAAGCATTTGTGCTCAAAACACCCATTGCCGGGCAGGTCACCTTCACCAACATTTGGAGCATTAATCAGTTCGTTTCGGCGGGCAGTGTGGTGTTCACCGTGGTGCCCACCAACGAACAGCAGATTATTGGCAAAGCAATTATTCCGTTGGCCGGGGCGGGGAAAATACAAATTGGGCAGCGCGTCAACATTAAGTTGGATAATTATCCGCACATGGAATTTGGACTCTTGGAAGGAACGGTCGGAAACATTTCCATGGTGCCGGTTTCAACCGAAAACGGCGGCTATTATACCGCTGAAATTGTGCTCAGCAACCAACTGATTACGAATTATAAAAAAGAATTGCCGTTCAATCAGGAAATGCAGGGAAATGCGCAAATCATCACCAAGGATCGTCGCCTGATCGAACGCTTAGTGGAGCCGCTGGTATCTATTTTCCACGAAAGAGTTTAGGTTCCCACTCTTGAACCTACTCTGAAAACAATATTTTAACACAAAGACACTAAGTCACGAAGTTTTTAAAAAATTTAAGTTGCTAATAATAAACACTTTGTGTTTATTTGTGTCTTCGTGCCTTCATGTTGAAACTTTATTTCTTACTTTTCAGAGTGGACTCACTCCTCAAAGTCAAAAGATAATGTGCTTTGAATAAAATAAGCGAAGTTTCCCTCTTTTTATTTCTGTTATTTTGCTTTGATAATGTTTTTAAAATTCGGTATCACTCAAAAACTCATTTTACCATGAAACGAGCCATGAGAAAAAATTTCACACACAAGGGAGTGTTTATATGGCGAGTTCCATGTGTTACCATTGAAAATCATAAATTATAAACACATGAAAATTGGAAACCCATTTAGAAAAAGCGGGATTTTATTTTTACTCGGCACGCTTATTCTCACCGCTTGTTCTCCTTCAAAACAGCAAGAAGCATATCGTGTGGAAAACCTGAACACCAACTGGAAAATGCAAGCCAGTGAAAAAATTGCAGGTGTTGAAGAAAGTTCAATTTCAGAAACCGGATACGATGCTTCATCGTGGTTAGAAGCCGTAGTTCCGGGAACCGTGTTGGGCAGTATGGCCACTACAGGCGTAATTGAAGATCCGTATTTTGGGATCAACATGCAAAGTGTGGATCCGGAGCAGTTCAAGCAGCCCTGGTGGTTCCGAACTTCTTTCCAAATTCAGCCTCATGAACTGGGGAAAACCATCAGCCTTCGGTTTAACGGCATTAACTACCGTGCGGATTTGTGGGTGAACGGAAAAAAGATAGCCGGAAAAGAGGAGTTTGCAGACGCGTACCGCATGTTCACTTTTCATATTTCGGACGCTGTGAAAGAAGGTGAAAACTCCGTAGCTCTTAAGATGTGGCCCCATGCGGATGGAGAATATTCTATCGGTTTTGTGGATTGGAATCCGCATCCCCGCGACCGTAACCTTGGAATTTTCAGGGAAGTGTTTCTCGAAGTGAATGAAGGTGTAAAAATCAGAAGTCCGTTTGTTTACTCGAAGGTGGATAAACAAAGCCTCAAAGATGCCGACCTTTTCGTTCAAACCGAATTGATTAACTCTTCGGATAAAACCGTTAAAGGGAAACTCCGTGTGGATTATGAATTGGGCGTTGTGGAAAAGGAAGTTTCGATAGGACCAGGAGAAACGGTTTCGGTTAAATTTTCTCCACAGGATTTCAACCAGCTTTCAGTAAAAGATGTGAAACTGTGGTGGCCCAACGGAATGGGGGAACCCTCGCTTTATAACGTGACTACGGAGTTTATTTCCGGAAATAAAACCATCGACCGGGTAGAAAAAAAATATGGAATCAGGGAAATAGACAGCTACCTGAACGACGATAAAAACCGGGCATTTGATGTGAACGGCAAGTTTGTGCTTCTCAAAGGAGGCGGTTGGGTGGACGATCTTTTGCTTCAGGACACGCCAAAGTCAATCGAAGCGCAACTCCGTTACGTTCAGCACATGAACCTGAACAGCATTCGTCTTGAAGGTTTCTGGGGAAAAGACAACACTTTGTACGACTTGTGCGATGAATATGGAATTTTGATAATGATTGGCTGGAGCTGCCATTGGGAGTGGGACGAATACCTGTTGAAACCCACACACGAAAAATACGGTGGTGCTACCAGCGACGAAGACATTGAATTAATGGCCGAATCGTGGAAAGACCAGATGCTTTGGCTGCGCAATCACCCGAGTATATACGTCTGGATGCTGGGGAGCGATAAATTGCCGGCACCAAAATTAGAATACAAATACATCGAGTTATTTGCGCAGTACGATCCTTCACGACCCTACATCACTTCTTCCGGCGGGGCGGGAACCGAAGATAATAATATTGTAGCCGAAGTTCCGTTAGTGAGCGACATTAGCGGACCTACAGGCATGAAAATGTTAGGGCCTTATGCCTACACTCCACCGGTTTATTGGTTTACCGATACACAATTAGGTGGTGCTTACGGTTTCAATACAGAAACCTGCCCCGGGCCGAACATTATGCCACTGGCTTCGCTTAAAAAGATGTTGCCCGAAGAGAGTTTATGGCCCATCGATACCAATTACTGGGAATTTCATACCGGAAGAAATAACTTCAAAACCCTTAGCCGTTATCGTAAAGCATTGGATGAACGCTACGGGAAATCCAACAGCGTGGAAGAGTTTGCATTCAAAAGCCAGGTTAGTAACTATGAGCTGATGCGCCCTATGTTTGAAGCATTTGTAGCGCACAAACCCAAAAGTACCGGTCTGGTTCAGTGGATGTTGAATTCAGCCTGGCCGGAGTTGTACTGGCAGTTGTACGATACTTATTTGCAACCGAACGGGGCATTCTACGCGGTCAGAAATGCCTGTGCACCGCTTCATGCCATCTACCGTTACGGGTTCCACGATATTTATTTGGCCAACGAAGATTTAAACGATGCCAACAATCTGACGGTTAAAATCAGGTTGTTCGATATTAATTCGAAAGAAATATTTGCAGACGAATGGAAAGGGAATATCCAAACGAATATTTCAAAATTCATTTATAAACTGCCGGAAGTAAAGGGCACGACTTCGGTTTCGTTCCTGGACCTGCGTATCTACGACGAAAACAATGTTGAAGTAGATAACAGCATCTATTGGCTGTCGGAAAAACCGGATGTGTTGGATTATGAAGCGGCAAAAAAGCTGGAGTGGCCTTTCCATACGCCTTCAAAAGGATATGCTGATTTCACTGCGCTGGACAAACTCCCGAAAGTGAAGTTGGAATACGATTACACGTTCAAAAAGGACGATCAATTTGGCATCATTCAACTGAAGGTTAAGAATCCTTCAGAAAGCATCGCATTTTTTCTTTATATGGATGTAGTGGATGTGGCAACCAATCAACCCATTCTGCCCATCTTTTGGGACGATAACTACATCACCTTGCTACCGGGCGAGGAGAGAAGCTATGAAGCAAAATATTTTCTGACGGATGCCGGTAGCGACAAACCGCAATTAGAATTGAAAGCATGGAACGTGGAATCAATCACACTGAATTAAACGGAAGGTACCCGCAGTGGTTGTTTGTTGTGTTTCCTGCCCTGGCGATGATGTTAGGCTGGGGATTGCGTGGACACATTGGCGGAGGGCCTTTTGGAGCAATGATTCCGGGAGCTTTCGTGGCGCTTAGTCTGGCACTTTTGCTCGAACTTCCGGCTGCCGCAACCTCAGCTTTATTGGTTTTTGCCGTGTTTGGAATTGGCATGGGTGGCGAAATGACCTACGGACAAACCCTGGGTTTCCTACGCAGCCCCGAAACCGTTTGGTGGGGAATTGCAGGAACTACGCTAAAAGGTGCAGTTTGGGGACTGTTAGGCGGTGCACTTTTATCGATGGGATTTGTGTTTTCACGGATCCCGAAAAAGACAACGATAATTACTATTTTGTTGCTATTCCTTGGGATGTTTGTTGGGTTTAAACTCATCAACGATCCCAGGCTGCTCTATTTTTCTAATCCCGAAAAACCACGGCCGGAGTCGTGGGCAGCTCTTCTTTTTGGAGCAATCTTTCTTTTGTCTTATTTGAAAATAAAAATCACGGCTTCGGACTTCAAAATTATCTTTCGTTTTGCCATTATCGGAATGATTGGCGGTGCACTGGGGTTTGGATTGGGAGGATTTTGGATGGTGCTGGGAAGCCAGTTGCCCGATGTGATTTTTACCAACTGGTGGAAAGCCATGGAATTTACCTTTGGATTGTTGCTTGGTGCTTCGCTGGGATATGCGGCATGGCTCAACCGTGGAGCATTAAGGAAGCAGGGAACAGTAAAACTACAAACGGGAACAAATAATTTCCCGGCTTATGAGGAATTGGGAATAGCCTTAATAGCGGGACTTCTTGTCTATTGGCTTATCCCAAACAGTCTGGAGCCTTTTTTTGATTCTGCACGAGGGAACACCGGTTTCTTTGTTTCTGTGTTTTGGGAAATTACTCGCGTGATTGTGAATTATGCCTTTTACGGATTTCTGTTTGTTCTGCTGCTCATACGATTTCCGAAGATTGGGTGGCAAATAGGGATTACGCTTACTTTTTGCCACGCTGCCATTGATTTATTCCGCGATTTTTATCCGGACGTTAACACCTGGTCGCCTTTCACCATGCACTTTCTGTTTGTTTTTCTAATGACGGCCGCAGTTGCTCTGCTAACGGTATATTTCAGCAGAAAGAAAAACCTGGCAAGTCATCTTTTCCTGTTGTTAATTTGGTCGTGTATCCTTATTTCGATGTTGAGGATGACGATTCATCCTTCGGGATTAAGCATTAATGGGTTGACTTTTTGTCAAGCGGTCTGCGGAAAGTATGTGGTGGACATTTTTTTCGTAATTTCGGCAGTGGTTGTTTCGTTGATGATAAAAAGGAAGTTTACTGAGGATAAAATAACGTTATGAGAAAGATATTGAAAATTACAGGAATCGTGTTTTTACTGTTAATCGCTGGTTTAATAGCCTGGAGCTACTCGAACATGAAAGACCGTTTTCCCGGTTATAGTGCCGACATGAAGGTAATGGGATCAGCTCCCGGCGAAATAAAAGCAGGTTTTGCGGCCATTGCCGTTACGCCCGAAGTGCCCGACCGTTGGGTGGATGCCAATAACGATGCAAAATACAACCCGAAAGATGGGGATACTTTTATTGATGGAAACGGGAACGGTGTTTTCGATCCCGTGTGGATTGCAGGTTTCAGCAACAACCGACCGGCCAACGGAATTCATGACGATGTCTGGGCACGCACCATGGTGATCTGCGACGGGAAAACGCGTGTGGCAATTGTTGCCTTAGATGCCATTGGTTTTATGCACGATGAAGTGGTGGATGTGCGAAACAGGATTGCTGTCGAAGCCGGAATTTCGTATGCCATAATTTCTTCCACACATACGCACGAGGGACCCGATTTGATGGGACTGTGGGGAAAATCGCCGCTTAAAAGTGGCGTTAATCCGGAATACATGAATTTTGTAAAGCATCAGATTGTAAAATCGGTGGAAACAGCAGTTAAAAATATGCGTCCGGCTCGACTTGAAATCTCGGAAGATGAAACAGGCGCGATCCATCTTGTAAAGGATACCCGCCAGCCTGAAGTTTTTGATTCCGGATTGAGAATAATTCGTGCCGTGGACAAAGAAAATGAAACTACGCTCGGAAGTGTAATTGCCTGGGGCAACCATCCTGAAACGCTGTGGAGTAAAAATCTGTTGATTTCTTCCGATTTTCCGCATTTCGTGCGCGAAGGAGTTGAGAAAGGTGTATTCCATGGCGATAGCCTGATGAAAGAGGGTATAGGAGGAATTGCACTCTACGTTAATGGTGCGGTGGGTGGATTAATGTGCACCCACCCTTCACTTCCGGTTCATGATCCTTTTACGGGTGAAGAATTCTTAGAACCATCTTTTGAAAAAGCCGGTGCTCAGGGGAAACAGCTCTCGTTATTGGCGCTCAATGCGATGGAAAAACCGGCAGAGGTTATTGATTCGGGCAGCATTTCGTTGGTTGTGCGCACTATTCATTTGCCCATCAAAAACAAGTTGTTCAAATTGGCAGCAGCTATGGGGATAATGGATCGCGGAACAACGGGATGGATGAAAACACGTTCAGAACTTTCAGCATTTACTATCGGACCGCTTTCGTTTGTCACCATTCCCGGCGAAATTTATCCTGAAATCATTAATGGCGGGATAGAAGCTCCCGAAGGCCAAGATTTCAAAATTGATCCCTTGGAAATCCCGCCGGTGAGGGAAATGATGCCCGGTCGCCACAAATTTGTACTGGGCTTGGCCAACGACGAAATTGGTTACATCATTCCCAAAAGTCAGTGGGATGCGAGAGCGCCATATGGTTATGGTCGCGATAAATCTCCCTATGGCGAGGTCAATTCGATGGGCCCCGAAACAGCACCGATCCTGCATCAAAACCTGAAAGAAATGCTTTCGGAGTTACAATAAAAACCATTTGTTATGAAGTCGGTCAGCTTAAAGCGTATTTTGAAGGGATTAGTGGTGATTTTCCTTGTGTTCTGCCTCTTGATGTTTACCCCAAGGGTTGTCGGGTTTCTATTTCCGGAAAAACCTCCTATGGGCTATCATTTTGAATTATTGGATTATCTGGCCGTAGGTGTTGGTTTGGAAAGACTGGTGGATACGCAGCCCGAAATCCCCGTGAACATCGAGGAAATTAAAGATGTGGAATACAAATTGGTTGGCGGAAAATCATTGCAAATCGATTTCTACCGGCCTAAAAATATTAAGGAGGATTTACCCTTGTTGGTGTTCGTTCACGGCGGTGGCTGGAAAGGCGGAAACCGTTCGGATTACTTAGTTTACTTGGTGGATTTTGCGAAAAAGGGATACATGACTGCCACGGTTTCGTACCGTTTGAAAAGAGACAGCATTTATCCGGCTTGTGTGGAGGATGTTTCGGGTGCCGTAGAATGGCTCTTTAACAACAGTGAAAAATACGGCTACAACCCCGATAAAATTGCTTTGATTGGCGGTTCGGCAGGTGCGCACCTGTCATTATTGGCTGCCTACGGCTGGAGAGATTCCCGCGAACAAAATACGACTGGGATAAATGATTCAGTTAAACACCGGATTAAAGCGGTGGTGGACATTTACGGCCCTGTGGATTTAACCACCGATTATGCGCAATCGCAAGGACTGGTTACCGGGTTTATTGGGCATCCCTACAAAGAAAAACCTGAACTCTACCTTGAAGCATCCCCAATTCAATACCTTAATGAAAATTGCCCGCCAACGCTGATCTTTCACGGAACCTCCGATAACTTAGTTCCATACAGCCAGTCGGATACGTTGAAAGCACAATTAGACAGACTGGGCGTGCCTTGCGAATATTACCGCTTCCCGCTGTGGCCGCACACCATGGATATTGTAAAACGCGTAAACCACTATGCGCAACAAAAAATGGAAGCGTTTTTCGAGAAACATTTAGTTGAAAAACATCTTTAGGGTGCTTTGCCTGAATGCTCTAATCGATTCAGATCGAATAGCTGAGTTGGCATCGTTTTTTGAGTTAGGCATTTAACAAATGTTAGCAAGAACTACAAAATGCGGCTTGTATTGGTTAAACGCCTAATTCAAATAAATCAGTAATGGATTTTATGGCGTCTAACTGAAATTGCAGGTTGGGTTCAAAGGTTAGTTTCATTTCTTTTCAGGTCGTGGTATTATGACTTTGAATTGTTCGCCTTCTATGTCATTAATAAACTCAATATCTGGCTGTTCGGCTAAAGCTCTTCTGATTCCTGAACCTAATCCACTAAATGGCATCGTGTGAATACTAAATGAAACCAATTGATTGTTTCTTATTACAGGATTGCCAAATTTTATATCCTCAACAGTCAGGCTATTTGGTAGCTTTCCGGGACTAATTAATTCAACACGATTGTCAAATATCAATAATCTGATGGGCGAGTTTTTGAAGTAATCTCTATGAACTAATGCATTCTGCAATAACTCTTCAAGAGCAATACTTGAAATTTCAAGTTTACCTGGTGTATTGAAGCTCTCGCCTGTTTGAATAAAATTCAAGTTACTCTTCAAAAAGGTAATACCCTTTTCAAAAAGCTCTGGAATGGTACCAGTTAAATCTTTAGGCTTGTTTCTATAGTCATTTGACTCGATGTTGTCCCCAAAATAAGAAACTACCTTAATGGTGAATGCAGGTTTAACACTTTGTGGGTCTTTCCCAAAAAACAGTAATCCTGCAAGTGTCAATTGACTATTTCTAAGGACCCTTTTGGCTTTTACAGCTTCTTCAAATGTTAAGCCCTTTTCTTGGTAAGTTTGACCAAACTCTTTCTTAAAATAATCGTCAAATATATCCTGGTTTATGTCTTCTATTGAAGTTCCAAAAACCTCCATTTCATCTGCTTGTAAATTGCCACTTCTTTGGTATAATCTCAGAATCTCCGAATCATCGGTAACCCTTCTTTTATCTGATCCCATTTTGACCCAAATAGCTCCATTATTATCTTTATAAATCTGGCTTGGATTATGTGGTACGTGGATAACGAGGATTTTTGATGGCACTTCATTTTCTATGGTCACAATCTCAGTCTGAATGTATATTGGTGGTTTTACATTATTCGTAGCAATATTTGCAAGCCGTTCGTTTATATTACTACTCAAATCAATTCCTAAAATCTCTCCTGTTTTATCAACTACTCCTAACAATATTATACCTCCCAAGGAATTAGCCATGGCAACTATTTCAGCAGCCATAGAATCATTATGGGTAATTTCACGCTTAAACTGTACAGCACTTGTTTCTTTACTGCTGATTATATTTAATAATTCTAGTGCGTTCATTTTGATTTTGTTTTTTCAATGTTCCAAATACTATAAATGTTTTTTCTGCGATTAAATGCCTCGTCTCCACCTTCCATTATGTCAACAATAAACCGTTGTGTTTGGTGATTATCAATATTGCCAGAATGTACCGTAATTTCCTTTTCGTCGTAACTGCACGAAATAACTTTTTCACTGTCGCCAAGCACAGGAATATTGGCGTTATGCGTAGCAAAGATGAACTGCATATTCCCTTTTAATTTCTTTATCTCCCTTATCACCTCATCATAGATGGTTTGATTATCCAGATCATCTTCGGGTTGGTCTATAATCAATACATCATTTTCCCTTTGAGCCAACAAGAAAAGAATCAATGCCGATGCTCGTTGTCCTAAAGAATGTTTGTCTAGTGATTTTCCATTGTATTGAATGATAATCCTATTATCTACCTTGAATGTCAGCAAGTCAGCAAGATTTTCAGAAAACCTTCTCTTAAAATCTACAACTTGATTTTCATTCAAGATATTTTTTAAAATGTTTTCATTTTTGTAAATCTGAATGAAATCATTATGGTTTTCGGATATTTCTTTATAACTGTTATCATTAATGCCTAAATCACCACGTCCACCAAAAACTTGCTTTAGTTTTTCATGAAATTTGTCTTTTCTTCCCTTAAAATCAACATCTATTAAAAGTTTACTTTCTGCTTCATTAATCCTTTTTACCTCCTTAATTAGAACATTATATTCTTCAAGCCAAAGGTTATCAAGTTCAGTAAGACGCTCCAATAAATTAGTTTGCAAATCGCTTCTTCTCTTTTCGGATTTTTCTATTTCCTTCAACTTCAATAAGGCAGTTTCAATTTGTCTGTTCAGACTCAGAAAATTATCGGGGTTGATAATATCTGTATTTATTTCTCGTTTTATCTTGGCAAACTCTTCTTTTAATCCTTCTTTCTTGCTGTTAATTTTCACGATAACCTCTTTCAATTTTAGTTGACTGAGGATAGAATTCTTTTGAATCGCTTTAAGTTTATCAAACTCAACTCTCAACTCCTGATTAGCTACCTTTGCCTCTTCAAATAAATCTTTATTAATATCTGAACCAACAATTTCTTGTTGAAAGAAATAGTCGTAATTAGAAATCAGAGATGCCAATTCTCCTACATAACTTCTAACTGTTGATTCGTTTTGAAGCAGTTTTGAAATATCTGAATCAAAAAGTGTTTGTTGTTTAAGTTTATCCTCAACACCTTTTTCTTTAAAAAAATTAAGTTGATGTTTCGAGTCTTTTATTAGAGCCTCTGTATCTCTTTTTAAGTCATTTAAGTTTTCCAGCTTCTTTACTTCTGACACTGTGTTTCCAACTTCTCTTTTCTTTTGCTCGATTTTAGCTTGAACTGCCTTCAATCTTGTTCCAATTAATCGTTGAATCAAATCTCCTTCAAAATCTTCTCCTTTGTTGGAAAGGTCTTTTTGCCCAAAGTAAATAGGAGACTGAAAGCCTGTAGCATCAATAGAAATACCTGTTTGCAACAGGTTGTTTTTGTAAACATCCTCTTTTTGACCGTATAGTTTTTCTATCCTGTATTCTTCATTTTGACGGTTGGCTATAGTAACTATAGCTTTTCCTCCGCTACCCATTGAGCGAGATACTAATGAGTTCTTATAATTTGGGTCAGCAGCGTTAATAGGAAGTGAAATTCCAAGAACATATCGTAAAACTTCTAATAATGATGATTTACCGCTACCTCTTATTCCTATTAGGGTATTCAACTCTGGAGAAAAATCAATCTTTGTCCCTTCTAACAAACCACCTTCAAATGCAATTGATTTGATGTAGGAGTTTTTTGTTTCGGGTTTGTTTTTTGGCGAAACTCTGTATTCGCTGTTTGTTAAGGCGTAGGTTAATGCTTCAAAATTGAAATCACCTATTTTAATGTAAGTCACCTTTCCTTTCCCGATAGCTTCAATGCCTCCGTGAGCATTGTCTGAACCTTCAACACAAGCAATTTTGCTCTTTCTGTTCAACCATAGACAAAGTTTGTTGTAATTTTCAAGATTAGCACTTTTCTGAATTGCCAAAACTTTATTGAATGATTCTTGCTTCACAAAATCCTCTTGAGTTCTGCCCCTCAACTCCGTAAATAACCCATTGGTGTCGTCAACATGAGCCAAAACAACAAAGTAATTATATCCAATTTTGTCTAATGCTTCTACCGTTTCTTTCAGATTGAAGTTTGAATTTGGATAATTAGGTTTGTCATAGTTAGCAATTCCATAAAAAGCATTTTCTAAAAATTTGCCGATATTGTCTGTTTCACCCTGATACCATTTATCATCGAAAACAACCAAAATGTGAATTCCTTCTTTTAATGAAAATTCAACTCCGGCAAACAATCCAATGCCTTCTTTGCGTGCTCTTTTTCTTAAAGCAACAAATTCATTTTTGTCAAATTTATTATGATTGGTAATAACTCCAACATTGATATTCCGCTCTTTAAGTTTCTCAACATAAAGTCGGCAAAAATCATTTTCGTTACCTGTGTACGAAAATTCATTTTTATCTGCTTTTGTGTGTAAATGGAAATCAGCCCGAAGCCAGGTTGCTCCATTCTCAAAAATATTTTTGGTTTTATTTTCCATTTCCTCTTGTATTATATCGTTTTAAATTCCACCTCCGCATCCTTCATCTGCAGCACCGTATTCGTTTTCAACTGATCATTGCCTTTAAACAATCTGTCTAAAGCAATTACTTTTGTTGGCTTCAGGGCAATCACATTATCAACAATTTCTTGAGTAGCTTTTTCCAACATTAGCACCAACTCATTGTCATTGATGCAATGAAAACCATCTTTACGTTCAATCTTGCTATTCAAGTCTTTTCCGCTTTTCAATAAAGCTCGTACACCATATTCTCAACAGTAGCAGATTTTGAAACCGGGTCAACAAACAGTTTCATTTGTTCTTCTAAAGCTTTTGCACCCGCCTGGCGGTCGGACAGGTCTTTACCCGCAATTTGTTGCCATTGTTTGAAATTGCTTTCTCCTAATTTTAGCATTTTAAAAACTTCACTTTTGCCGGCCCAATTCAGTACATAGCGTTCGTTTGAGAAGTTAATATCCTCTCCAAGCGTGGCTTTCAGCTTTTCCCAATCTAGCTTTCCTCCGGTAAAAGCTTCGGGCAAAATTTGACGTAAAGCGTTTAATTTTTCCTGTTCAGGTGTAAGGCTTGTGCCGTCCATAGTTGTATATTTATATTCTAAGTAATTCGTCAAATTTAGTTTTTATTGTTGGTTTTTCTATACTGACGGCTAACAGTTTGGCTGTGTTGTGTACTGCGGGAATTCGCAGCACTTTACTTTTCTAACCTGCACAGAGCCAATTTGTGTATTCATAATTCAATGTCGTTTAATTAGCGAAACCAGGCTTCCCTGCCCGTCGATCAGGCGGGGACTACGCTCAGTCTGACAGTCACCCTGAGTCACCACCCATTTTTTTGAATGGGCATAATGAAGAAATGACAGGTTGTTCGAAGCAACCATTCCCACGCAGGTGGGAATCCCTTCCTTTGATGCTGGGATTCCCGCCTTCGCGAGAATGAAGTACATTTAGTTAGAATCTGTCATTCGTATTGCATCTAATAAACAGGTAATGGTATAAACTTGTCATAGGCAGTCCCGAGTACTCGGGAAAGGGTGTTTAATAATAGGACTCTTGTTATTGGAATCTTAACTAAACGACATTAGACCTCAATTCAATAAAAGGAGCCTCTCGTTATTTGAAATGAAAATTATAAATCAGCAATAACAGTATTCACTTGGTTTTTTAAAGGATTAGATTGTAGTTAATAATCTTACCATCCTGCATTTCAATTACTCTGTCTGATGCTTTTGCGAAGTCGTTATCATGGGTAACGGTAATAATTGTTTGATTAAAGTCTTTAGCTATTTGTTTGAAAATGCCCAACACAATTTCGGAATTTTTGCTGTCTAAATTCCCGGTTGGCTCATCACACATAATTATTTTAGGTTCATTAATCAAGGCTCGTGCAATTGCTATGCGTTGTTGCTGTCCCCCTGATAGTTTCGATGCCGGCTTTAATGCTTGTTCTTCTAATTCAAGTAATTTGAGTTTCTCATAAGCTCTATATTCTATCTCTTCACGCGAATATTTTCCCAATTTCAGGGCAGGAATCATAATATTTTTTAAGCAACTAAATTCCGGCAGCAAATAGTGAAATTGAAAAACAAATCCAATACTGCTGTTTCTTAATCTTGCCAGTTTATCTTGTTTCAGTCCTGTAAGAAGTTGGTCATCAAGAAATAATTTCCCTTCGTAGTCTGTGTCCATTGTTGAGAGTATATACAGCATGGTCGATTTACCGCAACCCGATTTGCCAATAATGCACAGAAATTCACCTTCCTGCACCTCAAAAGTGATGTCGTTTAGAGCTTTGAATTCTATGGGGGTGTAGAAGGATTTTGTAATATTTTCTACGCTGAGTATCGTTTTCATTTCTGTTAGTTTCTAAAAATTGAAATAGGGTCAACTTTGGCCGCACTTCGGGCAGGAATATACCCGGCAATGGAAGTAACGACAAGGCCAACTAAAAATCCGATAAACATAATTTTTGGTTCAAACTGAATCGGAAAATAGCCTGTATCGCCACCAATATATACCTTACTTAGAATGTTTATCAGCAATGTACCCAACATCATCCCGCCAATTGTTCCTAAAATGCCAATGATTAAAGCTTCGCTCAAAAATATCTTCACAACACTTTTTCCTGCAAAACCCTGGGCTTTAAGTATGGCAATGTCATGCAGTTTTTGTTTAATAGTCATGTTGATAATGTTGTAAATGGTGAATGCAGCCACAATCAGGATAATAAACGAAATTGAGCCCATCATTACCGCCCTGGTTTTTTTTGATGCCTGAGCCGATTCATTTGCGGTTTGCCAACTCTCGGCATTATAACCCGATAATGCTTCTAAATCGGGAATGTGTTTGGGAGCATCGTTTGGGTTTTTAATTTTAATGTAAATATCGGTCAGATAGTCAGGGCCTTGTGCCATTAATTGCTGGGCAATCGATAAATTGATGTATGACTTGGTTTTGTCAACAACCGAATTGCTTGTTTTGAAAAAACCTACGACTTTCATTACTTTAATTATCCCCAAAGGGGAAACAATGCTGATATTGTCATTTAACCTGACATTCAGGTTTTCGGCGATACCAACTCCCAGAATAATCCCGTTGGGCGTGCTAAGCAATTCGTTCATATCGCCTTCGACCATGGTTGATTTTATATCGAATAAGGTGTTTGCTTCCATTATATTTACTCCGGAACTACTACCGTTCAATTGCGAAATACCGTTATTGTAAAACAGGTTGACGTTCAGCCACGGGGCTGCCGTTAAAACATATTCTTTCGTTTCCAGTTGTTCTACAATTTTTTCGGGATTTATTAACTTATCACTATTGTTCGTTATTTTTGGGTTCACAATCACGGAAGTCCGCTTATTTGTTTCGTTTTTCTGAAGCGGCATACTTAATTCATCGTCAATGTAAATGCGAACGTGAGGCATGGTTTTGAAGAACGACTCATCTGAACTTCGGTTAAAACCAACAACCAGTGAATTTAAGAAAACGAATGCTGCAATGCCTATGGCAACCGCAAGTGAAGCAACAAAAGTTTGCATTTTCCTTGCCAATATGTGGGTAAAGGCAATTTCGTAATCCACACCGATATTTATTTTCTTTCTAAATAACTTCATCATGAGTTGGATTTATTTCTTTTCTGCCTGTACTATTGTGTTTTCATTAATTCCGCTGAGTATTTCCACCCACTCATTGGAGATAAATCCTGTTTCAACTTTAACTTCCCCTTCGCCTTTAACCAATACTTTATTTCCAAAATCTAAATATTTACGCGGGATTACAAGTACTTCGTCTTTGTCTTTTATGATGATATTTGCCTGAACCTGCGTGCCCGACATCAGAAAATCCAGACTATCGGTAAAAATCGCTTTACAACTGAATGATTGTGTTTGAATATCGAACGATGGGTAAACTTCGGTAATCACTCCTTTATAATTTTTGGCTTTATCCGTATTCAGTTGAATAATAACTTGCTGGTTTACCCGTACGTTTGAAATACTCGATTCATCAATACTTAATTTAGCATAGAGATTAGCCGGACTTCCAATCACTGCAATAATTTCGCCCCGACGCACGTAATCGCCTAATTCTTTAAATTTATTGTAAACCTTACCACCAATTATCGCCCTTAGTTCATTATTTCCTTGCAGCACTTTATTAATGCCGCTTTGGGTTTTTTGGTTAATGAGTTGTTGCTCGGCCTGCTGTTCCTGCAATTTATAGTTTTCCTGCAATGCCTGATGATTTGCTTTTGATGTTTCCAAGGCGAGCAATACATTTTCGTATTCTAATTTTGAAACGCTGTTGGCTTCGTATAATTTTTTGTAGCGTTCAACCTGAATTTCGTCTTGCTTCATTTTTTGTTCGGCAATCAACAAGTTTGCTTCTATCTGCTTTAAAGCTGGAGCGCCCGGAGACAGATTGCTGATGGCTATATCTAAAAGCTGGTTGGCACCAAGCAAGTTAATGTCGTATGTTTTGTTGTCAATTTCAGCAAGTAAATAACCTGTTTCAACGATGTCGCCTTCTTCAAAGTTTAAAGAAATAAGATAACCATCGCTTTGTGCTGTAAGGTTGTATTGGTTTTCGGGGACTAAGACACCTGAGGCAAAAACGGTTTCCGTAATATTCCGGTATTCAGGTTTAGTTTCCGTGTATTTTTTACCGCACGAATTCAGCAAAGCCAATGCGGCAAAACCCAGGATAAAATAGATGTTTGTCTTCATTTTATGGTATTGTTTATTTCAATTTTCGACTTTGTGTAGAGCAAATTTGCAAGTGCGCTGCTGTAATTCAAGCGGCTCGCAAGCATTTCATTAAAAGCAATAATCAACTTGTCAGATGAAAGTATCGACAAGTTAAACTGCTTCAATACCAAACCATAGTTTTGTTCTTTTAGCTGATAAATTTGCTTTGAGGTATTGAGCTGTGAATATGCTTTTTCGTAATCCAAAACCAATTGTTTATTTGTCAGCTCGTTTTGAAGTTTCGTATGTTCTGCATTTTGCAACGAGATAGCTTTATTGATTTGTGAGCTTTTTGTAAGTGTGTATCTGTTGATGTCAGGGAACGGCATACTTAATTTCAATCCAATATATTGAGCATTTAACCACTTTATATCATTATCAAAAAACATATTATTGCTGTTTTGCTGCCATGCATTATAATACACAAGCGAAACAGTAGGATATTGCATCAGTTGATTTGTCCTTAAATCTGCTTTCGCCAGTTCAAGGTTCAGAAGCGAAGATTTGTATTGCAACTGATTATCAACATGTAAACCAGAAGTAATTGGTTTGTTATAGTCGGGCTGTTCGTCAATATTTATATCTGTTGATTCAGGAATATCGCATAAAATTTTGAGGCTGTAATATTGTTGCTTCAGGGATAAATCTAATTGTTCCAGATTATCCGATAGCGTTAATTTATTGATTTGAGCATCATTCAAATCCTGCTGCCTTACAATACCTTCGGAATATTTATTTTGCATAATGATTAACAGAGTATCTGCAGCCAACAAGCTTTTTTGAGTGATTTCTATCTGTTCCTGCAAGGAAATAATATTGTGATAGGTAGCCGAAACAGATTCGAAAAGTGATTTTTTTACAATCAGATTATTTACGTTTGTAAGTTCTACATTCACATTGGCACCTTTTAGTTTTGCCCAGCTTGCGGGGTTAATAATGTCGATTTGCGGTGTTAAATTCAAATTGCCCACATATTGCTGGCCCATGGTAACCTCTTTAAATGTTCCCGGTGTTCCGCCAAACGCTTCCGCCGGAAGAAAGGTAACCGGTAATTCCAAATTATTGGTCAGGTTAAAATTGGTCTGCATTCTGAAATTTACCAGCCCGGCTTGCGCCGAAATTTTTTGCCATTTTGCCAACAGACTTTGCTGTTCTCCTGTTTTGATGGCCATGCTGTTGTTTTCAGCATATTTTAAAAGCGAATCGAGTTTATTAAAACTAAGTTCGGTCTGTGCATTTGCCGATTGTATTAGCAGCAATAATCCTGTTATGATAAATATGATTTGTTTCATTTTCACAAAGGTTTTAATAAGATTTTCATTGTGTTGATTAGTTCATCTCCTTTTTGGATTAAATCAAATGAATAATCCGACATTTTCCATTGTTTCACCAACATCCTCACCCTCCCGCTAATCATAATTGCTAATTGTTCAGCATCGATGTCGTTTCGTGTTTCTCCCTTTTGTTAGTGAATATTCGCTCACAAAAGTAAAACATTTATTTTGATCCTGCCTGTTTTTTCAATAAAAAATGTTAAAGTCAATGGGAGCAAGGGGTTAAGCAGATGTGAAAGGTAGCGGGTTCAACTCTTGATTGGCATAATTTATAATTCAATAAGAATATTACTGCTATCGTGGTAACATAGTTATAATTCCACCGATAAACTCGTTCCATTTTTATCAGGTTGACTTGCAATTCCCGTCAAAACTTTGCTGTTTTCCCCTTCGCCGATTTTAAGCGTAAAAATCCCTTTTTCGAATAATGCGGGTTGGATTTTATTTCCGTTCATGCGATAGATATTTACCAATTCCCCTGTTTTTTCATTGTCGATTTGAATCAATTGATTGGTTTTGTTCACCGTAATTTCAGGCAGGATGTTGTTTGCCCCTTGCCCTAAATTGTCGAATTGTGAAATCTTTTTTGGCCAGCCGGGGAATTGGTCGCGCACCGGGTTGGGGTTTTCTACATCCGCCTTAAACCGCCAGGCATCCATGTTTATGGTGCGCTCGTTTTTATCGAAAGTAACCAAACCGAAACCCGACGAACGGATTTGGGCATGATTGTAACGGCTTTCTTTGTCGATGGTGTTTTTCCCTGGATTTCCTATGGCATACACATAGTTTTTATTTCCAAAAGCGTCGGTATATTTCCCCGTATTTGGGTAGCCGTGTTCTGGCCGGTCGAGCACCGGATAGCCAACTTCATCGGGCAGAAACCAGCGCAGATACACTACGGCAATTGCCGGGGTGCAGAAGCTCCAGCCTGCATCGCGGTAGTTTTCCAACCCATATTGCACAAGCGAGGGTACATGCTGGTCACCGTTGATGTGAAAAACTGCGCCTTTCCGCATGAGTCGTATGGCTTTGTCGCGCCCCGATTTTGGCCAGCCGCCCGAATCTAAATCCCCGTAAAGATAGCCATCCAAACCGCCGTGGTGTGTGGCAGGATTGGCAAATACGGTCTGGGAGAGCAGCACTTTCATATCGGCCCCGGTCCAGTCCAAAATCCAATTGTCCAAAAAGTTCATTTGACGATCGCCGAGTAGTTTTACTCCCGGTTGATCCAAAAACGATAAATCTTCGCGGGCTTGTTTCATGTGGTCGTGCCGTCCTTCCCAGTCGGAAACAGCTTCCGGCCCCGTTTTAAAAATCCTATCGCTGACGATGGCAAAACTTATCCTTCCATAGTTCAAATCCGTGTACCAAACGCTCATTCCTCGATCGATGGGGTTATTATCATACGGATCGGGCAATTGCCCGCAATTGGTACGGTTTACTACATTTACCATTTGCACCGATTGCATAAAACCACGAGTATCAGAACTTCCGGCTCCTTCGGGTTTGGCAATGCCACCTTCGCCCCAGAGATTCCCGTGATAAACATCATGGTCATCAGGAGTGCAAATGGTAGGTCGGTCGCGCATTAAATCGCCAAAAGCCCAACCAAACATATAATATTTCCCCAGGTAGTTCACAATGGAAACATCGGCAGGCTCACGTTTAATCGGATATCCGCCATTGCCTTCGTAAATTTGATCGCCCGAAAAATACAGCAGGTCGGGATCGAGCTTTGCCAGGCTGCTGACCAGCGGCGTATAAGGAAACCCATAATGGTATTGGCAGGTTAATCCACCGAATTTAAGAGGTTTATCCACGGGATCTTTGCGGATAATTCCGTTGTAAAGAGCGGGTGTTTCAGAACCGTCTTTTCCTTTTTCAATATATTCTACGCGGTATTCCACATCTTTTGTGTCGTCCCAGTTTTCGAGTTTAAAAACTGCCGTCCTCGAATCGGGTTCCAATGTTTTTGTGTCAACGGTTTCCCAGTTTTCCCCGTTTTTTAGTTGAAGGCTGACTTCTTGATTGTCGTTTTCGCCAACGGGCGGGAGAAGTGCCATTAGCTTCACCGTTTTTTTACTGAGGGTGTACATCGTCCAAAGTACCGGGCCAAAACTGTTTTCCGGTTTTTCGATTACTTTGGAACCCGAAAATTCGAGATCATCAAAGCTGAAATTTGAATTGCCGGGTTTCTCATTTTCCTCTACCGTAATATTTGCGGCCAGGGCAATCAATCCTTGTAACCCTTCCGTTACGCAATTCAGTTCCTGAACTTTTGTGCCATTTTTATCGGTAATGTTCATTTTTAATGTGGTTGAACTCCCGGTCACGTTGACATTAAATTCATCAAAATCGAAACCATCCGGCAAATCGGCTTTTTCATCTTTTAAAAACGCGTATCCTTTCAGGCTGACCCCGGCTTTTATGCCACCGCCGAAATAGCACGCAGCCCGTACATCAGGATCTTCTTTGTCGTGCAATCCGATTAAAAATCCGGCAGAGCCGGGCAACTTGCCTTTATTTGTCAGATTTATTTTTGCTGATATTTCAAAATTTCCGGTTTCGGGCGAAAGAACAGAAGTGAGCACATTGACACGTGAATTGGGAACGTCGCCAGTACTGTGCAACTTTCCGTTTTCCACCTTCCAGTCTTCTAAGGGCACCGACCAAAAATCACGACCTACCCAAATCCGATCGTTGGTGTTGTCGAAATTAGCAGAAAACTCAACTTTTTGTTTGCAGGAGGTTGCTGCCAGTAAAATAATTAATGAGAGAATTCCTAAAATTTTCATGGTTTTGTTTTATAGATTTTACTTCAATTCCAGTTGCTCAATGTTTTGAAATTCATCACCCCGAAGTTTCTTGAAAGTTTCAATCATTTCCTGAAGTTTTTCCGGCTCTTTTTTGGCGAGGTTGTCCTGTTGGCCGATTTCATCTTTCAGGTTATAAAGTTGAAATTCCGGTGAGTTCCCCAGTTCGATATTGACCGATTTTTGAATTGCCGGGCCGTTGTAGGGTGGGATCATTATCCAGCTCCCTTGTCGCAGCGCAGTCCGGGAAGTAGCCTCCAAAATCAGTGCGTCACGTCCGTTTTCGCTTTTCCCCAGCAGTACATCCAACAACTCTTCGCTGTCTTCGCCCCGTGTGCTGCTCCCGGCCAATACCGCCAACGAGGAAAGAAAATCAACCTGACAGATTAACGCATCCGACACGGAAGGTTCAATTTTCCCTTTCCACGATGTAATGAACGGAACGCGGGTTCCGGCTTCAAACAGGCTGTATTTTCCGCCTCGTAAAGGCCCCCAGGGCTTGTGGTCTCCCAAGCGCTCTACGGCTTCATCCGCATAGCCGTCGTTTACAACGGGGCCGTTATCACTGGTGAAAATAATCAGGGTGTTTTCGAGCAATCCTTCTTCTTCCAGCGTTTTTACGAATTCACCCAAACACCAGTCGGCTTCGGTAATCACATCGCCGCGAGGCCCCAAGTCGGTAGAGCCTACAAAGCGCGGGTGCGGTGTGCGCGGTACGTGCGGTTGCTGCATGGCGTAATATAAAAAGAACGGCTCGTTTTTATGGCCGCGAACATATTGTTTTGCTTTCTCCAAAAATACATCGGCCATATCTTCATCTTTCCATTTCGCATTTTCACCGCCTTTCATAAAACCGATGCGCGGAATGCCGTTCACAATGCTGTTGTTGTGGCCATGGTCCCACATCATGGTCAAAAGTTCGGGATTATCTAATCCCGTTGGTTCGCCTTCAAAATTTTTCGCATAATCCACCTCAATCGGGTCGTCGGCTTCCAATCCGACCACATTCCCGTCTTCGATGTAAACGGTGGGGACCCGGTCCTGGGTAGCTGCCATGATGTAGGCATAATCGAAGCCAACTTCGTTTGGCCCGGGCGAAATCCTTTTGTTCCAATCCACATGGCCGTCGCCCAGCCCGAGGTGCCATTTCCCAACAATTCCGGTGTGGTATCCCCTTTCTCTCAACATTTTTGGGATGGTCATCTGTGCTGTGTCAATCAGCAGCGGAGCTGTCCCGGGAAGGATTTTAGCATCTTTGTTGCGCCAGGGATACTGGCCGGTCAACAGTGCGTAGCGGCTTGGTGTGCAGGTTGCTGACGATGAATGCCCGTCGGTGAAACGCACCCCGCCTTCTGCCAGTTTGTCCATGTTCGGCGTTTTTATGGCTTTGGCTCCATACACACCCACATCGCCATAACCAAGGTCGTCCAAATAAACGATAACAATGTTGGGCAATTTTTCCCGTTCGGGATTTTCTTTTTTCGATGCCGTGCCGCAACTGAAGAGCAGCGATGTCAATGCGATAAAAGCAGCTTTGAACAGACTTTTCGATTTCATAGGTTTTTGTTTTTTCATGTTGATGAATATTTGGCTCTAAGATACAACCGAATGTTTGCTTTATACAAAAATTATTGTTTTTTTTTATTTTGAACTTACAAACAAAAACACAGAGGAATCTTTTTTTATAATCTGAAAGAGGATCAAACATTACACCTTCTTTGCTATTGGATTTCGCTATAACATCACCTGCCGTTCTTGCCATTTGCCCCACTTTGGGATGTTGCACTTGAACTTGGAGGGGTCGGGCTGAGTTGTTTTGCATTTTGGGAGTGTCATAATGGATATTTGCCGTATACCCGCAAAATAGGCAATAGGCTTTTCGAGAAGATTCATTATACTTGTAGTCGCAAACCACTTTTGAAAATGAATTCATTGACCAACGAGATTATTGCGTTGCTGAACAACAAGCAGGAAGCAGCTTTTGAAGTTGCCTTCAATTTGTATTATCCGCGTTTGGTTTATTTTGCGAAGGAATATATTGATTATGAAGATGCAAAAAATGCCGTCCAGGATGCTTTCGTATCGTTTTGGGAAAAGAATCCAACGCTCTCAACGGAAGTGCAACTGCAATGTTATTTATACACTACGGTAAAAAACAATTGTTTGATGCGCCTTCGAAACGAAAAAGTCAAAAGGGGGTATATTGCCAAAGTGGAAAAGAAAACCCGGCATCGCATTCACGAAACGGCACTTGAGCAGATGGATACATCGGTAGTCGCCTTTAGGGAAATTGAAAACATTATTGAAAAAACACTGGCAGAGTTGCCGCCCCGTTGCCGCGAAGTTTTTGTTTTTAGCCGATTCGGCGGTAAGAAAAACCACGAAATTGCTAAAGAATTGGATATTTCGCTGAAGGCAGTTGAGGGGCAAATTACAAAGGCGCTCAAAAGGTTTAAAGTTGCACTAAAAGATTATCTGCCTTTATTCTGGTTTATATTTATAGCGGGGCTGTAGTTGCTACCATAACTTCATGTCTGTAGCACTTTTTTAGCTCCATAGGAGCGTTGTTATGGTAGAGAGGTGTAATGTCTTGATTTTTAATTGCTCCATGCTTTAGCTTGGGGTTGGGCGTCGCAAATAATAGATAGTTTTGGCTGGATTTTTGTTTTTCTTGAACAAAAATCAGGACAAAACGGCTTGAGAATAAAGGATTTAGTTTTTTCTTGTGCTGCTGGGTGGTAATACTTCTTTATTCCACAAAAATTCTATCTTATTCGAAAAACGTAATTTTTCTGATTCAGAAGGTAGGGTATTTCCATGTTCAGGCATTCTATTAGAAGTTCAAAACAAATGGAAACAGAAAAAATCATAGAAAATATAATTTCCGGGGATCATTTTAATTCTTCGGAAGAACTTCTTGCCTGGGCGGAAAAATCGGAAGAAAACCAGAAGGAATACATTCGTTACAAAAATACCTGGGCTTTGTTGCAACGGGGGAGGGAAATGGACGAAAAGCAAATTACACACGATCTTGACCGTGTTAAAGCGCGGTTGAATAAACGAGGGAAACAAATCCGCTTGACCGATTTTATCCGTTATGCCGCAATTGTTATCGTTGCCTTAATCAGTGGGTTCCTGTTGAACACCTTGACAAATGATATTGAAAAAGAAATGGGCATGAACGAAATTTCGGTACCACTTGGTAACCGGTCGCTACTTGCCCTGCCCGATGGCAGCAAAGTATGGTTGACCAACGGTTCGAAACTGGCTTACCCCGAAAAATGGGACGGAAAAACGAGGGAGGTTACCTTAGAGGGCGAAGCTTATTTTACCGTGGCGCATAATGCACAAACCCCTTTTTTTGTAAACATTGGCAAACACCGTGTTAAGGTTTTGGGAACCGAGTTTTCGATGGTTTCCTATCCGGACGACAATTTTATCCAAGTCGATTTGGTTTCGGGAAAAGTGCAGATGGACATCGCCCAAACCAAAGGAAAAGGAAGCTACAAATCGTATGATTTGAAACCTTTACATAGTCTAATTTTTGATAAAACATCCGGAAATTTGGTTTATTCAAAAATCCCGGATAGTTTTTTCAATTATTGGCAAAACGGGGCTTATGCATTTACAGATGTTGAATTTGAAAATCTTGCGAAAAAAATTGAACGTATTTATGGGATAGAGATTATTTTTGAAGATAGCATCATCCAAAAGCGGACGTTCACAGGCACATTCAGTATCGACGATAACATCTATACCATGATGGAAGTGTTTAAGCGCGCATCGGGCAAGCCGTTCGATTACCGGATAGAAAACAAGAGAATTTATATAAAATCATTAAAATAATTTTGCCTATGAGAAACCAATGACGAACGAAAAACGGGAAATGCTACCAACACTTCCCGTCTGTTAAGGAAACAATACCGTGTTTCCATTTTAATAATCAACAACAAGCCAAAGGCTTATTTATTAACTAATAACATTTCAAATGTATGAAAAAAAATAAAACGAATGTTGGGGGCGTTAAATTTTCCCGGCTAACAAAATTGTGGAGAGTTATGAAAATAACGGGTTTGTTCCTACTGGTCGCCTTACTCCAAGTAACGGCATCCACTTATTCTCAAACAGCGAAGTTGACTTTTGATTTTGAGAATGGTACCCTATTGAGCCTTTTTAAAACAATTGAAGACAACTCGGAATTCCGATTTTTTTACGACAGCAAACAAATCGATGTTTCGACGAACGTGTCGGCAAAAGCAAACAACTCGAATATCGTGGAAGTGCTGAACCAACTCTTTCAAAATTCCGATATTTCTTATGAAATCATCGACCGGTACGTTATCCTGAAAAAAACAAACAAAGCAAATGTTCGGCACACAAATTTTTCGGATCAACAACAAAAATCCATTTCCGGCACCGTGACCGACAATACCGGCCAACCGCTGCCCGGCGTAACCGTGGTGGTAAAGGGCACAACCCAAGGTACGGTGACCAATGTGGAAGGGGAATACACCATTCCCAACATACCGGATAATGCAACCTTGCAGTTTTCTTTTGTGGGGATGCGGACGCAGGAGGTGGTGGTCGGAAATCAAACTACCATAAGTATTGAAATGGTCGTGGATGCGATTGGGCTGGAAGAAGTTGTGGCGATTGGATATGGAACCAAACTTTCCAGAAATGTAACCACTTCGATATCCACCGTACAATCCGACGAGTTGGCTCAAACTTCAATAACTAATGCAAGTGAAGCAATGATTGGAAAAATATCCGGTGTTCAAATTCAGCAAACTAGCGGAGAGCCCGGTGCAGTACCTGTAATTAGAATTCGTGGAATTGGTTCGTTAAGAAGTGATTCATGGCCACTTTTTGTTATTGACGGATTCCCAACTGATGATAGGGATGTTTTTGCTTCAATACCTGTGGAAGATATTGAAAGAATTGATATACTAAAAGATGCAGCATCTGCTGCAATATATGGTTCAAGAGCGGGTAATGGAGTTGTTTTAATAACAACAAAATCGAGCTCGAAAACCAGGAAACCAACATTTTCAGTAAAAATTAATTATGGTTTTGAAAATGCTGAAAAAAAATATGATGTTTTAGGACCAGAAGAATTTGTTGATATGGCTATTGACGCTCTTAAAAATAAGGGACAAGAAATTCCGGAAATATTAACAAACAAATCATTATGGAAACCTACTGACTGGCAAGATGCTATTTTAAGAACTGGCAGTTTTCAAAATTATAGGATAAATGCATCAGGAAGCGGGGAAAAAGTGGACTATCTGTTCTCAGCAGGGCTTATAAATCATGATGGTATTGCGATTAACAGTTGGCATAAAGAGTATAATTTTCGCATGAAATTGGACGCCCAGTTAAACGATATGTTGAAAGTTGGGACAAGTGTTATTCCGGCTTACAGCAATTCCAGAGTGCAAGCTTTACAGGGGAAAAACAATTCAAGCGGAGAAGGGGCTATGGCTGAGGCTGTATCAATGCCTCCAATTCTTCCTGTTTATAATGACATAGGAGACTATTATGTAAACAGGCAAGAAGGGAATATGTTTAATAACCAAATAGGTAACCCAGTTTCCAGAATGAAGGAAACGGAAGATGATAGAAATTTTTACACACAAACTACACAGTTTTATCTTCAATTAAAACCGATAGAAGGATTAACCCTTAAAACTGAGTTAAGCAACAGTTTTAAATCTTATCAACGTGAATATTACAGGTCAGGAGCTGCTTCTGGGAATGGAGTGGGAACTGGAATGGGAAATTTATCAAAGCCAGATTTGTCCGCTATAGATGCAAGTAGGGATTTAACTAAAACTGTGAATTGGTACTGGTCAAACACAGCCACTTATGATTATAATTTTCATGATGCCATAACACTGTCTGCACTTGCCGGATATGACCTATCAAATGTAAAATATTCATCAACTAGCATCACACCAAGAACTGACGAGAACACTCCAGTTGCATTTGATAATACTGTAATTAGAAATGTACAGGGAGCTAAGCTAAGAAATGGGAATTCGAGTAACACAGAATATAGATTTGATGGCATCTTTGGACGTATTAATTTGGATTATAAAAGTAAATATCTGATTTCAGCTTCTCTTAGATATGATAGATCTAGTCGCTTTGGTCCTAATGAAAAAGATGGCATCTTTTCATCTATTTCAGGTGGATGGAATATCGCAGAGGAGGATTTCTGGAATAATATGGAATTTATAAATTTAATGAAGCTACGTGCCAGTTATGGAGAAACTGGAAACGATAGAATTGGTAATGATTATGCTTGGTTAAGTAATCTCAGCACCGGTTGGACAGCATGGGGTGATCCAGTTGGAGGAGAATATCGGTCTGCGACAGTTAGGCCAGGAGGATTCTCAAATTATGCTCTGTCATGGGAGAAAAATAAGCAATATGACGTAGGACTTGATATTGGAATTTTTAAAAACAGATTGAACTTTTCTATTGACTGGTATAAACGTAATAGTAGTACCATTTTTAGTACTGCAATACCAGCTATAAATGGGAAAGCTAGTTCCTTAGCACAAAATCTGGGGGATCTGGAAAATAAAGGTGTTGAATTTTCTGTAAATTCCCCCATATTAGTGAGGGGCTTTAAGTGGGAAAGTAATTTTAATATATCCTTCAATAAAAATAAAATCGTCAGTTTAACTGAGAATCAAGACAAATTACCAGATGCAAGTACAATGGTTCATAATGCTTTAAGGTATTATGTTGGTCAACCTATCGGGGATTTCTATCTTTATAAAGTTATTGGCACATTTAATAATGAACAAGAGTTAGCTGAAGGTGCAAAACTAGGAAATCAAATAGTAGGAGATTTAAGATTCGAAGATATTTCAGGACCTAACGGAGTACCTGATGGGAAAATTGATGCTAATGATATTACCAAACAGGGTAATTTCCAACCTGACTTTATATTTGGATTTAACAATAGTTTAGGATATAAAAATTTTCACATGAATATATCTATGAACGGACAAGTTGGAGGTGAAGTTCTCTTTATGTTTGAAAGGGGCCCATCAGTCTGCCGTGAGTTAGAAAATAACCTGATAGCCGCAGCCGATAGATGGAGAAGCGAATCTGATCCAGGAAATGGTAAGTATCCGATTGCTGGTTCTCCTAATATAGGAACTAATGTAAATGCTAATACAAGATATCTATATAGTTCAGACTTTTTGAGAATTAGCAATATTACTTTGGGATATGATTTTCCCAAAACATTGCCTTGGACAAAAGATTTGGATATAAGTTTATATTTTTCAATCAAAAACGCATATACATTCTCAAATTATCCTGGTCTTAATCCGGAAGCGAACTATTTCGGAAGTAACTCAATTCAAAATGGGGTAGATGGAGGACAATATCCATTAGCAAGAAACTTCACATTTGGGATCAATCTTAATTTTTAACGAAAAATAATAAATTAAAATGAAAAATATTAAATTTTCAAAAGCATATAAGATATCATTTATATGGATTATTTTAATAATTGGAGTTGCTATTTCATGTAGCAAAGATTATTTTGATATCTATCCTACTGATAATATGTCTGAGGGGAGTTTTTATAAAACCAAAGCTGACTTTCAAAAAGCAGTTGACGCTTCGTATGAAGCATTAAGAGGTGTATATAGCAATGTAGTTATGTTGGCAGAATTGCCCACTGATATTTGCTTTAGTCGTACGACAAGTGCTGATTATCAGCAATTAGCACAATCATGGGTCGATTCTGAAAATGGTACTGTTTCTAGTGCATGGAGTAATTCTTATACTGCTATTGCAAGAGCAAATATTGTAATTGATAAATTGGAAGAAGGAGATTTCTCTTTTGATAAAAAAAATCGTTTCATAGCAGAGGCAAAATTTATTCGTGCTTTAGTTTATTTTAATATGGTAAGGCTATGGGGTGATATACCTTTAGTATTAAAAGAGATAAAATCTTATGATGAAGCATTTTCATTTTCAAGAACTCCTTCATCAGATGTTTATTCTCAAATTTTATCAGATATTGAATTTGCGATAACTAATCTTCCCCCTAATTATACCGATATTGATAAGGGAAGGGCAACAAAATGGGCTGCATTAAGTTTGCAAGGTGAAGTTTATTTAACATTACATGAATTTGAAAAAGCAAAATCCTCGTTAGAACAAGTAGTGAAAAATTCTCAGCATGAATTACTCACTGATTACCAGAGTATTTTTGAAGGAATTAATTCGAACAATAATGAAATAGTTTTTGCTATTCAATTTGCAAGAGGATTTGATCCAGCAATTGGTAATCCTTTTACCAGCAGAGCATGGCCAAATGAAATCCTTAATTATAAAGGAATTTATAGGCAAGCTGGTGGAGGCATGAGCATGACACATCAATTCTACCATAAATGGGATAAAAGTGATTTAAGATTCCAAACAATGGCAGATTCATTGCCAACACCTGTTAATTATATATATGAACCATACTATTTTGTGAATTATAAGCATTTTGACAGTAGGATTACCGCTGAAACTGTTGATTCAGGTAATGATTTAAATTTATATCGCTATGCTGGAGTTAAATTAATGTATGCAGAGGCTTTAAATGAAACAAAGGACATTAACGGAGCTTTTACGCAATTGCAAGATGTAAGGACACGAGCTGGATTAAGCACATCTGATGATATCAAATCAGGTAAGGATGTAATGAAATTAACATTGGAAGATGAAAATCTTTTTGAATTATGCTATGAAGGACACAGATGGTTTGATTTAAAAAGAACGGGAAGATTACAGACTGTCATGAATAATTTTTATAAGGGAGAGGGTGGTTCTTATGAAGTTGGTGACGGTTCTGTAAAAGTGGAAGATTATGAATTACTTTTTCCTATTCCTAATTCAGAAATTTTATTAATTGATGATCTTACACAGAATCCTGGCTATTAAACATTAGCAAGGTTAAATATTAAAAGTATAAGAGGTTGCAAATTGCTGCTGTTTTGATGCGATTTGCAACCATTTTCTCAACCTAATTTTATAATTGAATAGCTAAGTTCAAGTAGATTATTGTTATTCAGGAAAATAAATACTTCTCACTTTTACATTTTTTTAAGTTTTATTATTACTAAAATTTCTAAAAAATGACTTCAAACAATAAGAAAAAAGATTTTTATAGAACTTTCAGCATAGTATTGACTCTAACTGCAACTTTATGTATTATTTCACTTGGGTTGGAAGGACAGGAGAAGAACACTTTAAACTGGCCGGAAATAACCTCAGAGAATAAACCAGGCACATATTGGTGGTGGATGGGGAGTGCGGTAAACGAGAAAACTTTAAAATCTTTATTAGAGCAGTATTATCAAGCCGGATTAGGAGGCACCAAAATTACACCAATTTACGGAGCCAAAGGCCATGAGGATGAATATATTGATTTTCTTACACCTAAATGGGTGAAAATGTTGGCTTACACATCTAAGGTATCCCGTGAATTGGGTATGACAGTGGAACTTGCTTCGTCTACCGGATGGAACATGGGAGGCCCCTGGGTAAGTTTTAAAGATGCATCCAAACGTGTGGTTATAGAATCTTACACTTTGAAGGCTGGTCAAAAAATGCAGGAACCAGTTAAACACATTCAAAAACCTGTCTATTCAAACTTAAAAGAACAACCTAGGCAACCGCTATGTGTAAATTCTTTGCTACACAGGGAAGACATGCAAAGGGTAAGATATAAGAGGGACCTTCCCCTTCTCACCCTGATGGCATATTCAGGCAGTGGGAAGATAATTGATTTAACTGATAAAGTAGAAAAAGATGGTGAATTAGACTGGATTGCCCCCCCTGGTGAGTGGAAATTATATGCAGTTTTTTTAGGGACAGGGGGTAATACTGTACAGCGTGCTGCACCGGGGGGAGTAGGCTGGATGATTGATTATCTTTCAAAAGATGCTTTGATGCTTCAGATGAATCAATTTGAAGAAGCTTTTTCACAGGCCGGTTATGAAATTCATGAGCTGATTGATGCATTCCATGATGATTCTTTTGAACAGAACACAGAATTTTTTTCAGAAAATTTTTTTCAGGAATTTGAGAAATTGCATGGGTATGACTTAAGATACCATTTGCCTGCACTTTTTGGAGAAGGACCTAAGCAGAAGATTGGGCGGGTAAAAAGTGATTACCGGGAAACCGTTTCTCATTTGGTTATTAATGAGCACACTATTCCATGGAAGGAATGGGCCAATGAAAGGGGGGTAAAGGTAATTCATCAGGCAGCAGAAGGTGGTCCGGCCCACCCACTTGACAATTGGGGTGCATCTGACCAGCCGGAAAATACAGGTGCCTTTCCCCGGAAATTATATTCATCGAATAAGATCGCTTCCTCAGCTGGTCATGTAACTGGTAAAAAAATTATATCCCAGGAGACCGCCACGATAATGTTTGGTCATTTTCATATTTCACTAGCCGATGTGAAAAATGTTGAGATAGATAGAATTTTCCTGAATGGAGTTAATAAAATCAATTATCATAGTACAACCTATTCCCCCGAGGAAGCCGAATGGCCTGGATGGTTGTATTATGCCCCAACACATTTTGTCCCAACCAATACAATATGGAAAGATTTCCCAAAACTAAATAGCTATGTCTCAAGGGTATCTTCATTTCTTCAGGCAGGGTATCCGAACAATGATCTCTTGTTATATTATCCCATTTATGACAACTGGCATACAGAGGGTAAAGGATTGAATTTTCCTGATTTTTATTATATACAGAACGTTGGAGAACTTGAGCATACGACAGCATTTCTGGCAGATAACGGGTATACTTTTGACTACATTTCTGACAGCCAGATATTGGAGACCACTTACAGGAATGGAAGGCTGGTTACCGGTGGGGGAAATGATTACCAGGCTCTGGTACTTCCTTCCGTTCACTATTTCCCAGTTAAAACACTTGAATATTTGATAGATTTGGTAGAAAAAGGTGCAACTGTTATATTTTTAGATGGTCTTCCCAAAGATGTTCCTGGATTTAAACAATTGGAGGAGCGGCAGCGTAAATTTAAAAAACTAAAAGAGAGGATAGAAAAACTACAGAAAGGCGAAGACACTCAAGGAAAGATTTATATTAACCAAGAAGATACAGGTGAGGTTCTTCTCCAGAAAGCGAATATAATTTATGAGCAAATGGTAGATGATGGATTAGAGTTTGCTCGCCGTTCCTATGAAAATGGGCATTATTACTTTATTAAAAACACAAAGGACCACGCCATAAATAAATTTGTTGCCCTTGGAAGGAATGCTGAATCGGTAGGCATATTTAATCCTCTAAATGAAACAACCGGATTAGCAGCAATCAGAACAAACAAGCAGGGAAAAACGGAGGTATACCTCCAGCTACAAGCAGGTGAGACCTGTATTCTGCAAACATTTAATCAAAAGAAAGAAGGGCAGGAATGGATGTATGTGAAGGAGTTGAATAGTGTTCAGGTTATTAAAGACTGGGAAGTGAGCTTTATTGAAGGAGGGCCAACAATTCCGCCGGGCTTCTCAACTGCTGAACCGAAACTTTGGACAGAAGCAGAAAAAGAAGAAAATCAATGGTTTGCCGGCACTGCCCATTATTCAACTGTTTTGGAAATACCTTCGAAATTCGGGGTAGATCAATGGCTGCTTGACCTCGGGGGAGTATATCACAGTGCAGAAATTGAGGTCAACGGGCAACAAGTTGCCACATTGATAACACCTCCATTTAAAGTAAATATTACCGATGCACTTAAGCAGGGAAAAAATAAGCTGACAGTGAAAGTAACTAATTTAGCAGCTAACCGCATTAGATATATAGAGCAAAGAGGCCTTAATCGGCCAGACTTTTACAATATTCGTTTTTCATTTGGAAGATACGGAGGATTGGGTGAAGCATTGCAGTGGTCTGTAATGAAATCGGGCTTGGAGGGTCCTGTGCGATTGATACCGGCAGTTAGATATTATCCAAATGCAAAGTAATAGATTATCAATAAACAGTTTTGTGTAATATTGAGAAGTTAATATCATAGTAACTAAAGAGAATGATCATTATTATATGCTTTTCAATGAAGAGCCTAGTGAAATTAAAACGCGACTGACCTTTTCTGCAGTGGGACGGTTTGAATGGTTCGATCGGCAAACTGGCCTGGCTGTTTCGACATCGCCCGGAGAACCTCTTTTTTTAGACCGCATGAATTTAAATTGCTTAAGATTAGTACAAAATAACTGGAATAAATTATGAATATTTGAATTTTAACATCATGATCAAATTTGCAATAAAATTCTTTCTCATAACTTTTACCGCAATTACCCTATTTCCAGAAACTATAGAAGCAGGATACATCGAAGAGGATAAAGAAAAAGTAAAGAAACCCAATTTTCTGGTCATACTTACTGACGATCTGAATTATCGTAGTATAGGTTACAAAACTGAGTTGATAAAAACACCAAACATTGATAAGTTGGCGAATGATGGAATAATATTCAACCGGGCATACATTACTACCCCCGTATGTGCTGCAAGCCGGGCAAGCTTATTAACCGGGCTCTATCCACAGACGAATGGAACAGTTGCGTTGAATTCAAAACCTTTTATCCATAACGTTGTGAACGAGAAAAAGTATAAAACTTTACCTGGTATTCTTACCAAATCGGGCTATACAACCTGGTTTTGTGGCAAATCTCATCTTGGACCGCCTCAAAACTACGGATTTCAGTTTGGTACCGATTCGATTGACTTTAGCGACATTAATACTTTTCAGGACGCTTCAGATTTTGTCGAGCAAATTTCCCGGGATGAAAACAAACAACCATTTCTTTTATGGGTAGCGACAAATCAACCTCATATACCATTAAATCCGGATCAAAAGTGGATTGATCAGTACTCGGATGTGGAGTTGCCTCTCGACAAGAATTTCATGGAACAACCTTCTTCAGAAAGTTTCTTTAATCAAGGATTGCCCGGTGAAAACTACTTCAGGGATTCAAATTATAAGGGTAACCATAACCACTTACCCGCTGGACCACCAAGATCACCCGATATTATGAGAGAATTTTCCAAAATATATTATGCAACGATCAGTCATCTTGATGCTCAGATTGGGAAATTAATTGAACAGATAGAATCAAGGGGTCTGATGGAAAATACCTTGATCATTTTTTTATCCGATAATGGATATTTTTTAGGGAACCATGGATTGGGGAACAAATTGACTATGCACGAAGAGTCTGTACGAATTCCCTTTTTTATAAACTGGGATCAGTTAAAGAAAAAATCAGCATCTACTGATGCACTCATTTCCAGCATTGATTTATTTCCAACAATTCTCGAACTCGCAGGGGCAGAAATCCCTGAATATTGTCAGGGAGTTTCTTTAAATCCTTTGCTGTCGGGATCTTCTGAATATATTCGGGAATACGTTATTTCTGAAAGTGTTGGAGTGGGAGGTAAGCTGGGGCAAGGCCATCGGATGGTTGTTACCCATGAGTGGAAATATATGTTATCCGACGTTGGCGATGAGGCTTTGTACCACCTTGGAAACGATCTATATGAATTGGATAATCTTATAAATAATCAACAACATATAAAGATGATTAATAAGTTGAAAGAAAACTTAGCACGATGGAAAAAATTATCCGGAGACAAAAAGGAAATTCCTGATTAATGAAAAATATTAAAATACAATAAGATGAAAGATTATTTAATTTTACTATCAATAGTGTTTAACTTTTTGTGTGTTCCTGTAATTAAAAGTAATGCCCAAAACAAAACTTTCAAGGAGAAATTGAACATTGTTTTTATTCTTGCCGATGATTTGGGCTGGGCTGATTTACCTGTTTACGGTAACACATTTAATGAGGCTCCTCATATTGACAAATTGGCCATTGAAGGTATGCAATTTATAAATGCTTATGCTTCCAGTCCTGTGTGTTCACCTGCAAGGGCTAGTATTCAGTCGGGACAGTACCCCGCAAGGGTAGGAGTCATCGATTTTATTCCTGGCCACTGGCGTCCGTTTGAAAATGTAATTGTGCCTCAAAATCGCACACAGAATCTGCCACAGGAGATTATTACCATTGGTGAAGCCATGAAAGATGCAGAATATTCAACAGGCTATTTTGGGAAATGGCATTTAGGGGATTTACCTGAACATCATCCGCTTAATCAGGGATATGATGAAGCAAATATCGGCACCGGCCATTATAATGTAAAATTAAACCCAGAACGAGAAGAAAGTTCTTCAAAACGTTTAACCGAACGTTTAACCAATTTTAGTGAAGAATTCATTGAAAAAAACAAAAACCAACCTTTTTTCTTATTTCTCTCTTACTATGATGTTCACATTCCGTTAGTTGCCGATATGGATTTGGTTGATAAATATTTAAAAAAGAAAAAAAAAGATACTTATCCCGGAAATGCTATTTATGCTGCGATGATTGAATATATCGACAACAGTGTTGGACGTATTGTTGCAAAATTAGATGAGTGTGGATTGGAGGAAAATACAATTGTTATTTTTACTTCTGATAATGGCGGTTTAATTGCTGCTTACGATCAGAGGGTACTGGTGTATGGTCGTAATCCCCGACTGATTGAAAAAAATTTAGAGGTTTATGAAACGAATCCACTGAAATATATTGCTACCTCAAATGCCCCACTTCGTAATGAAAAGGGGACAGTTTATGAAGGAGGGATTAGGGTACCACTAATAGTGAAATGGGCGGGAAAAATAAAAGAAGGAAGTAAAAGTGATGCAATTGTTACAAGTGTGGATTTTTATCCTACTCTTCTGGAACTTGCAATGGCTGAAAAACCCAAGGGGCAAGTATTAGATGGAAAATCGTTGTTGCCGGAACTGCTTGAAAACAGATATGATCCGCAGCGCGCCATCTTCTGGCATTACCCGGTATATCATCATGATATGCCTGCGGGTGCCATACGAAGGGGCGACTGGAAGCTTATCGAAAACCAAGTTTCAGGAAAAATGAGTCTGTACAATCTGCGGGCAAACATCTGCGAATCCTTGGATTTATCTGATCTCTATCCTGAAAAAACAGAAGAGTTGAAAAAATTTTTGAAAAACTGGCAAAAAGAGGTCAGAGCAGAATTCCCTGTTCCTAACCCTGATTTTGATGAAAGCAGAAAGGAAGAATGGGGGGGGGTATCCTTACCAGAGATGAATTTGTTTATTTCAAATTAATTACTGCTAAAAAAAATGAAGATTTATCTTTTTTTATCAATTATTCTACTCGGGCTTTTTGATAGAAGTCAAAATGTTGAATCGTGCAAAACAAATCCTATTGATTATTTGAGTGAACTAAAAACTGAACTAAAAAAAGAATGGCCGAATAACAGAACCGTTAATATCGTTTTTCATGGGCACAGTGTTCCGTCCGGTTATTTTAAAACGCCGCACGTAAATACGATGGGTGCTTACCCTTATTTATTCCTGAAAAAATTAAAGAAAATTTATCCATTTGCTGTGGTGAACATTATTGTTACGGCTATTGGTGGCGAGAATTCAGTAAAGGGTGCTGAACGTTTTGAAAGTGATGTACTCATTCACAAACCCGATGTGGTTTTTATTGATTACGCATTAAACGACCGTCGCGTGGGATTGGAAAAAGCGTATATTGCATGGAGCAATATGATTGAGCTTGCTAGAAGACAGAATATTAATGTGATTTTGCTTACGTCTTCACCTGATCAAAATGAAAATTTTGCTGATTCATTAAATGAGCTGAAAAAACATTCAGTACAAATACGTCACTTGGCAGAAAAAAACCAAGTTGGATTAGCAGATAGTTACAAAGCATTTGAGTTTCTTTATTCAGATAAAGAACAACTGGCAAAATACATGTCGCAGGAGAATCATCCCAATGAAATGGGCCATGAATTGATTGCGAATGAAATTATTAAATGGTTTAAATAGATAAGAACATGACTAAAGTTGGCCTTTTTGGAATTGGCCTCGACACATACTGGGGCCAGTTTGATGGCTTGCTCGAAAACCTTAAAAATTACCAAAGTCAAATCAAAGCCAGAATAGAAGGTTTTGGTGTAGAAGTGGTGGATGCTGGAATGGTGGACAATGTTGAAAAAGCAGAGGAAGCATCTGTTTTATTTAAAAGTAGCGATGTGGAAATTGTATTTCTATATGTTTCTACTTACGCTTTGTCGTCCACAGTTTTACCCGTTGTGCAAAGTGTAAAAGCACCTGTTGTCCTTTTAAGTCTTCAGCCTGAGCCACAATTGGATTATGAATCTTTCAATAAATTGGGCGATCGGGGAAAGATGACAGGAGTTTGGTTAGAGCATTGCTTGTCTGTTACGCTTCCGGAGTTGGCAAATGTTTTTAATCGTTCAGAAATCCGTTATGAATTTGTGATTGGCCATTTACAAGATGAAACAGCTTGGGAGGAAATTGAATCCTGGTCTGAAGCAGCAAAAGTGAAGGTGGCTTTGCGCAACAATCGGATGGGTTTACTGGGGCATTACTATGGTGGCATGTTAGATGTTTACACTGACTTAACACTACAAAGTGCCACATTTGGCACTCACTTTGAAATGTTGGAAATGTGCGAATTAAAAAAATATCGCGACGAGGTGAGCGCGCTTGAGATTCAATCTAAAATTCAAGAATTCAAAGCAGTTTTTGATGTTTCAGAAGAATGTGAACAGGTAGAAATAGAACGCGCCGCTCAAACATCTGTGACGCTGGATAAATTGGTGGGTAATCATAGGCTTGGTTCCATGGCCTATTATTACGAAGGGCAGACTGGTAATGAATATGAAAACATTGTTACTTCGGTAATTGCTGGCAACACCTTGTTAACAGGTAAAAATATTCCGGTCGCAGGCGAGTACGAAGTAAAAACGGCACAAGCCATGAAAATTATGGCAGAGTTTGGTGCAGGCGGATCATTTGCCGAATTTTACCTGATGGATTTCAAGGATGATGTAGTTTATTTAGGTCACGACGGTCCTGCACATTTTGAGATCTCAGAGGGACGTGTAAAATTGATATCATTACCTGTTTATCATGGAAAACCGGGCAAGGGACTGTCCATTCAAATGACAGTTAAACACGGTTATGTTACTTTGCTTTCAGTGGCTGAAGGTAAGGATGGTTTATTTTTATTGGTAGCAGAAGGAGAATCTGTTCTCGGACCAATCTTAGAAACAGGTAATACCAACAGCCGTTACCGTTTTTCAATAGGTGCTAAAGAGTTTTTGAGACAATGGTCAAAGCAAGGACCTCCTCATCATTGTGCCATTGGGGTAGGCCATATCGCCAATAAGATTGAAAAGCTGGGGCAGGTACTGAATATCAACGTAGTTAAAATCTGCTAAAAACCAAAAATAAAAATAGTATGAATTCAAGAGAGCGTGTACTCAAAGCCTTTAAAATCCTGCCCGATAAACCGGATCGGGTGCCAATCCAGTTCGACTTGTGCCGCCAGTTGTACGACCATTTCGGGAAAGAATTTGGAATTCCGGTTAATTACACCGAAAATCTATACGAAGATGTGACTTACCGCATCAGTGCCAACAAATTGCGTGTGGCAATGGGCAGCGATGTGGTAATTACCGGGGCTTCCGTTTCCGATGATTTCAAAATCGAAAAGAACGCTTACGGGCATTGGTACAACGAGTATAAAATGCTGATGCGCCAGGGAGATATTTATGTAGAGGTGGTAGATTATCCGCTGGCACATGCCAAAACAAAAGCCGATATCCTTAACTATGTTTTTCCCACAGTGGATGTGCCGGGTCGTTTTCGCGATGCCGAAGCGCTGGTAAAAAAATATCACGATGAATTTTTGGTTTTTGGCGATATTGAAGTAACCGTTTTTTCGCTTGCCCATCAATTGGCAGGAATGGAGAAATTGCTGGTTGACATGATGATGGGAACCGAATATGTTATCCCGCTGTTTCAGGCCTGTGCTGATTTTCAGACAGAAATCGGGCTGCGCCTCATCGAAAAAGGCGTTGATGCAATTTGGTTTGGCGATGATTTTGGCACCCAGCAGAGTTTGATTATGGATCCGGAAACCTTTTGTACCCAGCTCAAGCCCATTTACGCGCAAATGATTCAACGCTTTAAAGCAGCCAAAGCCAATATTATTCCCATTTTACATTGCGATGGTGCGGTTGCCCCGCTTTTAAAAGATATCCATGAAATGGGTTTTGAGGTTTTTAACCCGGTACAGCCGGGGGTGCCGGGTCATTTACCAAAAGACATGAAAGACAATTTTGGCCATCTTTTTTCATTCTGGGGTGCTATTGATCAGCAAGATTTGCTGCCAAATGGCACCGACCAGGAGTTGGAAAATGATATTAAACAAAAAATTGAAATTATGGGAAAAAACGGTGGTTATATGGTTTCGCCGGCCCATATTATTCAAAACGATGTTACACCCGAACGGGTACAACAATTCATCAAACTCTGTTTGAAGCATGGCAAATATTAAATCCTTTATTTTGCAATTAATCAGAATATTTTTAAAAACATTAATTTTAAAGAAGATGACAAACAAAATATTATTATTCATAATTAGCACCTTCCTTCTTTCTTGTGTTACGGGAAACAAAAAAAATGCTAATGAATCTGGCGTAAATACAAGTAAGGCCTATACCTATTGGTGGTGGCAAGGCAATGCGGTTGATACGGCAAACATAGCCTATAACCTTGAGATGATGGATAGTGCCGGAATTGGCGGAGCTCACATTATCCCAATCTATGGAGTTAAAGGGGAGGAAGATAAGTTTTTGAAATACCTGTCTCCGGAATGGGTTAATATGGTAAAATACACATCTCAAAAGGCTGGAGAACTGGGGATGGAGATTGATATGACCTTAGGTACAGGGTGGTGCTTTGGAGGGAGTTGGGTGGAAAACAAAAACGGAATAATGAGTGCCCGGATTGACAAGATGGATAATTGCCATTCAAACATGACAGTTGATTTAACCTCAACAACAAACCATCCTGTAGATACTGTTTTGTATGTTTTGGCTGAATGTGAAGATGGGAAAAGGATAGATCTGACTTCATCTGTTTCTGCTCAAAACATTGTAATTCCGGATACTATAAAGCAAGCCACCCTTTATGTTTTGCGGATGTTCGGGCCAATGACCATGGTAAAGCGGGCAGCACCGGGGGCTGAAGGTCCTATGTTAAATCCGCTGTCAGTCAGTGCGTTTGAATATTACGCCAAACCCTATGACGATGCCTTTCAGGGCAAACTGGGAAATTACATCAGTTCCATTTATCATGACTCGTATGAATATTACAGTGCAAAATGGAGTATTGAACTTCTGGACAAGTTTGAGTCGAACAGGGGATATAAACTTCAGGATTTTCTTCCTGAATTACAGGATAAAGGGAAAACTGATTTGTCCCGTAGGACTATTGCAGACTACCGCCAGACAGTTTTTGAACTTCACAGAGATTATATACAAGCAGTGAAAGACTGGGCCGGTAAGAACAATGCAACATTCAGGGACCAGGCACATGGAAGCCCCACAAACTGGCTGGATGTTTATGCTATTGCTGATATCCCGGAGACCGAATCCTTTGGTTCTTCACCATTTAAGATTCCTAAGTTTGACCGGGACAGTAATTATATTAGCATACAAAACGTGCCGAATTCAGATGTTTATAAATTTGCTTCATCTGCGGCACATGTTGCCGGCAAACCTTTAGTTTCGTGCGAAACACATACCTGGCTCCGTGAACATTTCAGAGTAGCACTGTCCCATTGTAAACCGGAACTCGATAAACTTTTTGTTTCCGGGATTAACCATGTTTACTATCATGGCACAGCTTATTCACCGAAGGAAGCATCCTGGCCGGGATGGCTCTTTTATGCTTCCACGAATTTTGCCCCGTCGAACAGCCAGCATGTTCATTTCTTGGCACAAAACAAGTATGTTGAAAATTGTCAAGAACTGTTGCAATCCACAAATCCGGATAATGAAATAGCAGTTTATTTTCCATTTCAGGATATCCTTCATAACTGCAATGTGAACAAGGACATTTTATTGACCATTAATGTGCATAATCCGGAAGTATGGTTTTATGGTACCGAATTTCAAAAGACGCTTTCGCTATTAAAAGAGAATGGATTTGGATACGATTATATTTCCGATTCACAGTTGCTGGAGAGTAATCCCACGAAAGGGGGGTTAAAGACCCCTAATCACACATTTAAAACGCTAATTGTTCCAAAATGTGAGTATATCCCCACCAGCACGATGGAAAAACTGGCTGCACTTTCAAAAGCAGGAGTTCCTATTGTTTTTCTTAATCGATTACCTGAGAAACACAGCGGATATAATCCTACTCAGGAATCAGCGGTTTTACTGGAGGAAATAAAACAGCAAATACAGGATGCATCTTTGTCAAACCTGAAGATAATTGATCTTGATAAACTATCCGGTCAACTTGCAACATGGAAAAACAAACAAGAAGAATTGGCTTTGCACGAATTGGATTTTATACGCAAAAAAGATGACAGTGGGTGTGTTTATTTTATTTCAAATTTCAATAGCGGGAAAGATATAAATAGCTACATCCCCATTGCTACAAATTCTAAAGAATATATCCTTTATAACCCCATGACAGAAGAAAAAGGGAAGGCTGCAGTAAAAAAAACAGGGGATATGAATGCAGTATTACTTCAATTAAAACAAGGGCAGTCACTTTTTCTGTTTGCCAGAAATGGGAAATCAAGTCTTCCTAAATGGGAATATATAGGGCAAAGGAAAAACAAAGTTCGCCTTTCAGGGAACTGGAGCCTTGAATTTTTGGAGGGTGGACCAACTTTGCCTAAACCAATTAGAATCAATGAACTAATTTCATGGACTGAATTGCCTGATACAATGGCATCTTATTTTTCGGGATTAGCCCGCTATAGCATTGATTTCAATCTTGAAGATTTTGACCCAAACAACAAATACATGATTGTTTTTGATGAGGTAAAAGAAAGTGTATTGATCCGATTGAACGGTCAGGAGGTTATCACATTATTTTCTCATCCTTTTGAAGCTGATCTTTCCAAATACTTAAAGAAGGGGGAGAACCAAATTGAGTTTGAAGTAGCCAATTTATCAGCAAACAGGATCAGGTATTTGGATAAGCAGCAGGTTGAATGGCAGAAATTCTATAATATTAATTTTGCAAGTATTAATTACTCAAGATTTGATGCATCAAAATGGGAGCCGGTAGAATCGGGGTTAATAGGAGATGTTACAATTGTGTGTTATGAAAAGTATAAATAAGAAACATGCTTAAACGGTTCAAAGAAACTATAATTGACTTGTAGATAGTTAAAAAGTTTTTGAGTTTTTTTATTCAGATAAGGAACAACTCACAAAATACATCGTACAGGTAAATTATCCTAACGAATTGGTTCATGAATTGATTGCAAATGAAATAATAAGATATGATAAATACAGGATTATTCGGAATCGGCCTCGCTCCCTACTGGCCTCAATTCGACGGACTTTTGAAAAATCTCCAACGTTACCAGCAACAAATAAAAACCAGGATAGAAAGTTTTGGGGTAGAAGTTGTCGATGCTGGCATGGTTGATAATCCAGATCATTCTGTGCGGGATGCAGCGTTTTCTATGCACATAAACAACGGAAAAGTTCTCCTATTTGCTTCGTACAAAAAAATGGGCTTTTATCCAGTATGATAAAGATGCAAGTTCTGGAATGAAATTATATGATATGGAATATGATTCAAAGCAATACAATAACTTGGCTTATAATTCACAATACGAAAATGTTATGAATGATTTTCAGGAAAAACTAAAAACAAAATTGAAAGAGGTAAGGGACAACGATTTAGGGATAAATTATAATCATTGAAGACAAAGATAAATTGATGGTAAAAAAATGGGGAATAATTATGAAATTTAAATGTTCTAAACTATTTTGTTTTTCACTGACAGGATTAATGTTACTTCTTGCGAGTTGTCAGGCGAAAAGCGTTCAAGCCAAACCTTCAGGAGACAAACCAAATATTATTGTAATTCTTCCTGACGATTTGGGCTGGTGCGATGTGGGATACCACGGTTCGGAAATTAAAACACCCAACATCGACAAGTTAGCTGAATCTGGCATAAGGTTGGAACAACATTATGTAATGCCTACCTGCACCCCAACCCGTGTAAGCCTGATGACCGGTAAATATCCCAGCAGGTACGGAATAACCGGGCCAGACTATGGTGAAGTAATCGACCTCGGCGATCCTACATTAGCCTCTGTTTTACAGGAGAATGGTTATTTTACAGCTATTGCAGGTAAATGGCACATGGGTTCTCCGCCGTACACCCCTTTAAAGTATGGGTTCCAATCTTCGTACGGCTATTTCGACGGACAGATTGATCCCTATACGCATGAATACAAAACAGAAACAGAGCTGACCAGCCGGGAGTCGTGGCACCGGAACGATGAATACTTAGATGAAAGTGGCATCCATGCTACCGACCTGATTACAAAGGAGGCCGTCCGTGTTATCGAGGAAGAGCGTAGTAACCCGCTTTTTCTTTACGTAGCTTATAGTGTCCCCCATTATCCTCTTGAGGAACCGGATGAATGGCTTTCACTTTACGACCAGTTAACTTTAGAACCTTCGAGGAAATGGTTTGCAGCCAGCGTTTCCCACATGGATGATGGCATCGGAAAGATTATGGATGCCCTTAAACGGACTGGTAAGTATGAAAATACGCTGGTGCTTTTTATCAGCGACAATGGTGGGCAGTTTAGCTGGCAAAGCAATACGGAATATCGGGGAAAATATGCGGACAAACCGCATTTGGTTTTAGGTAACAATTATCCCCTACGCGGATGGAAGGGTGATTTATACGAAGGGGGCATCCGGGTGCCTGCTATTGCAAACTGGCCCCAAAAACTAACTTCGGGGGAATTCAAAACACCCATGCACGTATCAGATTGGTTGCCAACACTTTGTGACCTAATTGGTTGTCAGCAGGGAATACAAGGGTTGAAGCTTGACGGCATAAATATCTGGCCGTCGCTAACAGGAAAGCAAAAGTATGAAGGAGAACGTCCAATTTATTGGAAAACCGCACAAACTTTTGCTGTAAGGGAAGGGAACTGGAAGTTACTGGTAAACCGTAAAAACAATCAAGTTGAACTATACGATTTGGAAAAGGATTTTAGGGAAACTCAGGATATGAGCAAATCATATCCTGAAAAAACAGAATACTTAATGAAACTGTTAGATCAATTTAAGGAAGGAGACAGGGAAAGAAATCATTAAGGTGATATTAATAATGTTACCAATACAACATTTTGAATATAAAAACTATAATGTGTGAATTATGCGCTATAAAAGGAATTTACTTGTAATTTTTGCTATATTATTATCCATGAATTTTCTTTCCTGTTCTTCAGCAAAAAAAGATACCTTTCTGTCTGAAATCGGCGTGTGCACCAGCGTTTCCAATGCCGATATGCTGGCTGAAAATGGTTATGCCTATATTGAAGAAAGTGTGGGCAGTTTTCTAATGCCAACAAAAAGCGAGGCAGAGTTTACTAAAGTATTGCAACAAGCCCAAACCTCGGCTATTCCGTTAAAAGCCTGTACTAATTTTATTCCAGGTAGTTTGAAAAGTGTAGGACCCGATGCTGTTCATCCGGAAATTCTGGAGTTTATGGAAATCGTATTTCGAAGGGCACAACAAGCCGGCGTGGAATATATTGTTTTTAGAAGCGGAGGTTCACGCGGCATTCCTGAAGGATTTTTGCGAGACAAAGCTCGCCGCCAATTTATCGATCTTTGCACAAAGATTATCCCTATTGCTGCAAGCTACGATGTAGTTTTAGTGATAGTGAGCAGCGCCTGGCCAAGACGTGTTTTGTTGGCCATCAGGCCCGACGGGCAAGGTAACCTTACGGAAAGCCATGTTGTGTGGAGATCGACGGTGGGGGGTGTATATGTTCCTTCACCAATTACTACGGGCGATTACCTTTTTACAACAATGACAAACGGCAAAGTCCATTGTATGGATGTGGCAACAGGGGAAGTAATCTGGATTGAAGAACTCGGGTTGCAATATTCGTCGCCCGTTATAGCCGACGGCCTGTTATATATGCCCAATGACGAGGGCGTAATTACTGTAATAAAGCCGGGACCGGTATTCGAAACCATTGCAAAAAACCCCATTGGTGAAAAAATGTATGCTTCGCCTGCCATAAGCAATGGAAAAATATTTTTACGAGGGGAAAAACACCTTTATTGCATTGGTCAATTAAATCCTTCAATACATTGATAATTAATAAAAAAAGCTATTTTATCAAAAAAACATATTCAAAATGACAAAGAGAAGGGATTTTATCAAAAAGGGCGCACTCGGAGCTGCGGGCATTGCCATTGGCGGCATGGGGTTCAGCGCAAAATCGTATGCATCGATCGTGGGTGCAAACGAGCGTATCAATTTAGCTGTAATAGGCATTGGCGGACGTGGCAAAGCGCACATTAGCGCATGGTGCAAATTGAAGGACAGCCATAATGTCCATTTGAAAACGCTTTGCGATACGGATGAACAATTTTTTGGCCCCCGCTCAAAATCGGTCATTGATATGGGTTGCGAAAAGCCGTTGACGGAATGGGATATGCGTAAAGTGTTCGACGACAAAGATCTAGATGCAGTATCGTTCGCCACTCCCAATCATTGGCACGCATTGGGTACTATTTGGGCCTGCCAGGCAGGCAAACATGTGTATGTTGAAAAACCAGGTTGCCACAATGTATGGGAAGGCCGGAAAATGATTGAGGCTGCCCGTAAGTACGATAAGCGGGTTCAGGTAGGGTTCAATAACCGTTCGAATGCCGATGTAATGGAAGCCATTCAATTTCTCCATGACGGTGGCATTGGCAAGGTTTACATGGCACGTGGCCTTTGTATCAAGCCGCGCGATTCGTTTGGCATAGCTAAAGACAGTGCCCCGCCTGCCACGCTCCATTATGATCGCTGGTTAGGGCCTGCTACGTGGCGCCCTTATAACGAAAAACGGGGCCATTACAATTGGCATTGGTTCTGGGACACCGGCAACGGCGATACCGGTAACCAGGGGCCCCACCAGTTTGATATTGCACGTTGGGGGCTCAATAAAAACGAACACCCTATTTCTGTTTACTCTGCCGGAGGTATTTATGGCATCGATCCGGATGAGTGTGCCCAGGAAACACCAAATACCCAAAATTCGACATTTAAGTATAAAGATGGGACAATGCTTGAATTTGAAACACGGGGCAGGTATTCTAACGGGGAATCGAGCCTGGATATCAAAGTCGGGAATATATTTTATGGTACAGAAGGCTACCTTGAAATTGGCAACGGGGGTCCTTGGAAAGCATTCCGTAAACGGGAGTCCGAACCTTTTGCCCGTTCAAAAACAAAAGCAGAAAAACAGGATGATGTTTCCTTGGCAGGATCGAGCAATACGCCTCATTTTTCCAATTTTTTAGACGCCATACGTTCCGGGAAGAATGCAGATTTGCATTGCGATATCAATGAAGGCTTCTTTTCAACCGTACTTCCCCTGATAGCCAATATTTCCTACCGGCTCCAACGCGAGTTGAAGTTTATGGGCGCGGACATGGACATGGAAAGGTTTATGGGCGATGACGAAGCAAATGCACTATTAACCCGTGTTTACCGCCCCCCTTATGTTGTTCCGGATGAAGTATAATTAATGTAAAAAATAAAGAAATGAAAAAATTGTCAATGTCAATTGTAATTCTATCTATTGTTTTTTCCACCTCGTGCAACCTCAAGCTCAAAAAGCAAGGCCAAAGTGATAAAAAGCCGA
>CAZNEV010000031.1:51991-57599 GCA_964572085.1 uncultured Maribellus sp. | reverse complement strand
AGCAATTTATACCCCAATGGGTAGCGCTTGGTCACATGGTTGAAAACCCGGCTGATGAATTCCATGGTCTTCCCGGTCTTTTCAATATCGGTATCGTCCAAAACAAAACAGCCCGCCCCCGCTGTGTTGTCGCCATTGGCTTTTGCCTGCGCCACAAATTGTTTGGCAAATGCCATCAGCAATTTGCGCCAATTCATCCAAGGGTTGTTCATCAGGCGGTAAAAGGTATTGTCGTCAATCTTTTCAAGAAAATTTCTGCCCCTGGTTTGCATCCTGCAAATACTTTCGCCCCTGAGCCTGAAAACCAGTAACGAAAGCAAAAGCGCCGCAACGCCGGTCCCTTTGCTTTTGAATGCAACAAATGGGGCCAAAAGCCGCCCTATCTTAAAAACTGAAAAGAAATGGAGTACCCCCTCGTCGGTTTTTTCATTATTGCAAAGAACGCTTTCCAATTCGCTTAAATGTGCTAATTTTGATGCCATAAGTAGTGGTTTTGTGAATAAATTGCTTTTTGATGTGCAACAAACTCAAATATAGCTATTTAAACTCAATTTAACCACTACTTATTACGCTTAAATTTCCTGATATATCAACACTTTCAGACGTGGGAAACTTTAGTTAATTGATAGAGAAAATATTAATAAAAAAAAATAACTTAACCTTTTAAGTTGATAGTGCTATAGTGGCACTTTCAAAATAACTTCCTCAATTGTATTTTATGAGAAATTAAGTAATCTGTGAATCTGTGGCAGAATATATTGTGTAAAAATGCCACAGATTCACAGATTAAATCAATCAAAGATTGATTTTCTGTGTAATTGAACTCCATTAATTTTGGTGAAATTATTTTGAATGTTTTCCATAGAGGTAATTTTGTATAATAAAATTAAATTCAAGTGAAAAAAGCAGGCTTGTATCTGACTATCCAACTTCCAATTTTAGTAATATTATTTTTTCTTGTATAGAGATAAAAACCAATGTTATTAGAATAGGTACTTATATTCACATGAATGATTCATGCCGCGAAGGGAGTTGTATCTTTTTGGATTTTGTAACGTGCAAAAATATCTATTTCACACATTTTACCGAAGACTTTGTAAAAGCAGTCCATCCTGTCGGTATAAAGTACTTCATAGTGATTGAAGCCAGTTTTCGGAGTGAAGATAATTTTTGGCCGGAAAATTTAGTTGATACTTCAAACACAATTGGCTTTGCTCTAATACTTGAGAGTTATTTTACTTTTTATTTGTTCCAAGTCAAGCGGACGATAAAGTAAATATGATTTTGTTATATGAAGTTGACGACTTGATCAAAACCTATGATTTCTCCGGAGGATATGAGGAATAAACGTCAATAAGTTACAATCCATAATGAAATATTTAGAATTCAAATAATAGCTGATTTGAAAAATAGTGCTTTGAAAAAATCACTTTATGATGAAGAAATATTACAGGTTAAATTAAAATATATCCAAATGAAAAAATTAACTTTTGCACTGTTAACAGTTTTTTGCTTTTCATTAGTTCTAAGCCCGGCATGCGGACAAAACGCGGATACATACGAAACATTGAAAGATGTTTTTATGGATCCCCCATCTGAAGCCCGTCCAAAAGTTTACTGGTGGTGCCTGAACGGGAATATCGATACAGTGAGGGCAAAACAGGAATTCCGCGCAATGAAAGAGGCGGGCATTACCGGTTTCGACCTCTTTGAAATCGGGGTTCCGCCACAGGACACCATGATCCCGGGCGGGCCGGCATTTATGAGCGACCAATCGGTACAAACCATCAAATGGGCGGTTGACGAGGCCGGGAAACTTGGTTTGACGGTAGGGCTTAACCTCGCCAGTAGCTGGAATGCCGGCGGCAGTTGGGTTGAACCGAAAAATGGAGGAAAATCACTTTACTTTTCAAAAACCGCGTTAAAAGGAAATACCGGGAAACAGAATGTCAAAATCCCTTTTCCCGAAATAAAATTCCCCAAAGAATCGCTGATTGGCGGCACCGGGAAACCCATGATTCCCTTCCGTGAAAGCGGCAGGCCAGTATATTACGAGGAAATCGTCGTGCTGGCCATTCCTGCCGCTGTTGAAAAGAACTCGCTGTCCCCGGATCAAGTGATTGATGTCACTGCGTATTTCAATCCCGAAACCGAAATGCTGAATTGGGATGCGCCCAATGGCGACTGGAACATTCTCCGATACGTGTGTTCCAATTCGGGGCAGGAAGTAGTGCGTCCAAGTCCACAGTCGGCGGGGTTGACTATCGACCATTTTGACGCCGCGGCCGTGGAAACGCATTTAATGTATATCATCAACCGGCTGCAACCCGTTTTGGGCGATTTCAGGAACACGGCCCTAAAAAGTTTTTACCTGGCCAGCTACGAGGCACGCGGTTTTGTGTGGACTTCAACTTTACCAAAAGAATTTAAAAAAGTGAACGGTTACGAAATACAAAAATTCATCCCGTCTCTTTTTGACACTCAGCTTTTCGACCAGGAAACCACTTCAAAAGTCCAGTCCGATTTCAAAAAAACCTTATCGGAACTCATGATCAACAACCTTTATAAAAACGCGAAGGAGATTTGCAACCGCTATGGTCTGAAAATCAACAGCGAGGCAGGTGGCCCGGGCTATCCGCTTTACAATGGGCCGGCAGAGCCGCTAAAGGCCCAAGGCGCATTGGATATCCCCCGTGGCGAATTCTGGATCAACCATTCGCGGTTTTACATGGACGGAAACGACAGCATCGACATTTTACGGGTGGTGAAAGAAGCGGCTGCCGCATCGCATATCTATGAAAAAGGGATTGTGGAAGAAGAAGCTTATACATCGTTTCAACACTGGCAAGAAGGTCCTTTTGATATGAAACCTTATGGTGACCGGGCTTTTTGTGAAGGAATGAATCGTGTGGTGTTCCATGGGTTTAGCCACAACATTACCGGCTCGGGTTTTCCCGGTTATGTTTATCACGCCGGTACCCATTTCAACGACAAACGGGCTTGGTGGTCCAAAGTAAAACCATTTGTCGATTATCAGGCGCGAATTTCCGCTGTTTTCCAGAAAGCAGATTTTGTGGCCGATGTGCTCTGGTATTATGGCGACAAAGTGCCCAATTCGGGCACGCCCAAAAATACCCATTTCAGTGTCGGTCCGGGGTACGATTATGAAATCATCAACACCGAAATCCTTCTCGACAAACTTGAAGTTAGAAACGGAAAACTGGTTTTGTCAAATGGGGCATCATTCCATTTGCTGGCTTTGGAAAATGAAGAAACCATTAACCCTTCCGTATTGAAAAAGCTAAACGAACTTGCACAACAAGGGGCGATAATCATTGGAGAAAAGCCAAAAAAAGTGGGGCGGCTTGCCAACTTTCCCTCATTCGATACAGATAGCGAAAACCTGATTGCGCAACTTTGGGCAAATGGAAGCGACCTTTCCCAAGTCTCCCCAAAAATTAAAGGGAAAATTTATTCCGGAATCACACCTTTGGAAATGTTAACTATTCTCGACGTTCATCCGGATGTCGATTATTCGGGGAAAGAGGAGGAATTATTGGACTTTATTCATTTCAGTAAAAATGAGGTGGACGTATATTTTATTCGAAATACACAAAATGAATGGCTTGCGCGAAATGTTGCGTTCCGGCAGCAAAACAAAGTACCTGAAATTTGGGATGCTGTTTCCGGAGAAATTATACCAGTCACCATTTTTAACAAAAAAAGTGGGCAGATAAGCCTTCCGCTTACGCTTCCACCGTTTGGTTCATATCTTATTGTATTTAGAAAATCGTCTGCCCAGCCCCAATTCACCGGTATTTCCGGGAATGGTGACCACCCGCCGCTTTTTGAGTTTGCTGCCAACGGCATCCGTTTCTTGCAGGACGGCCGTTTTGAGCTGATAGGAGCAGACCAACCCCTTTCAATAAACAGCACATCCCGGATGTTTACTATAGACGGCGCTTGGGACGTGTCATTTCCTGAAGGCTGGGGCGCACCGGAAAAAACTTCTTTTCCCAAACTGATTTCGTGGACGGATTCGGAAACAGAAGGGATCAAATATTTCTCGGGAACAGCAAGCTACGAAAAAACATTTCGGTTCAAGGGAAAACCTGATCCCACAAAAAACGAAAAAATGCACCTCGATTTAGGCGAAATTGGGAAAGTGGCCGAAGTTTGGTTAAATGGCGAATCGCTTGGAATTACCTGGGCAAAACCCTATCGTTTTGACGTAACAGATAAGCTGAAAACGGGGATGAACAACTTAAAGATAGAAGTTGCCAACGTTTGGTCGAACCGCTTAAAAGGCGATGCGTTGACCGGTGAGGAATTCACCAATACCAATATCAGAAATACCATTATCCCGGCACCTACCTTCCATGCTGGCGATCAAACCCGCTATCCTTGGGCAGAGGTCCCGCTTATTAAATCGGGTTTATTGGGACCGGTGACAGTAGAAACGGTACGAATGGTAACAAGAGAATAAAGTTCAATAGATTGAAATCCGTTGTTACAAAATAATTCATCGCTACGCGATTCTTTCATACAACGAATTGGTAGTTGTTATTCCGTATCGTGTATCGCCGCACGATCGTCCCAGGGCCCGAGACCCGGATTATATGATAGTGACAGATTTTAATCCGTGTGTTTATCGCCGGAAGGCCATCCAAGAGCCGTAGGCTCGGTTCATATGGTAGGGACGGATTTTAATCCGTCCGCAAATACAGCGTTTAAGATGGAGAACCGTAGGTTCGGGGCATAATTTGAAACGATTGAATATTTTGCTCCATTCAACGGTGTTTTCATCGGGCATATTAAACCCAATTCGGCCCAAAATGACCCGTGCCTACGGCACTTCAAAAGATAACCTCGACCCTCTTCAACGGATTAAAATCCGTTGTTACAAAATGAAACATCGCTACGCGATTGTCATAAGCAACAAATAATTAGAATTACAGCATTCGAGAACGAATCAGAATTTATAACAAATCCTCAAAAATATACCGTTCATCATAAGGGACTTCAAACTTTTCCAAGAATGCCAGATACTCTTCCCGAAACGTTTGCTTGTGATGATGTGCCTTTTGATTCGATATGTACTGGTATACGCTTTGAATTTGGGAGTGCCCGTACGAAAATACCCCGTACCCTTTCTGCCATTCAAACCGCTTTCTTGTTAAATTATGGTCGTTTACAAATTTAGATGATTTGGCCTTTACTATTTTCAGTACCCCCGAAATAGAAACAACAGGCTTTAACCCCAGGAAACAATGAACATGATCTTCTGTTCCGTTTACAAGGATTGTTTTGCAGCCAGTTTCGTTAATTAATTGGCCTATTACTCCAAACAGGCTTGGATTCCAGTCGCTACCAATCATTGCTTGTCGATATTTTACAGCAAAAATGGCGTGAATATAAACTTGGTGGTATGTGTTTGCCATGATGTATGTTTTTGATATGTACAAATATATAAATATGTTTCGTGCCTACGGCACTTCAAAAGATAACCTCGACCCTCTTCAACGGATTAAAATCCGTTGTTACAAAATGAAACATCGCTACGCGATTCTTTCATACAACGAATTGGTAGTTGTTATTCCGTATCGTG
>CAZNEV010000031.1:0-51891 GCA_964572085.1 uncultured Maribellus sp. | reverse complement strand
CGTAGGTTCGGGGCATAATTTGAAACGATTGAATATTTTGCTCCATTCAACGGTGCCTTCATTGGGCGGATTAAACCCAATTCGGCCAAAATGACCCGTGCCTACGGCACTTCAAAAGATAACCTCAACCCTCTTCAACGGATTGAAATCCGTTGTTACAAAATAATTCATCGCTATGCGATTCTCACATAAATTCATTTGGAATTGCACCAACTGGAATTTGTCGCGCTTGCAATTATCTTCTATTTTTACCGGGTATTAAAACAACAACTATGCAACCCGATTTCAATCCACTCAAAACCCAACTCGAAGGCGATGTTTTTACCGACAACGTACAACGTGTTCTGTATTCCACCGATGCCTCGCAGTACAAGGAAATGCCCCTGGCGGTTACCCGTCCGAAAAACATGGAGGACATTCAGAAAATTATTGCTTTTGCGCGCGAAAACAACACTTCTATTATTCCGCGCGGGGCAGGCACGTCGTTGGCAGGACAAGTTGTCGGGGCAGGGATTGTAGTCGATATTTCGAAATACATGAACCGAATCCTGGAATTCAACAAAGAGGAAAGGTTTGTGCTTGTTGAACCGGGGGTTAATCTGGCGGAACTCAATTTGTTTTTGGCGGAACACGGACTGCAATTTGGCCCCGAAACGTCCACCGCCAACCGGTGCGTAATTGGCGGAATGCTGGGCAACAATTCCTGCGGATTACATTCGTTGGTGTATGGCAGTGTGCGCGAACATGTTTTGGAGGTCGATGCTATTTTGGCCGACGGCTCCGAAGTCACTTTCAAGCCGCTGACCAAAGATGAATTCCATGCAAAAATGAATGGAAACCCTAATGCCCTGGAGAAAGCCATTTACCAAAATATTTATGAAACGCTCTCCAATCCGGCAAACCAAAAGGAAATACGCGACAATTTCCCCGATGCCGAGCTCACCCGCCGGAACATGGGTTATGCTATCGATGTTTTGCTGGATTCCGAAGTTTTTACCGAAGGCGGCGAACCGTTTAACTTTTGCAAACTGCTGGCAGGCTCGGAGGGTACGCTGGCGTTTTCGCACCGCATCAAACTGAATGTAATTCCACTTCCACCAAAATACAAAGGCTTGCTTTGTGCTCATTTCGAAACCTTAGAGGAAGCACTACTTGGCAATTTGGTGGCGTTGAAACACAAACCCACCGCCATTGAGCTAATGGACGACAAAGTAATGGACGCTGCCAAACAAAACATCGAACAAAACAAAAACCGTTTTTTTGTGAAAGGCAAACCGGGAGCTATCCTGATGATTGAATTCAGCTATGAAACCGAAAAAGAATTGACGGACACAGCGGCAGCACTGGAGAAAGATTTCAGAGCGGCAGCTTTGGGCTACCATTTTCCCTTGGTTACCGGGCCCGACAAAATAAAGCGGGTTTGGGCGTTGCGCACAGCCGGCCTGGGTTTGCTCGCCAATATCCCCGGCGACCGAAAAGGCGTTCCCGGAATTGAAGATACGGCAGTTCATCCCCGGTTTTTGCCTGATTATGTGGCCGACATCAAAAAAGTACTCGGCAAACTCGGTTTGGAAAGCGTGTATTACGCGCACATTGCAACCGGTGAAATCCATTTCCGTCCGCTAATTAATTTTAAGGAACCCGCCGACGTGGAGCTTTTCGACAAGCTGATGAACGAAGTGGCAAAACTGGTGAAGAAATACCGCGGTTCCATGAGCGGCGAGCATGGCGACGGACGTGTGCGCGGAAAATTCATCCCATTTATGCTGGGCGACCACAATTATGAATTGCTAAAGCAACTGAAAAAAGCATGGGACCCCACTACCCTATTCAACCCCGGAAAAATTATTGATTCGCCCCCAATTACAGAAAATCTTCGTGTTATTCCGGGCAATCCAACGCCAAAATTCAACACCGTTTTGAATTTCTCCAACTACAACGGCTACATGCGCAGCATCGAAAAATGCAACGGCTCGGGCGACTGCCGCAAAAGCGAAATCATTGGCGGAAGCATGTGCCCCACCTTTATGGCCACGCGCGACGAAGACAAAAGTACCCGCGGACGTGCCAATGTGTTGCGCGAATTTTTGTACAGCAACGATAAAGAAAACCGTTTCGACCACCGCGAAGTTTACGATATCCTCGACCTCTGCATATCCTGCAAAGCCTGCAAAAGTGAATGTCCCTCGAACGTTGACATGGCTAAACTCAAAGCCGAATTCCTGCAAAACTACTACGACATTCACGGCATCCCGCTGCGTTCAAGGCTTATTGCTTATCTGCCACGACTAAACAAATTGGCCATGCTGTCACGCCCTCTTGCCAATTTTGTGATGAACACTTCGTTGCTGAAAAAGGCAATCGGATTTTCGGTAAAAAGAAATGTTCCGTCCCTTTCAAAAATTACCTTAAACCGCTGGACGCAAAATGGAATCCCGCTTCCCGAAACCAAAGCGAAAGGGAAGGTCTATCTGTTCAACGACGAGTTTACCAACTACAACGAAAGCGACATCGGCATTAAAGCTATTCTGCTGCTGACGAAATTGGGCTACGAAGTGAAAATCCCCGTTCACATGGAAAGCGGGCGGACTTTCCTTTCAAAAGGGTTGGTGCGCACTGCCAAAAAAATTGCGATTGAAAACGTGAATTTGCTCAAAGACATTATCTCGGAAGAAATGCCGCTGGTGGGCATCGAACCTTCGGCCATACTTGCTTTCCGCGACGAATACCCCGATTTGGTGGACAACGACCTGCAATCTGCTGCTGAAAAATTAGCTAAGAACAGCTTTCTTTTCGAAGAGTTTTTTGCTGCTGAAATTGCAAAAGGGAACATCACTGAAACTGATTTTACCACCGAAGAAAAAGATATTCTGTTGCACGGGCATTGCCAGCAAAAAGCGGTGGCCAGCACCGAACCGTCGAAACGGATGCTATCGCTGCCCAAAAATTACCACGTCCGCGAAATTCCATCGGGTTGCTGCGGTATGGCCGGCTCGTTTGGCTATGAAAAAGAGCATTATGAACTTTCCATGAAAATTGGAGAAATGGTGCTGTTCCCTGCCGTGCGGAGTGCAGAAGAAACAATAATCATTTCAGCCCCCGGAACATCCTGCCGCCACCAGATTAAGGACGGCACAGGCAAAACCGCTAAACACCCGGTGGAGGTTTTGTACGAAGCACTCGTTTAAACTAACTATTGTGCCCTAATGTGCCTATTGTGGTTCAAAAAATAACAACCACAGTAGGCACATTAGGGCACAATAGGCAAGTGCATATAGTATTCAACCTCTTTGAGTTAACGCCGACAGAGCCTGTACTAATTATTTAGAATCCAAGCACCTCGGTCAGGTTGGTTGGCAACCCAGGCTTGTCAGCGTGCGCCCCCGCCACTCGGGGCTGACAACGCCAAATAGAACCAATAAATTCATCAACTAAACAACTTAGGTTCTACCCGGAGTTTAATGGAATATGAGATGAATTTTAGATTACTCACCCTGAGGGAGAGTAAAACGAATAAATCAGATCATTACACATTCAGAATATGCCTGTTCGTATTTTTTTTAAGTTATCCGATATAGCCAACTTTCATATCCCTTATTATTTTCTATCTTTAATCATAAAATTTAACAGAGGTAGCCCATGAACGATTTTTGGAACAAACGATTTGGCAAAAAGGAATACGCTTATGGTGAAAAGCCAAACCGTTTTTTTAAGCAAGAGCTAGAGAAGTTAACACCGGGAAAAATTCTGCTTCCGGCGGAGGGTGAAGGAAGGAACGCTGTTTTCGCCGCAAAACTGGGTTGGCAGGTTACAGCTTTCGACCCCAGTGAAGAAGGCAAAAACAAAGCTGAAAGGTTAGCAGAGAAACACCAGGTAAAAATCGAATATGTGATTGCAGACAACGAGCAGATCGATCTCCCAAAAGAAAGTTTCGACTGCGTGGGGTTTATATTTGTGCAAACCAACCGCCGTAAGCGAACGGAATATCACCAAAAGATTGCTTCCTTTTTAAAGCCCGGAGGGATATTGATACTCGAAGGTTTTTCAAAGAAACAAATCAACAAGGCTTCGGGCGGACCGCGAAGCATCGATATGCTTTTCTCCGAAGAAGAGCTTCAACACGATTTTGCAACTTTCACAACGCTTGAAATCACCGAAGCAAATGTATCTTTATCCGAAGGCCGGTTTCATCAGGGGATTGCATCCGTCATCCGAGTGGTTGGCGTGAAGTAAAAAACGAAAGGAAGAGGCAGATAATCGCTCCATTTTTTTCTACATTCGCCAAATGAATTTTTATACCTGAATCCTTGAGGAAAATACTCCTTCTTTTTTTATTCGTCTTAGTTACCGTTTCTACAGGCTATGCCCAGAAATCAATACAGGCTGTTCGCGTGGATACGCCGCCCGTTATCGACGGATTTGTTGACGAAGAAGTCTGGCAACAGGCCTTTATGGTGGATGAATTTTACCAGCGCGAACCTAACGAAGGAGCACCGGTTTCGGAAAAAACACAGATACTGACCTGTTACGATGACAACCACATTTATTTTGCAATTCGTTGTTGGGACGATCCCAAAAAAATCACCGCAAAAGAAATGGCCCGCGATGTGAGCTTAGGAAAAGACGACCGGGTGCAAATCATTATCGACACCTACTTGGACCGCAGGACTGCTTATTGGTTCCAGATTGGCCCGCGCGGTTCTATTGGCGATGCCATTGTTAGCGGAAACGGAACGGTGCTCAACAAACAATGGGACGGATTGTGGACGGGCAAAGCAAAAATAAGGGATTACGGTTGGGAAGCTGAAATTGCCATTCCGTTTAAAACTTTGGGTTTCAACAAAGAAAACACAGAATGGGGAGTTAAATACATCCGGAATATCGTGAACAAGCTGGAAACCGCCTATTGGCCGGTCGCCAACTTAAACACGCTCAAGTTTCAGGTTTCGGATGCCGGTATTATGAATGGAATGGAAAACATTTCGCAAGGTATCGGGCTCGACATTGCACCCTATCTACTTACCGGGTTAGACACAAAAAAAGGCGCTAAAAACGACCCTAAACTCACCGGCGGAGTCGATCTTTTCTATCAAATCACACCCAGTTTAAAATCATCGTTGACCATTAATACCGATTTCGCAGAAACCGAAGTGGATGATCGCCAAATTAACCTTACGCGATTCAATCTGCATTATCCGGAAAAACGTGCCTTCTTTTTAGATGGTGCCAGCTATTTCCAGTTTGGGATTGAAGGAGACGACAACAGCCCGGTTTCAAAATCCATTATCCCATTTTTTTCGCGTCGCATGGGCTTAGATTCCTTAGGTGGCCCAATTCCCATCAATGTTGCAGCGAAAATTACCGGGCAAATTGACAACTGGAACATTGGAATGATGCACATCAACGACGGCAGGGAAACCGGCGACAACAATTTTTCTGTGGCACGGCTTACCCGGAACATTGGCGCACAATCATCAGCAGGAATTATCGGGACCTACGGAAATGCCATCGGGGAAGAAAAGAATCTCGTGATCGGGGCGGACTTGAAACTTTCTACTTCCACCTTTCAGAAAAATAAAAATGTTTCAGCCTCGTTTTTCGGTTTGAAATCGAACACCAATGAGCTGGAAGGAAAGGATGTTTCGTGGGGCGGACAATTTGTTTATCCGAACGATTTTTTAAACGCACGGTTAGGCCATCATCAAATTGGCAAGAACTTTTTGGCCGGAATGGGTTTTGTTCCGCGCACGAACATCAGAGAAACATACGGTGGCCTGGAGCTGGGTCCGCGCCCAAACAACTGGGGAATTATGCAAATCAGGTTTGGCGGCAATTTCGATTACATTGCAAACCTGGAAACAGGAAATTTGGAAACACGGCAAATTGAGCTAAAACCACTGGGAATCCGTTTTTTATCGGGCGAAGAATTTAGCTACTCGCTGATAAACCAATACGAACGTTTGTACGATGAATTTACCATATTTAAAGAATTTCAAATACTACAAGGCATCTACCAATGGTGGCAGCAAGAAGTAAAACTTTCCACAAAGGGGGCAAGAAACGTATATGGGGAAGCTGCATACCGTTTTGGTGACTTTTATAACGGCAAGCGAAAAGATCTGAAAATTCAGCTCAACTGGAAAGTGGCTGTTCCGTTGTTTTTAGGTGGAACGTTTACTCAAAATCGCGTGGAATTGCCACAGGGGAATTTCATGGCCAATATATTTCAATTTAACACCAATATATTGTTCAGTCCCGAGATCACCTTGTATAATTATTTTCAATACGACAATGCGAGTAAAACCGCCGGATGGCAATCACGCTTCCATTGGATAGTAAAACCCGGTAACGAAATAATTTTAGCCTGGACGTCAAATTTCAAAAAAAACACCGGAAATTTTATTCTGGATGAAAGTGCCGTCCGTCTGAAAATAAAATACAATATACGCTTATAAGAAAGCTGGCTAACCCTTAAAAACGTTAAAACTCCCTAAGTCGGAATGCATATTTTTGTATATCCGGAGTTAAATGGTTAATTTAGCAACAATTAAGGGAGAAGATAGAAAAAAAGGTAAGGCATTTTTGGATTGTAGGAAGTTATTTAATATACTTGCACCCGAATTTTAGAAGAATTCTCGTCCCCACTTCAATTGTTCCAAGACTTTATTCGACAATTAACATCAACAACAAGGAAGAATAATATTATAGTATGTACGATATTTTAGAACTGAACAAGCAGCTCGTGCCTGAGTTGCGTGAGATTGCCAAAGGGCTTAAAATTAAGCGGGTAGAATCTTACAAAAAACAGGATTTAATCTACAAAATCCTGGACACCCAAGCTATTCTCGAAGCTGAAAAGAAAGAAGGTAAATTTGTTGAAAAAGATTCACCCAAGGATGACAAGGGTTTGATGAACATTTTCAACAAGAAAACTCCTCCCACAGCATCCGAAGAAGAATCTCCCGACGATCCGCGCCGAGGAAAACGCCCCCGTAGAGAACGGGTTGACCCGGTTATTAAGCGTGAAAAAGTTGTTGCCGGCAAAAAGAAACCCAGCCAAATGGAATCCTCTTCTGTGCAGTCGAGACAAGAACAAATTAAAGCGATAATTAAAGGTTTTAATCGCGAGAAACTTCCTCCAGAGAGTCAGACTAAGAAAGCTGAACCAAAAGAGGACAAGTTTGCTGCACAGGTGAAAGAACCGCAAGCTGCCGAAAAGCAGGATGAAAAAATAAAAGTCATCAAAACAGTGCAAAGGGAAGAAGACCAATTTTCAAAAGGACCAAAGGGTGCTGAGCATCGCAAGAAAACCACCCATGCGAAAAAACATGGCGTTAGGGAAGAACTTCAGGACGAACCGGATACAGTTGAAACGCAATTGAACGAACGTCAGGATGAAAAACAGCAACAACCGCAACCCCCGAAACACAAACATGACAATCAAGGCCAAAGCCAACACCAGAACGGAAAGAAAAAGAATGTTCCTTTTGAGTTTGAAGGCATTATTACGAATACCGGTGTTTTGGAAATTATGCTGGATGGATACGGGTTCCTGCGTTCGTCGGATTATAATTATTTAAATTCACCAGACGACATTTATGTTTCGCAATCACAAATAAAACTCTTCGGGTTGAAAACCGGAGATACCGTTAAAGGTACCATTCGGCCACCAAAAGAAGGTGAAAAATATTTCCCCTTGATCAAAGTGATCGAGATAAACGGAAGAACCCCCGATTTTATTCGCGACCGTGTTCCATTCGAGCATCTCACCCCGCTTTTCCCCAACGAGAAATTTGAACTTACGGGAAAGGGCCACGATAATCTTTCAACCCGCATAGTTGATATGTTTGCCCCGATAGGGAAAGGACAGCGCGGATTAATTGTTGCGCAACCAAAGACCGGAAAAACAGTTTTACTGAAAGAAATTGCCAACGCGATAGCAGCCAATCACCCGGAAGTATATATGATTGTCCTGCTCATTGACGAACGTCCTGAAGAAGTTACCGACATGGCGCGGAGCGTGAATGCGGAAGTGATTGCTTCTACCTTCGACGAACCGGCAGACAAACACGTGCGCGTGGCCAACATTGTGCTGGAAAAAGCTAAACGTCTCGTGGAATGTGGTCACGATGTGGTGATCCTACTGGACTCCATTACCCGATTGGCACGAGCCTATAATACCGTTCAGCCCGCTTCCGGAAAAGTTCTTTCGGGCGGTGTTGATGCCAACGCACTGCACAAACCAAAACGCTTCTTTGGAGCTGCCCGAAACATCGAAGAGGGCGGTTCACTTACCATAATTTCAACCGCATTGACCGAAACCGGTTCAAAAATGGACGACGTGATTTTTGAGGAGTTCAAAGGAACAGGAAACATGGAGTTGCAATTGGACAGGAAACTGTCTAACAAACGGATTTTCCCTTCGGTGGATATTCCGGCTTCGAGCACAAGGCGCGAAGATTTGCTTTTCTCGAAACAAATTATCGACAAAATTTGGATTCTGCGCCATTACCTCGGCGGCATGAATTCTTTAGAGGCCATGGAGTTTATGAAAGCACGCCTGATGCGCGCCGAATCAAAAGAAGAGTTTTTGGCATCCATGAACGACGAATAAATTTAGATTCACCAACATATCAAAAGCAGGTTATTTCGATAGCCTGCTTTTTTTGTTTAGAACTGGAAATAAATAAACGGTTGCATTTCGCTTGAAACCGATTGATAAACGATTATTACAACCATTGTTGCAATTACCGCTTTCAACCACAGCGGAGCGCGGATAAACCAGTTCGTGATTTTTTCCTTCCATTTGTCGCTAACCCAGTGCGTGACAAAACCAAATAACATGACCAGAAATACCCATTTGTAGGCTACAAGCACCTCGGGGATGATTGATAATTGGAAATCCCGGACAATTTGTTGAGCCATTCCTTTCACCACCTGCATGGATTCGGAGCGGAAGAAAATCCGGGTGAAAGTAATAAATGTGAAAGTGATGATGATTTTCCAAACGTTCACCGTCCAATGGTTACGCTTCTCCCACGGGCTGATTTTCCGCCAAAATTTATACACCACCAAACCGATACCGTTCAACCCGCCCCAAATGATAAATTGCCAGGAAGCGCCGTGCCACAAACCGCCAAGAAGCATGGTTAGCATAAGGTTGATGTTTGTGTCGATAGTACGTTTCACATTGGGGAAAAAGCTGACAATGGCAATAAAAACCAACACAATTGCAACAAAAATAGGGATTAAAATCAGTTTGCCTGCCAGTAACACAATAATCGCCAGGATAACTCCCAAACTGACATAACTAAAAACGCTTCCTCCGCGGTTGCCACCAATTGGGATGTATAAATAATCCTTCAGCCACGATGAAAGCGACATGTGCCAGCGTTTCCAAAATTCGCCTACATTTTTGGCCTTGTAGGGCGAATTAAAATTCTGTGGCAAACGATAACCCATCAACAGCGCCACGCCAATGGCTATATCGGTATAACCCGAAAAATCGACATAAACCTGCAAAGAATAGCCAAACAGTGCCATCAGATTTTCGAAACCCGAATAAGTGACCGGGTTGGAAAATACCCGATCGACAAAATTTACCGCAATGTAGTCGCCGATGAAAATCTTTTTGACCAGGCCTTTCAGAATCATAAAAATTGCCCAGCCAAATTCGGTTTTTGAGACATGGTAGTCTTCGTAGATCTGCTTTACAAAACCCGATGCACGTACAATTGGCCCGGCCACCAATTGGGGAAAGAAGGAAACATAGAACCCAAAATCGATGAGGTTTTTTACCGGTTCAGTTTCGCCACGATAAACATCCACCGAGTAGCTAATGGTTTGAAAAGTAAAGAAGGAAATGCCAACAGGCAACAAAATCTGGTTCACATTAAAATGCGTTCCGGCGGTTTGGTTCGCCAGGATGGCGAGATGATTCAGCGCCTGCCAATCGGTGCCTAACATTATGTTGATGCTATCGATAAAAAAATAGGAGTACTTGAAATAGGCCAGAACAGTGAGGTTAACCACGACACTTGCAGCCACCAGGATTTTTTTGCGTGTTCCGCTTTGTGAGCGATAAATCCATTTACCGATAAAGTAATCGACAAGGGTACTGAACAGCAAAATAAAAAAGAAAAACCCGCTTGATTTGTAGTAAAAAAACAAACTCGCTGCAAAAAGGTACCCGGCACGAATGCTTCGGTTTTTGTTTTTGTACACCAACGAATATCCCAACAGGACTACAGCAAAAAATGCCCAGAAAAAGAAACGCGTAAAAATTAGCGGAGCATTTTCGTGGTACAGGAAAATGGCCCGCAGTGCATCGCTTATATTTTGTTGAAAGATTTCCAAGTTGTTATAATTAAATATTCATTTTCAATAGGTTTCTGCTTTTTGCTGTCATTGGCACGAGGAACGAGGAGAAATCCGTTACTTGGTTATGGGATTTCTCCTATCGTGTCAATGGCAGATTTATTACTTCTTCATTCCCACGAAAGTGGGAATCCCTGCCTCTCATGCTGAGATTCCCACTTTCGTGGGAATGACAGCTTCGATTGGCCTTGGCAGACGAAGGAGAGATCCCCGACCGCGTTGAAACAGATTTCTCCTCCTGCGTCGTCGAAATGACAGCATTGATTTAACTGTCTGCCAAATTAGGGAAATGCATTCATCACACTATTATTTTTATTCAATTCATATTCCTCAAACCCCTGCATCAGGGCGTTAAAAAACAAATCGCCCAACAGCAGGTAACCTTCGCGGGTAAAATGAATTTTGTCGCGTTGAGCAAGTCCGTTTTTCTCCCACAACACAATGGAGTTGAGCCCTCCCATCACTTCATACATATCCCACACGCCAACTTTTAGCTTTTTCGCCATTTTCAACATGCTTTGTTCCACCTTTTCCCCGTTTTTATTCACATAGCGCCGGTACATATAACTGTCGTTGTTGGTAATAAATACAATAGCGGTTTCAGGTGCGGCACGCCTAATCCGGGCAATCAGCTCGCCGTAATTCATTTCAAAATCGCTTTGTGAGAAATTTTTTACATAAGCATCGTTGATTCCCAGGCCAAGGATCACCAAATCCGGTTTCAGATCGGCTAACTGTTGTTCGAACAACTGGCAGCGCAAAAATGCCGGTACATGCGCTCCGTTCACCCCGATGCTGTGATAAGCAAAGCCGTTGGGAGCCGACTCCGTAGTCAATCCAAACAAAGTAAAACTCCCACTTTCGTTTTCATTTTTTTGAATCGAAATGGTTAGACTGTCCACCCGCTGTTTCAATTCAAAATCAAAATACTCATCCGTTTTTACGGCAGTTCTCACCACCGAAGTATCAACGGAAACGATATAATTTGCGCCGTTGTTTTCATAAAAAACACGCACCTTGTTGAAGTGGTAATCCAACTCGTTCTCATCTTCCAGCAAAATGGTCAATTGGGCGTTGGACGATTGCGTGGTAACAGCAATTCCGCCTACACCGAGATTACAGGTTTTGCGGCGCTCCACATTGCGGCAACTTTCCCAACTGCCCGTATAGCGAATGTAGTAGCCATAAGGCGAGTTGGTTCGCGAAATCCGGTAGGGAAACATAAATCCCCAGCCTGCATTCATTTCTCCGTTCATTTGTTGCAAGCGAGTGCGAATTTGCCCCGAAAATGTTCCGGCCTGAATGTGCGACCCACCAATTTGCACCACATTAATTTTTCCTTCTCCGGTGCTGATAAGCTTTTCAACTTTATCGTAAAATTTTGATGCATTCACATCTGTTCCGAAATTGTGCAGTTCGTTTAAATCGTATCGGATAAAATTGTAAGGATTAACGTGATAAAGATAGGAGTCGTTTTGCGCAGTGAGCGGAGAATTTAGGGCGAAGAGCAGAAAACAGAGGGAGATGAGAAGTGAGAGGTGAGAGGTGAGAGATGAGAGGTGAGAGGTGAGAGGTGAGAGGTGGGCGGTGAGAGGTGAGAAATGAGAGGTGAGGGATGAGCGGACGGCAGAGAACGATGAGTTCAAGATTGCCAAAATTTTATTGTCGTACCACCCGTTCTGCGTAGTATTCAATTGCGGCTTTTTATTTTGTGACTGCCATTCCATCTCTTGCCAGCGGTGTTTGCTTTCTTGTAGTTGATTTACCCCCTTTTGCAACACGCTTTTATCCGTTTGTGCTATGTGTCTATCCTTATCCAATACCAAATTATTTTCTAAATCATTTTATTGTAAGCTCAGTACTTTATGTCTTTGGCATAACTTTTAACTTCCGTCTTCCGTCTCCGGTCTTCCGTCTCCGGTCTTCCGGCTTCGTGCTTCCGGCTTCCCTACCTACCAGATGAGAACCTCAGTTCAGTATGGAAGGTAGAGATTCCCACCTACGTGGGAATGGTGGCTTCGAGCATCTGTCTTCTCCGTATTATGCCCAATCCCATAGATTGAGTACAATTTGCAACTTCCCACTTCCGTCTTCGGTCTTCCGTCTTCCGTCTTCCGTCTTCATTTCTTTGCAATTAGATAGTTATTGTACTCATAAATCAGCGCATTGTAAAACATATTGCCAATCAGTCGCGAGCCTGTCGATGAAAAATGCACATAATCGGGCTGGGCCAACGCGGGCTCGGCATTTACCCAGCCGGGCATACTGTTGTGGCCACCCATGGCGCGGTACATATCCCAGTAGGCACTGCCATTTTCAAATGCAGCCATCTTGAGCACTTCCACCACCGCCGGTAAAAAATCATAGGTCACATAATTATCCTTCACTTTGGTTGACATGTCGCTGGGGCCGATGACCATGAATGCCGCATCGGGACACGATTGTTTCAGGCGTTTAATTTGGGCTGAAAACCACCGTCCAAAATTATCGATAGCTTTTTGATCTTTAATGTAAGGCATCACGTTTCCACCAAACTGAAGAATAAACAGCGAAGGGTTTAAGTCCTGATACATTTTTGTGCTGTTGGTAAAATCGGTTTGCGTAAAAATCGTACCCGAGCTTCCGCGCAGCGCGATGTTATCAACGATTACTCCTTTATCCGAAGCCAGTTCGATACCATAAACATCCGGGCTGTCCCAGCCTGCAAATTTCATCGTCACTTCATCGGTTGAATCGGGCAAATTGCAGGTAATCACGCCATAATCCAGGTTTTCGCGAAGTGTGCCGGAAAAAACCAGCTCATTTTTCACAAATAACTGGAAGTCAACCGGACGTTTTGCATTTCCGTAGAACAAGCGCATCCGTTCGTATTTCCGGGTTTTATAAAAACTGATATTCGTTTTTGAGATGCTAAGCTCAGCTTCATAAAACATAGAATCTTTAAACGGTATTGAATCGGGAGCGGGTGGAGCAAAACGTGAGAATGCGCCCATAACCCCGTAGCGATTGTGTTGAACCAGAGTATCTACCTTGCCGTAAATGGGGTAGCGCTCCCAGTTGTCGGAATTGGTTTGTACGGCACTAAACCCATAATCATAAGGCTGAACGGCGGGCCTGAGGCCAGGTCCCGATCCGCCAAATTTAGTTTGCAATTTGTCGCGTAGAAAACTGGTGATGCGGTCGCCTTCCAACTGACTGTCGCCGTAATGCATCACGCGGGTTAATTTTTGCGAATCCAGCTTTGCAAAGAAACGCTCCAGATTTTGTCTTCCGTCGTCGCGCATCTCAATTTTATGGATGGATTGAACCAGCGAATCGTAGCTCGCACGCGCTACTTCATTCAATAAGGTATCGTTAGTCAGCATTGCACTCAAATCCAAATCTGACAAAGAATCAATATCGAATTGGTGTTCCAGAATTTCCGAAACATCGGCATATTCTTCCTGTTCGCCCATAAACATTGCGTTGAAGGACGGCATGTGAAAGGTGAATTCACCCACCTTCACGCCTTCGTCGGGAGTTATCCACATGGTTCCGGCCAGCAGCACAAAAACCGAGAGGGTAAAAAGCAATGTTTTAAGTGGTTTCATTTCAAGAGGTAAATTATAAGTTTTTGGCCGATTTGAATTTTTCGTGCGTTGCTGATGTGGTTCCATTCCAGTATTTGCTCCGGCGAAACCCCTTCATATTTCTTGGCAATGGTGAAAGGCGACTCGCCACTTTTAACCACGTGCTCTACTTTGGGCTGCGCGTTCAGCTCTTCAAAAACCGGCAAGGTTGATTTTTGAACAAACTGTTCGGTTTTCTTTACCGAAGGTGAAGGCTTTTTCTTCTCGCCACTATCTGCAAGCGTTTCATAATCGCTCACTTTGTCGGTGTCGATAAAAATATCCAACGATTTCCCTGCCTGTATTTTTCGCTCATTAGAAATGTTGTTCCAGTACTTCAAGTCGGCCACTTTCACATCATATTTTTCGGCAATAATTCCCAATACATCGCCCGTTTTTAAGGTGTATTTCAGTTTTGTTTTTCCTTCAATCTCTAAGTTTTTAACCGGCTCGCCGAGATATTGGCGCCCGGGTGCAGGCGGGTATTCAATTTTCTGGGTGGTCAGAACAAAAAATGTCGAGTCATAGCTATTGTATATTGAATCTTGCCAGAACACAAAATCATCCCATTTCCCATGAGGGATGACTACTTCCATCCGGTGAATATTTCCGGGCACCACCGAGTATTTAAATTTTGGATTGAGGAACTGCAACTGCTTTTCGGGAATTTGCAACACTTGGCTAATTTGTTGAAAGTGCAATTGCCGGTTTATCTTCACCGTGTCCGGATCATTCTCTTTTGCAAAAGGCTCCGTTTTCGGTTTAAACCGATTTTGTTTCAGGAAAACCGCCGTGGCCTGAAAAGCGGAAATAAATTGCCCTGCTGATTCGGGCAAGCCGGTCAGCACCTCTTTCAACGTCGCGTTTTCTCCGGCAAACGACAGCGCATTTTTCAGCTTTGCATTTCCAAAAACATAGGCCAACACCGCCAACTCCGGCGTTTCAAACTGAACTAAATACTGTTTTATCACCTTTGCAAATGCAACAGCAGCGGAATGTTCATTTAAACGTTCGTCAATCAGCCTATCGATTTTCAAACCATTCATTACTGCCTGAAAATGGGTAAGTTGCCACACTCCTGCCCTTCCGTCCGGGCCGCTTGCAAAACGGTTCATTGCCGAAAGCGTGGGAGCAATGTATTTCATCTCAAGCGGCAATTCCGCAGCGGTAAACAGTTTTTCCGCCTCTTTATCGTAAAAAGAAAAATAGCGTACGAAGTTTTGTTTCTGATGAAGCGGAAGGGAATCCAGAAAATCGTAATATCCGGCCGCATCTGGCGAAAGTTCTGAGAAAAACGGTAAATCCATTTTTTGAAAGGCTTTTTCAAAATCGGGATTTGCATCCAAACGGAAAGTACCGGGGTACAAATTCGCATCCGAGAAAAAATACAATTCGCTTAAACCTCGAATATTTTTGGAGAAACGGATTTTGAACGCTTCAACAATCGAATCGTTTTGCGCCGAAACCCAAAATGGCAAAGCACTGTACAGAATGATTAATCCTAATAAAAGCTTGCTAATATTTGATTTAATTGAATTCAAGAATACCCTGATTTTTAAAAGTCATGCAAAAATATCATTTCCTGTTGGATTGAAAAGTTGAGGGCTGAAATAAATGAGGAAACCGGAAATTTGAATGCAAGCATTTGAAGTATTATCTTGCTGAAATATTTCGTTCAAACCAAAACAACCATGGATTATAGGGATAACGTTTTTTTGACCGTAGCAGAAAACCTGAGCTTTTCGAAAGCGGCTTCGGAACTGTTTATCAGCCAACCTGCGGTGACCAACCACATCAAAGCGTTGGAAAGTAAATTGAACGTCGCGCTGTTTGAACGCAAAGGCAATAAAATCTACCTTACAAAAGCGGGCAAACTGGCTTACAATCGCTTAAAACAAATCCGGCAACTTTACCGTGAGCTGGAATTCGACCTCGAACGGCTGAACGACACGTACAAAGGAAGCTTGCGTATTGGGGCAAGTTCAACCATAGCACAATATGTGGTTCCAAAAGTGGTCGCTGCATTTTATAAACGCTACCCAGAAATCGAGTTTTTCTTACTCAACGGAAATTCATCCGAAATGGAACAAAAACTCCTGGAAAATGAGATAGACATGGCACTCGTGGAAAACGAAACCTCCGAAACCAACCTAAAATATGTTGATTTTCTCGACGATGAAATTATCGCCGTAACGGGCAGCAACAGTGTTTACGCCAAACGGAAATCAATTTCCGTAGCCGATTTGCAACATATCCCCCTTGTGCTGCGCGAAAAAGGCTCGGGGACCTTGCAAATCATTCAAAATTCGCTCTCGAAACAAAATATCATTATCGACAAACTCAATATTTTAATCCACTTGGGAAGTACCGAAGCCATTAAAAATTTCCTGTTCGATTTTGACGGAATCGCGCTTGTATCCGAAAAATCGGTTGAAAAAGAACTTCGCCAAAAAGAAATCGTCAAAATCGATATCAAAACCATTTCACTCACCCGTAAATTCCGTGTCGCCCTCCGCCAGGGGCACCAAACTTCAGCAGCCAAATTATTTGTTGATTTTCTTTCCCAATATAACTTTTAGTTATCCATAACAACTATTCCGTATTTGCTTTGACTATACGCTATTCGTATTTTTGTCCCGTTCAAAAAAAAAGGATTAAAAATATGGATTTACTTCGCAAACACATTCACACACTTTATGGTGCCGCACTGTTTCTCTGCTTTTTGCCCTTTATTACTCCACCGCTTGCTTTGGCAGCAGGCATTGCGTTTTCGGTTTTTGGCTTGAAACATCCCAACATTTCAAAATACACTTCGCTCTCGCTGCAGGCTTCCATAGTGCTCATGGGTTTTGGCATGAACCTTTCACAAGTTGTCAGTGCATCGAAAACCGGATTTCTGGAAACAGCGATATCGGTTGTTTTTGTAATTACAGTTGGATTTATATTGGCCAAATTTTTAAAAGTCGGTTCTAAAACAGGTTTATTGATTTCGGCAGGAACGGCAATTTGCGGAGGTAGTGCCATTGCGGCGGTAGCACCCGTGATTGATGCAAAAAACAACGAAATTTCATTTTCCTTAGTGGTCGTATTCGTCCTGAACGCCATCGCCTTAATTATCTTCCCGATTATCGGACATTATTTTAATCTTAGTCAGGAAGTATTTGGAAACTGGGCAGCCATTGCTATCCACGACACAAGCTCAGTAGTTGGGGCTGGAGCTGCCTATGGACCAAAAGCACTGGAAGTGGCTACCACCGTAAAGTTAATCAGAGCGTTGTGGATTATTCCTTTGTCCCTAATTATTGCCTTCGTGCAAAAGGGGAAAAGTGTCGGAAAAATTAAAATCCCGTGGTTTATTGCCTTGTTTGTGGTGAGTATCGCTGTGGCACATCTGTTTCCGTCGGGTGCCGAAACCTTTGCACATTTCAATTGGTTAGGCAAGCGTGGCATGGTGGTCGCCCTGTTTCTAATCGGCTCCAACATTTCGTTCGCAGAGGCAAAAAAAGCAGGGGTTCGCAGTTTTGCTTTGGGCATTCTCCTATGGCTGATTATTGGGATAAGCTCGTTCATCGTGCTAACAGTTAATTTTTCATAGCTATGGAAATCTATTGGATCATTCTCATAGTGTTTCGGGAGATTTTTTCGTGGTTTAGTATTGTCACTTCCATTGTGGCCTTGTGTGGTTTTGGCTTGTCGGCTTATTAACTTTTCAAACGATCCAGACAACTGCCTTGTTTTTGCCCTTGCTTTTTGCAGGTTCATTCATAGGGAAAAGAGTCAATAACCGCTTACCCATTCCGGTGTTCAAAAAATCAATTTTACTGATTACTTTAGCATCCAGTATTTTCCTTTTGTTGAAATAACAAACCTTTTCGTTAAAAAACCGTCTTGATAAAAACACAGGTAACATGAAAAAAATTAAAGTTATAAAAGGTGACATCACTAAATTAGACGTGGACGCCATTGTGAATGCCGCAAACAAAACCTTACTGGGCGGTGGCGGAGTTGACGGTGCCATTCACCGGGCCGCGGGGAAACAGTTGCTGGTTGAATGCAGAGCCTTGAACGGCTGCGAAACGGGCGAAGCAAAGATTACAAAAGGCTATCTCCTCCCTGCGAGGTTTGTAATCCACACGGTAGGACCGGTATGGCACGGCGGTGAGCAGGGTGAGGCAGAAAAGCTGAGCTTGTGCTACAAAAACAGCTTGCAACTTGCGCTTGAAAACGGAATCAAAACGCTTGCTTTCCCAAACATCAGCACAGGCGTATATGGCTATCCGAAACACGAAGCGGCAAAAATAGCCTTTGAGGAAACAATTTTATTTTTGAAGGAAAACCCCGGGATTGAAGGCGTAACTTTCTGTACATTCGACAATGAGAACTTCGATATCTATTCCAACTTAGCAATTCTCGAAATATAAAGCTATCTTTGCACAAAATTCGGCAAACAACAAAAACGAATAATAATGGCACAAGGAAAAGTAAAGTGGTACAACGAAACCAAAGGTTTTGGATTCATTGAAACCGAAACAGGTGAAGATATCTTTGTACATAGAAGCGGGCTGGCCAGTCCATTTGCAGGACTTCAACCCGGCCAGCAGGTTGTTTTCGACATCAAACAGGGCGATAAAGGGGCGTACGCCTCCAACGTGCAGACAGCACATTAAAACTCTTTCGGCGATTCAACTCAAAAGCCGTCCAATCACCTGTTCCAAAGCAACATAAAGGAACAGGTTTTTAAGGTTAAAATACTTACACGGGAATTTTACCGTTCAAATTAAATTCGATCTTTTAATTTCGTTCATTTAAAACAAATTCATGAGGCAATTAAAAATAACAAAGCAAATTACTCAGCGTAGTGACCAATCTACTGTTCTATATTTTCAGGAAATAAGCAAATATCCGCTCATTAGTGTTGAAGAAGAGGTGGATCTTGCGGTCCGTATTAGAAATGGTGACGATGTGGCACTTGAGAAACTCGTAGTGGCAAATCTCCGGTTTGTGGTTTCGGTTGCTAAACAGTACCAAAATCAGGGCTTGTCCTTCCCCGACCTTATTAATCAGGGAAATCTCGGATTAGTGAAAGCAGCAAAGAAATTCGACGAAACGCGCGGTTTCAAATTCATTTCCTACGCGGTTTGGTGGATAAGGCAGTCGATTGTTCAGGCTATTTCTGAACAAACGCGCATTGTTCGTTTACCTTTGAACCGGTTGACCTCCATCAACAAAATCAATAAGGCAATTCCTTATCTGGAGCAGAAATTGGAGCGCGAACCCACCAACGACGAAATTGCCGAGTACTTAGAACTTTCGCACGAAGAAGTGAAGGTGGCAAATACCGTTAAACGGCGCCAGGTTTCGTTCGATATGCCGCTGGTGCACAATGGCGAAAGCGATTTCAGCTTATATGATGTGGTTGAAAACGAAGATTTCCCTACGCCCGACAACGGTTTATTGGAAGATTCGCTAAAGTTGGATATTCAACGTGCCATCGATAAACTCACACCAAGGGAAGCCGGGGTGCTGAATATGTCATTTGGGTTGAACAACTCAACGGTTTATTCAATTCACGACATTGCCCATAAATATGGAACTTCTACCGAAAGAATTCGTCAAATACGAAAAAGTTCCCTGAACAAACTGCGTGGAATTTTGAAGAGAAACGAAGAATATGCAAACATCTAATTTTTAAGCCAATAACATTTAAACAATTATTTTATCAATGGCCAGATCACAAGAAACATACAACAAGAAAGAAGTAAGAAATAAAAAAGAAAAGAAACGTAAAGAAAAAGCTGCAAAGCGGCAAGCTCGCCGTGAAGGTGAAAAAACTTCCATGGACGACATGATCGCTTATGTTGACCAACACGGTGTGATTACCGACGAACCGATCGATCCGGGAATGAAGTCGGAAATCAAGCTGGAGGATATTGAAGTCAGTGTACCAAAAGGCAACCCGAAAGAAGACGAAGATCCCGTACGCAAAGGCACTATCACCTTCTATAACGATTCGAAAGGTTTTGGATTTATTAAGGACATGGAAACAAAACAAAATGTTTTCTTTCATGCCAACAACGTTTTGGGCGAAGTGAAGGAAGGGAATTTGGTAACTTATGAAGTAGAAATGGGTCAGCGTGGCCCGGTGGGCGTGCAGGTTCAATTGAGCAAATAAGTATATTCGTTAATAATACTTTTTCATCATGAATGAAAGATTCAACTGGTTAAAAGGAGGATTGTTGCTTGGCGCAGTATTCCTTGCGGCCGTTTGGTTAGTAAAACCGGTTGGTGTTTCTACCCAATTTGCCGTGGTGGACGGAATTGTGTGGGACTTTTTCTCGCCCAACTTAATTGAGAAAAGCGAAGCAGCAATAGAAGGCTATTCGAGCACAAATGCCTACCTCGATAAAGGTGGCGGCAAACTGGCAGCAGAAATTAAAAACCCGTTCAACTATGGCTTTTTGTTTGTTTTGAGCATGGTTTTCGGTGGTGCTTTGTCGGGTTGGCTTTCGAAAAAGAAAATCTCCAAAATCGACCAGGTGAGCCCGGCGGTGTGGCGCAATAAATTTGGAGCGGTGAACAACAAACGCTATTTGTATTCATTTCTTGCTGGCTTTGTAGTTCTTTTCGGTGCACGACTTGCAGGCGGTTGCACCAGCGGCCACATGATGAGCGGGATGATGCAAACTTCTGTAAGTGGTTATCTGTTTGCGGCCGGCACTTTCGCTACGGCAATTCCCATTGCGATTTTATTTTTCAAACCCAATAAAAATTCATAGCTATGAAAATTTTGCTTGCAATTTTATTGGGAACAGCATTTGGTTTTGCCCTGGACCGGGCTAAAGCTTCCGATCCTCAAAAAATCATCAACATGTTGCGGCTGAAGGATTTTCACCTGATGAAAGTGATTTTGTTTGCCATCGGGTTCAGCAGTTTAATCCTTTTTATACTTCTTTCCCTGAATGTTATTGATGTCAGCCATCTGAGTGTTAAATCATCTTACGTTGGTGTGATTGTTGGCGGTGCACTTCTCGGTGTAGGTTTTGCCATTGGCGGCTACTGTCCAGGCACTTGCGTTGTTGCTGTCGGTCGTGGAAGAAAAGATGCCCTGATGTTTCTCGTAGGCGGATTGGTTGGCGCCTTTGTTTATATGCTGGTTTTCACTGCAATTAAAGATACCGTGCTTTTTACCGAAATTGGCGGTGCAGTAGGCCTGGTAGAAACGAACCCGGCCAAATACTCTTCACTTTTATCCAACATCCCCGCACTTTTTGTTGCTGGCCCCATTGCAATCGTGTTTATGGCAATTGCATTTGTATTGCCTGCAAAAACTGTTGAATCCGAATAAGTATGGACAACAACGATATTCTCCGCCGCCTGCGTTATGCCTTCGATTTTGACGACCATAAAATGATGGCACTTTTCAAAATGGGCGGAATGGAGGCAACACGAGCCGAAACCAGCGATTGGCTTAAAAAAGATATCGACCCTGCATATGTGGCGCTCACCGATTTTCAACTGGCAGTTTTTCTAAACGGGTTCATAATTGACCGGCGGGGCAAAAAAGAAGGACCGCAACCTGTTCCCGAAAAAAGGCTGAACAACAACCTTGTTTTAAGAAAATTGAAAATTGCCTTAAACTTAAAGGATGATGATATCATTCAACTCCTCCAACTGGTGGGATTTAAACTGAGCAAGCCACAATTGAGCGCATTTTTCAGAAAACCTGACGACCAGCGTTACCGTGAATGCAAAGACCAGATTATCAGAAACTTTCTGAAGAGCTTGCAGGGAAAATATAGGAAGGAATTAGGAGAAGGCGGAGGCGGAGGCCAAGGAGGAGGCGGAGGCAAAGGCGGAGGCAAAGACAGAGGCGGAGGTAGTAGAAGCGGAGGGAATATTAGGTTTGGCAGGATGAAATAACTTCAAACGATGGGTTTCGTTTCAATTTAATTGACTTGACAATCAAAATTATCAATTAAGATTTCAGATAGAGTGTTTTCATACTATTAAAATTGTTTGATTAGCACTGTTTTTTCTACATAGTGCGTTTTTTGTCAGAATATTTTGTTCCTGCTATTCGGTTCCTGCTCATTGTGCTTACAAATACAACAACTCACCAATCGCTGTCATCGCTTCGGAGGCCGTCATTTCCAGGAAAATATCAGTAACGGTATGGGTAAAATGTGAAGGTTCAATGTTGATTTCGATGATTTTTGCGCCGTGCTCTTTGGCTTTTACCGGAATGTCGGCGGCAGGCAGAACTTCGGCGTTGGTCCCGATAATTAGCATGACATCGGCTTTTTGGGCTTCTTCAAATGAGTGTTTTTTTGCATAGCCAGGGATGGGTTCGTTAAAGAAAACAATATCGGGCTTTAATATCCCCCTGCACACAAAGCAGGTCGGCGGCAGGTAATTCAAATCATTAAAACTCATGTCATATTCGCTCCTGCAATTAGTACATACCAAGTGTTTATACGTCCCGTGTAATTCAAACACTTTGCGGTTGCCTGCTTTTTGGTGCAGGTGGTCGATGTTTTGGGTGATCACCGCTTCCAGAAAACTGCGCTTTTCCATTTTAGCCAGAACTTCGTGGGCGATGTTGGGTTCCACATTACTAAGTTTATCGTAAAAGATTTCCTTAATTTTCAACCACGACTGCAAGGGTTTTCTTTTGAAGAATTCAATGTCCAAAAAAATCGGGTCGGTGGAGTTCCACAATCCGTTTTCGCCCCGGAACGGCGGAATGCCACTGGCCACAGAAATACCTGCCCCGGTGAATGCCACCGCATATTTGGCTTTTCGGATGAGGTGGGCCGCTTGTATCAGTTTGTTGGAATCCATATAAAGAAAGGGCGAACTTACAAAAATTTAGCTTTTATTGATAGGTTGTTTGAGGATAGCATTCCCGCGCAGGCGGGAATCCCATGCCAATGAGAGGAGATTCCCACATGCGTGGGAATGAAGAACTATTGAACCCGCCAAAGGCAGGAAAACAGCCATCTCACTCAACTCCGATCCTTTCCTCCTCTCCCGAAATATCCTTGGATACCGAAACAGTTGTGTCCTCGTTGAAACGGATTTTGAAGTTTAATTTTCGGAATACGGAAATCATTGGTTTATTGTCTTTGGTGGTTTCGGCAGCGAGTTTTTTTATGCCGCGCGATTTGGCTATTTCCATGCAGTATTTAGTCAGCGAGTAGCCCAGCTCTTTTTTCTGCCAGGCATCGGTAATTAGTACGGCATATTCCATTACTTCCACATCGGGGTCGGCAATGAGGCGGCCCACGCCGATTAGCTGTTTGCGGTTTCCGGTTTCAACTTCGGCAACAATGGCAATTTCGCGGTCGTAATCGATAAAGCAGAACTGCGAAGCTATTTCATGCGAATCGAAATAGAAATCGTAACGGAAACGGTGGTAGATCGATTCTTTCGAGCAACTGCCCAAAAGTTCAAGCCACAGCGGTTCGTCTTCGGGTTTTATGGGGCGCAGGATGATTTCAGTACCGTCTTTCAGGTTAGCTTTTTTGATGAGGCTTTCCGGGTAGGGGCGCAAAATCAGGTGCGAGTATTCTTTTACCGGGTTTTTCAGGATTTTTTCGTCCACCACAATGCGGGCGTCGAGCGCTATCACATCGTCAGGTGTCACAATCAGCGGGTTAATGTCTAACTCGGCAATCTCCGGATAGTCGGCGGCAAGGTATGACATGCGGATGAGCGCTTCAACCAGCTTGTCGATATTTTTAGGCGAATCGCCACGGTAACCTTCCAGTAAAGGATAAATTTTGAGCGATTTCAGCATCTGCCGCGCCAGTTTTTCATTTAAAGGCGGAAATTCCAGACGTTTGTCTTTAAATAATTCAGCGGTGGTGCCACCCATTCCAACCAACATCACGGTACCGAACACGGGATCTTTTTTCGTGCCCACAATCATTTCAATGCCATCTTTCGTGTCCACCATTCGCTGTACCGTTACACCGTCGATTCGTGCATCGGGGCGTTTTGTTGCAGCAGTTTTAACCATGTTCCTGAAATTCGCGCGAACCATTTCCTCGTTCCTGATGTTCAGGGCAACTCCGCCTACATCCGATTTGTGCGTAATGTCGGGCGAATAGATTTTCAGAACTACCGGATAGCCTTTTTGTTCGGCGATTTTGACTGCTTCGTCCTCTGTGGCAGCAGGCGTGGGGTGGGTGGTGTCAATCCCGTAGTCGTTCACCAGCATTTTTGAATCGTCTTCGTTCAGGATTTTTGCTTTCGGGAAGACTTCTGTTAAATATTTTTTCCTCAGCTCATTGCGGTCGTATTTAAACGAAACGGGCACTTCTTCCGGTGTTTCGTACAATAATTCCTGATTTTTCGAATAATCGGAGAGGGTCATAAACGCTCCGATGGCCTGCTCCGGGGTTTGGTAGCTCGCAATACCGGCCTCGTTAAAAACCTGTATTCCTTTGCGCATGCTCGCACCACCTAACCAACCGGCCATAACCGTTTTGGTGGAGTTCAGGGCAATTTTGGCAATGGCTTCGGCGGTCTCGGTGGGAGCCGTCATGGCTTGCGGAGTGAGCAAAACCAATACAGCATCCACGCTTTCATCCTCTAAAACAATTTCGGTTGCTTTTGCGAAACGTTCGGGAGTGGCATCTCCCAATACATCAATCGGGTTTCCGCGCGACCAGAATTGCGGAAGATAATCGTTCAGTTTTTGCATGGTAGCATCGCTTAGCTTCACTAGCTTCCCGCCCAAAGAAATGAGTGAGTCGGTGGCCATCACACCGGGTCCTCCTGCATTGGTAACAATTGCCAAACGGTTTCCACGGGGCACCCGGCGGCGACCCACTAAATCGGTGAAATCGAAGATATTCCCAAAATCGAAAACACGGGCCAGGCCTGCGCGGTGAAATACAGCATCGTAAATCGAATCTTCGGAAGCCATTGCACCCGTGTGCGAGGCTGCTGCCGCTGCTGATTCGGGGAAACGCCCCGCTTTATAAACGATAATCGGCTTCTGGCGCGAAAACGCCCTTGCCGCCGACATAAACGTGCGTGCTTCTACCAGCGATTCAACATACAGCACAATTGATTTCGTGTTGGGGTCTTGTCCGAAATAGTCGATCAAATCACCAAAGTTCACGTCCATAGAGTTGCCGATGGATACAAAATAGGAAAACCCAACATTGGAATCCTCGGCCCAATCCAATACAGAAGTGCAAAGCGCACCCGATTGTGAAATAAATGCCACATGCCCTTTTTGGGGCATCCCGTTGGCAAAGCTCACATTCATGTTTAATCCGGGCACCAGAATCCCAAGGCAGTTGGGTCCGATTACCCGCATGTAGGGGAATTTGGACTTTTCTGCTTTCACCTGCGCTTCTAACAGTTTTCCTTCTTCGCCCGATTCTTTGAACCCTGCCGACATGATGATCACGCCATGAATCCCGGCCTCACCACATTCCCTGATTATTCCCGGAACCCATTGGGCAGCGGTCATGATTACCGCCAGATCGGGGGTTTTGGGCAAACTCTTTACATCGGGGTAGCACGGAATGCCCAAAACGGCTTCCCGCTTTGGGTTCACCGGATAAACCACGCCGTTATACCCGCCGCCTATCAAATTGCGCAAGGTTATTCCGCCTACGCTGTCAGGATTGTTTGAAACCCCAATTAATGCAATACGTTTCGGTTTAAAGATGCTGTTCAGCTTTTTAATGGCCATAGAGTTATGTTTTTGGTTTTGGTTATAATGTAGTAAAATTGGTTAAGTCCTATCTCCAATTGGCAAAATTGTTTTACCCTGGGTTTCATTAATAACTTCGGCCATGGCAAGGTAAATTGCAGACAATCCACAAACGATCCCTTCGAAACCGGCAATGGTGCCAATCTGTTTTGAGCCTGTCCATTCTCTGATTGCCAGCAACAGGAACAAAACCCATAGCGAAAGAAAAATAAATTGAAGGGCACGATTTTCTCCAAAAGTACCTATCCACATAAAAAATGTAAATAGTCCCCACATAAAAAGGTACCATCCCATAAAAGCTGCGGAAGGAGCTTCAACCCATCCCAGTTTTGGGAATGTAATCAGAAAAACCAGTGTAAGCCAGAATGATCCGTAGGATGTAAAAGCTGTGGTTCCAAAGGTATTTCCTTTTCTGAATTCCATAATTCCTGCAATAATTTGAGCTATTCCACCATAAAAAACACCCATAGCAAGAATCATTGATCCCAGCGGAAAAAAGCCTGCATTATGAATGTTTAGCAGGACCGTTGTCATCCCGAACCCCATTAGTCCAAGGGGGGCTGGATTTGAAAGTTTATTTTCCATCTATTTCAAATTTTAAGATTAAAATATTAATTTCAGTAGTGTTTAATTATCGTTTTACGGCCACTTTTGCACCGTTGATGATGTCGTCAACCACGCCCGGATCGAGCAGGGTGGATGTGTCGCCGAGATTGGTGGCATCGCCTTCACCAATTTTACGGAGGATGCGGCGCATAATTTTCCCCGACCTGGTTTTAGGCAAACCGCTTACAATTTGAATTTTATCGGGTTTAGCGATGGCCCCGATAAATTTAGTCACTGTTGCGCGAATTTCGTCTTCGATGGTAGCCATTTCTTTGTCGGTTAAATCGTCGCAAATTACGTAGGCATAAATTCCCGAACCCTTGATTGCGTGCGGATAGCCCACTACCGCCGATTCATTGACTTTCGGGTGCTGGTTGATGGCATCTTCCACTTCGGCCGTCCCGATGCGGTGCCCCGAAACGTTGATAACATCATCGATGCGGCCAATAATGCGGTAATAGCCTTCTTCGTCGCGTTTGGCACCATCACCGGTTAAATACAAACCCGGGAATGCCGAGAAATAGGTTTGGAAACAACGCTCGTGGTCGCCATAGGTGGTACGCAACATTCCGGGCCAGGGATATTTGATGCAGAGAATCCCCTCCACGCTGTTGCCTTTCAGTTCATTCCCTTCCGGATCGACCAACACAGGTTGAATGCCGGGCAGTGGAAGCGTAGCGAAAGAAGGTTTTGTAGGGGTGATGCCGGCTAAGGGGCTGATCATTATTCCCCCGTTTTCGGTCTGCCACCAGGTATCCACGATCGGGCAGCGGCCTTTCCCTACTATGTCGTGGTACCAGCGCCATGCTTCTTCGTTAATAGGTTCGCCAACGGTTCCCAAAACTTTCAGTGAGCTGAGATCTTGTTTCGTGACCCACTGATCGCCTTGTGCAATAAGTGCGCGAATGGCAGTGGGGGCGGTATAAAACTGGTTCACCTTATATTTATCCACCACCTGCCAAAAACGTCCGGCATCGGGCCATGTTGGCACTCCTTCGAACATAATCGATGTTGCCCCGCTAAGCAAGGGCCCGTAAACGATGTAGGAATGGCCGGTCACCCAGCCAATATCGGCGGTGCACCAATAAATATCACCATCTCCGTACTGGAAAACATTTTTGAAGGTATATTCTGTAAAAACCATATAGCCGCCTGTAGTGTGCACCACACCCTTGGGTTTTCCGGTGGAGCCCGAAGTGTAGAGAATAAAAAGTATGTCTTCGGCATCCATCTCTTCGGCGATGTTTTCAGTTGAAACTCCTTTAATCAAATCGTTCCACCAAATGTCGCGGTCTTTCACCATGGTGATTTCATCGCCGGTGCGGTTCAACACCACAATGTTTTTTACCGACGGACATTTTTCAGCCGCTTCGTCAACAATAGCTTTTAGCGGAATACTTTTCGTACCCCGGAATCCGCCATCGGAAGTAATAATGACGTTGCACGCCGAGTCGTTTACACGGTCGGCAAGCGCGGCTGCCGAAAATCCTGCAAAAACAATGGAATGAATGGCGCCAATTCTTGCGCAGGCCAACATCGCAATGGCTAACTCCGGAACCATGGGCAAATAGATAGCTACCCGGTCGCCGCGTTTGACACCAATTTTTTTCAAGCCATTGGCAAACTGTTTCACTTTGTCGAAAAGCTCGCCATACGTGAGCTTGATTTCCGGTGATTTGGGGTCGTTCGGTTCCCAAATAATGGCCACCTGGTCTTTGCGGGTGAACATGTTCCGTTCGAAAATATTTTCGGTGATGTTCAATTTGCCGTTTTCAAACCAGCTTACCTTAGGGGCATCTTTTCCTTCAAAATGATGATCGAGCACCTTGTCCCACTTTTTTCGCCAATAATGACTTTCCGCGATTTTACCCCAAAACCCATCGGGATCGGCCACGCTTTCCTGGTATTTTTGAAAGTACTCGGCCAAACTTGTAATTTTATTTACCATAACAAACAACGTTTAAATTAAATTGAAAAAATCAGGCGTATCAAATAGATATTTAACAGGGTTTGAAATTAACACAAAAAAATCGTTTTTAAAATCTTTTTTCCCTATTGTACAACACCTATTTTTCAAATTGAATCTTCTAAATTCTCAAAGATGATGTAAAACATGTTTTTATCTGTAAAATATTATGGATTGGTTGCAGGGTTTCTTTTAACTTCGGGGAAAAATTGAAACCATGCAAATTGAAAACTTTGCCAGCTTGTTGGAAGCTGCCCGGAAACAACCCGAAAAACGCCTCGTTGTGGTAAACGGCATTGACGAAAACACCCTCGAAGCGTTGAATGAAGCTGTAGAAATTGGATTCGTAAAGCCTATTTTAACAGGTGATAAAAACCAGATTGAAGCGGTACTGGAAAACCTTCAGGCGGATAGGGGAAAATACGAAATAGTGGATGCAAAAACCTCGCGCGAAGCTACTGAAATTGCGGTTGAAATGGTACACAACGGCCTTGCCGACCTGATTATGAAAGGCATGATATCCACCGACAAATTTATGCGCGTCTTGCTGAAAAAGGAATATGCGCTCGTACCCTCCCGCGGAACGCTCACTCACATTTCGGTGATGGAAAGTGCGAATTATCACAAGCTGCTTATTTTTAGCGATGCTGCCGTAATTCCTTATCCCGACCTTAAACAAAAGATTCTGATAACGAAATATTTGATCGAAGCGGCACAAAAACTTGGGATTGCACAACCAAAAGTGGCCGTGATTGCGCCAACCGAGCAAATTATTATCTCCATACAAAGTTGCATGGACGGCGCAACTATTGCCAAGATGGCCGAGCACGGACAAATTGAAGGCGGCATGGTTGATGGGCCCATGGCACTCGATGTAGCCATCAGCCGCTCTTCTGCTGAAATTAAAGGCTTCACTTCGCCCGTTGCCGGCGACGCCGATTGTTTGCTCTTCCCCAACATCGATGCAGCCAACGTATTTTATAAAACAAATTCTAAACTGTGCAATGCTCAAATGTCCGGCGTAATTGCCGGAGCAAAAGTGCCCGCCGTGGTTTCTTCCCGTGGCGACAGCGAAAAGACAAAACTCAATTCCATTGCGCTGGCTTCGTTAATCAGTTAATTTGAAGGATGTATAAAATTCTCGCCATAAATCCGGGTTCCACCTCAACAAAATTTGCTGTTTATTTTGACGAAGAATGTGTGCTAAATAAAACCATCCTGCACTCGTTTGACGATCTTTTTCAATACGAAACTATTCTCGACCAGTTTGATTACCGCAAAGGATTGATTATTGATGCGCTGGTAGAGGAAGGAATCGACGTGGATTCGATAAAGCTTGTAATCGGGCGCGGAGGTTTAACCCATCCGGTTGAATCGGGGATTTACCACGTTAACCATTTAATGCTGAAACACGTTCGCGAAAGCGTTATGGCCCAGCATGCCAGCAACCTCGGTCCACTGCTCGCCGATTATATCGCTTTACAAATTCCCAACGCGCAGGCATTTATTGCGGACCCTGTGGTTACTGACGAATTAGATGAAATTGCACGCGTTTCAGGGAACAAACATTTCTCGCGCCTTTCTATCTTCCACGCACTCAACCAAAAAGCAACGGCCCGGATTCATGCAAAAGAAATGGGTAAAAAATACAACGAAATGCGTTTGATTGTTGCCCATCTCGGAGGCGGCATTTCGGTGGGCGTGCACAAAAATGGCCGTGTGGTGGATGTGAACAACGGACTGAACGGTGAAGGCCCTTTCAGTCCTGAGCGTTCAGGTACCTTGCCTGCCGGGCAATTGATCGACATCTGTTTCAGCGGAAAATATTCTAAAGCCAAGATAGACAGAATGGTGTTAGGCGAAGGTGGTTTTGTGAGCTATTTGGGCACCAACAATGCCAAGGAAGTGGAAAACCGTGCCGAGGCTGGAGATGACTACGCCGCATTCATCCAGGAAGCACTTTTTTACCAAACGGTAAAAATAATTGGCGAAATGGCCACCGTACTCGAAGGGAAAGTAGATGCCATTTTGCTTACCGGAGGCATGGCCTACAGTGTGAAGCTCGAAAAATACATCAGACAAAAAGCCGGGTTCATCGCCCCAATCTATGTTTATCCCGGCGAAGACGAACTGGCAGCCCTTGCCATGAACGCACTCCGCATTGCCCGCGGTGAGGCCGAGGTGAAAGAATATAGGGGGGAGTGAAAAGGTAAAAGGTAAAAGTGAAAAAGTAAAAAGTAAAAAGTGAAGGGTAAAAAGTGAAAGTGAAAAGTGAAAAGTGAAAAGTGAAAAGTCGTTGTTGCCCAACATGTCTTTTGCCCGTAGGGCATATGGTATTGTAAAAAGCATTGATATGGGGAGCTTTACTCCGTAGGAGTTATGGAATGCGTTGAACGGTTTTCACACCTACGTAACCCTTGTCCTGTCGGCAGGCATGACAGGATAATACCACCACTTCGTGGTTTTGATTCGTTATTCACTTTTCTATAATCATCCCATCCCTGCCTCGCTAGTCCGGCAGGCTTCGGGTTTGAAAACCATTCATTCATTACCCATACAATATATTATAGAACCGTTTTTTTTCGAACAACACCCCATCCCTTTTTGTTGATAAATAATTATTTTTACTAATACCTCATTATCAATGCATTGAGATGCAAAATAAAAAATATTTAGCAATTTTAGGATATTACTGAACTTAAGATTATCCGGCGAGCTAAAAAACAGGCAGAGAAACCTCGCCAACGCAACTGGCATGCAAAAAACAGAAGCGGGAACCTTGCCAGTGCGCACGGAGAGGGTTTATTTATAGGGAGTTAGGGGATTTGGACAGCGGGCAAAACTTTCTAAAATGGGCATTTGGCGGGCATTTCTTTTTGTATAGGGCCGACCCCAATACTTTCTACTATATAACAAAATCGAAATTATTGATTTTGATGTTCGGTTGAAAGACCGTGGTGGACTTAGTAGCCGAACTTCCCTGCCCAATCCTGCCTACCGTTCGAATTTTTACCATTTATTCCCCGTTTATCTAACTGCCAAAATCGTCATAGGCAACGTTTTCGTCGGGTACTCCGAGGTTGTACACCATTTTCTGAACTGCATCGTTCATCATGGGCGGGCCGCACAGGTAGTAATCAATTTCTTCGGGCTCCTCATGCTTGCTAAGGTAGTTGTCGAAAATAACCTGATGGATAAATCCAACAGGGCCATCCCAGTTGTCTTCGGGCAGCGGTTCTGAAAGTGCAAGGTGGAACTCAAAGTTTGGAAAGTTTTTTTCTATTTCACGAAACTGATCGTAGTAAAACACTTCTTTCCATGAACGGGCACCATACCAAAATGTTATTTTTTTGTTTTTTTCTTTAATCGTATGGAAAAGATGGAAAAGATGCGAACGCATGGGTGCCATTCCCGCACCTCCACCAATAAACATCATTTCATTGTCGTTCTTTTTGAGGAAAAATTCACCAAACGGACCAGAAATCGTCACCTTATCTCCGGGTTTGAGTGAGAAAATATAAGAGGAACAAATTCCGGGATTTACTTTTCTGAACGCATTGTTGGCTCTGTCCCAAGGTGGGGTAGCAATTCGGATGTTTAGCATCACAATATTCCCTTCAGCTGGGTGGTTGGCCATGGAGTAGGCGCGGAAAGTAGGCTCCGGGTTTTTCATTTGAAGGTTGAAAATACCAAACTTCTCCCATTCGTCGCGGTATTTTTCCTCCACCTGCATGTCTTTAAAATCGATTTCAATTTTTGGTACATCGATTTGAATGTAACCACCCGATTTAAAATCAAGCGTTTCTCCTTCAGGCAATTTAACTACAAACTCTTTGATAAAGGTTGCCACGTTTTTATTCGACACTACTTCGCATTCCCATTTTTTAACTCCAAGGATTTCCTGGTGTATGTCGATTTTCATGTCTTCTTTCACTTTCACCTGACAAGCTAAACGCCAGTTGTTGTTCTGTTCTTTTCGGGTGAAGAAGCCCGTTTCGGTAGCCAGTATTGAGCCACCGCCTTCAGTGATCTGGCAACGGCACATCCCGCAGGTTCCACCGCCACCACATGCCGATGGCAAAATAATTTTGTTGTTGCTGAGGGTAGTCAACAAGTTGCTGCCCGGCTCCGTTTCCAGTTCAATATAGCCTTCGTTGATGTCAACCTTGACCTTCCCCGGAGGGGTGAGTTTTTTCTTGACATAAAGCAATAAGGCAACCAGAAGAAGGATTACGCTCAAAAAAACAACCACACTGGTTATAATCGTTGATTGTATTGATAACAATATCATTGGTATTTTTTTTGTTTTATAATTTAATGCCCATGAAACCCATGAATGCAAGGCCCATCAAACCGGTAGCGATAAAGGTAATCCCTAAGCCGCGCAATGGGGCAGGGACATTGGAGTATTCAATTTTTTCGCGGATAGCTGCAAGGCCAACAATGGCCAAAAACCAGCCCACGCCCGAACCAAGCCCATACACCGAGGCTTCACCAATATTCAGAAATTCTTTTTGTTGCATGAATAGCGAGCCGCCCAAAATGGCACAGTTTACCGCAATCAACGGAAGAAAAATTCCCAATTGGTTGTAAAGGTCCGGTGCGAATTTATCAACTACCATTTCAACCAACTGCACCATGGAGGCAATTACGGCAATGAACATGATAAAAGAAAGAAAGCTTAAATCAACTTCTGCAAACGCAGGCCCTAACCAGATCAAAGCCCCTTCTTGCAAAACATAGTTTTCCAGTAGGTAGTTGACAGGCAGCGTGATACCCAGAACAAAAATTACCGCTATGCCAAGACCGGCAGCAGTGCTCACTTTTTTCGAAACTGCCAAATAAGAACACATGCCCAGGAAGTAGGCAAAAACCATGTTCTCGATAAAGATCGATTTGATAAATATATTAATCAGATTTTCCATAATAATCTCTATTTGACGTTAATCCTCAATTAATTTGCGGTTACGGCTACGTTGCGCCCATATAATTAAGCCAATGGTAATCAAGGCCATTGGGGGCAGAATCATCATGCCGTTATTTTCGTAAAAACCGCCATTGACAATGTACCAACTGTGGGGGATAATTTGGTACCCGAACAAAGTGCCCGAACCAAACAATTCACGGAAGAATCCAACGATAATAAGAATTACGCCGTATCCGGAAGCGTTGCCAATTCCGTCGAGGAACGACTGCCACGGGCGGTTGCCCAATGCAAAGGCTTCGAGGCGGCCCATGATGATACAATTCGTAATAATTAACCCAACGAACACTGAAAGTTGTTTGCTCACATCATAAACATAGGCCTTCAGAACTTGATCGACCAAAATAACCAGGGCGGCAATTACCACCAATTGAACAATTATCCGGATCCGGTTGGGAATGGTGTTCCGTAAAAGTGAAATAATAACGTTTGCTGCAGCCAAAACCACAACCACCGAAATGGACATTACTATAGCAGGTTTCAACTGTGCCGTTACGGCCAATGCCGAACAAATCCCCAAGACCTGAACCGTAATCGGGTTACTATCGTTTATGGGGTCCGACAGTAGTCGTAAATTTTTCTTTGAAAATAATGGTTCGCTCATCGCTTAAGGCTTTTTCTTTTTTAAAAATTCTTTATAATGTGTAAAATCGACTAAAAGCATATTCTCCAGGCCTTTGCTCGTTATCGTTCCGCCGGAGATGCCGTCAACCCGGTGTTCAGCAGGAGCTTGTTGCCCTACTTTGGCCACGGTTATTGAAACAAGGTTCCCGTTCTCATCGAATAGCTTTTTACCTGCAAATTGTGATTCAAACGCTGCAGTGGAAATCTCGGCACCCAAGCCGGGGGTTTCACCCTGATGGTCGAAGTTAGCGCCGTATATGGTGTTCATGTCGTCGTTCAATGCCACATATCCCCAAATCGGGCCCCATAAACCAGTTCCGCGCAGGGGGAAAATGTATTTAAGTCCTTCTTCGGTTTGACATTCAAACACGGGCAAAAGCATATCGGCTTCTTTTTTTGCACGTTCTTTCTTTAGGTCGATATTAAATGCATCGCCTTCGGTCTGCTCGCCATTAACATGCACCACGTATTCTTTTTCAATCTTTTCCGCATAGATTTTTTCTGCATTTTCAGGCGTACTTTCAATTTTTACCGCTGCGAGTATGCTTTGTTTTTTTTCTATTTCGGTGTTTCTAACCTGTCGTGGTTTTAAGGATATGGCAACTGCGGCTAAAATGGCGGCAACCAGCACAACCATAACTGCCGCGTATAAAACTGTATATGTATTACCGTTTCTGTTCATGATCTATTAATTTATTTGCGGTAAGGGTTTATGGGCAGCCCTCTTTAGCCTTCTATTTATGTTCCCTTTCACTACATAATGATCAATTAAAGGGGCGAAAGTGTTCATTAATAAAATAGCCAACATCATTCCTTCGGGATACGCCGGGTTCAACACGCGAATTATAATAGCAAGCACTCCAATCAAAAATCCATATATCCATTTCCCTTTGTCGGTTTGAGCTGCCGAAACGGGATCAGTAGCCATAAATACGGTGCCAAATGCAAAACCGCCTATGATGAGATGTTCCCAAAACGGCATTCCAAAATAAACTGCTGAAGCAGGTGAAAGAGCTGCACTCCCGGCAAAAGCGTTTAATATGAGGCCCATAGTTACCCCTCCGGCAACCGTAGAAACCATTATTTTCCAACTTCCTATTCCGGTTACGATAAGGATGAAAGCACCGATTAAAATGGCCAACGTTGAGGTTTCGCCAATGGAACCGGGGATAAATCCGAAAAACGCATCGGCTGCACTGAAATTAATGTGTCCTGCTGCGGCATCGGCCATAGCAGTTGCGCCCGAATAGCCATCCACCACCTTATCGGATTCGCTTAACGAAACCCATACCGAGTCGCCGGACATTTGAGCCGGATAGGCAAAGAAAACAAACGCACGGGCCACCAATGCAGGGTTCCAGATATTCATCCCTGTTCCGCCAAATACTTCCTTTCCTAAAATCACAGCAAAAGCGGTTGCAAGGGCAATCATCCAAAGCGGGGTTTCAATGGGCATTATTAGGGGAATCAGCATCCCCGAAACAAGGAATCCTTCGTTGATTTCGTGCCCGCGTATTTGCGCAAAAACAAATTCGATTCCCAGCCCCACAACATAGGAAATGATGATGACTGGGAGCACTTTGAGCATTCCGTAAATGAATATTTCAAAAAAACCTGAATCGGCCAGCTCCCCAATGGCTTTAAAATGTTGAAACCCGGTGTTGTACATCCCGAATAACATTGCAGGCACCAGGGCCAGCACAACTATTCCCATGAGGCGTTTCGTATCTAAATAATCGTGGATGTGAGTACCCGTTTTTGCAGTATTCTTTTTTACAAAAAGCAAGGTAAAAAACCCATCGTGAACGGAGTGCAGCCAATGGTATTTGGCATTTTTCTGTACAAGTGGTTCTGTTTTTTCAAAAAATTGTTTTAAGAATTGCATCTTTAAAGACAGTTTTAAATTTCATAAAATACTTATCCAAGTTCTTTAATCATGACATTAATGCCGGAACGTAAAATGTCCTGTACTTTAATCTTCGATACACAGGCATATTCGCACAGGGCAAAATCTTCTTCAATCACTTCATAAATTCCGAGTTGTTCCATTTTATCGATGTCGTTCACGATTATGGCTTTTAATAATAGGACGGGCAAAATGTCCATTGGAACATATTTTTCATATTGCCCCGACAAAACAAAAGCCCGCTCGCCACCATGAAGGTTGGCATTAAGCACATATTCCTTTTTAGGGAATAAGGTGGAAAGAAAGGTTTTTGAAGCACTGAATTTGTCAATTCCGGGCACTGCCCAACCCAAGAATTCGTATTGGTCGCCTTCGGGGATCACCGTTACTTGTGAATCGTAAAAACCAAGATACCCCTGAGGTTTTACTTTTGTGCCGGTTAACACATTTCCGCTAATGATACGTTGTTTATACTTGGCCTTTATTAATTTTTTGTCGGTGAGTGCCGATATGGGCGAGCCCATCAAAACTTTATAATATTTTGGGTTTTCCACTTCCGATCCGGTCAGAGCAATTATTTTTGTGAAATCCACTTTGCCGTTTTCGAACAGTTGCCCAACGGAAAACACGTCCTGTACGTTAACTGTCCAAACTACTTCACCTTTATTCAGGGGGGCGGTGTGGTGGATTTGTATGCCCACATTCCCCGCCGGATGGGGGCCCTCGAAGGTGCTTAAAGTCACATTTTTTACGTTAGAGAATACTGAGTTCGGGCTTACTCCCAAATGCAGTTTCCCTTCTGTAAGTTTTGCCAGCGCATTAATCCCGGTTTGAAAGGTTGCCAGTTTGTCTTTCATCACAAAGTTGTAGTCGGGTGCTAATGGCGCCGTATCAAATGTTGAGATGAAAATGGCGAGCGGTTTTTCTTCGGGGGATGCAAGAATGCCGTAAGGGCGCCTCTTTATAACCGACCATAAACCGCTTTGCAACAAGCGTCCCTTAATTACTTCGCGGGAAAGTGTGTTCGGGTCGGCTTTTGTAAATTCTACTGCTCCGGCATTTTTATCGGTTTGGATTACAATTTCCAGGATTTTACGCCGTTCGCCCCGGTTCACCGAAATGACTTTGCCCCCGCAAGGTGCGGCAAAAACTATTTCCGGATGATACTTATCGTAAAACAAAGCTTCGCCCGTTTTTACAAGGTTATCAGCTTTAACTTTCAATTTTGGTGTAAGTCCCGGAAAATCGGTTGGTTTAAGTGCAATCACGGCGGGAAGCGGTAACGATTCCAATTCCGGTTTAGCACTTCCTTTTAGCTTAATGTTCAGCCCTTTCCTTAACTTGATAACTTCTGACATATTTAACTCGAATAGTATTGTTTTTTTATTGAATCGCAAAAGTAATAATTAATTGTTTTTCAACAATCTTTGATTAGTAAACTTAACTTTTTCAAAACAGGAAAAACACCTTGAGGAGTGTTCCGTAAAATCGGACTTTGTTCAAGCAAGGGCAAATTCAAAATATTCTTTAAATAATCGAAAATTCAAAATTAAATCTTCATTTTTGACGTTCACTATAAAAGAACAAAAATACGGACACTAAATAGTTTGTTATGCTAAAATTCAATTTAATAACCCTTGTTCTGTCTTTGCTTATTTTTCACGCAAACTCGCAGGTGGATAAATTTTATTATCAAAATGCAGTGTTTGAAGAAAATATAAAAACAGTGATGATGTATCGCGATGGTTTTGAACTGTCGAATCCGGTTTTGGAGCTGAATGAATCAGTGGTGCTCATTTTTAAATTCGATGATTTTTCGGAAGAAATAAAAAATTACACTTACACCATTATCCATTGCGACGCAGACTGGAATGAAAGCTATTTGGTTCAATCGGATTATATCGACGGCTATGCTGAAAATCCTTTGAACGATTATAAGCATTCGTTCAACACTACTTTTGAATATACGAACTACCAACTGGTTTTGCCCAACGAAGATATGCGATTTATTCTTTCGGGGAATTATGTGCTGCTGGTTTATGAGGACAACGACAAAGAAAAAGTGGTGATTTCGCAACGCTTTTTTGTGGTGGAGCCGGTAGTGCAAATTGAAGGGACAGTGCGCCGGGCAACAACAGATGCTTTTAAAGGCGAAAATCAGGAAATCGATTTTGAAATTCTACATAACAACATTAAAATCGATAACCCGCAAAATGATGTGAAAGTAATAATCATGCAAAACAACCGCTGGGACAATGCCATCCGCGATTTGAAACCTTTGATAATACGCGATAATTATTTAGGCTACAACTACGACCGTGAAAATGTTTTTGCCGCCGGCAACGAGTTTCGTTATTTCGACAACCGTTCTAACCGGTTGAATGGCGAGAACGTTGCATCTACCGATTTTTTCAGGCCCTATTTTCACAAAACCTTAAAAATTGACGAAGTGCGTGCCAATAAGGATTATTCCCGCTATCAGGAAATGAACGGCAAGTTTACTATTGAAAGCCAGGATCGCGAAGTGCGCGACCCCGATACCGAATGTGATTATGCGTTTGTGCATTTTACTCTTCCACTGGAGTCGCCGTTGTTGGGCGGGTCGGTAAACGTTTTTGGAGCACTTACAGGTTGGAATGCTAACAAAAGCAATGAAATGACCTGGAATTTTGAAACGAGTGCCTACGAACTAACCTTACTGTTGAAACAAGGCTATTACAACTATCAATATGTTTATGTTGCAGCAGGTGCAAAAACCGCCGATCATACCAACATCGAAGGAAGTTTTTGGGAGACGGAAAACGATTACCAGATTTTTGTTTACTTCCGCGATTTTTCTGCCCGTTACGATCGGTTGATCGGTTACCGGATTTTGAACTCGGTGGCAAACCGGTATTAAACTCATTTTAACTCACAATACTCAAAAACCCTTTCCCGTTCTTGAAAGGCAAGGTAAACCAGAAACGGGTTCCTTCTCCTACCGTGGTTTCGTATTCTAGTTCACCACCAAGCAAAGCCACATAATGCTGAACAATGGGCAACCCCAATCCAGAACCTGACGTGGTTTCGTTAATTGTATTCTGAATTCGGTAAAAGCGATCGAAAATGTGCTCATATTCCTCCGGGCCGATACCAATGCCGTTATCTGTAACAAAGAACTTCACCTCCTCGTTTCTTATTATTTCGTAACCAAAATTGATTTCGCCTTTCAAGGTGTATTTTATTGCATTGTCAACCAGCAATGATATGGCTTCTCCAAGGAGCAAGGAATCTGTGTCAAACCCAAATTCTTTGTTTGGCACATCAAGCGTAATTTTAAGTTTTATCGGTTTTGAATCGGGAACGAGAATATAATAACGGTTGTAAACATTGCGAATCAAATCGTTGATTCTTGTGAAATTACTGCTCACCTCAACCGTGTTGGTTTCAATTTTTGAAAGGTGGATGGTGTTGTCGATCATGTTTAGCAACTGTTTCCCGTTTTGGGCAATAGCGTCGGTAAGCTCCAGTTTCTCAAAAGGTTCTAGATCTGTATCGGCCAGGATGCGGGTAAAGTTAATGATCACATTCATAGGGGTGCGTATTTCGTGCGATAAATTGGCCAGGAATGCCGATTTTAACCGGTCCGATTCTTCGGCGCGAACCAAGGCTTTTTCCAATGCAAATTCGGCACTCTTGCGCTTTGTGATATCACGGGCCACGGAAATTACGGCATGTGCATTTAGCTTTGCCAGCCGCATCTCAAACAAAAAAGTGCCATTGGGCGTATTCATCGAATATTCAATGGTTTCGATGGAGTTTGTTTTAATACAAGCTTGTATGCAATCGTAAATTTTCTCCGCCATGTGGGCCGGGAAACCTACTTCAAAAATTGTGCTCCCGATAATGTTTGCATCTTCAACCTTAAATAAATCACTTTCTTTAATCACAAAATCTTCATAAGTCCCGTCTTTGTCAATCACAAAAAATATGTCGGGTATGGCTTCAAGTAATACTTTATAGCGCCTTTTGCTTTCCTCCAGCTCAGTAAACTTTATTTTTATTTTGGTAATATCGTTAAATACCAAGTAATAATGGTTGTGGTTAGGTTTCAGAACAGAAACGTTGAACCAGCGGTTGAACGAAACGGCATGGAATTCTCTGTTTTTTCTTCCTTTTAGATGAATGAATTTGTTCAGATCGAATTTCCCTTTAAAGATAAGGTTGAAAATATAATCTGCTTTCTGCCCCTGGACTTCGTATAAATTGATTTTGAAGTTCGACTCAAAAGCGTGATTCACCTTCTCGATGATAAGTTGTTCGATATTGCCCCCCTCATCGCGTATTGCCCTGATTTGCGCAACAGACTCAGATGAATCCTGTAACACTTTTAGGATGTTCTGAGCCGTTTCCTTAATTTGGGCTTCATGTTTTTTTATGAGGCTCAAATAGTAATTGGACAAAAAATAGGCTACAATAAAAAATACACTAAAGACGCTAATCGGGTGCGTGGATGTAGGCCGGAAAAACGTGAGGGAGCCCATTAAAAAGTCCGCCTTATACAGATGTAAGACAATAGTTGAAAGTCCGAGAAAATAATAAAGGATCAACTTGAAATTTGAAACCCGGAAAAACAATAAAAAGACGAATCCCGCCATTAACCAAAAAACGGTATCGAAAATAGTGCTCGTCAGCACAATGTGTTGGTTAAAATCCGAAATGTAGAAGGCGTACAAAACAAGGGGTGAAGTGAATACTATATTTATTGAACAGGTGAACCTCCCGTTCAATGTGCAAATAATTGCCATTGCGATTACTGCAATTAAAAAGATATGACATACAATACAACTGTCTTCAAAGTTGAAGATAATAGAATTCAACAATGAACTTAAGGCGACAATGCCCATGGCGGTCCAAACCGAGAGCAAACGGAAAAGTTTCTTTTTTTCTTCCGCGGGATACGCACCCCAAAGTTTTTCTGACAATATGTTATAAATGGTAGTTATCAAGCGTACAAAGTTATCGATAAAGGTATAATATAGTTTGAAATGACCTTAAAAATCGAGGATATTTTTAAGTCACTGATTTTTGTTATAATTTGGGTGAAGCAGAATACATATTTTTGTAGCAAAGGAATAATGGGAAATTATAAAAGGGTGCTGAATTTGCTTCAACACCCTTTTTTTTGAACTTCAAAAGCTCTACTTTTGCTTCTAAAGTCATCAAAATGAAATTACAGGGAATCAAAAGCAACTTAATGACGGTCGTTCGGAACAAATACCTTGTCGCATTTATTCTGTTTTTTGCCTGGATTGTTTTTTTCGACGACAACAGTGTCATTTCGCATCAACAAAACAAACAAAGGCTGCGCGAACTGGTGGAGCAAAAAGAATACTACAAAGAGAGAATCGCCTCTGACAAGCAAAAGCTGGAAGATTTGAAATCGGGGATTGCCGATTTGGAAAAATTTGCCCGCGAGCAATATTTTATGTCGAAGCCCGGTGAAGATGTTTTTATCGTAGTGGAAAAAGATTAACTGTTTGATGGGTGGTTAATTTTTCTTATATTGCCTCTGATATGAAACAGAATCTCGACATATTTAAAATAAAAACAAACAATGTATTGCCACAAAAAGGCAGGATCTTGATTGCAGAGCCTTTTTTGCCCGGCAATTATTTTAGCCGTTCAGTGATTTTTTTGGTGGCTTATAGCGAGAAGGGGGCAGTGGGGTTTATCCTCAACAAAAAAATTGATTTCATGTTGCACGAAGTTTTTTTTGATTTCCCGAAATTCCAAGCACAAGTATATCTCGGTGGCCCGGTATCTGCCGATTCCATTTTTTTTATCCACAAATTGGGCGAAGAACTTCCTGGCAGCATCCAGGTTTTGGGAGGCTTGTATTGGGGAGGCGATTTTGGCGTTTTGAAGAACCTTATTGCTAAAGGGGAAATTCAGCCAAATGATATTCTTTTCTTTCTTGGTTATTCGGGTTGGGACGCCGGCCAATTGGAGAGCGAACTCAAAGAAGATTCGTGGTTAGTTACCGATGTGGACGAGAACCTGATTCTTCCCAACGCGGATGAGGTTTCGTGGGCAAACGTGGTTAAAAAAGCAGGAAATCGTTACTCTGTGTGGGAGAATTATCCTGAGAACCCAAATCTGAATTAATGTACTTTTCCCTTTAGAAATTCATTTAATTTGCGGTGGAAAACGATAGAAGTTTTCTTTACGAACCGTTTGTTCCCGATGCCTAAAATCCATTCAATTCCCCGTTCTTCGGCTGCAAGAAATATTTCATCCATTTCAAAAACCTCTTCTGCCGAAAGACCCTCTGCTTCCAGAATCGAATAGTTTAATTCCGCAGCAATATTCAGGATGTGTTTTCGCAATACATCAACAAGGCAACCCGTTTCCAACGCAGGAGTTATGAACATTTTATTTTTAATCAAATAGATATTAGCTGAAATTGCATCGCAAACAGCGTTATTTTCATTTAAGAAAAATGAGTTTTGAAGTTGTTCATTTCGAAGGTGCAATTCTTCTGCCATCCAAATGGCGCGATTTGCAAAGCTGAACTGATTGAAAGGGGCGCGACTGATTTTTTTGATTTGAGAGAAATGAACCAACGAACCCTGCAATGATATGGGAAATTCAAACTCTTCAACTGCATTGCAGGTGATTACAAAATTAACGGCTGCTTTTGTGATGTAAAGTTGAACGTGGATCCATCCCGAGCGATAAAACTTATTTTTGTTCAGCATCCGTTTTGTTATCCTGAAAAACTCACGGTTGTTTTTGAGCAATTTGGGGACAGTTGCGCCAAGTGATTCTATTTGTTCCCTAATAACCAGTACATTCTCTTTAAGCATTGGAATCCCACCGTAACCAAACCACACTTTCCGCGAAAGCAATAAGGGCTCGCCCCATAGAAAGGGGGTAAAGTTCGCATCCTCTTTGCGGAGCATTTCACCGTTTACGATAAGAAAATCCATTTCTGACAGGTTTAAATGCGGTCCTAAAAGAACGAAAACAGTTGATCGATAAAATGATTGAAGAGTCCCGGCCTCAGCAAGATAGGGAATACGAATCCAAAAACTGCCCCGAGAATATGGGCATCATGGGCTACATTGTCGGTTTTACGTTTGCTCATGTGATAGGAATAGAAAAGATAGCCAACGGCAAACACGATCCCGGGAATGGGCAAAATGGCAAACAAGTAGAGCGGTTCCCATGGGTTGAAAAAGATAAACGCGAATAACATGGCCGAAACTGCACCCGAGGCACCAACCGCATTGTAGTAGTAATTGTTTTGATGTTTTATCAGGCTCCAGAGGTTGGAGACTAAAATTCCGCCAAAATACAACAACAGGTAATAGAGCGTAGCGCGGGATTTAAAATCGACAGTAAAGTAATGTTCGATGCCCCGACCAAAAAAGTAAAGAACAAACATGTTCACGATTAAATGCGACCAGCTTCCGTGAATAAAAGCATGAGAAACCAAACGGTAATACTGTTTTTGATGAATGATTTTTGCCGCGTTAAATTGCAGTTTATCCGCTAATTCAGCATTTTGAAAAGCGAGATAGGAAATTAGGACCGTGACTCCAATGATGAGGTAAGTAATCATAGTTAATGTAGGATTTTATAAATCATTTCTTTTTGCAACTCCAAAGTGTCCACCATGCCCGAAACCTCCCAGCCTTTGCTTTTCATGTCGTATTCGCGTAAAATTCCGATTATTTCGTACAGTTTTGTGGGGGTATATTTTCGCGCTGCAGCAACATGCGTTTTTGCAGAATACGGGTGCATCCCCAGTTTTGAAGCTACGTTTCGCTCCGACTTGTCGGCCATAAAATGGATGGAAAACAATTTTGAATAAAAACCGAAAAGAGTAGGAATGGTCCGCTGAATGGGGTTTTGTGTTGGATTAGCGCCAAAGTGCAGAATGATTTGATTGGCTTTAAATGCATTTTTTTCCGCGAGTGCATTTTGCAATTCAAACAGATTAAATTCTTTGCTAAACCCGATGTTCTTTTCAATATCATCAGCGGTAATTTTGCTGGTGTTTTTCACGGCAATTACCAGCTTGTTCAACTCGTTGGCCACTTTGCCCAAATCGGCACCGAGATACGATGCTAATATTTGAGCGGCTTGCGGTGTAATGGTGTAGCCCATGCCGTTCACGTGTTTTTCGATCCACTGTGGCAAGAGGTAGTCTTTTACTTTTTCAGAAGTGAAGATAACGCCGTTCTTTTTGATTGCATTTACCAATTTAATGCGCGAATCCAATTTTTTATATTTGTAGCATAAAACCAAAACTGTTGAACCCAACGGCTTTTCGGCATATGAGTGGAGTTCCTCAATATTGGTTAGACTTTGTGCTTCCTTTACAATAATTACCTGCCGTTCTGCCATCATCGGAAAACGCAATGCACTTTCAGCAACATTTACTACCGAAGAATCTTTACCGTAGAATATAGTTTGGTTGAATCCTTTTTCGGCCTCGCTCAAAACATGTTTTTCAATGTAGTCCGAAATTTGGTCGATATAATAAGGTTCCTCGCCTTGCAATAAATAAATGGGGTGAACAATCTTCTTTTTCAGGTTTTGCAGAATCGTTTGGAAGTCCATTTTAAAATTTTAGGTGTTTTACTGAAAGGCCGTTGTTTTTAATCTCGAGTAAAGCCTGAATCCCGGCTTCGATGTGTATATCTACAAATTCAGAAGTCACTTTTTTGTCACTTTCGGCAGTTTTTACACCACTCGAAATCATGGGTTGATCGGAAACCAACAATAGAGCTCCGGTAGGAATTTGGTTGGAGAAACCTACGGTAAATAGTGTGGCCGTTTCCATGTCGATGGCTATCGCACGGGTTTTTGTGAGGTACTTTTTAAAAACATTATCGAATTCCCAAACCCTCCGGTTGGTGGTGAACACAACGCCCGTGTAATAATCCTGTCCGGAATTCCGAAGAATATGCGAAACTGCCCGTTGCAAATTAAACGCCGGGAGCGCAGGTATTTCGGAGGGCATATAATCATCCGAAGTCCCCTCTCGCCGGATAGCCGCAATGGGTAAGATGAAATCGCCCAATTGGTTTTTCTTTAGACCACCGCATTTGCCCAGAAAAAGCACTCCTTTGGGCTTTAAAGCTCCCAATAGATCCATGATTGTGGCCGCGTTTGGACTACCCATTCCGAAATTTATTATGGTGATTCCTTCGGCAGTAGCACTCGGCATGTTTTTATCGCCTCCGTCAACGGGTACTTCAAAACGCAATGCAAATTTTTCCACATAACTCTGAAAATTGGTGAGCAGAATATATTTTCCAAATTCGGTTAATTCTTTTCCTGTGTATCGCGGTAGCCAGTTGTTGATTATGTCTTTTTTTGTCTTCATGAAACGATTATTTTATCTTTGGGCAAAATTAGTTTTCTTTTAATTGGTCACGGTCACAAATGTACATTTTTAGAAGCCGTCTGCCAAAAGGTCTTTGCCGAATCCAGGAACAAAAATACTATGGATAAATTGAATTTGCCCGAATATCAGTTTCGGATGAAAATGGAAGAAGGGAAACCACTCATTTTTGACGTTGTGCGAAAAAGATTTATAGCCCTGACGCCGGAAGAATGGGTACGTCAAAATTTTATTCAATACCTCAAAACAGAAAAAAAATATCCCGAATCTTTGATGGCTGTGGAGAAACAAATTAGCGTGAATAAAATGCAGAGGCGTTTCGATTTGTTGGTTTACCTGCGCAATGGGCAACCGCATTTGATTGCTGAATTTAAAGCTCCTAATGTGAAAATTACGCAGGAGGCCTTCGACCAGGTGGTACGTTACAACATGGCCCTGCGCGTGGAGACCGTCATTGTTTCAAATGGCTTGCAACATTTTGTGTGTCAAATTGATTATGCCAACAACAGCTATGCTTATCTTCGTGAGGTTCCGGAATTTTGCGATCCTTCCCGTACGGAAGAGTAGGGGCTTAGTTGAAAGTTACGTCAGAATCTTCTGAAATAGACTCTCATCCTTCCAGCCTGAACCGATTTTTATCCAATCTTTTTTTATGCCCACTTTTTTGAATCCCGTTTTCTCGAATAATCGGATGCTGTTCAAATTGTCGGTGGTAATGTTCGCATAAAGTTGTTTTAACCCCAAAATTTCAAAAGCGTAAGTTGACAACGCAAACAGTGCATCGGTGGCATAACCCTGGTTTTGATCGGCTTTGTTGTGAATTAAAATTCCAACTCCGGCACGCAAGTGATAAGGTTCAAAGTCAAATAAATCAACTGCGCCAACTGCCTCCAGCTTTTCATTTTGAATAATCAATCGTAATTGTTTGGTTTCGTAAATGTCTTTGGCTGATTCCATTATGTATTGTGCCAAAATGTGTTTTGAAAAGGGTGCTTTGGTATTGCTCACTTCCCAAATGGCAAGGTCGTTTTCCCAACGATAAAGTAAATCGACGTCGGACGGTTCGAGCGGCCGGAGGGTAATTTTCCCGTATTGCAGTTGCATGTTCATAATTATATAAAATATTTCGATTATTTATCCAGTCCTCGCCAACCTTTCATTAATATTTCAGCATCGGTTAGTATGCGGTAATCTTTGGCGTAGAGCATGTTGAGTTGCGATTTTTTTTCGACATCGAGTATGAGTTCGGCAAATAATGCAGATGGATTTAAAATCCCTGTTTTTAAAGCAGGTAAATTTTCGAAACAATTTTCCTCTGAAATATAGCCTACCAACGATTTCCTTCCGGAAATAACGGCTACCAAATTTGAAAATAATTGAGACTTATTTCGGAAAAACCAAATAATAAGCGGACTGATTATCAACAAGAAGATGGAAACTGAAAAATCAAAAATCCGTTTTCGTCGTTTATTGGCACTTTTTGAAATGGCGTTGACATTCACCACGTATAAATCGCCGGCGGTATGGATAGAATTGCTGCCAATGATACTGATGCTGGCAGGCGGTGCAATTTTATAATCCACGTCGAGTTCAGTTAAATCCAGCATGGCACGTATTATTTGGGCTGCAGGAATATTCTCCGCACAAAAAATAATTTCGTCGATGCGGTTGATGCGGATAATCTCAGCCAATTGGTTCAGTTGACCGATGTAATTATATCCTCTGTCGTTTTTGTCAATTGCTATAAAACCAGCCATTTCCGACTGGATTTGCGTGTTTTTCATCAACTGCTCCACACGGCTGGCCTCGGTGGAGTGGCCAACAATGGCAATGCGTTTGATGCGTTTTGCATCTAACCGGAAACCGTTTACTTTCAAGCAATGAAATGCAATCCTGGAAAGCATTAGAGCAAGGAGCGCCCAAGCCGAACCCAGTACAATTAACGCCCGCGAAAAACGAAACCGTTCGTCAACCAACGAATAAATCAGTAAAATAGTGACAGAACCCCAAACTAAGCCGCGTGCTATCTTGTACAAACTAACTGGTTTTCGGTAGCCGCCCGAAAATAGGATGTTCAGCAACCAAATTATAACATAAACGGGAACAACGATTTGCAAAAAATAGGGTGGATAATAATCGTGGATTCCAAACCGCGCCATTTCCCAATAGTTAGTGATAAAAAGAAATCCAAGGTAAATGAGCGCTCCATCTAAAACGGGCAAATATATTTTCTCGAAAACTCTTTTCAGGATGGAAATGAATGCCCGGAAATAAATGGCAAGTTGTATGATAAAAGCAAAAATACCTGCTTTACCGCCAGAAAAATGTTTTCGTGCAAAAATGATCATTGCGTTGTAGAACACCTTCACATAATTGAGCGAACCCTTTTTTGTGCTTTCGCCTTTGTAGTGAATAATGGTGGTTTCAGGGAAATAAAAATTTTTATAACCGCCCAGGGTAATTCGGTACGAAAGGTCGATGTCTTCGCCGTACATGAAAAAAGTTTCGTCCAACAAACCCACTTTATCAAGCGTTTCTCTTCGTAATAACATAAATGCGCCTGCCAAAACATCCACTTCATGAATTTGGTTTTCGTTTAAATAGGAAAGATGGTATTTTCCGAATTTTCGCGATTTGGGGAATAATTTTGAAAGGCCGAACATTTTGTAAAAAGCTACCCATGGCGTAGGCAATCCCCGTTTCGATTCAGGTAAAAACGTTCCTTTACCGTCAATCATTTTTACGCCCAAGCCGCCCGCTTCCGGGTGTTGGTTCATAAAGGCAATTGTACTGCGCAAGGTATCTTCTTCCACCACAGTGTCGGGATTAAGCAATAAAATGTATTTTCCCTTCGCCTTATGGATTGCCTGGTTGTTTGCACGCGAAAAACCTACGTTTTCTTTGTTTTCAATAAAATAAAGGTCAGGAAATTTTTCACGGATTAATTGCGCCGAGCCGTCAACTGAATTATTGTCAACCACGAAAATTTCGGTTTCAATACCTTGTGCTGCTTTATACACCGAATGCAGGCATTGTTCCAAAAAGTGTTTTACGTTGTAGTTGACAATAATTACCGAAAGTTCCATGAGCTATTTGAAATAAAATTCAAATTTAACATTCCTATTGGATAACGGAAAGAAGCTGCGATTGTGATTTACCCTGAAACCGGCTTTCTGCAAAGGAGCATCTGATTTTAGTTTACTTGCCCGAAAAATCTTTGCCCGACTGGTAAAACCGCGTTGTTGGGTAGGCAAAGTGGATGTCGTTGTGCAGCTTGAAGCGGGTGAGGATATCTTGCCACATTTCGTTTTCGGTGCCACGCCGTTGCCGGGGGTCGCAAAGATAGCGGATGGTGAGTACCACCCCGAATTTTTTCACGTAAGTATAAACAATTGGCGTGGTGTGTTGATAGTAAATCATAAAATTGCGGCTGGCCTCAAAAATTTCCTTTTCAGCATTTTTGCTCAAACGCTCGGCACGGCTGTCCACAATTTCCTGTAATATGGTTTTTGCTTTTTCCCAGTTGCTTTCAAAGGTAAGCCGCACGGCTATTTCGTTCCAGATGTAATTAAACCCGATGCTATAATTCGCCTGGGCTTCCAAAAATACCTTTGCGTTGGGGAGGTGTATCATGCGTCCCGTGCTTTGGTCGGCATCCACCCAATTTCGTATTTCGAGGATGGTGAATTGAAATGGGCGAATATCCACTACGTCGCCAGCGTGAGTGCCAATTTGAATCCGGTCGCCAACAATAAACGGCTTTCTGAACACGATAAATAGCCAGCCTGCCAGGTTGGTAAGCGGATCTTTTAACGCTATGGCCAATCCTGCGGTGAACAAACCTAAAAACGCGCCAAACTGCTCAAGGGCCGGCAACCAAATCGAGCCGATAAGTAAGAACCCTAAAACATAAAAGACCATGGAAAGCGAACGTTTCCAGTTGTACCTGGCCTTAACAGATTTAAAGCTTTTCCACAGGATGCGCAAAAGGAGCAGCCGGGTTATCGAAAGCACAAAAAGAATGGCAAGCGAAAGGAAAATCTTATGCTGTGCCTCTACATCAATTCCAAGCGAGGTGTTTAAAAAGTCACGGATTATTTCCATAGTTTAATCAATAATTTTTTGTTCTTTGGAATGGACAAAAAGAATCGTCCCCATTTTTTCATAGCCCAAAAAAAGTTTGTCTTTTTGATGTTTCAGCATTTCTGGACGGATTCCGATCAACGTTAATCCGGCATTTTCCGAATGGTTGTTGATGATGTATTTAGCCGGGACATTGGGCTCTTGAACGATCACGTTGATGTTTTTAGATGTTATTGGCAACCTGCCCGAATCCACAAGCTCTTTCATTTTTGTTTTCGACGATTCTACTTCTTCCGGTCGGCAAATATCGTAAATATGAATATGCCCGCTTTTCCAACTCGGATGCCCCTGGATAATAAAGCTCAGCAAAATCATCAGATTGGCATTTTCTGTGTCGGTGGTGTTAATCCAGATATGAATTCCGTTTTTTTGATGAATACTGCGGCTACTGCTGCCCAAAATACATATATCGAAATCTCCCGAATCGACCAGTGAAAAGTTATCCACGATGTCTTCTAAGTTATCAGGATTGTCTTTGTCGTATTCAAAAATCACCATGTTGTTTTCCATGCCGGCAATGCCCGGTATTTGAATCGCCTGTGCCACTGCCGAAGTGTAGGAGGGCGAAATAATCGTATCGATGTAAACGTGGTTCTCTATCACGCTCACCTGTTTCAAAAGTTTGGAAAGTTCTTCTTCGGCCAAGCGTACAGTTGCTTTGGAATAATAACCAACAATCCGGTGCAGGTAGGTTCCAAAACCATATTTATAGGAAATCCAATTGAGCAATTGGAACGCTTTGTCGCGTTTGAAAGAATCCTTTGATATACAAATCGCGCTAGGGCGCCACTCTTTGTGCAATGTGTCGTTGTTCTTTTTCTGAAGCAATACTTGCAAGTTGCGGTTCACCTGAAACAAAGCGTTGGTAAAGATGGAGGCCAATCCTTTTCGGGTGCTGTGGTAATGGTTAATGTAAATGTAAATCAACGCAATAAGTAAAAACGCAAGCAAGGCATAGGGTGTGCTGATTTTAAACATCACCCAAACCGAAACCAGGAAACCGGTGAGCGAGATGTACCAACGCGATCGGAATGAAGGCCGATAGGATGGCGACGAACCGAAATGGTTGAGGAACGAAATGAGGCAAAGCGATCCGTACGTCACCATAAAGAACATGGAAATGATTGTAGCCACTTCGTTTACATTTCCCAAAGCCACAAAAACAAATGCAATCAACACCGTTATAATCGAGGCGTTTTGCGGTTCGTTGTCTTTGACGGTGGACTTTGATAACCACTTGTTTGCTTTTTTTGAAGGGAATGCACTGTCCAATGCCAGGGCCTGCAAAGTGCGCGGTGCAACCATAATGGAGCCTATTGCCGATGAAATGGTAGAGGCCGCAAGCCCCAACGGTACGATTATGACTCCACCAATTGCTATTTTACCCATAATGAGTTGCTGCTCCAACAATTCTTCAACCGATGCCGATTTTGCTAACTTGAATACCAAAAAAAAGTAAATCACCATTCCGATCATGGTGGCGGCAATGGTGCCCAAAGGGATGGATTTTGAAGGGTTTTTCAGATCGCCCGAAAGCCCGACCCCAGCTGTCATACCTGTAAATGCCGGAAAGACAATTGCAAAAATTACAAACAATTGGTGCGGGTTGCGGATTACGGCATCCGAAAGAGAATATTCACTGGTGACGGCGTGTTCGCTATGTCCAAGAAAAAACATCAGCAAGGCAAGAAACATAATGGCTACCACAAAGTAGAGCGCTTTCACACCCAGGTTTGCGCCTTTCGTGAGGATGAGAACCGCCAATCCGAACATGGCAGGTAAACTAATTGCTTGCCGGGGCAGCACAAAGCCGAAGCGATCAAAAATGAAATTGAAAAAGAATTCAAAGCTTTCGGTGAAGGCAATGGTGTAGAAGGCCACGCTAATAGCCTGCGACAGAAATAACGCAATCCCGATCGTGGCTCCAACGTTCAACCCGAACGACCGCGAAATAATAAAGTATTCACCGCCGCCTTCCACGCGTTTGTTGGTGGCGATTTCCGAAATGGCCAAAGCAGTGGGGATTGTTACCAAATGTCCTATCAATATAATAAGAACCACACCCCATAAGCCAAGCGTGCCAACGGCATAACCGAAGCGCAAAAAAACAATAGCTCCAAGAATCGTGGAAATGGCCGTGAAGAAAACGGGCGCGGTACCGAATTTTTTTTTGTTGCTTTCCATACGGGATACAAAACAAAACAGGTTGAGAAATAAGTCTGGAAGGTAATTAAAATGTTCGGGAAATGGTTAATTTTAACCGCTAAAAACATCTAAGTCATGAAAAAATCCATCACAATCCTTTTTGTCCTGTGCTTAACACTTGTTGGTTTTTCAGTGGAAAAACGAAATATCCTTCAAAGTGAAGCTTCTGAAATCAATCTTGAAACTGTTATGGTAAAAAACTTTTCGGCACTCAATTTCCCGGATTACAAAAGTCGTGAATTTTGGGACGACCTGCCTTTGGAGATTAGGACCCAGTACATTAACAAAGCCGAAAAATCGTTGGATTACGATTGGCCGGTGGTTAAAGCAACGGATTATCT
>CAZNEV010000030.1:43353-58485 GCA_964572085.1 uncultured Maribellus sp. | reverse complement strand
AACGCTCCGCCATGCCCGATCAAAAATATTAGTGGCTAAGTACCTATTTCAATTTATTGAAAAAAATCCTTCGCCATATTCGTGGCTAATTAAAAACGAAAGATTATCTGAATATTACGGAGATTTATGCGTCAAGCATTGGAACCCGAATGTACCACAAATGAGCGAAAAATTATTTGAGGAAATAAAAAAACATAAACCTTATTTGGTCTCAAATAATGGTTCCGGATTTTACAATTATCTTTTTACTTATCTGGAAATGCGAGCAGGGAAATATGATAGAATTAATTATGAAAACTTCATTGGATACTCAGGATTATCAGATTCTGAAAAAGCAAATGACATTGTTTTTGAGTATTATTTGGATTCTGTAAGAATCGATATGAAGAAAACTATTCTCCCTTCACATTTAAAAGAAATAAATATAGTAGAAGAAGGTAATGTTGTTGAAGCTTACTTTTCGTCAGTAAATCTCAATATTTGTCTTGTGAATCTGAACAGTATAAGTGACGAAAACAATAATTCCCCGAGCAGTAAGGTGTATATAATTGATGATGAAATAATTAAAAAACCATCAGAATATAAAATTGATAAAAATGAGATTGAAAATTTGGAAATGACATTAAGCTCTGAAATTGAAGGTCAAACATCGAATTTTTTAATTATTAAAATAACTACGAAAAGTAAACAGAGGAGAATTGATTTCAGTAAAAGTAAAGATCCAATTATGATTAGATGAAAAAAGTAAACAACCACGCCCAAAGGACGTGGCTTTGGGATAAGCCCAGAGGGCATAATTTGTGAGTTTAAAACATAAGTATTAATCATTCATAATATCCTTCAGATTGAAAATACAAAATATTAAAAGCAAAATGCAGAGCTTCTCTGACCACGCTCAAAGAGCGTGGGTTTTTAATTTAAACTAAATCAAAACATATTAATACTGTTGGTAATCGGGTAGGTGGCTGACGGACTGAAAGTCCGCCAGTACACCTCTCACCTGCCTACCGGACAGGCAGGCACCACCGTACGTACGGGTCTTCCCGGGTCTTCCCGAGTACTTGGGAGCGGTTCGCTAAATCATCGGGAACAAGTCCGTGTTCGGCTTTAACTGATTGTAGAGTTCCAACAAAGAAACATAACCACGCTTTTTCAACCTATCAAGTGTAATTGTAGTACCCAGAATTGGGCTTTGTGCAATTTTAAATTGGATTTCAGGGTCAAATAATTGTAAGATAAACTGGGCGTGAAAAATCGTTGATAATTATCGGGAGGCGGACTAACCCGCGTAGGAGTGATGAAACTCCTGTAATGGGAGTGGAGCGAAGGGGTTAGCTAATTTAAAATACAATTTGCCAACTTGAAGAGGATGAGCTTATATTTGTAGATTAAATCCCATTGCCTCTTTGAACCTCAAATCTATAAAAACGTGTGCTTTTCAAGCCATATGAGTGTTGAAAGCGCACCTTTATTCAGAGCCAAAGAAAGAAATAAAAGCAATATGTTTGCAAACTAATTGTGCTGGCTATAAAGAACCATTTAGGAGAACGAAAAAAAACGTTTCAAAAGGATGGTGTAAATTCAAAAAAACAAAAAAGCTTAAATTTTGTCCATACATCAGTTAGATTGAATAAATTGGAATACCATTAACAAATATGGCGAGGAGATGACAGAGACTTTTAATCAATTGATGCACGAATTTAAATTACCACTGGAAAATCCGGTGCTTATATTTTCGTTAATCCTGTTCATCATTCTGCTATCTCCCATTCTGTTGCGAAGGATAAATATCCCCGGAATCATTGGATTAATCATAGCAGGTGTGGTTATCGGCCCCTTTGGTTTGAATGTTCTTGAAAAAAATTCTGCTGTTGACCTCTTTTCAACCATCGGGCTGCTTTATATCATGTTTATTGCCGGGCTGGAATTGGATTTGAACGAATTTAAATCGCACCGGAACAAGAGCCTTTTGTTCGGATTCTTAACATTCATTATCCCCTTGGGAGTGGGATTCCCGGTCTGTCATTATTTGCTCGGATACGATTTTAATGCAAGTTTCCTTACTGCCAGTATGTTTGCCACACACACGCTTGTGGCCTATCCGATTGTCAGCAAATTAGGAGTTTCAAAAAACCAGGCAGTTGCCATCACCGTTGGAGGAACCATTTTAACCGATACGGCGGTGCTCATCATTCTGGCTGTGATTATGGGAAACAGCCAGGGTAATTTAAATCAGGAATTTTGGATACGCTTGGGTGTTTCACTAACTATTTTTTCCGCCTTCATGTTCCTTGTAATTCCAAGAATTGCCCAATGGTTTTTTCAGAAACTGGAAAGTGAAAAGCACTCGCACTATATTTTCGTTTTGTCAGTGGTGTTTCTGGCTGCATTTTTAGCAGAGGTAGCAGGCATTGAACCAATTATAGGAGCTTTCGTTGCAGGGTTAGCCTTAAACAAACTCATCCCACATTCATCTGCATTGATGAACCGGATTGAGTTTATTGGCAATTCATTGTTCATACCATTTTTCCTCATCAGTGTAGGAATGTTGGTTGACCTGCGCGTAATTTTAAGCGGCCCAATGGCGCTTATCGTGGCAGGAACCCTTTCAATTGTGGCACTGTTTGGGAAATGGTTTGCAGCTTTTATTACGCAACTTGTATTCAACTATTCAAAAGCACAACGGCAGCTTATATTCGGGCTTAGCGGTGCCCATGCTGCTGCAACACTTGCAGTAATTTTGGTAGGTTATAAAGCTGAAATTCTGGATGACAACATCCTGAACGGAACCGTTATACTTATTCTGATAACTTGCATCGTGGCTTCATTTGTCACGGAAAAAGCCGCTAAACAAATTGTTGTTGAATCGGAGGATGATACAAGTAGTCTGATAAAAGCAAATGGCGTCAAAAATGAGCACATTCTTTTGCCCATTGCAAATGTTGCAAACATTGAAAAGCTTCTGGAGTTTGCCATCTACATTAAGGACAAAAAATCAACCAATCCTGTATCCATCCTTTCAGTGGTTGCCAATAATAACGAAGCTGAAATTAATATACTAAAAGCAAGAAACCAACTGGAAGGGTTTGTGAAACAAGCCTCTGCGTCGGAAACAAAAGTAAATATAATTACAACGATTGACCATAATGTTGCAAGCGGCATAGCTCGTATTTCGAAAGAAATTACGGCTGACATGATTGTTTTGGGATGGCCGCAGCGTGCAGGGTTTATGGACAAATTAATTGGCGAGAAAGTAGATAGTATCATAAACAACACCGCTAAAACCACTTTTATTTGTCATTTGCAGAAACCGATGGTATTGCATAAAAGAATTATTGTTGCTACACCACCATTGGCCGAACATGAAAACGGTTTCGCTTTATGGTTTACCAAAACAGCAAAACTGGCTCAGGAACTTAGTATTCCAATTGTGTTGCACTGCAGTGAACCCACTGGGAAAGCAATCGGAAAATTATCGAAAAAGGCAAAACTAACCGCATCCATTACCATAAAATTATTCATAGACTGGGAAGACTTTTTTGTGATTTCAAGAAATATTCAAGACAACGATTTGTTTGTATTGGTTTCTGCCCGACGAGGGGCGCCGTCCCATTTACCAGTGTTGGACAATCTCCCCGCCAAGCTCGAAAAACACTTTGCAACTAACAGCAGGTTCGTTATCTATCCTGAGCAATATGCCGCTACTATAAGTATGGAACCTTACAGGGATGTTCCTATGGAACCATTGAACAAAGGAATTGAAACAGTGCAGAAAATCGGCAGGGGAATCGGTTCCATTTTCAAGAAATAATGGAGAACCGTTCTTTTCGCCCCAAATGAGTTCAACTCTTGTTTTTCCTTTTCCAGAAATACAATTTTCGTTTTATGGCTTGAATTTTCTCACGATCAATCAACCCAAAATAAGCTAATTTTCTTGCTCAGCATATGGAATCCAGTGTGCTTTGCTGCCTGAATTTAAATCTACATTTATGGAGTTATCAGATTATGATGTTCCTGTTTTAAATCATTCAATTACAGATTTAGATGGCGATATTGAAAATGCCAAAAATTATAGCATCTGATACAAGTTGCCTGATTTTATTGAGCAAGATTAAAAAATTGAACTTGCTTCAATCTATGTTCAAAGAAATTACCATTGCGAGTCTCACTTTTAAAACACCCTTGTTCCAAAAACAAAACGTTGTGACCACCAGGGATTATGTAACGGTGTTATAACCACTCCGCTGGAAGTAGAGGCATGAATGAAACTGTTGTTTCCCAAATAAATACCTACATGCGTAATATAATCGGACGATTTATACGACTTGGTAAAGAAAACTAAGTCGCCCTTTTTAAGATCCGATTGGTTAAAAATAATCCGCCCGTAACGGGCCTGGTCTTGTGACCTCCGCGGAACCGTAATGTTATTTTGGGCAAACGACAAATAGGTAAGCCCCGAACAATCCAAGCATTTTTTGGTGTTTCCTCCCATGCAATGCCGTGTACCTAAGTATTTTTCTGCCGTACGGATTATTTGGTCGGGTTTCTTTCTGCCTGTATTCAATTTAAGTTCGGCTCCACCTTTCAAGAAATTGTTGAATTCGACATTAATAACGGCGTTGTCATACCGCTTTGATGAAGTTGAGAATTGTTTTTTACTGCATGAAGTAGCTGTATATAACACAATTAGAATCAAATAAACCGTTGTTCTCGAACAATGCTTCTTTAAGCTTAAAGTTTTAGAAAAAGGATGCCTCATGGATTGAATTTAATTTAACGGCAGCAAATTTATCCTTTTTGTGATTGATAATTCCTTGTTTTACCGTTGCTCTTCAACTACCCAGTTTGGCTTGTTTTCCAAAATGTAATCATACATTTCATCGTAAAGCATTAGCTGAATGTCAACAATAGCACTATGATCAACCAAACTTTTCGGAAACCGGTCGGAAAGCGAACCATGACTACATTCAAATGTGAAGGACATTGTACCGGAAACATGGTGCAAGGCCGGAATTAGGTTAAAAGAACTCCTTGGACCGTTTTCGTCGTCGTAGGTAGGCTGCCAGAACCTATTTTCTTCCACAAAAGGAAGCTTGGCATCGCGGTACCTTTTGTTTAAGCGCAAAGCCAAATCGTTAACCCGTTTTTTCATGAACATACCAACATGGGCAGGTTGTAAAATAATGGGCAGGTTTTCGTGCGAATGCAGGGAAACGGTAATATCGGGTGCTTCGTCTTTTGCAATTTTCAGGATTGCCGCTGTTTCTTCGGCCATTGGAGAAAAAAACTCATCGTGCATAATATTGATGCCTGCATCGTTAAAATACGCTCCTAAAATTCCAACATCCCCTTTCATAGGATGGATTGATTTTGTCATTGGCCAGCCATATAAACTCCCATCTTTCCGTGTACCTTGCCCGTATTTTGTCATTGTCCGGGTTGGAATACCTACAAAACTGTCGTACGGACATCGGATTCTTCCGTCCGGGTTGGCACACGGTATTATTATTGAACGGCATTTGTCCATTTTGTTTTTTAAGCCCGGCCAGTCTTTGCCCCGGTAATCTTTTCCCGTTTCTGCAACATGAATCAGATTTAGCAATCCAACAATATTCTCAACTTCTTGCCCATGCACAGGCCCAATAAAATAAACCACAGGTTTTGTGGTCTTGTCTTTTTGGGCATAGTAAGCAGGATTTCTCGCACCAATTGCCGAGTTGTAGTTGGCATTCGAATTTAAGTTTTCTTTTTCGCCATAATACACAGCATAAACAGGGTTTCCGCCAGGCGAAGTTGCAACGATTTTCACCTCTCCCAAGCTTACATTTTTCATTTCTTGTTGTACATCCGAATACTTCGATTTGAAAAATGCCGGAATGTTTTTTGGATTTTCCGGATCTCCTTTTTCAAGTTTTAATTGCGCTGACAGCATAGTTGCGAAAAGACAAAAAATAAGGGATGCAAAAAATATTTTTTTCATTTTAGAAAGTTTTGTTTTTAATTCATCATTTTTTTTAGCGGATTCAAAGCTATCCGAAATATTTTCAAATTTAAACTATCCGTGGCATTGTACAAAATTATCGCAATGTTTCACTTGAAGGAGTTCGGATATGACTAATGAAGAAAGGAATGAATATGTGAAATAACGCATTGTAACTTAGAAAAAGCAACCTTTTCAGGAAGTAGGCAAAAGCCACAAAAAAAGGACCCCATGAAAATAGGATCCTTTTTTTATATCGCTTTGTTAAACTACTTCAACATTAAATGCCACGGGGCCTTTGTCGCTGTCTTTTATCTCAAATTCAACTGCCTGACCCGCTTCCAACGAAAAAACGTTGTCTTTTACTCCGGTACGGTGCACAAATAAATCTTTGTTGTCTTCAGACTGGATGAACCCAAATCCTTTAACTGCATCGTACCATTTTACGGTACCTTTCATTGCTGAATTAGTAACGTTCCCTGCGTTGATAACCACCGCCACCACCGCGACGATCGCCACCACCACCACGGCTTTCCGTTGAGCGTGGTTTAGATTCGTTTACTTTGATGTTCCTACCGCTAATTTCGGCGTTGTTAAGTTCTTTAATGGCGTTGTTCGCTTCTTCGTCGTTGTCCATTTCAACGAAACCAAAACCTTTGCTTCTACCAGAAAATTTATCAGCGATAATTTTTGTGGTTGACACTTCACCATACTCTTCGAAAATTTCTTTTAAATCTTCTTCTCCTAAATTGAACGGAAGATTTCCAACATAAATGTTCATTTGTTCCTATTTAAAAAATTAATAAATCCAATTCTTCAAGTGTTCGGAGAGTATGCCCAAATGGATTTCGTCCCCCGTATTCACTAAAGCATCGAAACGGGAAACCCTGAATGTTCAATAAAATAAAGTGGAGAAAAACAAGAATGGAAAATCGTCCGGACTGTCTTAAAAAAATCAATAAAAAAAAGACCAATTTGTTAATTTTCAGATCGCCAAAAACGTTAAATTCTTAACTGCCTTAATTTTAACGCCTCAAAGGTAAACTATTATTCTAATAAATCACTGATAATTTAATTATTTTTAGGGCGGAGGCGAATGTCCCGACAGAAAGGGAGGCAGCTTGTGCCTTAGTATTTATGAAATAAGACCTCGAATAACCACACTGCTGACAAAACAACCGAACAAAGCCGGCATATAAGAAATTGTGCCTACAGTTGATTTTTTATTCTTCCCCTCCTCGGGGCGAACGGCATCGCGGACAACTATTTCGGAGGAAAATACCACTGGAACACCACTTTTTATCCCCATTCGCAATAATCGTTTTCGCAAGGTGCGCGCTAAACGGCAACCGTAAGAGTTTGAAATGTCGGCAATGCGAATAAGTTCCGGGTTCATTTTGCCACCGGCACCCATTGAGCTGACAACTTTTAAATTCAATTCGAGAGCGCGTGCTATCAGGAAAACTTTTGGCGAAAGAGTATCGATGGCGTCCACAACATAATCAAAAGGGGCACTTTGCAAAAGCTCCAGCGTTTTTTGGTCGGCCACAAATTCATTAGAAACGGTCAGGTTCAAATCGGGATTGATGTCGAGAAATCGTTCTGCCAGAACTTCTGTTTTAAGTTTTCCGGTTGTGCTTACCAATGCCGGAAGCTGGCGGTTCCGGTTGGTGGTTTCCACGGCATCGGAATCAACGAGGGTCAGTTTGCCTATTCCGGTGCGGCAAAGTTGTTCAGCAGCATAAGCGCCTACGCCGCCCAGGCCAACCACCAGCACATGGGCACGTTTCAGTTTCTCCAGTTTTTCGCTTCCGAGAAGCAATTCGGTCCGTTCCAGCCAGTTTGTCATCGAGTTTCCAGTTTCGGGTTTGGTTTAAAAGCGGCTTAGCAAGGAGTTTTCTACCCGGCTGAAATTATTCCATACCGACTTTTGGAGCATTTCCAAAGAAATGTTTTTTAGCCTCGCGCCTTCTTCGTAGAATTCCATAACATCACCGTTGTATTCATCAGTTTCGAAGAATATCTTTTCCAAGGGCAAACATTTGAATGATTCAATTGATTTTGAGCCCGGGCGGAATAGATTTTTTCCAAAAGAAAAATAAAATCCCCGTTCGCCCATTTGCTGGGTGAGTTGGACACTCCCCTTATATCCGTGTAGAATCCACGGCATTTCGGGATGCAGGTTTTTATGCAACTCCATCACTTCGTTGTAGGCTTTCACACAATGGATAATCAGAGGCCGTTTAAGCTCCTCGGCCATGAACGCCTGCGCTCGGAAAACCCTTTTCTGTTCGTCAAAATCGGTTTTTGCAACTTTATCCAGACCACATTCGCCAACAAAACAAACATGGTCAATTTCAAGTGCCTCTTCCATAGCCTGTAATAACTCGTTGTTTTCCTGCTCGTCTTTTATATGCCATGGATGTAACCCCACCGAATAGAAGTTGCGACCCGTGAATGCTGCTATGGGGTCGCCGGGAAAGATGTTCCGTACCGTCACCGTTTCATTTTCGGGCCGGTCGGAATGGGTGTGGATATCGATGTAGGGTATGGGATTCATTTTGTGCAAGGGAGCATGCCCCCTTTTGTGCAAGGGAGCATGCCCCCTTTTGTGCAAGGGAGCATGCCCCCTTGTTTATGCTATTTCCAGTATTTTTTTTACCACTTTTTCGGCGTCATCTGCAATCTGGTCGATTGTCGCATCCAACATGTAGCAGGGTGCAGTAACGATTTTGTACTTTTCGTCGAAAACAATTTCACCGTTAGAAGCAGTTTTGTGTGTAGCGCCAAAGGTTTCAATGGCCGCTGCTGTTTCGGCATCGTTGCCGATAGTAACTTCCACGTCAACCAACACTTTTGCGATGATTACAGGCGATATACAAAGGGCACCGATTGGTTTTTCGGCGGTGATGGTGCTTCTTATTGCCTTTTCAACATCCACATTCACTGTGCAGTCAACTCCGTCGAACGCAAAAGTGCAGAGGTTTTTTGCCACCCCGAAACCACCGGGAAAAATGATGGCATCAAATTTTGAAGCGTCATAATCAGACAATGGTTTTATTTTTCCACGGGCAATGCGTGCTGCTTCTATTAATACGTTCCGGCTTTCCGGCATTTCCTCTCCCGTGATGTGGTTAATTACATGTGCTTGCTGAATGTCAGGTGCGAAACACTCATAGCTTGCACCATGGCGGGCAATCGCCAATAAAGTTGAGATAGCTTCATGAATCTCGGAACCGTCGAATACTCCGCTTCCTGCCAATACTACTGCGAATTTTTTCATTTTCTTGAACTTTAATTGATGAGTAAAGAATGTTAGGCTCTACTGCATCAGAATTTGTTTTTCAAAATTAACATTAAATGATGAAAGGAAAAATTACAAGGTGCATTGGCACAAAGAATAGCAAACCACAGTAGAGTAAAACAGCTACTTTATTTCATCCAGGTCATAGGGTGTTTCCTGATAAACGTAATAGTTCAGCCAATTGGAAAAGAACAGGTTCGCAGTCGATTTCCAACGCATCACAGGAATATTGTCAGGCTGGTCGTCTTTGTAATAATTAATGGGCATTTCTATGGGCAGATTTTTTGCTTTGTCACGTTTATATTCGCTATCCAATGTCAAACGGGAATATTCCGAATGCCCGGTAATGAACAGTTGCCTTCCGTTTTTGGCAGCTATAATAGAAACACCTGCAACATCTGACGATGCAATGATGTCCAATGCATCTACCTTTTCAACATCCTCGGCCCTAATTTCGGTGTGGCGGGAGTGAGGAATGTAAAATATATCGTCGAAGCCACGGAAAATCGGAAGCTGGTGGTTCGTGTTGGTATGTGGAAATACGCCGAACATTTTTTTCTCCAAAGGATATTTTGGCACCTTATAATAGTGAAAAAGAGCGGCTTGCGCAGCCCAGCAAATATACAAGCTCGAAGTTACATTATGCTGAGCCCAGTCCATAATCTGCTTCATTTCGTCCCAATAGGTAACTTCCTCGAAAGGCAATTTCTCAACTGGCGCTCCGGTGATAATCATTCCGTCGTATTTTTTTTCCTTTAATTCATCGAAATCGCGGTAAAATTCCTTCATGTGTTCCAAGGGCGTATTTTTTGGTATATGCCCTTTTATTTTCATAAAATCAATTTCGATTTGTAAAGGCGAATTCGACAAGAGACGAAGCAAGTCTGTCTCCGTCGAAACTTTCAACGGCATTAAATTCAGAATGATAATTTTCAGCGGGCGGATGTCTTGTTTTGTCGCACGCGATTCATTCATCACGAAAATATTTTCCTCTTCAAGCAATTTTATGGCCGGCAACTTGTCCGGAATTTTTAGTGGCATAAAAAAAGACCTTTAGATTATTAGATGTGAGTAGTGAGACGTACTCACTACTCACTACTCATTACTCACTACTTTGTATTTGTTACTTGCCTCTCTGATTAACCAATTTTGTTGAAGGCTTGTTCAAAGTCGGCAATAATATCATCAATATGCTCCAAACCAACGCTAATACGAAGTTGGTTGGGGTGAATACCTGCTGCATGCAGCTCTTCGTCGGAGAGTTGCGAGTGTGTGGTGGTTGACGGTTGTATAATCAGCGTTTTGGTGTCGCCAACATTGGCAAGGTGGCTTATCATTTCTAAGCTGTTAACCACGGTGTTGGCGGTTTCTTTATTGCCTTTTAAAATGAAGGACAACATCCCACCGGCACCTTTTGTCAGGTATTTTTTTGCATTTTTATACGAAGGATGGCTTTCCAGGCCGGGATAACTTACGCTTTCCACCTTCGGATGATTCTCCAACCAATTTGCCAGTGCTTCAGTGTTTTTCACATGGCGTTCCATGCGCAGCGACAAGGTTTCTATTCCCTGTAATAGCAAGAAGGAATTAAACGGGCTGATGGCGGCTCCAAAATCGCGAAGTCCTTCCACCCGTGCTTTAATGATGAAGGCAATGTTTCCAAACGGTCCGTCGGGATTGAATATATCCCAGAATTTCATGCCATGATAGCCTTCTGCCGGTTCAGTGAAGCCCGGGAATTTACCGTTGCCCCAGTTGAAGTTTCCGGCATCCACAATAACACCGCCAATGCTGGTGCCATGGCCTCCAATCCATTTGGTAGCCGACTCCACTACTATGTTGGCGCCATGTTCAATAGGTCGGAAAAGATAACCGCCGCCTGCAAACGTGTTGTCAACAATTAAGGGTAGATCATGTTTTTTTGCCAGTGCTGAAATGGCATCAAAATCGGGTACGTTAAATCCCGGATTCCCAATGGTTTCCACATAAATTGCTTTTGTGTTTTCATCGATTAGTTTCTCGAACGATGCCGGTTCAAGGTCTTTGGCAAAACGGGCTTCAACGCCGAGGCGTTTAAAGGAAACTTTAAACTGATTGTAGCTTCCGCCATATAAATAAGGCGATGACACAAAGTTGTCTCCTGCCGCGAGGATAGTGTTGAGTGCCAGAAATTGCGCTGCATGGCCCGAAGCTAACGACAAAGCTGCTACACCACCTTCCAATGCGGCCATTCGTTTCTCAAAAACATCGGAAGTGGGGTTCATTATGCGCGTATAAATGTTCCCAAACTCTTTTAGTGCGAACAAATTGGCCGCATGTTCCGCATCGTTAAAAACATACGATGTAGTTTGATAAATTGGTACTGCCCGCGAATTGGTTGTTGCGTCGGGAGTTTGACCTGCATGTTGCTGCAGCGTTTCGAAGTTTAATTTTTTTGTTGTCATTTTTAATTATTTTTTGGGTTAGATAAAACTTGTTAAATAAGCCCCGAAAATCCCACATGAGGGGTTTCAAATCCCTCCCCTTCGGGGGAGCCTGCCTGCCGGTAGGCAGGGTTAGGAGGAGCTTCAAAGAATGCTTTATAAATTTCGCGGACACTTTTTTCCTTGTCCGAATTTTTTACCACTAAGTAACTCACCAAATCGGAAGCACCGGATCCACTTAACACCACATTGATTTTGTTGTGCGCCACCGCGTTGAAAATAAGGGCCGATACGCCGTAATTTTGCTGCATCCCGTGCCCGATAATCCCAATTAGCGAAACATCTTTCATCAAACTAATCTCTTGCACGGTGGTAAAACCAAGTGTCTTTATAATTCCTAAAGCTTTGTCGCCCGTGTTTTGTTCGAGAATGATATTGATAGAAATTTGAGAGGTGATGACCGATTTTATGTTAATGCCTGCTTTGCTTAATGCGTTAGTAACCCTGGCCAGAATGCCGGGTTTCAATCCCACACCGGGGCCATTCAGTTTCAGCAGCGAAATATCGTCGGAACACGCTATACTTTTCACGATTTTTTTGTCGATGTAGGTTTCGGTGTTTATCGTGGTCTCCACCACACCATCTGCTGAAGAAGGATTTAACGCAACTATCGGGATGTGCTTGCTTTCCAATGGCTCTACTGTTCGCGGATGAAAGGAATAGTGGTCGAAATAAGCCAGTTCGCCCGCTTCAGAATAGGTGAGCCTCGAAATGATTGGCGGATTTTCAACTATTCCGGGGTCGGCTTTTTGGAAATCTTTGTCTAAGCCCCAAAGTTCCAGTTTTGAGATGCCTAAGAAGGCCGTAAGCGCTGCTGAAGTATAATCGGCGGCAGTTTTTCCGGCACGGGTGATTTTGTTCTTTTCGTTTATTCCATACGAACCCGGAAATATAATCACCGACTGAGGCAATGCCGATATTTTCTCCAGGTTCACCGAAATAAAAGTAGCATTTCCGTAGTCAGCAGTAGTTCGCAGTTCAATTTCCTCGGGCCAGATTACTTGTGAACCGTTTCCGAGCAATTCCCACTGTGCCTGTAATATTTCGGCAGTGAGTTTTTCGCTGTAGGTGATTACCTGATCTTTTAAAGCTGCTGAATAGTCGCCAATGAGCGAAATCCCTTTTAGCAAATTAACTAATTGGTCGGCCAGTTGCAGGTATTTTTCTGAAAGTGCGGAATTTACCCGTTCCACAAAAAACGAATTTACTTCGTCACTCAATGAGTTCGTACTTAAATGAATTTGCGCCTGCTGAATGTTTTTTTCGACCCACAATAACAATTCAGGAATGGCTGAGACGACGATAAATTTCAGACCGTTTTGCCGATTTAAATTCGACCTCAAATTTTTTATGGAATTGGTGTTTCCCACATTACTTCCACCAAACCGAATAATTCGACCCGACATAAGAAGAAAATTTTAAAATGAAAAGTTGTGTTTATGAACGCTTGAATTTTTTGAATGCCCTCAATCCATGTGACCACAGAAAGAAGGCTAGCGCATACACATAGATAACGACGATAAAATGAATTCGAAACAACAACAATTTGTTGATGTTTGCGAAGAAACGTATTTAAACCCTGAATTCATTTACTTATCGATTTTGTATTCCGCAAATATAAATTGATTATTTGAAACTGCAAATTTATTTAGAATGGTTTTAGATAGAATTAATATTGCTTTTGTTTTGATTCCGAAACCGCCAATTTCAGTTTTTATTTTTCAAAATAAGACAGCTTTCTTATGTCGAGTTAAAATGATTACTTTTGAAATTGCTAAACTGGAATTTAATGATGCAAACAGATAAAAAAACCTGGGACGATTTCAGGAAAGGTGAATCATATGCCCTTTCCCACATTTATTATCAACATGCCCAATTGCTTTTCCGTTATGGCAAAAAGTTTTCAAAAGACGACGAAATCATAAAAGACTCCATTCAGGATTTGTTTTTTGATTTGATCAGAACCCGATCAAAGCTTGGCGAAACAGACAATATCAACTTTTATCTCCTCTGTTCGTTCCGCAGGAAACTGCTCAGGAATATCCAAAAGCAAAACCTGACCCTTGATGTTAACGATGAAAAAGCCCCGGAACCAGAAATTGTATATTCGATTGAAAAAGAACTGATTGAAAAAGAAGAATTGACCGCCCGGGAGCAGTCGGTCCAAAAAGCACTAAAAAATTTAAGCGCCAAACAGCGCGAAATCCTTTATTACCGTTTTACCTGCGATTTCGACTACGACCAGATTTGCGAAATCATGTCGTTGAAATACGATTCCGCCCGAAAACAGGTATCCAGGTCGCTGAAAGCATTGAAGGCAGCATTGTCCGATAAAAATGCTTTTTTGTTGTTTCTTGGTTTCTTTTCGAAGAAATAATCACAAGTATTGGATTGTTTAATTAAAAGCACTTCCCTTCCTCGTCCCCCTTTGATAACAGAACAAGCTTTGGAATTCAAAATATCACTATCAAAAGGGGGATTCAGGGGGATTGTGAAATGGGGGAATAATACAAAACGCATAGTTTCATTGCGGTTTTTTCATCTGTTAATATTGTTTGTTTTATATCGTAACAGATGTAACTCCCCTTAATATTTTCATTTTCGTATGTGTGAAAGTACTTATCATGGTCGTTTTATTCTCCCATCCTCAATTTTCTGCTCCAGACACTGAACAGCATAATCAATTTCGGCCACCACTTCATCAATTCGGTAAACAACTGTACTTTCGGTAAACCTCAAAACTGTATAGCCCATAGACTCCAGAAATTGCTGACGGTTATAGTCTTCTTCACTTTTTGCGAAATGCGAGGATCCATCTATTTCAACAATGAGCTTCAGTTTTCTGCATATAAAATCAACAATGTAATTTCCAACAATAAATTGCCGGTTGAACTGATATGGCCAGTGTTGTTTTGCTTTGAGAACGTCTCGCCAAAGCAAAGCTTCACCTTTTGTACCAAACTTTCTAAGTTTCTGTGCCAACGGTTTCAGGTTTTTATTGTAGAGAGCAGACATGATGAAATTTTTCTTAAAATTAAAAAAATGAATAACAATATACAAGCTACCAGTTCTGAATCCCCCTTTTATTCCCCCTTTGTAATTAAAAATACTGCTTCTTTGCATCTTGTGCGTTCAAAGGGGGACGCGTCCTGGACAAGCAACTACGTTCTATTAAACTGCGCGTTCTTGTCCCCCTTTGATCACTGAACAAGTTTTGGAATCCAAAATATCGATATCAAAGGGGGATTCAGGGGGATTGTGAACAAATAATGCCAATCAATATCAAACTTCAACCGATAAGTTTTCTCCCAAATCCCCCTTTTATTCCCCCTTTGAAAAATAAAAACATTGCTTCTTTACACATT
>CAZNEV010000030.1:8521-43253 GCA_964572085.1 uncultured Maribellus sp. | reverse complement strand
TTTGAAAAATAAAAACATTGCTTCTTTACACATTATGCGTTCAAAGGGGGACGCGTCCTGGACAAGCAACTACGTTCTATTAAACTGCGCGTTCTTGTCCCCCTTTGATCACTGAACAAGTTTTGGAATCCAAAATATCGATATCAAAGGGGGATTCAGGGGGATTGTGAACAAATAATGCCAATCAATATCAAACTTCAACCGATAAGTTTTCTCCCAAATACCCCGGATACTTTTTTTATCTCAAGACGAAATCCCCCTTTTATTCCCCCTTTGAAAAATAAAAACATTGCTTCTTTACACATTATGCGTTCAAAGGGGGACGCGCCCTAAGCAAGCGATGGCGTTTCATAAAATATTTTTTTGAAATTTTTCAAAATTCTTGTCCACAAAAAATAAAGCCATGCCTTTATATAAGTAGTACAAAGCCAAAAAAATCAATGCATCCAAAATATCTAACATACAGCTTAGAAGAACTTCTGGAAAATAAAAATTTTGTTTCCTGGGTGCTGAGAGGGCACAAAAACAATGAATGGGAAAAATTCATTGAAAACGAACCGGGATTCAATCCCAAAGCAAAAAAAGCCCGCGAAATCATACTGTTGCTCCGCGATACTTACGAAGTTTTAGATGAAGATTCGATTTTGGAAATGTGGCAAAACATTGAGAAGTCTGATGAATTGCATCGTCAGAAGGCCAGAAAAATCAAGCTCAGGAAAATGTTTAGCAGGGCCGCGTCGATATTGCTGCTTATTTCACTCGGAACGTTTGGTTATTTTTATCTCAACAAAAAAAAAGTAGCTTATCAGTTCGCCTCTTCCCAATCCATTGCGCAAAGCAACAACGCCCGGTTGGTACTTTCCGGTGGCGACGAAATTGCGCTTACCGGGAACAATTCGACCCTCGCGCTAAGCAACAACAATCAACTGACCATAAACAACGACAGTACCATCGATCTATCGCAAAACGAAACGAAGGAGAAGGTGCAAATGAACGAGGTGGTAATTCCCTATGGTAAAAGATCGGAGCTATTGTTGGCAGATGGCACTAAAGTGTGGTTGAACGCCGGCAGCCGCTTAGCATTCCCTTCAAATTTCACAAAAAAAACCAGGGAAGTATTTTTAGAAGGCGAAGCTTATTTTGAAGTATCGGAAAATAAAGCCCAGCCATTTATTGTAAATGCTGCTGAAGTTAACATCAAAGTGTTGGGGACGCGGTTTAACGTTTCTGCGTATCCAACAAACCAGTACATCGAAACCGTGCTGTTGGAAGGAATTGTTGCTTTGAGCAATCCAAAAACATTTGGTTTTGGCAAAAACGAAACCTTGTTAGCGCCCAATCAGAAAGCAAGTTTTAACAAAGGAAGCAACGAATTTGCGGTTGACAATGAGTCCGATATGGATATGTATGTTGCATGGACTTATGGATGGTTGAGATATAACAGGGAAAGTCTTGGGACAGTATTGCAAAAAGTAGGAATGTACTATAATGTTAAAATACAGTTATCTGCAAATTATCCTGGCGATGATGCGATTACAGGAAAACTTGATTTGAAAGAATCGTTGGATACTGTGATGCTTGTGCTGGCTGATGCTTGTGACTTTGAATACCGCATTAGCGAAAATAAAGTGATTGTTGAAAAGAAATTAAAAGAATTGCAAAGACGATAATTAATATAAAAAGACGAAAACCGGAAAGTTTTGCTTTTCTGCGAAATCCAATTGGTGATTATCCTAAAGGACAGCCTTTCCGCTCTACGAATAAATTAAAATAGTGTTTAATCTAAATAATCTAAAACTATGAAGAAAAAGCGAAAATTGCTTTGCTTCTCAAGGGGAGGCTTATCAAAAATGGTGTTAAGGATGAAACTATTAACCTTTCTTATGTTTGTGGTTTTTGCAATACAAGCAGCCGACAGTTATTCACGACTTACAACATTTAACTTAAACCTAAAAAGGGTAACCGTGCTGGAAGTCTTTCAACACATTGAGAAGACAAGTGAGTTTATTTTTATTTACAATGGAAAATGGCTTGATGTAAATCGCCAGGTGGATATTGACGTAGAAAACCAAACCGTGGAAAAAATACTCGACAAGGTTTTTAGCGGTACTTCGAATGGGTACAAAATTTACGATCGGCAAATTGTTATTCATCGAGATGAAAACTTGAAAAATCATTCAAAGTTAAAATCTCAATTAGGTATAGAAAAATATGCTGAAACTGTTCAGCAACAGCAAAAAGAAGTTACAGGTAAAGTGATAGATTCAGGTGGGTTGTCTCTTCCTGGCGTTACCGTAATGGTAAAAGGCACTTCAATTGGAACAGTAACTAACGTGGATGGAGAGTTTTCTTTACGTATTCCAGTTGATGCTGAAATTTTACAACTTTCATTTGTGGGAATGAAATCACAGGAAATTATTATTGGCGAAAGAAAAACTTTTTCAATAGTAATGGAGGAAGCGACAATTGGATTGGAAGAAGTGGTTGCTGTGGGGTATGGAGTCCAGCGAAAAGAAAGCGTTATTGGAGCCATCAGCCAAATCGGTACCGAGTCGTTGACGATGTCAGGAACGGACAACATCAGCAATGCCATTGCCGGCAAACTGTCGGGAGTATTGACGATTCAGGACACAGGCGAGCCCGGGGACAATCATTCAGAGATTATTATTCGTGGTTTATCGAGTTGGAGCGGTTCTGCACCATTGGTGATGGTAGATGGGGTTGAACGGGATTTCCGATTTCTTGATCCGAATGAAATTGAAACCATTTCAGTATTGAAAGATGCCTCTGCAACCGCAGTTTTTGGAGCCAAAGGAGCAAACGGGGTAATTCTTGTAACAACAAGGCGGGGAACAAAACAAAAACCTCAACTTAGCTTCAAAGGTTCTTCCGGTATTCAGATTGCATCGGGAATGGATTTTTTTATCGATTCATATACCACCATGGAAATGTTGCAGGTGACGAGAATGAACGATCAGCGATTCGATGAGAGATTGCCGCAACATATACTAAATGAGTACCGTGAACCTTCAACCAGATTAAATTCTCTGAGATACCCCAATGTTGACTGGTTCAAAGAAGTTACCCGACCGTTTGCACCGATAAGCACGGCTAATTTAAACGTGGTTGGGGGAACCGATTTTGTAAAGTATTTCGCGTCTTTAGGTTATCAGCACGAGGGCGGTTTGTTCACAGGTATGCATGAAGGACATATTAACTCGCGCCACAACAACAACAAATTTAATTATCGTGCAAATTTAGATTTCTCTTTAACGAAAACTACCAACCTTTCATTCAACATTGGTGGGGATATTTCTGCTAAGAATAACCCGGCCACTAATACATGGCATACACTTGCCAACACCGGGCCAGCAAGGTTCCCTGCCTATTTTCCGGAGTGGGTGCTGGAAGAAGTGCCTGATCCTCATTATCCGGATGCAAAAGGGAAAAGGTTAGCAATGGCTTTTGGAGAGCGGTATGATAACCCCTACTCCTTTTATAACGATGGGGCGTTCCGTAATTATACTTCTTCTAGGGTCTTCAGCGATCTTATTTTCGGACAGGATCTTAAATTTCTTCTGAAAGGCCTTTCTGTTAAAGGAAAAGTTTCTTTAAGCACTTATTACAATATGCTTTCTAAGTATTCTAATACCAGAATGCCTCAATATTACCTTCACTACGATCGCATAGGTTCCGATCAAAACCCATGGGAACGTGTTGGTGAGACACTTGATGTATATAATTTACCTCCTATAAACGTAACTGTAGGCGGACTTCAGGATAAATACTACACTGAGCTCTATTACGAAGCGTCTGTAAATTATGCCAATTCTTTTGGGGATGGACGACACAATGTTTCTGGGCTTGCGTTATTTAATCGTCAGAAAAAAGATCTGGAATTGGAGTTTCCTTATTATAACGAAGCATGGGTAGGCAGATTGACTTACGATTACTTGCATAAATATCTGGTGGAAGTTAATATGGGTTATACCGGTTCCGAACGTTTCGCACCCAGCAACAGGTTTGGTTTCTTTCCCTCGGGAGCTATTGGGTGGGTGATATCAGAAGAATCATTCTTCCAAAATGCCATACCTTGGATGAGCACGTTGAAATTACGTTATTCCGATGGTTTGGTAGGGAGCGATTATGCGGAAAGTAGGTGGCTTTATATGAGTGAGTACTACACAACTGGCAACTACATTGCCGAAGACATAGGTGCTAATGTGAATGCCCAGTGGGAAGAAGCCAGAAAAAGGGATATCGGGATGGAAATGGGCTTCTTTGAAAATAAGTTCAAATTAACTATTGATCTTTACGACGAGTATCGTTCTAAAATGTTGACGCAACCTCAGAATGTGACCTTCCTTGTTGGAAATTCCTTTAAAGACCTTAACCTCGGGGAGTTGAAGAAACACGGGTTTGAGATTGAGGCAGAGTATAATGGAACCACATCTTCTAATCTAAACTATCATGCCAAGGGTATGTTGGGGTTTAACGAAAACCGTATTGTTTTCAGAGACGACCTAACATATGCTCCCGACTATCGTAAATACGCAGGGAAACAATTAGGGATGCCCGAAGGATGGAACGTACCGCTTGGGATACCGACAGGAGCTGCCGGAGTATTGCTAATCAACAGCGAATATCTTACATCTGTTGATGACATACACAACCATGCTACACAAATACCTCCAAGCGGGCTCAGTGTAGGTGATCACGTTTTTCTGGATTACGATGTTGACGGATCGATAACCAGTAGGGATAAGTATCCAATTAAGGGTTCTCAATATCCACCCATAACCTATTCCCTTTCGGGCGGATTGAGTTATAAGGGATGGGGATTAAACCTTATGTTCCAGGGCAACCAAGGTAAATATGTTGTATTCAACAACATATTTGAGAACGAATTTGAACTGGGCAGTTGGAGCGTTAGACCTACGCAATTAAACTACTGGAGACCTGATAGGCAGGATGAAGCAGACCATGCTACTCTCCATTACTTTGACGGTGGAGGAGGCATCCCCCAATATGCATGGGCCGGTGGTGCAGGACTTGAAGGATATGATCTCAGAACTCCCGGTCATTTCTGGAGGAAAGCAGATTATTTGCGGCTAAAGGAAATACATCTGGAATACAATATTAAAAACACAGGGTTTTTAGCCAGGAATCTTGGAATTTCTAATCTAACAATATATGCGCAAGGCTACAATCTGATAACTTTTACCAACTTGATTTTGGGTGATCCGGAAAGAAGGGATTACTCACGAGGATTTTATCCTCTGATGAAGACTGTGAGACTTGGCGTAAGTGCATCATTTTATTAAGCTAATAACTACTACTTTATACACAATGAAAAAATACATAATCATTTTAGTTTTATCCGGTCTGGTAGGTTCGCTTACGATATCTTGCGAAGACTACCTTGACAAAGCCCCTGAAGCAGGGCTGACGGAGGAGGATGTTTTTACAAAATATGATAATTTATATAAATATTTTGAATGGGTCTATCGTGAAGATCGAAATGCAAACGGAGGAGTCTTCTATACCTCCTACATTAGCTCAGTGAGAGCTGGAAGTCTTGATTTCGATGCCATAACCAATATCGCCGATGCCGGAAGGGTGATGTGGGGCATGTACCATCAGGGACCCGGGCCGTTGGGTGACAATAACGTGCATTACGGGCCAAGATTGTATGCCATGTTTAAGTGTATCAGGATATGCAACATGACTTTGAAAAACATCGATCGGCTTACCGACGGGACGCAGAAAGAGATCGATGATATTATTGCACAAGCCTATTTTGTAAGGGGATTTGCCCATCTTGAAGTATTCAAGTTGTGGGGACCAATGCCGTATATCAGATATGTTATCGGCCCCGATGATCTTTGGGACATTCCGCGTTTAACGGCGGAAGAAACAATGTATAACGTGGCTGCCGATATGGACACGGCAATGATATTCTTTGAAAAGGCAGGGAAGATGCGTAGGGACCCGGGCCCGGGGCAGGTTGGTCATCTCAATGCCCACGACCAGAAGAAACCAAACGGGGTGACGGCGGCTGCAATGAAGGGTAGGGCTTTACTATTTGCTGCAAGCCCGCTCAATAATGGAACACAAAAAAATTGGCAAGATGCTGCAATTGCCAATTGGAAAGCGATAGAATTGGCAAAGCAACACCAGTATGAAATGGTAACATATGCAAATTACTATGATAATTATTGGGGCACTACTTACTCTAATGAAATGCTTTGGGGGCACTATGCAGGCACTGCGAATTGGGCAACTGGTACTTTGATGAATAAGCATATGCTGGTTGGGGTAATTACCAATCATAGAACAAATAACTCAGGAATATGTCCGTCGCAAAACCATGTTGATATGTACGAAACGAAATGGGGCGATCCGCTCAACACGGCAGAAGATCGCGCTGCAGCTAAAGCTCTCGGGCATTATAACGAGCAGGATCCTTTTGTGAACAGGGATCCCCGGTTCTACTTAAATATTGTTTACAATGGTGCGCCACTACCTGGATTCGGTGCTGCCGATATTTATATTGAAGATGTTGATGGTGAAATAAAATTTTCTGAATGGCTTGATCCAAGTTATGCCGGAAGGACTCGAACTGGCTATACGATTAGAAAAACTTGGGGATTAAATAGCGTAAAGAATCCGGTTGTAATACAATATACATGTTCCATGATCCGCTTGGGTGAACTCTACCTGAACTATGCCGAAGCCGCCAACGAAGCGTACGGACCCAATACAGCTGCTCCCGGTGCTGCTATGACCGCGGTTGAGGCAATCAATCATGTTAGGTCCCGTTATCCGGATCTAGCCCCGGTACAAAATCAATTGACTGTCAGTAAGGATATTTTCAGAGAGCGGATACGGAATGAACGTAATGTTGAATTAAGTTTTGAGCAGCATTACTATTTTGATATCCGTCGTTGGAAGACAGCTCCGGAAGCATATAGTAACCCAATTGTTGGAATTATCCCTGAAAAGGTGCCCGTTTCGGAACAATATCCCACAGGTTTCAAGTTCGAAAGAAAACCCTTAGAGGATCCCGATCGGCAAGGAGTATGGTTTGACGCCAAGTATTACATGCCTTTCCTTTCAACCGAGTACTATAAAATGAAAAATTTCGATCCATACCAACCTTGGTAATTGTTAATATTAATCTAATTAAAAAAGAAAATCATGAGATTTTACCATAAAAAATACTTGAACTACAAGATTATTTGGATCTTTCTTTTGTGCCTATCTATTTCAGGAGCGATAAATGCAAGTATAAAAAAACTAAACATCGAACATGTTGTCGTCAGCCTGAATGTGGCTGACAAGGATGGGAAACCAATTTCCAATGCCAAAATTATAATAGCTGAAGCATTAATTGATGCAACAAACAGCGAGGATGGTTTATATTCCTTCGTTGCTCTGACGAATGACATTGTTACCATATCAGCAACGGGGTTTGAAAAGAAGATCTCATCTGTCCAGGAGCTTATTAATGACAGTACGGTCAGCCTCTCGAGATCGGATCTATTCATGTCGCTCGACGAGGATGTCCCTCTCCCCTACATGACAGTAAAAAAACGATATGCAACAGGAAGTTATAATGTAATAAAAGGCGAGGACCTGATGAGTTATCCTTCAACGGATTTGCGTCTTTCTTTTAACGGAAAAGTGCCAGGGCTTCGGGTTGTAGAAAACCATGGAGCCCCGGGATCGCACCCGGCGGAACAGCGAGGGTTTTATGGTCTAACTGAGCGGGTTAGTATTTCTGCAAGAGGACGTAATCTGACCTATATTATTGACGGCGTACCATCTGAAATTGCTGAAATTTCACTAGGCCCCGGAGAAGTTGAATCGGTTACCGTAATAAAGGACATCGTTGGTAAAGCAATGTATGGTCCACTTGGTGCCGACGGAATCATGTATATTAAAACAAGGAGAGGTAAGCCCGGTGAATCAATCTTGAATGTAAATGTTGAAAGCGGTACAAGTATAATCGACAGGTTTCCAGAGTGGGTGTCAGGGGCTGATTACGCAAGGCTTAATAACCAGGCCAGAGAAGCGGATGGCCGAAGCCCCCTGTTCAGCTCGGATGATATTGCTGCATATGAAAAAAACGATCCCTATGATTTAAAGCATCCAAGCGTTAATTATCAGGACTATATGCTTAAAAACACTAAGGCTTTTCAGAGAGCAAATATCTCTGCAAGAGGTGGTGGTGAGATGGCGCAATACTCCTCGTATATTGGGTTTAACCACGAAGGGGATATTTTTGATATAGGCTCCACGGCTGACTACAACCGAATTAACCTCCGCTCAAATGTTGATATTCAGATTAATGATCGTATTTCAACAGAATTGGATATTAATGGGAGTCTTGGTCTTCGTCGTACTCCCGGATATGGATACACTACCGGAGAAGGACAAACCCTGATGGGAATCTATGAATTTAACACCGCATTGCCGGATATCCTGACCACCCCCCCCATTGAGTTTCCGGTATATGCGAACAACGATCCCGAGTTATCCCAGCCTTGGTATGGGATATCTTCCCGCTATGCCAACCCGGTTGGTAATCTTTTAGGAAGTGGAGATTATACCGAACAAAACAGGCAGGCAGGTGTAAAAATTGCCTTGAATTATGATTTGTCGCAAATTGTCAGCGGACTTAAATCGCGCACCACTTTTGGATTCGACGCGCTGAATCTGATACGTATCGGACAGGCTAACCAATACGAAGGTTACAGAGTTATTGTAGGCGACAGTGATACAACGTTTACAAGGCTCCAGACAGGCATTAATGACGACACACGACGAAAACTACACGATTATTATTTCATTCGTATGGCATTCTCCCAAAGTTTGAATTACAAAAGAACCATTGAAAAGCATGATATAGAATCGTCCTTAACCTATTTCTTATACAGAAAATTTTCAGACAATATGAGAGATCCGGAACCTCAGCTTTTAGGGGTATGGACTGGAAAATATATTTATAATGATAAGTATTTCGTTCAAGGCGTACTGAATTATGCACACACCTACAGTTTTCTTAAAGAGAACCGGGGAGAGGTTTTTCCATCAATTGGGGCAGGATGGTTGATTTCTGAAGAAAATTTTATGTCAAATGCGAAATTTATTAACTTCCTGAAGCTACGTGCTGAAGTGGGTGTAATTGGCTTCGATCCTTACCTGGACCCTCACATCGTCCGAAGCAGGTTTATTGGTACAACAAGAACTTCTTTCGGTCCACATCCGTTAAACCGATGGTTTGGCACGAATGTGGAAACCAATCCCCCTTCCACCTATCCTAGCTGGATTGGAAACCCCAACGTTGGGTGGGAAAAACGAAAAGAATTCAACGTAGGCCTTGAGGGACTATTGTTTAAACACAAATTATCGGCCGAAGTAAACTATTATAACACTATGCGTGACGGCATAATAGGCCGACAAACAAATTCAATGCCTGAGGTAACGGGCATGTCAGGGGCCCTACCATACGTTAACCACAATCAGTACAGATACTATGGGGTTGAAACCGGCTTGCAATATGCAGATAGGATTGGGAAATTGGAATTTGTTATTGGAGGTAATGCCACTTTTCAAAATTCAAAAATCATAAAGTATGACGAACCCAACTACAGGAATAGTTATCAATTCAGAACAGGGCAACCTGTTGATACATATTGGGGACTGAATTACATCGGAAAATTCACAAGTGATGATGATGCATTGAAAATTCCACAACTTTTTGATGCCGTGCTGCATGAAGGTGACTTGAAATATAAAGATATGAATGCCGATGGAGTGGTTGACGAAAATGACAATAGTGCCATCGGTAACACTACCCCTCGCATGTTTTATTCTCTTAACCTGAGTGTTAAGTATAACAACTTCGAGCTTTCTGTTGTTGGAACGGGAGCCGCGTTATTTGATATCCCTATGACAAGCTCCTATTTTCGTAACGGCTGGGGAGACAATAATTATTCTGTTTTCGTTAGAGACAATATTGGCGGAGCCTATCCGAAGCTAACTTATGAGAGAGTGAACAATAATTTTCAGGCTTCTGATTTTTGGCTGACCAAAGGAGATTATTTTAAAATTAAGAATGCTGAACTGGCCTATACGATACCAGGGAGTAAATTGCAGGGCATCAAGTCAAAGGGAGTTCGTTTATTCGTAAGAGGAGCAAACCTTGCCACAATTTCATCCGTTAAAGATATCGATCCGGAGTCACCTGCATCGGGTATTTATAGTTATCCATTGTACAAAACGTACACAGCAGGAATTTCATTAACCTTTTAAATCTATGAAAATCATGAATACAAAACTATCATTTCTGTTAGCCTTAATATTGCTGATATCGGTTTCGTGTGATAACTTTCTGGAACCATATCCTAGGGGTTACTACACGGAGGAAGATATTTGGGAATACCCGGACAGGGTACAAGGTTTAATAAATCGGTGTTATGATCTTATGCCGTATAGTTACAATGATAATGAAGGTGCCTATTTTGACGGTGCGACAGATAATGGCGTAATAACAAGCACCACGCATTCATTACAAAGGTTGGCCACCGGTGCTCTTATATCAGGACAAGATCCTTTTGGTACGTACTGGAACAGGGATTATCAGGGAATCTATCTGGTTAACTTGTTTTTGAAGGACGGAAGAGGGTATAATACGCGTTACCTGGTAGACCCTGCATTAGATAAAATTGTCCGCCACCGTTTGCAAGGAGAAGCCTTTGCCCTGCGGGCATGGTTTCAATGGGATCTTCTTCAAAAATTTGGAGGGAAAGGGGTTAATGGTCAAATGCTGGGGTTTCCAATAGTAACTGAACCGTTTGGTGCAGGTGAAGATGTTAACCTTTCCCGCAATTCATACACAGAATGCGTGAATCAAATTCTGGCTGACGTTGATTCCGCACAACATTATCTCCCAATTGCTCATCGAGATTTTTTGGTTCCCGATAAACGGGAACAACTTTACGCAGGTGGAAAATACTGGGGTAGGATGGACGGTATTACCATGACAGCCTTAAAAGCAAATTTGTATTTAACATGGGCCAGTCCACGCTTCAATCCGGATAACGATTTGTCGCGCTGGAGTTTAGCCGCTGAAAATGCTCAAAAAGTCATTAATTTTAAACTTACCGTGGATAATGTAAAGGGTGGTTTCGATCCTGTTAAACAAGTCAACTGGTTTGATCCCAATTTCCCGGGAATAATAATTAGTTCACGTAACGTGCAAGACGATCAGATGGAACGACTTTTTTATCCTGGCGGATTTGCTGGGAACGGAGCCATTGGAGCATCACAACAGCTTGTTAATGCTTTCCCAATGGCCAATGGGTATCCTATTACAGATCCAGGCAGTGGTTATGATCCTCAAAATCCCTATAATGATCGGGATCCACGATTTTACAGTACTATTTTCTATAATACAGCCCAAGCAAAGAGAGATAACAAAGAAGAGGTTATGTACACATTTGAGAACTGGCTGGATGGTAAAGATGCTGCAGACAAAATAGCACAAAACAGCAGGACCAATTACCACATCAAAAAGTTTGTTTACATGGGCTGGAATGCAGAAGATGCTAAAATCGCAACACAACCACGCTCGAAATTTTTCATCCGTTGGTCTCATATGTTACTAGCATTTGCTGAAGCCGCAAACCAAACAGTAGGACCAAACGATAACGCCACTTATGGCATGTCAGCCAAGGAAGCGATTCAATATATTCGTTCCAGGAGAACTCCTGACGGTGCTGATGGAATATCGCCAGAACCTCCCGCTGCGCCGGATAATTATTTGGCAGGGATAAACACAAAGAAAGATTTCGACACCCTTGTGAAAAATGAACGTCGTATCGAAACTTGTTTCGAAGGAATGAGATTTTTTGACTTAAGTCGTTGGTCAACTGACCTGACGGAACTAAATCAAGCTGTAAACGGAGCTCGTATAACAAGGGATGACAATGGATTATTTACATACGATCTTAATTATATGGTAGAGAAACGAGGGTATAATTCAGCATACCTGCCGATACCATATTCTGAAATATTGAAAATGAGCAACCTCATTCAAAACGAAGGTTGGGATAGCTGGAACTAACTTATTAATATAACACGATTATGAGAAAAATATTAGCTTTTTTGATAGTTTCAATTGTAATGGTTTCGTGCTACGATGACTATGTATTGGACTATGACTACAATGGAGTGTACTTCCCGAATCCGGTGAATGTCCGGACAGTGGTGGTGGGAGAAGGGTTAAAGATTAGGGTAGGAGCACAAATAGGAGGTATTTTGGAAAACACGAGAGACCGTGAGGTTAATTTTGTTGTCGATAACACCCTTGTGACTTCTGATATATTGAAAGACATGCAAAACCACTCATGGTTTTGGGTAAGTGAGCCCGCAAGCAACGTTAATACACTACAGCCACTTCCATCCGATTATTATACTTTAAGCGACCCGGGAAAAATCACAATTAAAAAAGGGTGGCATTCTGGTTATGTTACACTTCGTGTTGACTCGGCCAAATTTCTTGCTGATGCCGGCACGCTCAATCCGGTTTATGCAATACCATTACGTATCACCACGGCTGATGCAGACACTATTGTTGAATCTCTCAGATCTACTGTTATAGGTTTGAGGTATGAAAACATGTTGTTTGGTAATTATTTGCATGGAGGTGTTACCACAATTAAAAATGCTGATGGTACCGTTGTGGAGACCATTCGATACCCCACAGCAGTGAATCAGTCATCGAGTGAAATTATGCAACTTACCACAGTCGCACCAAATGCTCTTGTAACAAACGGATACAGTAGAAAAAGATCAGACAATCAGGAAATAAAGATAAGCCTGAACGGGAATAGCATTACGGTGGGCAGTACTTCTAGTTCAAGCAATACTTTTGAAGCTGATGGAACAAGTACGTTTAATGGGTCGAAACTTCTCCAGGGAAGAAAGATATTCCTGAATTATAAGTACGAGGAGGGAGAGCTTACATATCATTGCCAAGATACCCTCACATTTAGGAACAGAATACGTGATGGCATTAACGAATGGCAGGATGAAAACCCTGATAATTACTGAAAAATTGCATCAAACTTAAAAAATAGAATAAGCTTTGTCGGTTAAGAAACAAACTTGAATAATACATCTCTTTAATGGTCATGGATGCTACTAAGCCCACCGCGGCCTTTCAACCGAACATCAAAATCAATAACTTTGATTTAGTTATATAGTAGGATTCATGACCATTTTCAATAGACTGAATATTTAATCTAAAACAGTTCAAAATTATGAAAAAAAAGCAAACGATGCTGCACTTCCCAAGAGGGAGCAGGACCAAAATTCTATTAAGGATGAAACTACTGACCGTTTTAATGCTTGCAGCTTTTGCCGCTTCGGCGGCCGACAGCTATTCCCAGGCCACCAAATTTAATTTACGGTTAACTGATGTTTCCGTAAAACAGGTATTCGGGGAAATAGAAGAGAACAGCGAGTTTATCCTGCTCTACAACGAAAGGATTGTAGATGTAAACCGCAAGGTGGACATAAAAGTAAAAAACGAACCTGTTGAAACGGTGCTCGACCAGGTTTTTAAAGGCACACAAAATGCCTATCGCATTTACGACCGGCAGATTGTGATCCTGGAGAACGAAAATGCAGAAATCCCTGCCATTTTAAAAGGGAAAATCGAAAAGACAGAAACCCTGCAGCAACAAAAAGAGATTACCGGAAAAGTGACCGACAGCGACGGCCTGCCGCTGCCCGGGGTATCCATTGTTGTGAAAGGGACCACTACCGGCACGGTTACCAATGCCGATGGAACTTTCTCACTTCGTATCCCGCCAAATGCCGAAACGCTTCAGTTTTCATTTGTGGGGATGAAGGCGCAAGAAGTTGCGATTGAGGGTCGCAGTACTTTTACGATGGTTATGGAGGAAGAGACGATAGGATTGGAAGAGGTTGTGGCTGTGGGGTATGGAACTCAGAAAAAGGTGAATTTAACGGGTTCCGTTGATGTGGTTTCTAGCGAACAACTGGCTGACAGGCCAGCAGCACAGACTTCTCAGCTTTTACAAGGACAATCGCCAAGCACACTGGTAACCAACACAATGCGAGGAGGCGAGCCAGGATCTGGGCAATCCATACAAATACGAGGGACGGGATCAATAACTGGTGATACGAAGCCGCTGGTTTTAGTTGATGGCGTTGAAATGGACATGAATTTAGTGGATCCATCATCCATTGAAAGCATCTCGGTTTTAAAAGATGCTTCAGCTTCTGCAATTTATGGTTCACGTGCCGCATTCGGGGTTATACTGATTCAAACAAAACAAGGGTCTGACCGTCCTGTCAGGGTAACATACAGCAACATTACCTCCTTAAATGTCCCGTACTATACTCCCGATATGTATGATTCCTATACCTATGCCACGGTATTTAACCAGGCACGGGCCAACGCAGGGTTAAGCCCGACATTCGGACCTGAACAGGTTGAAAGGATCAAAGGATACATAGACGGTACATATCCCTACCCGTACAACCCGGATCAGCCGCCATTTAGTCAATGGAGAGGAAGATGGGACGGAAATGCCAATGTTAACTGGGGCCAGGAGTATTTCAGGCCTTCCGTGCAGCAAAAACACAATTTTAATGTTGAGGGAGGGAATGAAAATATTCAATTTTATACTTCTGTTGGATATTTAAACGAGCCCGGTATTATACGTTGGGGCAACGATCAGTTCGAGAGGTATAATATTTTAGGAAATGTTTCAGCACGGGCCACTGAGTGGCTAAAGTTTGATTTCAGCGCAAGGTTTGCCAAAACCATAACAGACCGGCCTAACGGAGGTGTTTGGGGAGACAGGAGCGGCTACTGGATGCACTTTAATATTTTATGGCCCACCATGCCTATGTATAACATCGACGGCTCTATACACAATCCCATTATGGTTGCCTTGATGGATGGAGGAAGAGTTGAAACTGTGAATAATAATGCACGGTTTACAGTGGGCACCGAAATAGAACCTGTGCCTGGATGGAAAACCTTTGTAAAGTATAATTATAACACCAGAATGGGAACTACCGTTAACCATATGTTTCCGGTAGAAACAACTATTGCCAATGGTACCAAAGGGAATATCGGTTTTGCACAAAGCGGGTTATATGAGGAGTTGCGCACGGGCCATTACATGGTTTTTACCGCCTATTCACAATTTGAAAAAACAGTGGGAGAACATTATTTTTCGGTGATGGGTGGTTATGAACATGATTATGACTATAATCGGAATTTAATAGGGGAAGGATACGAATTAATCTCCGACGAAGTTCCTTCAATCAGCACCGCCCTCGGAACGAAAGAGGTGTACGATCAAATATACCATTGGGCAACACAGGCCGGGTTCGGGCGTATTAATTATAATTATAAGGAAAAATACCTGTTGGAACTGAATGCCCGTTACGACGGTTCCTCCAAGTTCGCCCCAGGCCAAAGATGGGGGTTTTTCCCATCAGGTTCAGTGGGCTATAATATTGCCAGGGAAAATTTTTGGGAATCCCTGGAACCTTATGTTCAGATTTTAAAATTAAGGGCTTCTTATGGTTCTTTGGGGAATCAAACTATCAGGGGGCCTCAGCTTATTCAGCGTGGCCAGTCTTTCGAAGAAGTATCTGACCCCAACGTAACGAATTACTTGTATCTTGAAGAAATACCTATCCACCAAAGGTTAGGACGCATGTTGGACGGTGGGCGGCCTATTTATGCGGATATGCCGGCAATAGCATCTGAATACCTAACATGGGAGACAATAACTACTACCAATTTTGGGATTGACGCCGCTGTGCTCGGTAACCGTTTACTGATGGAGTTTGACTGGTATAAAAGAATTACAGACGATATGATCGGCCCGTCGGTAGAGCTTCCGTCCGTTTTGGGTGCAGGCGCTCCTACTTCTAACAATGCTAAGCTGGAAACCAAAGGTTTCGAATTGTCATTGGAGTGGAAAGATCGGATCAAAGAATTGTCCTATAATGCCAGGTTTACAATTGGAGATTACCAAACAACGATTCTGGAATACGTGAACGAAACAGGATACGTGCACGGATGGTACGCAGGGAAAAAGTACGGCGATGTTTGGGGGCTGACCACTGACGGATTAATCCAAACGGCAGAAGAAGCTTCAGAAATGCCGGATCAGTCGTATTATTATAATAAATGGGGCCCCGGCGATATTAAATATGTGGATATTAGTGACGACGGCAAAATTGACCCTGGTCTAAATACGTTGGACGATCATGGTGACCTTTCGGTAATAGCAAATACCACTCCAAGGTATCAATTTAGCATTAATGCAGGATTAAAATGGAAGAGTTGGGATATTAGCATGTTTTGGCAAGGCATTGCCAAACGTTTGTTTGTCCCGAACACAGGGTCCGAATACTACTGGGGGCATCTTCATTATCCCAACTCTGCTATTTTGCTGAAAAATTCGAACCACCTCGACTACTGGAGACCTGCCGATGAAACCAATATTTTAGGGCCCAACACCGATGCATACCAACCCAAGCCTTATTTTTCAAGCGAGCGGAATAAAAACTTCCAAACTCAAACCCGGTTTATTGACAATGCAAACTACATGCGGTTAAAAAACCTTCAGGTTGGATATACATTCCCGCAATCTTTGTTGTCCAGAACTCCTGTACAAAGTGCCAGAATCTATTTTTCAGGTGAAAACTTACTTACGTTTCAATCTTTGCCAAAAGCATTTGAACCTGAATCAATGGTTTCTTCGAATACATACATGAGGACTTATCCAATGCACCAGATGTATTCTTTTGGACTTAATATAACTTTTTAAGGATTAATTTTAAAATTAAAGATCATGAACTATAAAAAATTAATTATAAGTTTAATCGGGTTGTCTGCAATCTTATTTGCATGTCAGGATGACTGGCTTGACCGACAGCCTTTGGATCAGGTAACCGAAGCGGCTTTTTTCAAATCACCCAAGGATTTTATTGTTTATGTCAACCGGTTTCATCCCTCAACCGGAGGCACATACAGCAAGGGTGACATCCATACCGATATTGCAATTAGCAGTATTTCACTTCCTGAACGTTTGGCTGGCGATGCTACCATTAACGACGGCCCGGGATACAGCTATTCCAACGTAAGGCGTACAAACTATGTGATTGAAAAAATCAGGGAATGGGAAGGCGATTTCGAGGAAATAAAGCAGGCTGCCGGTGAAGCATATTACTTCAGGGCATATTATTATTTTGGATTGCTGCAAAATTTTGGCGGTGTTCAATGGGTCGATAAAGTCCTTGAAATGGATTCCCCTGAACTTTTCGGAAAAAGAGACCCCAGGGAACTGATTGCAGACAAGATTATTGCCGACCTCGATACAGCAGCTATGTATTTAACAGAAGATAGAGGCAATGGGTACTCCAGATTGCCAAAATGGTTTGCGCTTTTGCTTCAGTCCAGGGTAGCACTGAATGAAGGGACCTGGCAAAAATACCACAACGCCACCGTATTTGGAGTGGCCAATGCCAATCCGGAAAAATATTTGAATAAAGCTGCAGAAGCAGCTAAGAAAATAATGGAATCTGGCCTTTATCAGTTGTACTCAACCGGTGATCCTGAAAATGATTATTACAATATTTTTAATTGGCGCGATTTTACCAATAATCCTGAAGCGATGAGGTGGACAAAGATGGACTTGGATTATGATATTAATGCCGGAAGAAAATTGTACTACCTAAAATATCCTAGTGATGCCGGAATAACCAAAGACTTGGTTGACCATTATCTTTGCACCGACGGGCTTCCAATAGCAAGTAGTCCACTTTATCTGGGTGACAATACCATTGAGGACGAAATTAAGAACCGTGACCCAAGGATGGACCAGACCATTTTTAATAATGATGATATCTTGTATGTATATGAAGATGGAAGTAGGGTATATTATGATACATTATTCTCCCGGGAGTTTCAGGATATGACACATTCCAATCCCACCGGTTATAATCAGCGCAAGCAATATTATGAATACTTTATATACCATCATACGCAGCACGAGGAAACTCCGACACTTAATGACAGATATGCCGAGGTATTGCTTAATTATGCCGAGGCTAAGGCAGAACTAAGCACGCTGACCCAAGAAGATGTGGATATTTCCATTAATTTATTACGGGACAGGGTAGCTATGCCACACTTAATTCTTTCCGATATCCCGAATGACCCGAACTGGAAATACCCCGACCTTTCGCCACTTATTAATGAAGTAAGGCGTGAACGGATGGTAGAACTGGCAACAGAAAATTTCCGTTGGGGAGATCTTTTACGTTGGGCCGCCATGAAATATATTAATGGCAAAAGACCTTTAGGCGCAATGGCACATCAATTCCATCATGATCCCGGGCTTCCGGTCACTAGCGGTGGACATTTGGACCCTTATCAGGTTGCTTATCCCAATGGTTACCATTTCAATCTAAACCGCGATTATTTATGGCCAATCCCAGAAAGCCAGGTCAGGTTAAATCCCAATCTGGAACAAAATCCCGGGTGGGCCAAATAAACCCTGTTTAAACAGGTAGATATATTAACTTGCCATTTGTGTAACATAAGTGGCAAGTTAATTTCGATATTTTTAATACAAACAATATGGCAGTATTATTAAATTCTGTAAAAGCATGGAATAAAAGGTGTTACTTTCTCATCTTTTATTTTCTTGTTTCAGCGTGGCTATTTCATCCTGATCTAAAAGCTCAGGATTTAACAACGCTGCAATCAGGAAATTATTCATTCAAGGTTCCAAAAGAGTATTTTGAGGAACGCGAAAATATCCCTTCCTTTTGGGTCACTTCGGTGGATGATGTGGCTGAATTCCTGTATAATAAAGTTAACAAAGGACAAATTAAAGTAATAGGTACCTCTGCAGGCGGCAGGCCTATTCGTGCTGTCACTTACGGGAAACCGCGCACAGGTGAAGGTACAACAACATTCTCCGGCTCACTGGGCTTTCGGGATGTAGGTGCTTACCGGGGACCCGATCATAAAAAAACAGTATATATGGGAATGGCCGCGGTGCACGGAGGTGAGTTTGAAGGTATTGTTGGTATGGTGAACCTTATTTCGGTGTATAAATACGTTCATACCAGACTTGCCCTTGAAGGGTTGCAAAACACCAAAGACCCGGCAGTTAAAGCCAACCCAGAGAGGGCCCCACGGGGAGTTTTTAATCTTGACGGCGCACTGAACCTGCATTCTGGTGCATTAAGCGTAGTGGTGGAATCACCGAGCCATAGCTTTTCAGGAAAGTACAGAGATGGAAAAACTGCTTTTCTCACTCCGGATATGCTTTTGGATTCACAACTGATATGTCATCTTGAAGCGATGAGGTTTTTGGCTGAATCGGGCGGACGTTCTAAATGGACACCCAGTCCAAAGCCATGATCATCATGTAAAATAGTATTATGAAGTTAAATACCATATGTTTTATCTTAATTGTATTAGGGCTCATAGCAGCGTTAAGTGGAAAAGATACTAATGCCCAGATACCCCTCCAAAAAAACAATGGGAAAAAATCAGGTGGTTTTAATCCGGCGGAGTGGCATTTTGAAAGCCAGCGGGATGAAATTGCCCCCGTACATTCCCTAAACTTTGATGTTGTTTACAAAAACAAGCCGACCCTGACTCTTTCAGGTGGTGGAAAAAAGTATGCTAACGGCTGCTGGAAAACGACACGGGATGTAATCCCTGAAATGTACTATCGTTTTAAAGTGTTCTATAAGGCGCGTCACGTGGAGGAGCCAGGGAGATCCGTTCTTGCTGGGATCATCTGGGTTGACGAGAACAATAAACAAATTGGCACCACCGAATATCCAAGAACCTTACTTCATGAAACTACGGATGGCTGGAATATTATAGAACAGGTTTTCAGGGTCCCACCTCTTGCACGTTCAGCACAATTGAAGCTGATTTACAGATGGGATGCTGACGGAACCGTTCACTTTGGTGATTTTTCTTTTGTAGAAACAAATGAACCTCCTGCCCGAATGGTAAGGCTTGCCACTGTATTTCACCGCCCAAAAAACAGTAAAAATTCCCAGGAAAACCTGAATCAATTTGCCAAATTGGTAGGGGTAGCCTCAATCCATGGAGCTGACGCAGTCTGCTTGCCCGAAGCAATTACCCTTGTAGGGACAAAACATAATTATGTTTCAGTTGCTGAACCGGTGCCGGGGCCTACAACCCGTTTTCTTGGGGAAACTGCAAAAAAAAATAATCTTTACATTATTGCGGGAATATTGGAGAAGGACGAAGATGTAATCTATAATACCGCGATACTCATTGACAGAAAAGGAGAATTAGCTGGCAAATACCGAAAAGTAAGCCTGCCGAGGGAAGAAATTGACGGAGGGGTTACGCCCGGTGACAGCATCCCCGTATTTGATACTGATTTTGGGCGCATAGGAATGATGATATGCTGGGATGTCCATTTTCCTGAAGTTGCCCGGACACTTGCTTTACGAGGGGCCGAAGTGATTTTTATGCCTATATGGGGTGGCAATATCACGCTCGCACAGGCCAGGGCCATTGAAAATCAGGTGTATCTGGTTTCATCCGGATACGACATGAAATCCGCCATTTTTGATATGACAGGCCAGATCATGGAGGAAGCCACTGTAAATAACCCGGTGGCAATTTCAGAAATCGACTTGAATGAGCAAATACTTTGGCCATGGCTTGGAAATCTGAGAAACCGTATATTTAGGGAAATACCTTCCGTAAACACTATGGTCAAAGAGAAATAATCATTTGAAATAATCCTTTTCGTAATATTCTTCATAAAATACAAATACTATGCAACGCAATATATTGCCTTTTTTAATCTTAATTTCTCTTTTTGCCATAAAATGCACAAAACCAACCTATGAATTGTCTGGGATTGTCAGAAATGGACTGAATGGTCAAATTGTCAGCAGTGCAAAAATATTTTTAAAAGGAACAAACTTAGCAAGCGTAACGGATGACAAGGGTAACTTCTTTTTGAAAATCCCTTATGCTGCCACACCGGGTGTTTCTATCGAAGAAATTGATACAACTCCTTTTTTAAAGAAAAATACAACTTCTTCCGAACTGATTCTCATTGCAGAAAAAAACGGATTTCAAACATTGGAATATACGCTCCCAAACAGAACAACAAACCTGGCCCTGGCTATTTTGCCCGAACCCGTTGAGTTTAAGGCAAGCGATTATATCCCGTTTACCTCCCGTTTGGAACAAGATGTTCAGTGGGAAGATATTATTGACGGGATACGCTTGTTCTATGAAAAACGGACAGAGTCCATAAAGCCTGAAAGGGAACTTTATTGGGATCGTGATTTTTCTTCCCCGGATTCCTACATTGCCTCAATTGCGCCCAATCGCACGAATTTCAGAACCATTCTGGGGGCCGTGGACGAACGCGAACCGGTGTCAATGGAAAAATTAAGCAAGGTGGCAGACACCGGTAAATATACGATATATGAAGTACGTTGGCCGGTACTTAAACAAATAGTCCCCCGTCCGGCACTTCAGGATTGGCCTGAACTGGATGTGCCCAAAAAAATATTTGGGGAAGGCCTTTTGATAGAGCCAAAAGAAAAAACAAAAGGTTATGTAATTGCCATCCCCGATGCGGATCAAAACCCCGAAGATTTGGTCGGCTTAAACAACAGTATAAATAAAGGGTCCCAATTTGCCCGCCGTTTGGCGGAAAATGGGTTTACCGTGGTTGTTCCTGTCGTTATAGACCGTACGAACCGCTGGTCGCGCGGCGCCAACAGGCCCTCACGATCGTGGATTTATTCGCAGGCCCATGAAATGGGGCGTACCGTGGCGGGGTACGAAGTACAAAAAATGGAAGCGGTGATTGACTGGTTTGCAGGACAAGGAGGCGACAACGCAGAAATCGGGATAGCTGGTTACGGCGAAGGAGGCCTTTTGGCATTTTATACCGCTGCATTAGACACCCGCGTCAAAGCCACACTGGTGAGCGGATATTTTGCCCCCCGGGAAAAAATAGCACTGGAACCCATTTACCGCAATGTTTGGGGCATTTTGAAAGAATTTGGCGATGCGGAAATTGCAAGTCTGATTGCCCCGCGTTCATTGGTGGTGGAATACAGCAAAGTACCGGATTATGATGGAAGCAAAAACGATGGGAAAGAGATAGAACCTCCCGGCGGACTGTGGACCCATCCCTTTGATGAAGTACAATCAGAATTTAACCGGATAGCATCGCTCACCGGGCCGGATTTAGGGAAACGGGCATTGATAAAACAAGATGCAGGGGAAACTGTCCCTTTTGGTTCCGAAGAAGCAGTTAACCTGTTTATGGAACAGTTAGGCAGTAGCCAGCCCTTGCCACCCTCAAATGACATGCCTGCAGATTTGCGCGAAGGGTTTGATGCTACTGCCCGCATGGGGCGCATGGTGGAGCAAATGACAGGCCATACCCAGCTTTTGTTGAGGGACAGTGAATACAAAAGAAAAGAGTTTGTGGGAAATTATACCGATCAGGAAAAAATTCGCAACTATTTCAAACAGGAATTGATCGGGTGGTTAGATGATGACTTCCTGCACATGAATGTCAGGACAAAATTATTTGACGATCAGCCCGGGTACACATGTTATGATGTGTTGATGGATGTTTTACCTGACGTCCAATTGTGGGGCATCCTCTGTATTCCAAAAGGTATAAAGCCCGGTGAGAAGCGGCCTGTGGTTGTACTGCAACACGGAAGAGGAGGAAACCCGGCAACCGCTTTAAGCGAAGGTTCCGGTTATTACGAAGCAGGCAGGAAACTGGCCGACCGTGGTTTTGTTGTGTTTACGCCTTTTGGCAATTGGACCGGGGAAACCAGGTTCCGTTGGATAGACCGGATTGCCAAACCTACCAAGGCGACGCTTTGGTCAACCGTTGGCCGTGAACACCAGCAACTGATACGCTGGTTTAAAACACTCCCTTTTGTGGATCCGTCGCGGATTGCCCTCTATGGGAAAAGCATCGGGGGACAGACGGCATCACTGGTGGCTTCCATGCTTCCGGAATACGCGCTGAGCATCAATTGTGCCTATTTTAACGAAAGCGCCCGAAAAGAAACTTCCATTTACTACACCACAAGTTTTGTGTATCATGTGGATTCAGAAATGCCCATGTGGAACAGGGGGCATACCCTGGAATATGCCGAAATGGCCAACAGGCTGATTTTCCCGCGGCCTTTTATGGTGGAGCATGGCAGACAAGACGGCATTGCCCTTCCAGAGTGGGTGGAACATGAATACACGAAAGTCAGAGATTTTTACGAACGAATGGGAAAAGGCGATCTTACTGAATTGGATCTGCACGAAGGGGGCCACATCATCAATGGTGTAAAAAGTTATCCGTTTTTGCACAAGCACTTAGATTGGCCTGAACCGTAAATTATAAGGATAAAGGATTTATACCAATAGTGAAATTTTGAATGAATATGTCACAAAATAATTCCCAGTTGAATCGTCTCCAGCAGTGGGGGCTTGTTATATTACGCATAATAATTGGATGGCATTTTCTATATGAAGGAATAATAAAATTAATAGACCCTGGTTGGTCAGCAGAGAGTTACCTGCTCAATTCCCGCAGTTTTTTATCCGGAATTTTTCAGGAGATGGCCTCCCGCCCGGAAGTAATGGAAATAATTGATTTTTTAAACATCTGGGGATTAATATTGATTGGTTTGGGATTGTTCCTCGGAGTTTTTGCACGAACCGCTGTTTTTGCAGGGATCTTACTTTTATCCTTTTACTATTTTGCTTACCCTCCCTTTAATGGGTATAACTTTGGCGTGCCACAAGAAGGTCATTATTTGTTAGTGGATAAAACATTTGTCGAACTGGTTACATTGATTGTATTAGCTTTTTTCCCAAAGACATTGAATATCGGGCTGCAGAGGTTGTTAAAGAAATTTAACTTTCGTTTTCGTTGGCCTCCGTTTCCGAAAGTAAAAAAAGTTCAACCTTTACCGGCTGAAAACCAAGATCCCAATAGTCGCCGTGAAATGCTCAGAAATTTAACTTTTGTACCTTTCCTTGGAAGCTTTGCCTGGTCTTTTATAAACAGTAAAAAAGATAATGATCCAGATGCATTTTCAGGCAGCACTATCGTTTTGAATCAAAGGTCGTTGAGCGAAATCGAAGGGAAAATGCCCATGGGGGTCCTGGCTAAGGGAAAGCCTCCTGTAAGCCGGTTAATTATGGGTACAAATCATTTATCAGGTACTGCACACGCGAGAGACCTGAAATATGCCAGTTCGCTGTTTAAAGCTTACAATACAGAAAAGAAAATTATTGAAACCTATATGCTGGCTGAGCAGGCAGGGATAAATCTTTTTTTTGCCACTCCGCTGTTGAACAAGTATAAAAAGATATATGGGGGAAATTTTCAAACCTGGCTGAATGTAGCGCCTACCAAAGAGGATATTTACGGTGCAGTTGACAAGGCAATCGACCAAGGGGTCGATTATATTTTCATACAAGGGGCTGCCTGCGACAGAAGGGTACATGACGGTGAAATTGATGTGGTGATGAAATGTGTGGATTACATCAAACAACAAGGTTGCCCGGCTGGCCTTGGGGCACACACAATCCAGGCCATGATAGCCTGCGAAGAGGCGGGAATTGAACCTGATTTTTATTATAAAACCATGCATCATGATAAATATTGGTCAGCCCATCCCAGAGAAAACCGGCACCCTTTTCTTTGGAGCTCCAATATAAGCGAAGACCATAATAAATTTCACGACAACATGTGGTGCCTCTTTCCTGAAGAAACGGTTGATTTTGTACAAAAAACCAAAAAGCCCATGGTGGGGTTTAAAGTTTTAGCAGGTGGTGCTATTCTGCCCAAAGATGGTTTTCAGTGGGCTTTTGATAACGGCGCTGATTTTATAGAAGTGGGAATGTTTGATTTCCAAATTGTTGAGAATGTAATTCAGGCTATTCAAAGCGTGGAAAATGCGAAAAACAGGACAAGAAAATGGTATGGATAAGATATTGATCTTTTATATTCTTTACAACACCGGTGCTGGTTCTCCCGGAAATAATCTTAAAAGTTATGCCGGTACAATCCAACAATAAAAAATGTGTACGCACACACATTTATTTTGTGGTTGATTATCATTTACATAGATTTGTAATCGCTTTAAGTGCTATAAAATATTAAATTAAGTTATAATGATTGACAGACGTAAATTTTTAAAAACCGGCACACTCGCCGGTATAGGGATTTCGATGGTAAAAAGCGGTATTGGTGCTGCCATGCCTTCGTTTGCCGCCCAAGGGAAAAAAGTTGGCATCATTGGTCTGGACACATCGCACAGCATTGCTTTCACCAAAGCGTTAAATGCCACTGATGCCGGCGATAAATTTCTCGGGTATAAAGTTGTAGCAGCCTACCCCCACGGAAGCCTTGACATAAAATCGAGCGTTGACCGCATTGAAGGTTATACCGGCCAAATGCAGGAAATGGGAGTTGAAATTACTGGTTCCATTAACGATCTGCTCCCCAAAGTGGATGTAGTTTTGCTGGAGACCAACGACGGACGCCGCCATCTCGAACAGGCTTTACCGGTTTTAAAAGCCGGAAAACGGATGTTTATCGACAAACCTATGGCAGCTTCCCTTTCAGATGCCATGGTTATTTTTAATGCAGCCGAACATTATGGAATCCCTGTTTTTTCAGCTTCATCACTTCGCTACATCCAGGGGATGGACGAAATTAAAAACGGGCTGGTTGGGAAAGTTCTGGGAGCCGAAACTTATAGCCCGGCTTCGCTGGAAGAAACGCACCCCGACCTGTTTTGGTATGGCATACATGGGGTGGAATCCCTGTTTACGGCAATGGGAACAGGCTGCAAAACGGTAAGCAGGGCATTTACTCCCGGCGCCGATGTGGTTGTTGGTGTTTGGGATGATAACCGGATCGGGACATTCCGGGGAATCAGGGAAGGAAAAACGGGTTATGGCGGATGCATTTATGGGGAAAAAGGAATCAAACCGCTGGGCTCTTACAATGGTTACAACCCACTTTTAGAAGATATTGTCAAATATTTTGAAACAGGGGAAATTCCGGTTCAACCCGAAGAAACCCTTGAAATTCTTGCGTTTATGGAAGCAGCAGATGAAAGCAAAAAGGCAAGCGGAAAACCGGTTTCGATGGAGAAGGTTATGGAAAGAGCCAGAAAAGTGAGTCAAAAATATAAATATTAAAAAAATTATGAATCAGGATTCAAATAAAACCACGAGGCGTGCTTTTTTGTCTAAAACAGGCATGGCCGCAGCCGGCCTGACATTAGCGGCAAACTCTGTAAGTGCAAGCAGTTACAAACGGATCATCGGCGCCAACGAAAAGATCCGAATGGGTTTCATTGGCGTTGGAAACCGCGGAACACAGGTAATGCACGAGTTTATGAATGAACCCGACTGCGAAGTAGCTGCACTGTGCGATGTTTACGAACCCTACATCACCCGGGACCGGTCGAAAGTTGATCCGCGCTACATCGAAACCCGTCCGGGGCAAATCCCCAAAATGGGAGAAAATTTCCCGAACCAGGTAGGAAGGTATAAAGATTACCGGAAGCTTTTGGAAGACAAATCTATCGATGCGGTATATATCGGTACGCCCGACCATTGGCATCCGCTGCAGGCAATTGATTCGATGAGTGCGGGGAAGGATGTTTTTATAGATAAACCACTGACCAAGAGCATCCACGAAGGGCGTGCCATTATTAAGGCATGGGAAAAAAGCAACCAGGTGGCAGGGGTCTGTTTGAACAGGCGTGGTTCGGGGACCTACCAAAAGCTTGCCAAGGAGGTGCCCGAAGGGAAGATAGGTAAAGTGACCTTTGCCATGAGCAACCATGTATCCAATATGTACCCCAACGGTATAGGCAAGATGAAACCCGAACGCCCGCCAAAGGACTTTGATTGGGACATGTGGCTTGGCCCCAAACCTTACCGCCCCTACCAATATAACATTGCGCCCTATATGTTTCGCTGGTGGGAAGAATATGACAACCAGATACTCAATAACGGGGTACACTCCCTCGATCTGATCCGCTGGTTGTTGAACGAAAAGGCCCCTGTTTCTGTCACTACGCTTGGGGGGAAATATGCCATTGATGATGACCGTACCATACCGGATACGATGCAGTCCATATTTGAATTTTCCTCCGGGGCAATGGCAACCTTTACACAGTTGGAAGCTAGTTCAGGAAGTGTGTTAAATGAAGGGTTCCTTGAATTGAGGGGAACGGACGGGACACTTTATATTGCAGGGAACAATGGATTTAGGATTGCGCCCACCTCCAAGGGGCAGTTTCAAACCTGGGACAAATTAATGGATGCCGAAACCTACGAGGTCCCCAGTGCAGGAGGCGGGAAGCTGGCTGATGGCACTTATGCCAACCCGGGGGCAAATTTGGTCCGCAATTTCCTGAATTGTGTAAAATCGCGTGAAATGCCCATGGTTTCGTTGGAGGAAGCACATCTTTCGACGAATATGGCCCACCTGGCAACAATTTCATTGCATGTGAAACAAACCTTGCATTGGGATGCCGAAAAAGAAATTGTCACGAACTGCGACGAGGCAAATAAATTATTGTCGTACGAGTACCGTAAGCCTTGGAAATTGTAAAAAATGAAAAGGAGAAAGTTCTTAAAAGGGGTGGGGGCATTGGGTGTACTGGGAACGCTGGGCTCATTGCCAGTTTCATGTTTGACAGGGCATCCTCAAAAAATTAGAATAACAAATACGGCATGGGCTGTAGAAAAAGAGCCATTAATTCAGCCATTTGGTTTTAAAGGCGGTTACCTGACCGAACTTTGGCAAAGCGTTGCCCGTGTAACGGGTTCATCCGGAGAAAGCGCCATTGGCTTGGGGACACAAAGTGTTTTATGGTCCGATAGCGGTGTCTTTGCAAACAATTCAGAATCCGACGGTAATTCAATGATGTTTTCCATCACAAAAAAAGCATTGGAAATGATTGCCGGACAGGAGTTCAACAACCCGGTACCGCTTTTGGAAAGTATTATTGACGAGGTTTATGAATATGGGAAAAAGATCACCGGGAAACCCGATTTGCGTAAAACTTTTGCCCTGAATGCCCTGGTCCCGGTTGATAATGCCCTTTGGCTGCTTTATGCCCGTGAAAACGGGATTACAAATTTCGACGAAATGATACCTGAGGAGTACCGTTCAACTTTTTCTGAACAACATGAGCGGATTGCCGCCATACCATTGATTTCGTACGGTACCACCCCTGCCCAGCTAAAAGAAACGGTGGATGACGGTTATTTTTTCATGAAGATAAAAATCGGTCAGCCGGGCACTCAGGAAGAAATGCTGGAAAAAGATAAAACACGTTTAACGGAGATACATGAGGCCATCGGCCATTACAAAACACCGCATACGAAAAATGGGAAACTTCCATATTACTTTGATGCGAATGGGAGATATGAAACCATAGACCTGTTTATGAGGTTTTTGGAACATGCGAAAAAAATAGGTGCGTTCGAACAAATCGCCATCATTGAAGAACCTTTTCCCGAAGAAATGGAGATTGACGTTACCGATATCCCCGTAAGGTTGGCATCCGACGAAACCGCACACACGGATATAGATACTTTGGCCCGGATTCAAATGGGGTATCGCGCCGTTGCCTTGAAACCCATTGCCAAAACACTCAGTATGACCATGAAGATTGCCAAAGCTGCAACAGACCAAAACATTCCGTGTTTTTGTGCCGATTTGACCGTAAACCCCATTTTGGTGGAATGGAACAAGAATGTGGCAGCGCGGCTGAAATCTTTCCCCGGGTTAGGTAATTTGGGATTACTGGAAAGCAACGGCCATCAGAATTACCGGAACTGGGAAGAAATGATGAGCTATTTGCCTGATAAAGAGAAGTCTTGGGTTAATGTCAACAATGGATTGTTTTTGACAGGAAAAGATTTTTTTGAAAAGGGAGGCGGCATTTACGCCAGTTCCCAGCATTATGAAAAATTATTCGCAGATTAATTTTTCAGGCTACCAAGTCCGAAAAATATGATCTGAATTGCAAGGAATTATAATCTTTTGCATGTAGTGTCGATCTAATAATTGCTCGTCGTTAACCCGTTCAAAAAACGCCGTCTGATGGCAATATTGGATTTAATAATCGACCCGATGCGAACAATATTTGATTTCAAAAGTTAAAAGAGGGGTCGGTTGGTTAGTTTTCCAGCGATACTTTTTAGTTTTATTTAAACTCAATTAACTTTGCGCGTTGAATTTTTTCATAAAAACAAACTATGAGTCATAACCTGTTGAAAGGAAAAAAAGGGATTGTTTTTGGGGCACTCAACCCCGAGTCGATTGCCTGGAAAGTTGCCGAAAGGGCGCACGAGGAAGGAGCAATCGTAATTTTAACCAATACCCCCGTTGCATTGCGCATGGGCGAAACTCAAAAACTTGCTGACAAACTTAACACGGTAGTAATTGGCGCCGATGCAACCAACGTTGACGATTTAAATAATCTTTTTATTCAATCGATGGAGATTTTGGATGGCAAAATTGATTTTGTTCTGCACTCCATCGGAATGTCGCCAAATGTTCGTAAAGAGCGGCATTACAGCGATTTGGACTATAGCTATTTAGATAAAACATTGGATGTTTCCGCAGTTTCGTTTCACAAAGTGTTGCAAACCGCGCGAAAATTGGACGCCATAAATGAATGGGGATCGGTAATCGCCCTTTCTTATGTGGCTGCACAGAGAACCTTTTTTGGGTATAACGATATGGCTGATGCTAAGGCACTTTTAGAGTCGATTGCACGTAGTTTCGGCTACATCTATGGGCGCGAGCGCAATGTTCGGATCAACACCATATCGCAATCGCCAACCATTACCACGGCTGGAAGCGGTGTAAAAGGATTCGACCGCCTGCTCGATTTTGCAGAACGGATGTCGCCGCTTGGCAATGCTACCGGCGACGAATGTGCGGACTACTGCATCACGCTTTTTTCAGATTTGACCAAAAAAGTGACCATGCAAAATCTTTTTCACGATGGCGGTTTCTCTAATATGGGAATGAGCTTGCGCGCACTTCAGCAATATGAAAAGGGTTTGGCCAAAAGGAGCAAGGAATCCGAATCCGACTAGAAATAATTTTTTGTTTCGGGAGTTCGGCTTTCTAAAAAAGTCCGTCTCCTATTAACGCATTTTAAAATATTTTACAATTTATTTGCTAAAAGCTTGATTAATTTTGATATAAAAAATTAGTTATGAAAACATTAATCAGTTTTTTAGTCGCAAGTATTTTATCCGTTGGACAAATGCATGCACAAACCAATCCGCCCGATGAAAAATCGATCGTGAATAAGGAATACGACGAGAATGGAAATTTGATTCAATACGATTCCACGTATGTACGCAGTTGGTCGTCCGATTCCACATTCACTTTTCCACTGGATGATACTTCTCCTTTTGGCAACGGTTTCCCGGGAATGGACCAGCTCTTCCGGAATTTCTTCAGTGATTCGACACAGTTTCGTTATAATTTTCCTGAAAACTTTCTTCATTCGCCCTTTCAGGATGATGAGTTTTTCAAACAATTTGGCCAAGCTTTCCCCGATTCACTTTTTAGGGGAAGTAAACCTTACGGTATAGATTCGTTATTGAGGCATCGTTTTAATCTAAACGATCAATTTCCTCAAAATTATGGTTTCCGCGATTGGCAAGATTTGCAAAAGGAGTTTCAGAAACAAATCTATCCAAAATTCAAAACGCCCGAACAACAAAAGGAGTGGGAGAATTTATTGGAAAGGCACCAAAATGAAAAAAATGATTTCCTGAAAAAAATGGAGAAGGAGAAATAGCAGCAATCAAGTCAAACTTTCTTTCTTTTTCTCGTCGAAAGGATTAATTTTATCCACTTATAATTAATCTGGATAGTATGAAAAAATTTATGGTTACGATCTTGTTTGCAGTTTTTACAATGGGATTCGCGATGGCTCAAAACAAAATTAATGTGGTGGTGGTTGGTGCGCACCCCGACGATTGTGATATTCGTGCGGGTGGCACGGCTATTTTATATGCCGAGGCAGGACATAACGTGCTTTTTGTATCGATAACAAATGGCGATGCCGGGCACCATGAAAAGGGCGGGGGAGCTCTGGCGAAAATCAGAAGGGCAGAAGCTCAGGAAGCGGGGAAACGCTTTGGAGTGGAATATGTGGTGCTCGACAACCACGACGGCGAACTGATGCCTGATTTAAACATCCGCCTGGATTTAATCCGTTTGATCCGCAATTGGAATGCTGACATCGTAATTGGGCCACGCCCCAACGATTATCATCCGGACCACCGGAATACCGCGATTCTTTTGCAGGATGCTGCCTATATGGTTATTGTGCCAAACGTGGCACCTGATACCCCACCCTTAAAGACGAACCCGGTCTTTTTATATGTAGAAGATCGTTTTCAAAAGCCAAACCCGTTTCAACCGGATATTGCAGTGGACATTAGCACCGTTTTTACGCAGAAAATTTATGCCATGGCCGCACACGAATCGCAGTTTTTTGAATGGCTTCCCTGGACTTCAGGAACATTGGACAAAGTTCCTAAAAGTGAGGCGGATCGCTTGACGTGGCTTGCCGAATGGCGTAACCCGGGCGTAAACGACGCTTCCCGTAAGTCATTAGCCAAGTGGTACGGAAACGAAAAGGCCGAAAAAGTTAACTATTGCGAAGCATTTGAAATTTGCGAATATGGCAGAAAACCATCGGACGAGGAGATTAAAAAATTATTTCCGATGCTAAAATGGTAAGGTGCGATTGCTCTTTTTTCAAACGGCTGCTGATAGCAAATAGTTTTTTAATTGTTGCTTAGCATTTCAATATATTTCGGATTCACATTAAACCCCAGGTTTCTCGATTGTTGCGCATCGGATAATGCTTCTGTTTTGTTTCCGTTTGAATTGTGCGCAAACGATCGGTTTAAATAAAAGAGTGCATTTGCAGGGGCGATCTGAATCGCACGGCTGTATTCGCGTATTGCCGCGTCAAAATCATTCAGACCGGCATAACTCAAACCGATTATGTTGATAACCTCCGCATCGTTGGGCTTAAACTGAAGGTACAAGCGACAATCGGCAATGGCTTTTTCATATTCCTTTAACTGATAATGGACAAAACCCCGGTTTGAAATTACGTCCGTATTTTTCAAATCGCTTTCCATAACTTTTGTAAAATCTACCAGTGCTTCTTCCAATTGGTTTTTTGCACCGTAGGCAGCGCCACGGTTGGCCAAAGCCTTTATGGATTCCGGTTCGAGCAATAGGCTTTTATTGTAATCTTCCAAAGCTTTGTCAAAATCACCGCGCTCGAAGTAAATTTTCCCCCGGTTGTTGTAGGTTTTGGCATTTTGGGGTTGAAGTGTAATGGCAATATTATAATTGTTCAGTGCTTTTTCTGGCTGGTTACCCTCTACGTAATAATGTGCCAGGTTGTTGTATGCCAACACTGTTGTGGGATGTTTTTCAATTACATCGGTCCAAAGAGTTTCGCTGTTCTCCCAAACTTTTATCCGATTAATGGTTTGAACGGAAATCAGCAAAAGATAAACGACAAGGATTGAATAGAGCAAAACCTTTCGGCTTGGAAACTTCACTAATAGCTTTTCAAAAAGAACGGCATAAATAAAAAACAGTCCAATGTAGGGAATGTAGGTGAATCGGTCGGCAATGAATCCCTGTCCGGCACCAACCACCTGCAGCACAAAAACGATGTTCAGCGTAAAAAACAATATCCCGAAAGTTAAAAACCGTTTTGTTTTGAAAACAAAAGCCGAAACGAAGATTACGGACAAGGCTGCTATCATGCTCATATAGTGCATCATCGTAAGTGCTGTCGGGAAAGTATATAAAGCTGACAACCGGACGGGAACGATTGATTTTGCAATATAAACCATAAATGAATAGCTACCGATAAACAACCGCTGAAAGAGGGGCAGTGTTTCTCCAAGCTCTAATGAACCCTGTTCGCGAAGGAAATAAATGCCAACCAAACCGGTGATTAACGACAATAAAAAGAAAGGTGCTTTTTTCAAAACTGATTTCAGCGTCAGTTTTCTTTCCAGCCAATAATCAATCAGGAGTAACGAAAACGGCAGGGCTACGGCCTGAATTTTCGAAAGTAGCGATAAGGAAAAGACCGCAAGCGAAAGGAAATAGTAAACTCCTTTTTTTGTTTTGTGATAGGAAACATACAACAAAAGCGATGCAATATAGAAAACTCCAAAAAGGACATCTTTTCGTTCCGTAATCCAGGCAACGGATTCAACGCGCATGGGATGAATGGCAAATAGCAACGCAGTTAAAAAGGAAACTAAAAACGACATTCCCAACCTTTGCATCAGCAAATAAACCAAAAGCGAGCAGATGATGTGGAGCAAAACATTTGTGAAATGGTACAATCCGGGATTGTTCTGAACCAAGAGGTATTCAAGTGCAAAGGTAAAGTTCGACAGCGGGTTATAGTTCCCGATAACATGTTCCGAAAAAATACCTTTTACATCGAAATTGATTACGTTTTCATTCTCATAAACGTTTACCTGGTCGTCCCAATTCACGAAATCGAAATGAACAGTCTGGAAATAAAAAGCAAAAATCAATCCTGCAATAACGAGTGCGCCTTTCGATCCCATTTCTCAAATCCTTACAATGCACGAATCGGGTAACCAACCCTGATTTCCGTCGGCGAGCTTAATTTCTTTCCAATTGTTCAGGCTATCTACGATACCTATTTTCAGGCCTTCGTAAATCAGGAATAAATCGGTCCCTGTCTCGACCGGAGAACTTTTTACGGTAACGCGGGGACAAAATACAATGGCACTTTTGCGCTCCACAATTTTTTGTTTTTGTTTTGAAGCAAAAGAGAAGGTGAAACCTGAAAAAATGACAAGCACGATCCCCAGCCAAAACGAAACTCTGCGTAAAGTAACCCGGTTGCTGAAAATATACAATCCAAGAAAAACCAAAAAAACCAAAAATGCTGAAATACTGATATACGACCAGGTATCGGCCGGGTAGCTGTTAATTACCGAAGCCCTCCAGCGCAAAAAGAACGGTTGAGGCAAGACTTCCGTTGTGGTGACAACAAACTGATTTGCAATTTGCAGGTTAAAATCGATATCTTCGTCGTGTGGCGCCAATAATTTTGCGCGTTCGTAGTTTAGAATCGCTTTGTTGATGTTGTTCGCTTTGTAGTAGGCGTTGCCTAAATTGAAGTACAACTTTGCCGATTCCTCACCTGATGCTAAAATCTGCTCGTAACTTGCAATGGCCTGCTCGTACTCTTCCGTGGTATAAAAAGCGTTGGCTTTTTCCCAAAGCTGTGTGTGGTTCTCCTGAGCGAAAGAGGTCAGTAAAATCACCAATCCGGTGAGGGTTAAAGCGATGCGATTAAAAATATTGCTTGTCATTGTTTATTTACCTTTTACTTATTACCGTTTACTGTTCACTGTTCACTGTTCACTGTTCACCTTTTACTTATTACCGTTTACTGTTCACCGTTCACCTTTTACTTATTACCGTTTACTGTTCACCGTTCACCTTTTACTTATTAC
>CAZNEV010000030.1:0-8421 GCA_964572085.1 uncultured Maribellus sp. | reverse complement strand
CGTTTACTGTTCACCGTTCACCGTTTACCTTTTACCTTTTACCTTTTACCGTTTACCGTTTACTTATTACCGTTCACCGTTCACCTTTTACCGCTTTATCTGTTTTTCCAATGAGCTCATGGTCGATGCCGCTTTTTTATACAATTCCTGTCTTGCTTCCGACCCTCCGGTGGGCGCGTAGCGTGCAAATTCGCACTGGTCAACCACGGCAATAAAATCGTCGATAACTGCCTGGTCAACATTCCTTTTCTGTAATCCTGCCACAGTGCTTTCCCGATTAAGTTTGGCTACCGGAATTCCTAATTTATCGCTAAAATAGCCTTCAAAAGCTTTCAGAATCGATTCGTGGAAAGCTTCGTTGTTGTTTTGTTTCATAAATACCGTAGCTGCTTTTAAGCGTTTTGTGGCTACCTTATTTGCTTTTTTATTGCGCATCAAAGCTATATTGGCATTTTCCCTTGCTTTCTTTCTATATATGATGACCAGCAGCAGAAAGAGCGCTGCGCTTCCCGCATATATCAGGTAAAACAAGGATGTGCCAAAGAAGGTGTGCCCCTTGATTTGCAACATCGGGTTTCCTTGTTTTATAAAGCGGATATCTTTGCCGATTAATTGCACATTTTCTTTTCGCATAGAACTGATTACCGTTGCCGATTGATCCTGCGAACCCTTTGTCACATTCAGGGTGTAGGGTGTGGTTGATTTTGTTTCGTATGTCCCCGATGAGGGATTGAAATAGGTAAACGGAATGGCCGGAATGGTATATTCACCTTCAAAACGCGGTTGGAAAAGGTATTCGATGGTTTTTGTGCCCGAAATACCACTATTGGTGGCGTTAACATTATCGGTAGCGCGCGGGTCGTAAACCTCAAAATCAGAAGGTAGTTTCAATTCGGGGGTTTTTATCAGACGGATGTTCCCGTTGCCCGAAATATTTACTTTCAGCGTTACCGCATCGTTGGTGGTGGCGTTCAGGCTGCTGATATCGGATGTGATGCTGAAACTGCCCACGCCCCCCATGAAACTGGCAGGTGCCGGCGGCAAATCTTTCACATTGATCGAAACGGGCTGGCTGGTAATCGAAGCTTTTACTGTTCGGAAATTATTGAAAAAATCGTCGAAAAAGCTGCGTTGTTTCACTTGTTGCTGTACGAGAAGAGTAAGGCTGAATGGCTTGATGGTAAGCCTTCCGTTTTGCTGCGGAAATAAAATGGTCTTTTTCAGCACCCCCACCTGATAGATCTTATTGTCATAAACTTCGCGCGTAAAATTGATTTGCTGCGGAATCTCAACGTCCTGCGTATAAAAACCTTCATAAGTGGGCAGGTTTACATCGTCGAAACCTGCAATGGGGACGTTGGGGTTGGCGTATAATTTTACGGTCGAAATAATTTGTTCGCCGCGAAAAACGTTGCTTTTACTTAATTCAACCCGAACGAAAAGATTGTCGCTGCCGAGTTCTACATTTTGGGTGCTTCCCTGGCTTTGTCCGCTACTTCCACCACCACCCGGTGGCTGAGCGGGTTGCGATTGTGGCTTCACCACCTGAATGGTCAGGGAATTTGACTCGAAAACTTTACCGCCCACTTCGATGGATGCCGGACGGATTTCAAACTTACCCTCTTCTTTTGCCTGCAGAATGTAGGTGTAAGAATAGCTGGTTTCCTGCGTTGTGCGCCCATTAATGGTGCGGATGCTGGTGGATTGTCCGGTGCTTGGGCCCATCAAAACATTGAAATTACTCAAGTCCGGAAGCTTTAAATTACTTGCTGCCTCATTTATGGTAAAGCTCAACCGGAATTGTTTCCCGATTTCCACCGCATTGGGTGCCGACATAACAAAGCGGGTTTGTACGGCCTGTGCAGATAAAACCGTAAAAAAAAGTAGAATATAAATTGTGAGTTGTTTCCTCATTTTTTTCTGTTCGTGCAAAAATAAAATTTAAAAGTTAAATGTTGCTCGTTGCTCGTTGCTCGTTGCTCGTTGCTCGTTGCTCGTTTCTATGTTCAAGTTCCGAGTTTCATGCTTTTTCTTCCGACTTTGAGCTTCCCACTTCGGTCATCGCTCAAATCTCACCTCTCACCTCTCACCTCTCATCTTTTAGCTTCCGACTTCCGCCTTCCGACTTCCGCCTTCCGTCTTCCGTCTTCCGCCTTCCGTCTTCCGTCTTCCATTCTTCCTCCTTCCTCCTTCGGGGAAAGGCCGGGATGGGGGCATTACCATTCTTTCTCCACCCTTGTTTTTTTTGTTTGCGCTGCCTGCGCTTTTTTCACTTTATCCTGAATTTCACGCTCGTCGTTCTCTAAGGCTTGCAGCAACTGTTCCGCATTTTCTTTCGATATTTTATTCTGTGGCTGCTGCTGTTGCTGATCCTGATTTTGCTGATCTTTATTTTGATCCTGATTTTGTTTATCCTGCTGGTCCTGTTTATCCTTATCCTGGTCTTGATTGTCTTTGCTCTGATTCTGGTTTTTATCCTGATCTTTGTCCTGATCCTTATTTTCCTCCTGCTGCTTTTTCAGGTTTTGGGCAAAAGCAAGGTTGTATTTTGTTTCGAGGTCGGAAGGGTTTTGTCTTAGCGCTTTTTTGTAGGATTCAATGCTTTCGTCTATCTTTTGCTGCATCAATTCGCTGTTTCCGAGGTTGTGGAGTGCACGCGCTTTTTCTTCCGGTGTTTCCAGTTTTTCGGCTAAATCCTCAAACTTTCCTGCTGCCTCATCAAAACGATTTTGTTTGTACAGTGCATCGGCAAGGTTATAGTTCCATTTTAAATCGGTGGGCTTTTTATTCAGTGCTTTGCGGTATTCGGTTTCTGCATTGCTGAATTTCACCGTATCGAGTTTCGTGGTATCTCTCACCGCCTCCATGAAAAGCTTGTTCCCACTGCGCACGAATTTACGCTCGTTCTGCCCGAAAGCGGAAATTGTCAGAATGATTAAAGATGTTATTAATAATAGTATGTGTTTCATGTTTTTTATGGTATCAAGAATCAAGACTTAAAAATTAATTCTGCTAAATTTTGTTGTTGCACAAGGGATTGCAACCCCTTGTTTTATATTCGTATTGTTTCCCTATTTTTCAATATATCAATTTTTTTAATTTAAAACAGATTAACGGCTAAAGCCTCTGTATATTTTTGTTTAAGGTCACCGCGCTAAAGCACCGGTGCAAAATTCCCCGTCTTCCAACTTCGGTCTTCCAACTTCCGACTTCGCGCTTCCTACTACTTCTTCTTCCTCTCAAATAACTTCACGTTTTTAAAATAACGGTTTTTGCGTTCAAGTATTACAAATTCAAAAAGCAATAAAAGCAAGCCTACGGCAAAAAAGTACTGAAACTGGTCGTTGTATTCCGAATAGCTCCGTGACTCCATTTCGTGTTTTTCCATTTTGTTTATTTCCTCGAAAAGCGCGTCGAGCCCAACTTGCGCGTTGTTTGCCCGCACGTAAATCCCCTTTCCGGCGGCTGCAATTTGTTCCAGCATTTGTTCATCCAACTTGGTAATCACAACGTTTCCGTCCCGATCTTTCAGGTAATCTTTCTGCCCGCCGCGTAAAACCGGGATGGGCGAGCCCGAAGGTAAACCCATTCCTATGGTATGAACTACTATCCCTTTTTCAGCCGCTAATTTTGCCTCGCCAACCGCATCGTCCTCGTGGTTTTCGCCGTCGGTAATAATAACTATTGCTTTACTGGCCTGTTCGCTTGGCGTGAAAGAGCGCACGGCTAAAGCGATTGATGCACCAATTGCTGTTCCCTGCTTGGGAACTATTTGTGTGCTCACCGAATTCAGGAACAACTTAGCCGAGTTGTAATCGGTAGTGATGGGCAATTGCGTGTAGGCATCGCCGGCAAATACAATCAACCCGATTTTATCGTTTTTCAATTTGTCAACCAACCTTGAAATGGCTCGTTTCGCCCGTTCCAGCCGGTTGGGTTGAATATCTTCGGCCATCATGCTGTTCGACACGTCGAGGGCAATAATCAATTCAATGCCTTCGCGTTTCACCTTTTTCAGTTTCGAGCCAAATTGCGGGCGGGCGATTCCGGCAATGAAAAATGCCAACGCCAGCATCAATATAAAAAATTTGAACCGGGGTCTGTTTTTCGAAGCAAAAGGCATGAGATAATGTAAAATTGCATCTTGGCCGAAACGGCGTAAAGCTCGTTTACGGGCAATGCGCGACCAAATGAAAAATATAGTCAGCAGCGGGATAATCAACATTCCCCACAAATATTCGCTATTTCCAAATCTAAACATCTCCATAGTTTCCAGCTTTAAGGAATGCTCCTAAAAAGGGTTGTGCGCAATGCTAAGCTTACAATTAAAAATAAGGCTCCAAGCAATGCAAAAGGTAAAAACTCTTCCGATTTACGGCTAAATTCGCGCACGTCAATTTTCGATTTTTCCAACTTGTCAATTTCTTTATAAATCTCTTCTAATTTTTTGTTGCTGGTTGCCCTAAAGTATTTCCCGTCGGTTATGTCTGCAATTTCCGTCAACTGTTTTTCGTCGATTTTTACTTCCATGTCGCGCAACTGAATGCCAAACTGGGTTTGAACCGGGAAAGGGGCCGTTCCCACCGTTCCAACTCCCACCGTATAAACGCGGATTCCGAATGTTTTTGCGATTTCGGCGGCAGTAACGGGAGCCACTTCGCCCCGGTTATTTTCTCCGTCGGTAAGCAAAATTACGACACGGCTGATCGCTTCGCTGTCTTTCAAACGTGACACCGCAGTGGCCAAACCGTTCCCGATTGCCGTTCCGTCTTCAATCATTCCGATTTTGATGTCTTTAAAAAGGTTTAACAGCACGGCACGGTCGGTGGTAAGCGGACACTGCGTGAATGCCTCACCGGCAAAAACCACCAATCCCATTCGGTCGTATTCGCGGCCCGAAATAAATTCCATGGCCAGGTTTTTTGCTGCTTCCATGCGGTCGGGCGAAAAGTCGCGGGCCAGCATACTGCTTGAAATATCTAAAGCAATAATAATATCGATTCCTTCGGTGGTTACGTTTTCCCAACTCCTGGAAGACTGAGGACGTGCCAGAACGACCACAAAAAAAGCAATGGCGATAATTTGCGTCAGAAAAACCGAGTGGCGCAAATAGTGCCGGATGGTTTTTGGCGCTTTAAACACAGCCGCAGTTGACGATACCTGAATGCTGGCCGTATTTCGTTTCTGCCTGAAAATGTACCACGCCAGCATGGGCACTAATACCAACAGCAGGTAAAAGTATTCCGGGTTTTTAAATGTATAATCTTCAAACATGGTACTTACTTAATTTTCAACTTTGTCACTACTTTTAGTTTCTTCCTGAACTTCCGATTTTTTCACTTCTTCTAATTTTGTTTCGTTCACAAAAAAGTAGGCGTCCACTAAAGTCAGATTGTCATCGTCGGGCAAAGGTTTGTACTTGGCAAATTTTACCAAATCCGCTATCGATAAAATGCGACTGAGGTTCATAAATTGTTTTTCACTAATCAGCTCTTTCCGCATCCTGAAACTTTCGATGGTCTCGTCGGAAGTCTGTTCCATGGCAGGAATTTCAAAACGCTCCTCAATATATGTTCTGAGCACTTCCGTCACTTCGCTGTAATACTGCTTGGTTTTATCTTTCTGCCAGATTTTTTCACTTTTAATCCGGTTCAACTCGCGCAGCGCAATAACGTGAGCAGGTTCTTTTGGTTTGCGTGGAAGCACAAAAAGTGGTTTCCCCTTTTTCTTTCTTTTAATCGAATAAAGAATTAAAAAGAGCAGCGCGCCAATTAGAATTACCCCCAGCATATAGGGTGTAACCTCCTTTAGTGTGATGGGCGCATCGTAGGGCATTTTTATATCGGTTGGCCCTTTTGTAGTGTCGATTTGCATGGTGAAAACGTTCAGCGTAACGCCGTTGGTTGGCACGGAATCAATCCGCCCGTTCAAATCTATTTTAAACCATTTTGGTGCAATCCGGTAACTACCGCTGTCGAAACAGGTAATGGTGTAGCTTTGAATTTGTTTCTGAAAGGTTTCGTTGTCCAGCGCAAACGTGTCGATTCCTGAGCGCGCCAGCACTTCGATTAAACTTTCGATGGTATCCGGCACTTGAGGGAATTCGACAGCCACATTTTTTGGATGGTCGATTTCGAGGAACAATTTAACCTGGTCGCCAATCAAAATATTGGTAGAGTCTAACCTTGCAGTGGCTTTTATCTGCTGGGCATCTGCTGCTGCAAACGCCAGCAAAAACAATGCAATCGAGAATACTATTTTTGTTTTGAACTTCATTCGTTTGCTATTTTAAAGCTCGTTTCTTAAATAGGGTCAGCAATGCGCGCACGTAATCTTCGTTGGTGTTAATCGAAACGTAATCAACACCACATTTTTTAAACATCGCATCTAATTTGGTGCTGTGTTTTATCCACCAGTCGCGGTATAACTTGCGGGTTTTTCCCGAATAGCTGTCCACCACCACATAACTCCCCGTTTCGGCATCTTTTAGTTTAAGCATGCCAATAGGCGGAAGTTCTTTTTCGCGCTCATCGTAGATTTTCAGTGCCACAACGTCGTGCTTGTTGTTCGCGATGGACAGCGCCATTTCCAAATCTTTGTTGTCGTCCATAAAATCGGAAATCACAAAAGTGGTGCACCGTTTTTTTATGGCATTTGTGAGGTAGCGCAGGGCTTCGCTTATGTTTGTGCCTTTCTCATTCGGTTCGAAATCAATCAGTTCGCGGATGATACGCAGGATGTGAGTCTTTCCTTTTTTGGGCGGAATGAACTTTTCAACCTGGTCAGAAAAGAAAATCACCCCGATTTTATCGTTGTTTTGAATGGCCGAAAACGAAAGGATAGCGGAGATTTCTGTAATGATATTTTTTTTGAGTTTCTCGAAACTCCCGAAATCCCGCGAGCCGCTCACGTCAATCAGCAGCATTACGGTCAGTTCACGTTCTTCTTCAAAAATTTTGATGAAAGGGTGGCCGTATCGTGCAGTCACGTTCCAGTCGATGTTGCGGATATCGTCGCCAAACTGGTATTCCCGAACTTCCGAAAACGCCATTCCGCGCCCTTTAAAAGCACTATGGTATTCACCCGCAAAAATATTCCGCGAGAGTCCACGTGTTTTAATCTCAATCTTCCGAACCTTTTTTAGTAAATCAGTTGTTTCCATGTAAAAAAATCGAGTTCTGAGTTTCGGGTTCCATGTTCCAAGTGCCGGTATATATTAAATATCCTGCAACCAGTAACCTACAATTTGCAACTAGTAACAAGCATCAAGCATCAAGCATCAAGCAACCTTTCTAAGGCACTTCCACCGTATTCAAAATATCGGTAACAATTTCTTCCGAGGTGATGTTATTGGCCTCGGCTTCGTAGCTAAGCCCAATCCGGTGGCGCATCACATCCGCACAAACGGCGCGAACATCTTCGGGAATAACATATCCCCGGCGTTTAATAAATGCATACGCTTTGGCCGCCTGTGCCAGGCTGATTCCCGCACGCGGCGAAGCTCCGTACGAAATCATGTCTTTGTATTTGCCGAGTTTGTATTCTTCGGGTTCGCGGGTGGCGAAAACGATGTCAACAATATATTTCTGGATTTTTTCGTCCATATAAACGTCTTTTACCACATCCCGGGCTTTCATAATATCCTCGGGTTTCAAAATGGTAGAAGTTTCCGGAAATTTTTTTAGCAAATTCTGATTGATAATTTGCCGCTCATCTTCTCTTTTTGGGTAGTTGATAACCACTTTCAGCATAAAACGGTCAACCTGTGCTTCGGGCAGCGGGTAAGTCCCTTCCTGCTCAATCGGGTTTTGTGTGGCCATCACCAAAAACGGTTCATCAAGTTTAAAAGTGGTGTCGCCAATGGTAATCTGGCGTTCCTGCATGGCTTCTAACAAAGCAGATTGCACTTTTGCGGGTGCACGGTTAATCTCATCCGCCAAAATAAAATTGGCAAAAATAGGCCCCTTCTTAATGCTGAATTCCTCGCGTTTCTGGCTGTAAATCATTGTCCCAATCAAGTCGGCGGGCAACAAATCGGGCGTAAACTGGATGCGTGAAAATTTCGCGCTGATAGTTTGTGCCAGTGATTTAATAGCCAGCGTTTTTGCCAGGCCGGGAACCCCTTCTAACAAAATGTGCCCGTTGGAGAGTAAACCAATTAACAGGCTTTCAACCAAATGTTTTTGGCCAATAATTACTTTGTTCATTTCCAGCGTAACGAGGTCAACGAAGGAACTTTCTCTCTGAATTCTTTCGTTGAGTTCTTTGATATCAACTGCTTGATCCATATTTTAATTTTATGATTCTTTTTATTTCTATTTTTTTAAACCGTGCGAATTTAACCGTTTGCAATGAATTTAGGACTACAATACTGTTAAATAATATTAAGCTGAACAGAGCTTAACAAAAAAGGGGTTATCG
>CAZNEV010000029.1:2954-58545 GCA_964572085.1 uncultured Maribellus sp. | reverse complement strand
GCACTTTGTTCGATGCTGATATCCTTAGCGTGAAAATGCACCAGGTTTTGTTTTATGCCCTCCAACATACTCGTACCCAATCTCCGCTGCTTTTGCAACACCCCATTCAAAAGGTTTGTCCTCGTGGCGGACAAATTCCATGTTGACCCCCAATTTAATTTTTCCATTTTTTTTCATGCTATTTTTATTTTAGATTTCTTCATCCATTTTAAATGGGGAGTTTAAGCCTGCTGTGAGAAAGTGGGCGCCTTTAGATATTGAAGTTACATCCGATCTGTCCGGTTTCTCATTGCTTTTATCAGGTAACCCGAAAGGTCGTCCCATTGATCCCCGATTGCTTTGGTTGGAATAATTCTTTTACACATGTCATTGTCTCCTAACAATTTATGAAAAAGATGCTCAATTTTACATAATTCTTGGCTTTGGTTTGGCAATTGCGATATTTATCTCATCAAAAACCTGTGTTGCTGTTGTAATCCCCATTAAAGGCTGAATGATTTCTTCTCCTTTGGGACCAAGTATGCTCATACCAACAATTTTGGGTGTTACCGAATTGCCCACCAATGCCTCAATTTCAGCTTTGTAAACAAGGGCAGGTTGACCGTCTCCAAATTCATCGGTTGTTTTCTCCACTTCATCGTGCTCTTTGTAGTACTCGTTATAATCGCCGGCCAGGTTCATTTCAATCCAGCAAATCCATTTACTTCCAGGCTCAATCTGCACCCTTGTTGTAAAATAACCGGGCTTTGGAGTTGCCCCGGTAATGGCATCAATATCCGATTCATTTGTAATTGGCTGGCTTTGCCTTTGTTTTTCAATCCTGTCTATTTCATACCATTTGGGCAAAGCAGTGGGAACCTCTGCTTTACCTTCCCAATCATCCATGCCTGCCCTGCCGGTAACAAAAACTGTTTGGGTTGTGCCCGTAATTGGGTTTTCGAGCCAGATTGCAAAGGTGGGAGGTTCACCAAACACGGATTCCTGAATCAATTGTTCATTAATATGAATACTAAACTCGATTTCGGTTTTACCCCAGGTATGGCTATATGCCAGTAATACCAAGCATCCAATAATAAATATTCCGGAAGCTAATATGGTTAGCACGAGCCTCTTTATTCTTTTCTGCTTCATCGGGATAGAATTTATGCATTTTCAGTGATCTCAAATCCTTTCCTGTATTCACGTGATATCATATTTTGTGCATCCGGGTTATTCAATATTGTCTCCGACTCCGGGGAAAAATCCAGTTGGCGACAACCCGATCGATATGATAAATTAGCAAGGTGCACCAAAGTAGCGCTCTTATGCCCTTCTACAATATTGCCATTGGGCTGTTCCCTGGTGCGGATACAATCGAAAAAATTTTGAAGATGCGGTTTGATAGGAAACATCCCGGGTTGTTGCGCAACAATCTCCCCCCCTTTATCAAAGACCTGCCAACCGCCTCCCATAACACCAAGGTGCATCATTCTTTTTGTCCCCATTATCAGGATGTCGGTGGCATTTTGGCTCCAATCCGGGAATCCCTGCCCAAAGCGGATTTCATCACTGGTTTTTTCCATGTAAGGGGTACATTCACCGGCTTCGAGGGTCATCACATATTTACCAAAGTCAAGCGTAGCCATTTGGTAGTCAGGCACCTCTCTGTTATCGTCAAAGAAATACCTGCCACCGGTGCAATACACCGATTTTGGGAAACCGGGATCGCCTAAAACCAGCCTGACCATATCAACCTGATGAATAATCCCATTCCCGAGTGAATAACCTCCGGCATAATCCCAGTAATAGCCCCAGGATTTATTGCGGGAGATGCTGTATGGCACTTTAGGTGCCGGGCCTAACCACATATCCCAGTCAATGGTGTCAGGTGGCCTGGTGCCCTCTTTCTCATTAAAAGGGATGGGCCCCTTCACAATCTCTTTCAAATGCACGGCGACAAGGTCGCCTAATTCCCCGCTTTGAATGTAATCTTTTGCCGTAAATGCTTCCGCTGCGCTCCGGTTTTGAGTGCCACATTGAACAATCCGCTCATACTTCATTGCAGCCTCTATCATTTGCTGCCCTTCAAAAATATTATGGGAAATACATTTTTCAACATACACATCTTTCCCGGCCTGGCAAGCCCAAATAGTCGCAAGTGCATGCCAATGTTGGGGTGTCTGAATAAATACAGCATCCACCTCCTTGTCGTCAAAAACTTTACGCATATCCCTTACCCTGGCCGGCTTATAACCCTGAATCTTCTCAAACTCTGTTATGCCCCAGCCTCCACGTGTATCATCTACATCGCACACATATTTTACCCGCACGTTTTTATCTGTTTCCAATGCCTGCAGTATAACATGTGTCCCCCAACCCCCTGCCCCTATTAAGGCTATGATTATGGCATCATTGGCACTTTTCATGTTTCTCCTGGTAAAGGAGGGTTTTATGTTTCCGCGATATGCCGGGGGTTGGCTATCAAACCGGGGCGATGAAGATTTCGTGCCTGTCCTGTCTTTTTCTTTTTGCGATGACAGGCATCCCGGGGCAACTGATAGGCCAACTGCGCCAGATGCTGCCAGATGGAAAAATTTTCTTCGTTTCATCCGTAAATAATTTATTTTTTAAGGTCGGATGGAACTCGCATGTGAAATTTTCATCCGTGTTTGTGTTCAACGAACATGCTCGTTTCATAATCGCTTATTTTTAATCCTCCAATACTTCACTTTCGAATCCCTTTATCGGAACATTTTTAGCTTTTGCGTAGTTAATAATAATAAGCTCCAATTCTTTTTGCCATTTTTTCAGTCCCATCCGTTCAAAAGGCGCAACCATGTATTCCAACCCTAAACGCCTGTCGGCAAAATGATCTTTTACATCGTCAAAAACATGTACAAAATCTTTTCCGCCAACACTCCTGCATTTTGGGAACTGGCTTTTTTCCCAAACACCGGTAAATTTCGACCACATTTCCTGCTCTTCTTTCATAATCTCATCAACCACCATATGAGCTTCTACCAGATTGTTCACAACTCTTGCAAAATCCAGGCCGGCAGAAGATGCCTGCATTAAAAGTACTTCCAATTTCGATAGGTGTAATACGGTGTTGATAGTGTATCGTTCCAGATACGCGATGGAAAGCATTATCTCCAGATTATAGCGGTTACGCGAAACCCTTGTCATGTTATGCTGTAATTGTGCAATAAGTATATCACTGCTTTTTATCAGTTTCTCGGCTTCATCAATTTTTACTGCATATTTATAGTTGAATTCCGGAGACAAGTTAACATCACCGGGCGTTGGCAAGGGTGGAAGTTTTAATGTCTGGTCAAACCGGTCCACCCCAATTCCTTTGCCACGTGATGAGCCATAGCCCGGCCCCCGTTCTTTAGAGGGCACGAGATCCCACAAATCTTCATAAAACCGGGCACCATCCTGAAGGCGCCGGTAAACTTCTGTCATTTCCGGGCTACTATAGCCATAAAAAGCATCCATAAAGTCGGCAGTGCTTTGATTAAGCCCCGGCTTACCGATTGTCCAGCCATATTGAGTAACAGTTGCCCACCCCAGCCAGAATGTTTCGTTATGGAGGCCCGCATCGTCCCAGGCTGCAGCAAATGTTCCCATGAGCTCGGCCTTATTTTCAAGGGTTTTGGGAATGGTGTTGGCTGCATCGACCAATCGCCCCTGAGTTTCCCTACCACGAAATCGTACCCGAAAATAATTTGGGAAAAGCAATTCATTGCCTTGCATTGGGCTGTATGCAATTTGTTTGATCCCTGTTCTCTTCAGGTTATCAATCCATTCCGGGGCCTCCTCATCCCGGATGGGAGCTATCAATCCGGATGGTAATTGTCCGATATCCTGCATCAACAGGGGGGACATGACATATGCCATGGGTTGGCGGTGGCGGGCAGACAGAAACTGAAACGCGCGGTTAACAAAATCAACCCAGATCTGGCTCCGGTTTGTATCGTTGTATTCTTTGGTGCATTTATCACAGATACCGGGATAATATAATTCATCTGTTGAAATATAGAAATAATCCATTCCCGGTGTGGCATCAATCATATCCTGGTACATATCAAAAATCAGTTGTATGGCCTCTTCGTCGCACATACATGCCTGATAATTCATGCCGTCGGCCCGCAGATGGGCAAATTCTTCATGCTTTAGCACATAGCCCATGTGCGAAGGAGCCTGGATAACAGGAATGATTTGAATAAAACGTTCCAAAGCATAAGCGCTCAGCTCCTGCATTTCAGCTTTTGTATATGCTCCGGGGGCACCAATTACCGGATGAGATGGATATTCATACTTGTCTTCCATTTCAAATAAAATTGCATTGGCTTTAAAGTAAGCGGCTTCATCCAGGAACCGTTTCAGGGTTTCCATTCTATCCTGATGGTGTTTGGTGTCCCAATGGAGAGAGCGCAATTGCAGATCGGGCCAATCGGTTATCGTGCCCCCGGGCAATGTATAACCCCCGTTGCTTGCTGGGCGCAGCAATTGCAGCAAACTTTGTACGCCATAGAAAAGCCCTGCTTCGCCATTGCCCGAGATTTTTATCTGCCCCGGAGAAATATCTAACCGGTAACCCTGGCTGGCTAATTCTTCACCGATACCTCTCTTAATAATTCCCTGTTTAACTTCCAGTATTATTTCTCCGGTACCTCCACCATTGAACTCTATACCAAGATTGTTAAGGGCGCCACTTCTGAGCCTTTTAAATGCAATACTATTTTCACCTGCCTTTGATGTCACCCTCCAGCTTTCATCCACTCTTATGTTTTTACCGGAAAGGGATGTTTCCTGCGGGGCAGGGATCAGGCTGTAGCCACTTCCGCGTAAATCGTTTACATAACCGGAAGCAAATAAAGCCCCGGAGGAAACAGTTAATAAAAGAAATAACAGGATGAAAAAACCCGTGTAAGGTAACCTGAATACTTTCTCATCTTCAGGAACAGGCCACTTTTCGTTACAGTGATTCTCTTGTGGTTTATGAAGTATCATAAATTTATTCTCTAAATTATTCAGAGATACCATCCCAGCCAGCAATCCTTGCAAGTATCCACCACATGGCATACGCTTTACGGTTTGCTGTAATATGTTGGTCGTTGTGTGCCCCAAATTCAACCTCGCCTCCCGGTTTTTTCTTATTTTCAAACCAATCTTTGCCCAGCTTATGTGAATTTTGCCAATCGAGGTAAAAGTTACCTCCATAAGCTTCAGAGTCACCATTATCGCCCGCATCCTCCCAATAGTTGCCCTCCATGTCATGGGAATCGATACTGTAATAGTCAAGGCAGAACTGCTTCTTGGCTATACAGTTTTCAACGATGATATCTGCCAGTTGTTTAGGATTTCCTTCGCCCAGGTTGCTTCCGGGATTTGGATGGCCGGTCATAAAAATAAATGTAACCGGGTTTTCCCTTTGCCCCTCTCCTTTGCCAATCTTTGAGCCGTTAACTGAATACTCCGCAATTAACGAGTCCATACCGGGAATGTAATTTTCCAAAGGCTTATGGCCGGCAATGTTGCACCATGACCACATAACAACGTTAATTTCAGCATTTTTGGGGTCGTCGAGGTAATTCCGAGTGGCCTGGATGAAGGCTGTTTCCACTCTGCCAAGATCCCACGCATCTACCCCGGTTTCGGCATAATCAACTAGGGCGTGGTCGCGGAAATCCAATTTCCCGGGCACAGGCGAAGGCTCCCCACCTCCAAACTTGTCATCCACATAAGAAAATCCAAACAACTGGTCGTCCCCTGCCTTGTAATCGTTCAAGCCGGACATGCCACGGGATACATGAGTCCCATGAGAGGTATGCTGGTATGCGATATGCAGGGTGGTTCTGGCTTTATCGATATATTTTTGGGGTATCCCCCTTAAAATACTTTCCTTAGCCACTTCGTGCCCGGCAATATATTTTTCCATGTCCTGCCCATAGCTACATGCCCCTACTGGCTTCTCCCCGGTTTCTGTTCCAGTGCCCACTATTGAATACATGATGAATGCATGGAGCAAAATTATTATCTTTCTCATACGTAACAAATTGATTGTTTATAATTTAACTTATCCTTTTATCTGCTTTTTTATTGAAACCTGATGCACCGGGCCGGTAACCCCAGCGAGGTTAACCGTACGGAAGTACATTTCCTGTTTGTCACCCTTCAATGCGATCGTTACTTTATCCGTCACCTCTTCCCAATCCCCACTGGGTAACTTTTTCATTTGATATGTTTTGAAGTTGGGTGTGTCGGAAACAAGTTCAATTGCCGCTTCCTGTCCTTCAATTGACACCTTAGAGGCAATCGTGTTGGGCGTCCATTCAATGGCATCCCGGTCTTCTACCAATATCACCTGATCGGGGGCCCTGTAGATCCAGGCCGGTACCCCGTCCCTGAACCAGGTATTATTTTTATAGAAATCATCATGATACATTATCGTTTTTCCCTTGTAGTTAGGATAGGAGGTGAAATAATCCCCATTTTCATTCCATGTAATCCAGGTGTAGGTTTGGGCAAATTGTTCTTTTGGGACATCCACCTCTTCATCAATTTCGATTTTTCGAAGTTCGGGGCCTTTCACCAGATCAATATCCGCAGCTTTGTTTTTCAGATACGCATCCCGTATTTCCAAAGCCGATAACGGGACCCCGTCCTTTTCGAAATGATGGTTGTATTTCGCATCCGATAAGAACCATTTGTTAAAGTCATTCGACCAAATTTCGTTGATCCCGTGATGGCCTTCCGGGCCACCCTCCACGCCGGGTCCTGCCCCCAGGGTCCGGGTGAGGTATCCATAACCATTCATAATGGCATTTTGCACGGTCATATCATGGCCACAATGGAATCCCTGCCCTTGCAATGCTGCATCCAAAATACCTTCCATATCATTGTCCGCCACGGGATAGGGCCCCAAATCATCGATCCTGATTTTTGACTTAATCCAATCCCTCAGGAGCAGTATCCGCCTGAATTCATCTGTTTCGCCCTGCACAACGGTGTCGAGCTGGTACTTCTCAATGATGTGTTGAAACTTCGGTGAGGTTAGATCTTCAAAAGCAACAAACATCCTATTTGGTTTAAAAACCGGATTTTGAACCTCTTCCTGTTTATAGGTGCCTTTTTGGCAGCCGGAGAAAAAAACAACTGCAATAATAAATAACATTTTACCTCTCAAGAACTTTTTCATTTTACTATAACTTTTAAGTTTTAAATTACATCTTTTAATTCCCGCCAATCCCGGTTAAGAACCAAATCCCCACTCATTTGGGAAGTCAATTTTGATGAATAAAATGGACTACCCCGGCAAGTTTAAGGCTATTCTCAACTGTCGTAGTCCGCTTTGCCTTGTCTGCCATCGGTTTTTTGCAAATCCCGTTAAATCTATATTGCTGGCATTGCGTTTTTCGTGAAAAAACAGTTCGGGTCGGTAGTTTATATACTGGGCAAACATACTTTAGAATTAGGATAACCATCAGTGTGTTTATGTTTAATCAGTTAGGCCCAATATATCCCGTTGAAATCACTACGTCATCAAACAGCACCTTGTCAATCTCTCCTTCTTTGCCATCGGTCATAAAATAGCTAAGCCAGAAAAGGTTAATTTTCAGCTGTTCGGAGTTCCTCCATCGGAATCCTTCAAATCCCAGGCTGTCGGGGTTATTATGGAAGTTGCCCCATATCCAATAACCATTAGGAAAACCTTTTCCGATATGGATGATCTTTTCACCATTGATCCATAATGCCTGTTCACCATTCGACTCGTTAACCGGGCTATTTAATTTTATCATAAATTCAACACATGTCCATTTTCCCTGTTCAACTTTTTTAGGGGGGGCGGAGGGAAAATAATTGCCATAATATTTGCCGGTAGGGCCATGGCGCATATTCATCCAATAAGTATAAAAACCCCACTCCCATTTATCCTTTAAGGGTTCAACGCAGCTAATAAAAGCGTCGTCACCTTTTGGTTTGGTACCGGCATACCCCCTTGGGCCCTCCGTTGGTGGATAGTTGCCCCCCAATTGTACAAAATGAGCAACCCTACTGTAGCGCGTTATAAATTTAATATAGAAACGGGCATAAAGTGAATCATAACCTTCCGGGAAAAGTTTATATAAATGTCCACCCCCTTCAATTTTTCCCGGAGTAGGGGTATAAGTCATCATCAAAGATTGTTTGCCTGCACTGTTTTCGGGAACATCGTCCGAAAGGGACATCCCCTCCCCATTTTTTATATCGTCCCAGTTCGCGAAAATTTCCGATAGGGAAGGATCTTCAAAGCCTTCACGGAAAACGACCTGCCCAGGCTCTTTTAAAAGCTGATGTACGGTTTTTTGGGAATAGCATACTGACGTAATAAACATTGCTATTATAAGAAGCTGTGATTTCATAATAAATTTGTTTTAAAAGTATCTAATCAGCAGTTCGATTAACTTATTTCTCATATTTCTCAATATATGCAAAATTGGTTTTGTATCATAGCTAAGTTCAAATTTAATTCTTAACCAGAAGCAGATTTAGAATTAGGATTACCATCAGTGAGTTTATATTTATCAGTTAGGTCCAATGTATCCCGTTGAAATCACTACATCGTCAAACAGCATCTTGTTAATCTCACCATCTTTGCCACCGGTCATATAGTAGCTGAGCCAGAAAAGGTTAATTTTCAGCTGTTCGGAGTTCCTCCATTGGAATCCTTCGAACCCCAGGCTGTCGGGGTTATTATGGAAGTTGCCCCATACCCAATAACCATTAGGAAACCCTTTTCCGACATGGATGATCTTTTCACCATTGATCCATAAGGCCTGTTCACCATTCGATTCGTTAACCGGGCTGTTTAATTTTATCATAAATTCAACACATGTCCATTTTTCCTGTTCAACCTTTTTAGGGGGGGCGGAGGGAAAATAATTGCCATAATAATTGCCGGTAGGGCCATGGCGCATATTCATCCAATAAGTATAAAAACCCCACTCCCATTTGTCTCCTAAGGGTTCAACGCAGGTAATAAAAGTGTCGTCGCCTTTTGGTTTGGTACCTGCACCTCCCATTGGCATTTTTGTTGGAGGATAGTTGCCCCCCAATTGCACCAAATGGTGTACATTGCTGTGAGGGGAGAGGAATTTTATGTAGAACCTGGCATGGAGTGAATCATAACCTCCGGGAAGGGCTTTATATAAATGGCCCCCATCATCCTTTCCCGGGGTGTAGGTCATCATTAAAGATTGTTTACCTGTGCTGTTTTCGGGGACATCATCCGAAAGGGACATCCCCTTCCCGTTTTTTATGTCGTCCCAGTTTGCGAAAATCTCCGACAGGCTGCCTTCAAAGCCTTCACGGAAGATTACCTGTGCAGAAGGGCCTTCAGGTTTTCCCGAAGCCTTATGTTTGGTTGTCTGGCTACTGCATGCCGAGGCAACAAACAATATTATCACAAAAAGAAGGGTTTTCATACTGGTATATATCATACTGGTAATGTTTGTAATTTTTAATTGAAAGTATAATTTTTATTGGAATTGAACACCCACAACATGCTTCCCAATTCCTTTGGGGATATTTATCCCTAAATTTTCTATTTCAGCCGTTTCCCCGTCAATTGTCAGTTTGGGTATCCCATTTTGCGCCGTGAGCCAATCTGCAAATTCAATATTCCACAAGGTTGGATGCTTCCCGAAGTACCGGCAATAATGTGGATCGTAGTCTATGGTTATTTCCAATTGCTTCTCATCTCTCCACTCTCCTGAGGTGATTGCATGCAAATAGCCTATAAATTCATTGATGCTGATAAATTTTCCATCAGGGTATTGATCAAATATTTTCGCGAATTCTTCGGGAGCATATGTTATTCCAAAATCATGACCATTGGGCAAAGAGGGCACAATAAGGGGAGACTCTTTACCAGGGAACATCCAATTTACAATGGCCATGTCTTTTCCCAAATATCCCTCACCCCAACCCAACCACCCAAAACCAGATTCTCCTGCTAATCTGGAGGTGTTATTATGATAGGAGTTTGATACACCCCCGCCACCAGCACAAAACTCCAGGGGCACTACCCCAAATTGTTCAAAAATCCATTCTTTTGCCGTGTTCATCCTCCAACGCTGCTCCGATGCAGGAATTTCCTTGTGCCTGCGCACATCGCCAAATTCACGGTACCAGCCAACTTCAGACTTTTCTTTATCAAGCGGCGCCCCATACCACCGGGGTTCTGAAACCAGATCGGGTTGCATGTGCGTAAGTCCATGGCACATGACCTCGAAAACGCCCTCATTTATTCCTTTTACATATCCTCTCTTACTTGATATATAATCCTGCTTTGTTCCTAAATCGTCCACAAAGTTTTCGTTCCATGTGGGTTCCAACCTCCCTTTTTCTTCGTTGACAAAGCCGGGAACGAAATTTACATTCAAAACCGCATGGTTCTTTTTTAATGGCTGAATAAGGTAATTCGTGATTTCTTGTTCCGTAAGGACGGGATGATGCCAATGATCCAGGTAAACGTTTTGGCTGCCTCCGGGATCGTCCATGATCATGATGATCTCGTTCGGGTAAGTTTTATAAACACAATAGCCAATGGTCCAGGTAATGGCCCTTCGCAAAAGCGTCCGCACATCCTTATAGAAAAAAAGGTAGTTGTGATCGTTGCCTATCCAAACAGTCCTTGCACCCGACGGCAATTCATTGGCAGTTGCCTGCACATAACCGGCCTGGACAATAATATCTGTTGCCCCTTTTAACTCAATTTGTTGTCTTTGGGTATGCACCCAGATTTCTTCATCCATTTCAAATGGAGAGTTTAAGCCTGCTGTGAGAAAGTGGGAGCCTTTCACTTCCATTTTTGTGTTACTTTGCCAACTGCCCGAATATTTTATCCCAAGCAGGGACTGGATTTCAGGTTGCGTAATCCTATCCGACAATGCAATCAGCCCTATCCCATGCTTATTCACTACTTCGGTGATAATTGAAAAATCTGCCGGGAGCAAATTATCGCTGTCGTTTACATCCCAAATAATAGCCCCGTATTTAGGCTTTCCGTACATGTCGAGGAACATATAGCGGTCCAGAAATTGCTGGTCGAGCCGGATAATGTCGAAAGGGATACTCCACGATTTTAATAAAACAACGAGATGATGAAAATCATTTGCTTTAAATATTGAAGTTACATCCGATCTGCCCGGATTCTCATTTGCTTTTATCAGGTAACTGGAAGGGTCGTCCCATTGGTCCCCGATTACTACCGCTATTCTAAAGGGATTGTACCCAGTTGTATTAAGATTGAAAGGAAATGCCCGGGCAATAAAAATTAAGAATAGCAGCCCGCCCGTTATTATGATTTGTTTACGCATGTTTTAATTCTCCTTTTAGAAATATATATTACCTGTTTTAATGATATCCAATAACTCAACCCCAAAGCCGACGTATTAACATTCAAATCTAAGGGAAGCGATAAAACCATGATCCGCAGGGTAAATGTAAGTAAGGCTTAGCAAATTAATTGTCAAATCTAAATGGTTAATGTTTTCATTAAATACGACGGTTCTTCTCATTTAATTGTGCTTTAAGTGCCTATATCTATACATTTAAATCCTTTAAGCACAAGCAAAGCCTTATTTTTTCTCCAAATCGGTTTAGTGTTTTTTACATCGAACTCACGTGCTTTTAAATTGTTCTACTTGAGCATATCTTATTTGCATGAATCATCAAAATTTAACAGATGCTTCAATTTGCCTTGTACTTAAATTCAATGGATTACGATTTTTTTTGCAAACATAGCCTGACCAGAGTAAATTTTTACAAAATAAATTCCTTTTGAAACCTTTGAAAGGTCAATTTCTGTCAATATTTTATTTTTAAAATTAGTTGCGACAAAAAGTTTTTCACCTTTCAAATCATAAACTTCCATTGAAGTTATACCACTATTGGTTCCTTTTACTGTAAATTTACCAGACGAAGGATTGGGATATAAAAAAAATTTCTCTTTAAAATTTTCATCGTATTCCCTCACCCCGACCGGGCTTCCATCAAATGCTCCAATGGAACGCGGGCTGTTAAAATTATTTCCGTTGAAATCAAGAACAGGTTGTTCAGCGTAATAACCTGTTCCGATTGCCGGGCTACCCGGTTTTAGATTAAAGTCTTCAAATTCTTCATTTACAAATAAAGGATCTTGTCTAACGATCTGGTTTACATCAGGAACAGGCAATGAAGGGCCAGACCACGAAGTATTTTGAGGGTTGTACCAGAGGTTGTTGGAGAATGTAAAACTCCCTGGTTCAGTGTTTGGTCCAACGTTGCAATCAGTTGTTACCTGAAAGTCACGATATACAATGTTGTTCCGGAAAGTGTTATTTCCACATGCAGCGAACCTGGATATGTCAACGGTCTCCTGCAGAATTCGTACCACCCACCTGGTAGGCATATATATCGTATTATTAATCACTTCAGTATTGATACACCCAACGTATGCAATGGGAGCGTCGGACCCGACAAACACATTCGCGTACACTTTCAAATCGGCTGCTTCATAAGTAGCATTGAGAGGTCGGAAATAGGGAAGTCCTGTAGAGCCGCCCAGGTTCAAAGAACGCTGTCCTCCGTTTTTAAAAAAGTTCCTTTCAATACGGATATTCCTACTCCCTCCTTTTGCTTGAACAGAATTACCGCCCTGATTTTCAAAATGACATCCCGTAATTAATCCATTATGGCAACCCACCATATCAATCCCACTTCCCTTTGGGGAGCCATTTATGAAATTGCAGTTCCGTATTTCAAAATCATCAACACCCGACATTTTCAGCAAATCATTATTTCCGGTGGCATTAATATTTTGGAAGGTGCATTTTTCAAAAATTATGTGATGAGAAGGGGTATCATAGCTACTCCCATCATCAATATTAAAACCGTTTGAGGTCTGCCGTTGAAAAGTAAATCCTTTTATATGAACAAAAGCAGCGTCAATCATATGCCATGAATTAGAGCCGCCATTAAAAATAACGCTATCTCCCGGTGCAGCGAAAATATGAATCCAAGCGGAGGATGTGCCCTGTAGATCGGTAATGTATGCTCCACCGGGATATGTTCCGGGGTGTATAAGTATAGTATCTCCAGGCTGGACTGCAGTAGCTGCCTGTCTGAGTGAAGAATATTCATAACCATCACCTACATGAAGGGTAACAGCAAATATATTGTTCGTAAGACATAAAGCAAAGATTAAATGTAATAAACTGTTTAAAGACCTGTTGTTTGTTTTCATTTTTAATTTTAATCTATTTTAATTTGGAATAATTACAAATCAAATTTTTATTAGTTAAGGAAAAGTCGAAGATATCAAAAAACCGGGACGTTAAACGTATCATAGATGAAGGGTGTACAACAAAAACCACTTTATTAAAAAACCATTCCTTCCGAATTCTTAACATCATCGTAACGGGACAAAACGTTGGGTAATCCATCATCAAACTTTTCCACAAACAAAACATCCGTATCATTTTCTATCCCTTTATCATTCGGATGTTTACTTGAAATTTGCGCGAAAGAGTTAATTGTCAGGATTAAAAGTGCAATAGTAAAAAAGGTTTTCATTATCATAAGTTTTAAGTATTAGCAGGCTTACCGGATTTTATTGAACTTCCGTTTACATTCACTGTATCGTTGTTGATAGTCAGTCGGCCGAAATTTGTTTGTTGTATTTTTGCCTGTTCGGTTTCAAACTCGCTGATTGTACCATCGGGTAAAATACCCCTCCCCTTTTCCAGTTGTTCAGCGGTTGCAATCTCCACAGGAAAGGTTTGCCTGTTGGTTTGTAAATAATACCACACACCGCCAATGGAAATGAGCAAAAGAAAAACAGCAGCAATTTTGGCAACCATCCAGCCAATTTTGCGCACTGGTGTTGAAAACTTCGGTAGAGTTTTTATGTATTTTTCGTAGTTCATGAATGTCATGCTTATACCTTATAAAGACATGAAAGGAGAAAACATCATCAAAAAAATTGGATTATTTTTTGATTTAAGTAAAAAGAATCGAGTTTACAATCCCCTAAATCCCCCTTTTGGATGGGGTTTTCCACATTTAAGGATATCTGCCGCCAAAAGGGGAAGAAAAAGGGGATTCAGAAATAATCACTTTAAAATCAAGGCAAACAACACCACCGGATTTTGACCTTTTTCGTCAATCCATTTTTTCAACGTTGAAATGGCTTTGGAAATGAGGTTGCGGCAGGCTTCAACCCTGATGCCCATGATGCCTGCAATAGCAGTATAATCCAGCTCCTTTGTAAACCGGAGGTAAATGGCTTCCTTTTGTCGCGGGGTGAGTTTGTTTAACGCCCGCAACAACATTTTCGATTTTTGTTTGGAAACCTCCTCAAGAATGATGTCGTGTTCAACTGACCATGTAACATCAAAGTCGAATTCTTTAATTTCCCCATTAAGTTCATAACGCTTTTCGGTTTGGATTTTTCGCAACAGCTTTCGTTTATACGATTTCAGCAGGTAATACAGGATATTATCCGTATCGCCCAGGCGTTTACGATTTTTAATCAAATCGGTAAACAAATCCTGAATCGCATCCTCAACCAAAACATGGTCCGGTGTAAATTTTAACCCATATAAATAAAGCTTTTCTGAATTATTAGAATAGATGAATGCAATTGCCTTGTCGTCCCCTTTTTTAAAGAAAGTCCAGATATCAGTATCCGTCAAACCGAGGTAATTCATTGTTCATTTTGATTAGCAATTGCAAACTTAACAGTAAAAATTGAAAAAACTAAAATGCGGCAAAATCCTGTAAATAGCTATATTTTTTGGTTAAACGTCCGTTTTTGGTTATGGATGCCCTTTCGATAATTCCATCGGGTTCAGTTGCGAGGGTGTCGTTTGAAGAAAAATCTCTTCAGTCAAATATGAATATCCTACAAACCTTGTCAGGGGCATCCGCAGGGATTAATGTTCAACAGACTGGTGCAGCCGTTTACGGTTCGAGATCAGCAAACGGAGTAATTTTAATTACAACCAAAGAGGGGAATAGCGAAAAACCACAAGTAAACTTTAATATGTATTACGGTTTCCAAAATATCACCAACACACCAATGAAGGTGATGAATGCCGATCAGTATGCAATAAGGCTTACAGACTATTACTATCATCAAGGTTTATACAGTTGGTACAAAACAAATCCTACTAGCGATGCAGGGAAACCAGTAAGGCCGGACGTAAGCGATAGAAATGTTGTTGTTAAAACACTTCGTACACAAGAGGAGAGGGACAACTATCTCGCCGGGAACGAAATAGACTGGGTTGACGAAGTTCTTCAAGTTGCGCCGGTGCAAAACTATAATCTCAGCTATTCGGGAAAAACAAAAGGTACTAACTACTATGTATCCGGATCATACGCCAATGAAGAAGGAGTATTGCGAAATGATAAATTTTCGAGATTTACCTTACGGTCAAATATAGAAAGCGAAATTAATAATTGGCTTACCTTAGGGATAAACACAGCATATTCTTATCGCGATTATTCCGGGTTGTCCGCAGATCTTAATGAAGCAAGAGAAGGTAGCCCTCTTGCAGATAATAAAATAGGCCAGGCTGATTACGACATGTTCTTAACTGGCGAATCGTATATGGTATATCCCCTGATTAATCTTTATGCCGATAATCATTTTCTTGCAAGGTCATTATTTTTTCCTTGAACAGAAAGTTGGTTCGTTTTTTCTTTAAGCAATATTGCGAGATTGGCTGAAGCATGGGCAGACCAGGGTGCTAACCAATGTGCAGCTTGCAGTAATTTTTCGGACAACGCAATATCACCGATTTCAAGAAAAAATAGCCCGGCATTCACATAGATTCCTTGCACAAAAATCGAACACGCAACGCATGGTGGCCCCGTGGGAGCATCAAGGTGAAGATGTGGGAGTTGGTTTAGTGCTTTTCGATAAGCCTGTTCTGTTTCTTTAACATCCTGCTGTAAAATGTTTTGATTAACGTGCATTTGATTAACGTGCAATTGGGCATGTAATTTTTCGGCATAGCCACCTGTTTTTCCGGCTTCAAAAATTTTGTTCAAATCTGCCGAATTACCTGTCAATGCAGTTGCTCCGCAAACTAATGGTGCAGCAAAACTGCTTCCCAATACTCCTTGGGGCTGAATCAACGTAAAATCGGCATTTAACGCCTGGGAAAACGAAGGTTTATCCCATACAGCGTTTTCCGCCGTGCCACCATCCGAGGTGTTATAATTCTCCCGGATTTCAGATTGAAACCCGATTCCTGCAATTTCGGAATGGGTAGCCGGACAGAATAAATCACCTTTATGGTTTCCAACCGATGCAATAACTCTTTTACCCTTTTTTACCGCCAGGGAAGAAAAATGACAAAGTTCGCAATGCTCGTCTCCCAGCTCCGTTTTGTCGTTTTTGTTGATTGGTTGGCCAAGGCTCAGGTTAATTATCGTTGCATCAGATTCCGCAGCAAGTTGAAGTGCTTTTTTGACTTTTCTAATATCTGGTTTTTTGCCCGATGCAACTTCGTATAACCTAAGTTTTGCCTTGGGTGCAACTTCCAAAATAAGCAGCGCTACAATAGTGCCGTGAGTTGTGTTTTTCCATAAACCGGCTTTTTGTTCCACTTTGCCTCCCGATTGGGCTTTCAGTTTTGGGATATTCAAATCGAACCCGCTATCGATAATCGCAATGGTTTGCCCCTCGCCGGTAAACCCATTGAAATGGGCTGTGCGCACGGCATCCCAAAATTCACCGGTTTTTGGGAAATCCCATTCGTCGGTTTGCGGGTTGTACTTGTTCAGGATCGATTCTGCGGAATGAAAGCCGTCAAACTGTAATTTTCCGCGCCCCATTTTACCAGCGTTTTCTGAAGGTTAATTTTTCTGTTTCGCCGGGATACCCTTCTTCCTCGTCCTCTTCAACACCTTGAAAACTAATTCCCTTATCTGATGGCTGTGGTGCTACAACCGTATTTTGGATGCCGAATGCGGAGGTATAAATCAGGCATCCGTTTACAAAAGCGGTGAAGTATTTAATCCACCCCATACTTGCTGTTTCCTGTCCTTCGCCCATGCTGCTGGTTATGGCCAAAGCAATAAAAGCAACCCCAATTGAAATCAGCAAACCAAACCACCTTGGTCCCCAGTTGGTTGCACTGCGCAAAGCATTTACAATTACCACTACTGCGACTACCGATCCGGTCAAAGTCGCAAAACTTGTTAGCGTGAAAAAATCATCCATGGTTAAGTTTTTAAATTATTAATTTCAGAAAATTATTTTGTCAGAAAGGATAAAACGATATCAATATACGAAATATCTCATTTCCTGTCAATTATATTTTGTAATAAGTTGGTGACTTTTTTATCAAGTGCTCAATTAAAATTATTGTTGACGCAACTTTTAACACACGAATATAGTTTCTGGTGTAAACTTGTCTCGCCATGAAAAACCATTCTCTTTCGAAGGACCCATTTTGGATGCCAACAGCCTGATTGCTTATTGGAGGATATCCTATGATAAGTAGATGACCCGGCAGTTCCTTGAACGTAAAAATATCAGCACGGCAAAAGGTATTCTGCTTGAGCGGGAATATCAACCTGATTCGCTCTATGTGTTTCATTTTCCAGCATTTGAAGCCTTTCTCTCATAATGGTGTACTAAAACTGATTATTCTTTTCCCGCCGCAAAATCACGCAAATAGCTGTATTTATCGGTTAGCCGTCCGTTTTTTGTTATGGATGCCCTTTCGATAATTCCATCGGGATCGTTACCAAAGAGGCTGGGAAAAACTTTGTCGATAAGGTTCCTGCCAAAATCGATGGATGAATCGCGCGGCAATTCGCAGGGCAGGTTATCAACGGCTTGCACCGTGATGTTCAGGGGAGATGAAAAAGCCGCTTCTAACTCACCCGTCCGCGGGTTGTAATCGTAAAATGGGTCATCAATGGTGGCCGCTCTTTTGGTGGAAGGGATAGAGCCTTCAATATCGCAGGTAATGTCGGAAATCACTGAGATATTAAAATTATCCGCCCTCATTTCCTCCAGAGTAAACAACACGGGTGCTTTCGGATCCCAAAAAGCTGCTGCAATCAATAAATCCGTAGTTCTTGCATAAGGCTGAAAGACATTTTCGTACAGCTCCGGATGATTGAAAAAATGAAGCAAATCGAACGGCTGTCCATCTTTTCGTTTGGCATAATGTTGTGGGATAAGCTGGGTATAAACTGCAGTTTCTATGTTGCTTGAAGCGATGTAATCCTTTGTCGTAAGCCGTTTTATATTCATTGCATCCATTATCTCCAGCACGCCGGATGCCACACGCCCGTCACCGGTAACGGCAATTTTTATTGCAGGGAGTTTCACGGTCTGGAGTTGATCGAGCATTTCGCGTAAGTCATTACACTGATGTGCCGGTTTCAGTTCGAACAATTGCATGCGCAAGCCAAAAGCCCGGATGCCGCTGTATCCGCCCACCAATCCGGCAAAGCGGCCAAAGCCGATTATCCGAAATCCATCTTTGCCGGTTAACGTTTCGTAGTCCACCAATTGGATATTCTTTTTCAGAATAGCTTGAAGTAGCCCACGGTTATATGCTTGTTTCTTGATGGTATGAGAAAAAAACAGATAGGTTTTTCCTTCCAGTAAGTCCTCGATTTCAACTTCCTTAACCCCAATCAGCACATCGCAATCGCTCAAATCTTCGCGCAGTTCGATTCCTTCCTTTTCATATTCGGCATCCGAAAAACTCCGAATGGTGCTGGGTTGAACCACAACTTTCACATCCGGGAAGTCTTTTTGAACCTCGGCACATTGCTGCGGAGTTAAGGGCACACGTTTGTCGGGTGGGGTTTTCCCTTCGCGAAGAATTCCTAATTTCATATTTAATTTTTTCATTTCGTTTTCGTGGGATTAAAATTAGCCTTTTATACCAATTATAGAATTTTATTTGACGATTTGAACCCTTAATTATATTCTTTCTAAGGCATATTTTCTTGATATTTGTCCATCGAAAAACTGAAATCATGTTGAAGTATTATAGGCTTATAGTGGGGATGGCATTCGTATTGGCAGGGCAGTCGTGTGTGAATAAAAAAAATGCAGAACTGATTGAAAACCAATACGTCGGATCGGGGAGTTGCATCGAGTGTCACGAACGGTTTTATCAATTATGGGCACCCTCCATGCATGGGAAAGCCATGCAACCGGTACATGCCGGATTTACAAAAGAATACCAGCTTCCGGAAAGCGGCCCAATGAAAATCGAAGGCAAAACGTATGAAATTGTTTACGAAGATTCATTAATGGTGATGCTGGAAAAAGAAGGCACCGGATTATTGACAAAATATCCGATGCAATGGGCACTTGGGGGACCAAATGTCTATACGTTTCTTGCTCCGGTCGATAAAGGCAAACTGCAAACCATCCCGCTGGCTTATGACATGAACCGCCTAACATGGTTCAACTATCCGGAGTCGGCAATACGGCATTTTGCCGATCAGGAAGAGGAAGCAGACGAGGCACTGCCCTGGCGGGACCGCATGTACACCTTCAACACCGGTTGTTACAATTGCCACGTAAGTCAGTTGAGTTCCAATTACGATTTGACAACAGATACCTACCAAACCACATGGAAAGAGTCCGGTATCAACTGCGAAACCTGCCACGGCCCGAGCGCCGGGCATGTACGGGTTTGTCGGGAAGCGGGAGAAGGAAACATCCCTGACGATTTGAAACTTATTGTTACCAGCACCTTCACACCCGAACAGCACAACTCTTCCTGTGCCACCTGCCATGCCAAAGGCAGCGCGATTACCGAAAGTTACATGCCCGGGGAATTGTATTACGATCATTTTAATCTGGCTACCTTGGAAGATCCTGACTTTTATCCCGACGGACGTGATTTAGGTGAGAATTATACGATGACCGGGTGGCAGATGAATCCGTGCATTCAGAAAAGCGATTTGCATTGTGTCACCTGCCATACCTCCAGCGGAAGAAACCGGTTTAAAGACAATCCCAATCAGGCCTGTCTTTCCTGTCATAAAGATAAAGAGGAAGGTTTGGTGGCGCACACCATGCATCAACCGGACAGTCCCGGTTCAAAATGTGTAAGCTGTCATGCACCCAGCCGCGAATTTGTGGGGCGTTTTATTCGCAGCGACCATTCCTTTAGGCCACCTATGCCCGAGGCGACCATCAAATTTGGTTCGCCCAATGCCTGCAACCAATGCCACAAAGATAAATCGCCTCAATGGGCCAACGGAATTGTAAAAAAGCGGCCCAACAGTAAATATCAGGAGGAAACACTTTACTGGGCACAACTCATTAAAGAAGCCCGGGAAAATAACTGGGAGCGCTTAGATGAGATGCTGGAAATTATCGAGAAAAACAAATACAATGAAGTGGTGGTCACCTCCTTCATTCGCTTGCTCGCCAATTGTCCGCACGAAAAGAAATGGGAAACATTCATGAACGTTGTGAAGAATAATCCGTCGCCTTTGGCACGGGCTGCAGCAACTACCTCCTTGAACGGAAACCTTTCAGAAAATGCAAAAAATACCTTGTTAGCCGCAGCCGGGGATGAATTGCGGCTCGTGCGGGTTTCGGCTGCTGCATCGCTTGCAGGATTTGCAGACAACCGCTTTACGACAATCGAAAAACAAGTGGGTGAAAATGCCACAAAGGAATATCTGAAATCGATGGTAGCCCGTCCCGACGACTGGAGTTCGCACTATAATCTGGGTATTTACCATCAAAACCAGGGCAACGTTAACAAAGCACTCGAATCATACGAAACAGCTGCGCGCTTGTATCCCGAATCGCTGATGCCCCTCATCAACAGCAGCGTGTTGTATTCGTATGTGGGGAATGTTGCCGCGGCCGAATCAAACCTGAACAAGGCAATTTCATTCGATCCGCGAAACGAAGCGGCCAACCTGAATTTAGGACTGCTTTTGGCCGAACAGGGCAAAACTGCCGAAGCCGAAAAAGCATTGAAGCTTGTTCTGGAAGTTAATCCGGAGCAGGCCGTTGCTGCCTATAACTTAAGCGTGATATCGGCTCAGCGAAACCTACTACAAGCGGTAGGCTATGCAAAAATAGCCGCCGATGCCATGCCCGAAGAACCGAAATATGCCTATACTTTGGCTTACTATCAGTTGCAAAACGAGCAAAAAGCACAGGCTGTAAAAACATTGAAAGGGATTATTGAAGCGCATCCTCACTATTTAACTGCCGTTAGCTTACTGGCCGATGTATATCTCCGCGACGGAAAAACCCGGGATGCTCTATCGGTTTATCAGAATGCCCTGAAAACCGAAGGACTTTCGGCACAGGATCGCGTGGAAATTCAGCAGGCTTTGGATAGGCTTCGGTAAAAAAAAATTAAATGTCTATTTTTTAGGATCTTTCCTATTGTTTTTTTTTCTAAAAAAGTAATACACGACAAAGAGCAGTATGGGTAAAATGATAAGCAGAATTATGTTTAGTGTTGTAAACTCTACTGGATCGGGAGTTCCGTAAGGTACATGACCGGGAGCTTGCGCCGCAACCCAAATTGAAATGGCAAGGAGAAAGCTGGTAATGGAAATTTTTTTCTTCATTCTGTTTCTTCATTAAATGTGTTACCAGTTATTAAAGCAATAGTGAGGCTGAAATGTTTAGTATAATGGCTGAAAAACCTTATCTGAGCGAAAGTATTTGCTCCGTGCATTCGAATTTTAATGAACGAATCGCTGTGCAAATTAATTTAAGACTTTAAGCACTTTTAACCTAAAAAAGCGTTTGAGAAATAAAATCATTATCTTTGTGGCGGTTTTTAACTTGAAATGTTTAAAAGAAGGATTCTATTATTTCATCGTTTCCTTAGTGTTGGCACTATTGTTTTCCGGGTGGATTCAAAAAGAAAATTTAGAAGAAGTTGGAAATTCAATTGCAGATAAGATTAATGTAGTTTTTATGCCTGTCATGAACCCCGCCCGAGGACCAAAAATTGTTTTTTAACATCAAAAAAAGAAAAAAATGAAAATATTAATATTGTGTACCGGTAATTCGTGCCGTAGCCAAATGGCAGAAGGTTTTTTGAAATCGTTTGATAATAGGTTGGAAGTGCGCTCAGCAGGAACGCAAGCATCCGGAAAACTGAGCAGCCGCGCTGTGAATGTGATGAAGGAGCTTGACATCGACATTAGCGGGCACACGTCTGACCCGGTAGAAAACTATATGAATGAAAGCTGGGACTATGTAATTACCGTTTGTAAAGAAGCAAACGAGACCTGTCCTGCTTTTGCGGGCAATGTGCAACACCGTTTGCATATTGGGTTCGATGATCCTACAAAATCGGTTGGAACCGATGAATTTGTGCGAACCGAATTTTTACGGGTACGAAACGAAATTAAAGCCGCATTCCTGAAATTCTATATTGAAGAATTAAAGCCACAATTGAACGAAGTGTCTATGGCTTACTAAAATCCGGATGGAAGGCAGTAGCCTGAAAATCAATAGGTAAAACTTACTTTGCTAATTGCTGTGCTGCTTTATTTTTAAAAGCATGCACGGCAATGGCAATAAGTAACACCCCCGATGCTGCAAGTGCTGCTGCTACAAGGGTGGACTCTGTATGCCAATGTTTTACCGAGATGGCAACCAATGCCCATACGCCAACAAGCGCAGCTTCTCTTAAATTTCGATAGTAGATGAGTAGGAGGTAGATTAGGGTTGCAGCAACACTCTTCAAACCCGAAGGGTTGGGATGATTATAGAATATCAAATATCAGTTCTCACGGGTTCTAAACCGCGAAGCGGTGGTATTATCCTGTCATGCCTTCGGCATTTTTCCCATCGCTACACATCATTTTGCTATAATCATTTCATGCCTGTCGGCATTGAAGAAGTTCTTTAACTACCCACACTATCCGTTATAGGGCCGAAAATATTTTAACCTTTTAGTTTTTCACTTTCGCCTTTGTCGGTATAAAGTGCGCCAAAAATAACCATAAAAACTACTGCTATCGCCACATAAAGCCCCGCAGGGATTGGGGCGGGCTCGCCCTGTGCATAGGAATGCAGACCCGATAGGTAGTAGTTTACGCCAAAGTAAGTCATTAGCACTGAAAAGATGCCCAGCACGGCTCCCACGCTTACTGCAAATGTTCCTTTAAAACCGGGAATACGGTGCATGTGCCCAATAAAAGTATAGACCAAAATGGTAACCAAAGCCCAGGTTTCTTTTGGGTCCCAACCCCAATACCGCCCCCACGATTCGTTGGCCCAAACCCCGCCAAGGAACGAACCCAGGGTGAGTAACAACAAGCCGATAATCATGGCAATTTGAATGATATTGGTCAATTCTTTAATCGTATATTCCACCCGGAGTCGGTTGTTATTATTGCGCGAAATCATCAGCACAAGGTTGAGGAAACCGAGCAAGGCACTGATGCCGAGGAAGCCATAACTTGCGGTAATTACGGCTACATGCACAATCAGCCAATACGATTTTAACACGGGTACCAGATTGGTAATTTCGGGGCTCATCCAACTCATTCCGGCAACCATTAGGGTTAACCCCGCCAGAACTGCTGTAAGCGAAAGCGTAATTTCTGAGCGACGTGCAAAAACCAATCCTCCGAGGCAGGTAGCCCAGCTAATAAAAATCATCGATTCGTAACCGTTGCTCCAGGGCGCATGTTCCGAAATGTACCAGCGGATAGCCAAACCCGCAGTTTGCGCAGCAAATAAGAGCAGAATGAACCAAAAAGCGATTTGTTTTAACCAGATGAATCTAATTCGCGGATTAAACAGCATGGCAAGCTGCACAAAAAGCAGAATTAAACCGGAGAACATGAATATCTTAGCGAGTTTGCCAAAAATGTTCAGATTGTTATACAGGACTTCGAGTTGAATTTTAGTTTTGGAAGGCATCACCTTCGCGCCGAATTGTTGCTGATTGCTTTTCAGCATTTTCAGCAATTGATTTGCGGTTGCCCAGTCGGCAGCAGCTACCGAAGTGAAATAGGATATGAAGGTGTTTTTTGCAAAATTCGCATTGTCCGCATTTAGTTCGGTAGTTTGATTGATAGAAACCCATTTATGATTATCGTCGCCCGGAACTGGAAAAATGGTGAGAAAATCGCCTGAAAAAACATTCATCAAAATATTGGCCCGTTCGTCCACGTTGATAATTTCCTTGTCGAGCTTATTGCGTTCATTGCTTTTTTTCTCATAGGCGGCCTGAACCATTGAACCCAGTTTATAGCCGCCCATTTCGCGGGTTTGTACCAGCGAGTTGAACGTAACGTAATTGCCTTGTGCACCTAACTGTTTACGTAGCTCGGGGTTGGCTACCCGTATGATTGCCCTGTTTTTCCATTTCTCCGGATTGGCTTGCATTTCCAGAAACACTTCGGTGGGCTGCATTCCGTCCCAACTGGTTTTTTTCGTCACTTTTCGCAAAATTTCGGAAGCCAGGGTGGATACCGGTTCCAACCTTCCTTGCGGGCTTTGGGTGACTAATTTGCCGAAATCCGACACATGGTTCTTTTTCGTCGGGCTTTGTGCACTTGCGGAAAACGCGAACAGAATTCCAAGCAGGAGCACGGCAAAGAACTTTTTTCGTTCAGCGCGAAGTTTTGACGAAGCCCTTAGCAATCCTTTAAATCGGCTTTTTTTGGTGAAGAGTGTGAACACCATGCCGATAGCCATTAGCAGGTAGCCAAAATAGGTGATCGATGTACCAAGTGAATCGTTGTTAACGGATAAAATGGTGCCTAACTCATCGGTGTCATAGCTGGATTGAAAAAAGCGGTAACCGTCGTATTTTAAGATGTTGTTCATGAAAATACGGTGTGGTTTTTCGCTTTCCCCGTCAATTAAAACCACTTCGCTGGCATAGGATGAAGGGCTGTTGGAGCCGGGATAACGTTCTAATTGAAATTCTTTTAAATGAATGGAAAATGGCAATTTGATAACTTTGGAGCCGTAGGATACGGAAACATCTACACCATTTAGCTGAACAGAATGGGCTTGCCCCACCGTTCCCGAATTTCCAAACACGATTAACTCTTTGGATTGACCATCGATGCTAATGCGGGTTTGCAGGGCATCCGTCCGTGCTGCGCCTTGTTCTGAGGGAGTATAGGCCAATTGCGTTTTTCCTTTCAACAAAAACTGTTGCACAGCAAAGTGGAAAGTGTTCAGTGAATACACCAATTGGGTGTTTACCTCGGCTTCTGAGCCGGGAGTGATGGTATCAAGGGCCTGTTGCATCATTCCGCTTGCCACAATCGAATGGCTGGAAACAACATACAGTTTCCCGCCGGCAAGGATAAAGTTAACGTCTGCCTCTTGTTCCTGAAAATCAAAGCCTATGGAAATTCCGTCCAATTTTTTTATTTCGCCGCGGCGGAGGTTAAAATCAATCCGCTCATTTGCACCCGTAACCGCCAAAATAGAAACAATTGGTTCACCCGCTGGATCGATAACAAGAGTTTCGCTGGCAGAAGGTACAAATTTTAGGTTTTCAATACGAATATCGTGACCATTCAACTCAATTTTTTTTGTGAACCGATTGGCGGTGTAGGGAGAAAACATTACTTCCTTTTCTTTGTGAACCGATTGGTTTCCCGAACTCGCTTTAACGGTCATATAAGTTGCCGTGGAAACCATCGTATTCGACGATTGTCCCTCTCGGATGTGCATGTTTCCTTCAAAACCAATATAGCGGGTAATGGCTGCTCCCAGCGCAATAATCACAAATGCCAGGTGAAACAATAATACGGGCCATTTCTTTTTCGACACCAGTTCGTATTTGAAAACGCTGCCAATCAAATTGATACACAATATCAGCAACAGCCCTTCGAACCATTTTGCATTATAAATTAAAATTTTAGCCGTTTGTGTGCCATAATCGTTTTCAACGAAGGTGGCATAAGCAATGGACAGCGCAAAAAGAAGGATTAAAATGCCGGTGAACAGCATGGAAAACAGGAAGGAAGTGAATTTATTCATCTGGACGGATATTATAATAAAAATTGCGAAGTTGGTGAAATTAGGGGACAATCGAAAACGGTGGCAACTCACGGCGATTCAAAAAAAATCCTTTGCTTTTTGCGCAAAGGATTTTTTTTGGTAAATCCGTAGAGATCTTAATTGGTGGTGGGATCGTCGTGCGAGATTTTAGCCACATACTCTTTAAAATTAAACCCCTTGTAGTGTGGGCTTTTTTCATTATGGCATTGTTTACAGACTTTTTCTTCGGGAAGAATAAGGCCCTTTTCTATTGATAACTCGCGGTTTTTCATGATTGCCGCGTTTCTATATACACTTCCGGGGCCATGACACGATTCGCACGAGACACCTTCTTCCACTTTAATTCCGGCGATAAGTTTTGCATCGACTGCAGCGGCGGTAGAATGGCAAGCCAAACATTTTGGGTCTTTGGCCTCATCGCCCTTGAGACTTTTCATGGCGTTGGCATGTGGCCCTGCTGCCCATTTGTTATACTGTTCGCCTTTGTCCGGTTTGTTGTGGCATGCTTTACACCTTGCTGCACCGACATATTTAAAATCCTGAGCCATTGCAGTGGAGCCAATAAATACGGCTATTCCTAATAAAAAGAGCAATTTTCTGATTTTCATTTTCGCGTTATTTTACTGTTTTTAGATAATTTTAAAAATGCACTATTTTTTTCACCCGGCAAAAGAGATTTCTTCTAAATTACGCAACCAATCAATGATATATATCAATACAATGCTGCATGGCACATCGAGCAGCTTTCAGTTTGCCATGCCAGGTCAACATCAACGGGGTGTTCAAATTGCAGCGGTTCAAATGAATCTGAATACTGCATGTTCCCCGGTGTGCCTTGCGCTAAAATATTGTGGCACAAATTGCAATCTCTCGAAATTGTTTTACCCTCCCCGGTAGCATGACGATCGTTGTGGCAACGGTAACAGCCGTCGGATTCCATGTGTCCGATATTGTTTGGATAGGCGGACCAGGTTACTTTCATTGCGGGGAAGATGTTGTTCGCATAACCCTTTTGAATTCCGTTTATCGCCTTTTCAATGTCGCCGGCTTTATCGTTCCATATTTCAGGAAATGAGGTTTTATACCAATCCGTCACCTGATTCTTGATGCTCAGGAAGGCAGTGTCGCGGGTGGGGTATTCCTGGTTGAGCACTATCATGGCAATGAGTTTTATTTCCGGGAGCGTTTTGGGGATTTCCCCATCGTACATCAACTGGTCGATAAAGTTTTGAGGTGCATTGAAATTGTGCGATGGGCGGTTGTGGCAATCGAGGCAATCCATTGTGCGGGTTTCCAACAAATCAAACTGCGCTTCGCTCAATGTACTTTCGCTATCGGTAAACACCTGGCTTTCCCCGGTTTCCATGTTCGTATATTTTACCCACGGTATCTCTTGCCGGTTGGGCGATGTGGCTTTGTATTCAATTTTTACTTTCGGATCGATATGTTGGTGGATGCCGGCAACAAATCCGTTTTTAGTCATTTTTGAGCTGGTTTTGATTTGCATTTTGATGATGTGCTCCGTATTTTGCTCATCGGAGAGGAAGGAGTGTTTTTCCCTGAATTTATAATCGTAAAACTTTTCGGGCCAGTGGCATTGTTCGCAGGTTTCCTGTGCCGGGCGCAAATTGTGGATGGGCGTGGGAATTGGTGTGGGATATTTCTTGGCTAAAACCGAATAAACCTGGTACAAGCCCGAAAGTTTGCTTTTTACGTACCAATCGGCCCCGGAGCCAACGTGGCACTCCACACAGGCCACACGCTCATGTGCCGAGCCGTGAAACGTGGTATATTCGGGTTCCATCACTTTATGGCAAAGTTTGCCGCAAAACTCAACCGACTCGGTGTAATGAAAGGCTTCGTAACTTCCAATTGATGAAATGACCAACAGAAAAACGCTCCCCACGACAAAAAGAAATGCCGCATTCCGGGTGGCAATGTCGTTGAAGTCAAGAAGAGGCCAGCTTTTTGTGCCTTGCTCAGTTTCGGTCCGTTTCATTTTCCTTCGCCTGAGCCTCATTCCAATGGGAATCAAAATCAATCCGATTACCATGAACCCCGGCAAAATGATGTAAATGAACAAACCAATATAAGAGCCGCCAAAGCCAAAAAAATAGCTCAATAACGTGAGTAAAAAAATAGATACGAGGTTGAAAAATGCCAACACGGCACCGCTGATGGAAACCCAGTTTTTTATGGAAGAAGGTAATTTCATTATAACAAATTAAAACGTTAAATATGGTGCCAACCGTTAATAATACTCTTGAAGTTATCCAATGGTGATTGACCAATGGTTGCCACGTACAAATGAATTAGCAGAAACATAGAAATAAAAAACCCCATTGCCGAATGGAAAATGGCCGTAACAAAAATTCCGCTGAGATTGTAAATTTTTTCGATGATGATTTCGGGGAACAACAATGCAAGACCGGAAACGATAACGGCGGGGACGGCCAAATACATCACAAGGATATAAAAATATTTCTGTAGTGGGTTGAATTTTCTTTTTTCCGAAAGCGGGTAGGGAGGTTTCATACCGTGAAACATTCCCCACGCATAAAAATAAGCCTGTTTTAAGGGCCGTTTCAGGAAACCTTGTGGTTTAACAATGTAGAACTTGCTGTTTTTGGTCACAAAATTGCCAACGAGAAACACTAAGTAATTGATTGCTACCACAATGCCCGAAATGTTATGCAAAGTAATAGCGGTTTTAAAGTTGATGATGGACGAATCCATGGCCGACTGCAGTGAAATTCCGGTAACAATCAAAAATAAAATTCCAATGGCGTTTATGCCGTGCCAGATGCGCAGCCAAACAGGATAAAAATATATTTTATTTGTCGAATTCATATCCAACTATTTTTTAAAAATCCTGAAACCCTGATGAACCCCAATTCCGGCAAGGGTTGTCAAAAATACAATAATGCTGATAAGTTTTAGCAAGGGGCTTTGTTGTGCCCCAACCATGTAAGATTCATTTACCAGCAAAGTATTGACCGAACCATCGGCAGAACGGGCTTGCAGGTTTTCGTATTTATACAACGATGCTTTTAGCCTGGAATTTGCCGTGTGGCATTCAACACATTTTCGCACTGCGTATTCCTTTTTTAGAATATTGTGCGAAACCATCAGGCTGTCCGTAACTTCGGTGTGGCATTCAATGCAGCGAACATGTTGGAAATGGAGCTGTTGATTGGGCAGCCATCCGTGCACTTGTACAATTTCAGGATTTTCACGGCCCGAAACCAATTGGAATTTTTCCATGTTGTTATGGCACGAAAGGCACATATTGTTGCTGAATTGAACGATCTCTTTTACTGTACTGCTTGTGCGTGCAACCGGAGTATAGGTGTGTTGGTCGTGGCATTTTGAACAAGTAAATGCATCGCCATAGGCCTGCCTGTGTACGCTCTTTTCTGTTTCTTCGGCAATCCTGTCAAATTGGAAGGAGGCATACGTTTCGTCGCCACCGTGGCAATCGATGCAGGTAGCTAAAGGTTCCAGTTTTAAATTGGCATCGTGAGGGTAAGTCGTGTACTCAAACGAATGGCAATCCGTACAATCGAAATTATGGTGTACTCCGTTAGCTATACCGATGGTGTCCAAAATGTAATGAGGATTCATTAATCTCCTCATTTCTGTGTCCATCAGTTCGTTATGGAAAGAAAAGGTGGCTTTTGAATGGCATTTTAAACATTGGTGTTCTGTCGTAAATTCATTCTCCTGAGCGAATAAAGTTCCAGGTAGAAAATAGAGAAGCAATATAACGATTGAATTTCGGAGTGTCATTTTTAGCGTTTTGTATTAAGCAACTGAACGAAGCAGCATTGCCCGGCAGATTAAAGCATCCAAAGTCTTGTGATGTTAAAACCAATTGCCAATCCTTTGTTTGTCCAGTCGTTGCGGTTGTGCATCATCATGTCCTGGTTCAGGATTCCGTCGGCAGTGCCCACATAAATCTGGAAAGCATGGGTGTATGTCGCAATTTCCCAACCGATACACAAATTGGGTAGCGGATCGTTGGCTGCCGTCCATTTCGTTTGTTCCGAAATGTCCTTAATTTTCAGCGGATGATCGTAGTTGAAAATAATAGCAGACTGGGGCGAAAATTTTATGCGGCCACTAAAGTGAAGGCCGATTTTGTCGTGGTCGCCATCTTTCACGGTCATGTTGTAGTGCGAAAAACTCACGCCCGCTTGCAGCGAAAAGCCGTTGGTGATTTTCCGTGCAATTATTAGTTGTGAAAAGTAGGACAAACGATCGGAAGTGGTGATGCTATATTGGGTTGTTCCCTCGCCGGGATGATTGGTTTTGCCCGTGCCAAAAGTGCTTTTGTTCCTTCCGTCGATAGCCATATTGCCATAAAGCGCTACCGAAACGGGAATTGAGTTTTTCTCGGTTTGTTGCAACACCAGCCATTTGGCGTTAAAATCGGTGTACATGTTTTTTTTGGTTGCACCTATGCCCAATTGCAGGCTTTTTACCGGAACATAGTTTAAACCCAAGCGGATGTTAGCCCCGTCGGCATAAACCCCGAACAAATCGGAAAGTGCGTTCTCCATCGACCCGAATTTATGCTGAATGGCAAATTCGAGTGTTTTGGCATCGTACATTTCAACGGTTTGGTTGTCGATCAAATAACCGCTCTCAAAGGTTTTGCTCACCGGGCTGTCTTTTTCTTTCTCGGTTTCCTGGGCAAATAGTTGAACTGCAAACGTGGAAAATAGTAGTAATGCGATGTATTTTTTCATGCTTCTCTTTTTTTCATGCGTTAATTGTCCTTAGCCCCTTGTTGAATCCACCCCAGAACCAAGGCTGCCTGTGCAGCGGTATATTTTTTCCGGGTGTGGGTGGAGGTGCCGGGTTCAATGTAGTGGTATATTTTACTTTCTGCCGGAGTGGCAGTGTTGATATAGCGGGTGCTGTTCAGCGATGCGTAAGCTTTCCCGGCTGTTAAGTCAGGAGAAGTTCCACCTGTGTTGTGGCATGCGGTGCAATTGTTTCCGCTGGTGAAAATCGGTACAATGTCCTTTGCAAAACTTACTTGCTTTGCATCCGGATCATCCGGATCGATGACTATGATCTCTTCGGGAACGATAAAACTGTACCTGCATTCACTGAACAGAAAGATAAACAGAACAACTACCAGGGATAATTTCAGTATTTTCATCTTATTCTTGGTTTTAAATGGATAAAAAAAGACTTCTGTACAACCAGAAGTCTCTTTTTATTTTTTTGATGTTTTATTCTAAAGCTTTAATTGAATTCTGTAAAAGTGCTTTAACATATTTTGGGTTGTGAACGCCCAAACTACGGTCTTCTTTAATTCCTTTCCAGTTGAAAAAGGCTTGTGCCTGGATCATTGGATAGGTTCCAACAATTGGTGCATGATGAGCAGAGCCTTCATCGTATTGTATAACTTTCAGTTCAACTAATATTTCTGTTAATTGCTCAAGTAATTGTTCGACTTCGGTTTGAACACCGCCATAGTTGAAATTGGTGTCCGTAGCACCATGGCAGGAATTACACGCATCTAAATTTGGATTAAAAGTATGTCCTCCTTGTTTTTTGCTGAATGGAGCCATGTGGCATCCAACGCATGAAGCCTGAGTTAAATGTTTTCCGCTATTCGGTGCAGGATACGCAACCGCTCCCGGAATTTCAGCTAACCCAACACCTAAGAGGATATTTGCCTGGGTGCTATAATGTGGACCATAATAAGGACTCGTAATTCGGAACGTTTCACCAGGAATAGCTTTGTTTGGCTCTTTTTCCCGTGACTGATGACAGGTTCCGCAAAGGTTGCTGTTCCCTTTTAAATCCAAAATCGTTCCATCAGATACTGCAATTACAGGTAAAGTTGCCCTCAATGCATAGTCTTTACTTTCAAAAGATTTATGTAATCCGTGGCAAGTTCCACATTCCCAGGCTGATGGATTTGTGATATCACCTAATACTGCGTTGAAAACAGTAAATTGGGTAAAACCCTCATGTGAATGACAACGGGCACATGATTGACGTCCACCGGCATAATCAACCGCAATAGCACCTGAACTATGCACTGACATAGCAAATTCGGCTGCTTTTGATTCCATGTTTGTGCCTGAGTGGCAACTGAGGCAGGTAACATTGCCATCTGCACCGTCTTTACCGTCTGCTCCATCATTACCGTCTGCACCGGCAGGTCCCATTGGCCCTTCCTTTACACACGATGATGCCAAAAAGGCACACACAAAACCCCAAAGTAGTAAATTGAAAATAGATTTGTATTTCATAACGCAAAATTTGAAATGTTAATAGCTTAATGCTTCTTATTTTGAGTGTAAAGTTATCTTTCAATGCCTTAGCAAATACGGGGTGCACGGTGATATATAAAGTTGTCTCAAATGATATAGAGCAACGCGAAGATTGATATATGTCAATCAGCCATTTATGCTGATGGATAGAAGTGAACTTTCGTCTAATAGCTCAATTGTATTTCCTTCGGTTTTAATGAGTTTTGATTCTTTAAATTGTTGAAAAATGCGCACTAAGCTCTCTTTGGTCATGTTTGACATCTCCGCAAGTTCCTGCCGGCTGAGCCTGGTGGTAAAAGGGTTGGTTTTATAGATTTCATTCCGTAGGTAAAGCAAAGTATCGGCCACACGTCCGGGCATGTATTTCTGAGTCAGTGCTACCATCCTCGACAATAAATAATTGTTTTGCCGGGTATGGTTGCGGAGGAGTTCCACCGCAAACCGGTTGTTTTCAGCAAATAGTTTGGTGAGCTTTGAAGCATCGATGAGGCAGCAAGTCACTTTGGTCAAAGCCGAAATTGTAAAATGCTGCACGTTTCCGTTAAAAAGCCCGCCACCGGAAATAAAATCGCCCCGGCCAACAATTTTTACGATTAGGTTTTTTCCTCTTTCCCCTTCTACATAAACTTTTGAATAACCTTCTTTCATGCAAACCACGAAGGTGGAAGATGTATTTTGTTTGATGATGGTTTCGCCTTCGTTATAATGAATTTGTTGTTTTTCATCAATTAAAAATTCGAGTTCCTGGTTGGTAAGGTTTTTAAAAATGTTCGCTTCGTTTTCTTTAAAACAGTTTATTGAACAACAACTACTGCTCTTTCCACAAACTTCACAACCATTCTTTACTACTGCGTTCGTCATAACCTGCTGTAAACTATTGATTTGAATTTCGGATTTCAGTCATCTTCAATTTTAATAATTGACTGTAATGTAGTAATTTATTTTTTAAATATCAAACGACAGGATTGCAATGCATTAATGCACAATGGTTTATATGGAGGTGTAAACGAAATGTGGATGGATGCAAAAGCGGCTTTTGAGTTTAAACCAAACGGGTTCCTCGTCCTGTGGCGATGTTTTCAGGATTGGTAATCAACACTTCTTTTACGCCGTGCTGTTTTGCGCGAAATCCATTTTCCAGCTTCGGAATCATTCCGGCAGTGATTATTCCTTCCGCTTGGTATTGGTTGAAAAGCGCGGCATCCAACTCGAATATCATAGTCGATTCATCGTCAGGGTCGGTCAGAACCCCTCGTTTTTCAAAGCAGTAAAAAAGGAATACGTTGTAATGGTTTGAAAGTTCATGGGCGATTTCGGAGGCAATGGTATCGGCGTTGGTATTGAGCAACAGGCCTTTGCCGTCGTGAGTGAGCGGGGCGATAACAGGCACAATGTTTTCGTTTAAAAGGATGCGTAAATCGCGCGAGTTTACGTTTTCAATATCGCCTACAAAACCGTAATCAATTTTATCCACGGGGCGTTTTTTAGACCGGATCAGGCCAAGGTCTGCACCGGTTAAGCCCAGGGCATTACAGTTTAAAGCTTGCAAGGCGGCAACAATACGCTTGTTCACCAAACCGCCATAAACCATGGTTGCTACGTCCAGCATTTCAGCACTCGTGATGCGACGTCCGTCCACCATTTGGGTTTCTATTCCCAATTTGACGGCCAATTCGGTTGCGCTCCGGCCTCCGCCATGTACCAAAATTTTGTAGCCTGAAATGCGGTTGAATTGCGTTATAAGTGCTTCTAACGATCCGGCCTCCTCCACCACTTTGCCGCCAACTTTTATGATTGTGAGTCTGTCCATAGCTTAAAATTCGATTACAAGTTTATAAAGTTTTTTAGGATTCTGGCACCTATCCCTCCGCTTTTTTCAGGATGGAATTGGGTGGCATAAAAGTTATTTTTTTGGAGTGCAGCGCTGAAGGGATTAATGTAGTTGCAAGTTGCCACAGTGTGTTGTCCTAATCCGGCGTAAAACGAATGCACAAAATAAACGTATTGATTCTCCATGTCCCCGGTGAAAATAGCACCTTTTACCTTGGTGATGGCATTCCATCCCATGTGCGGTACTTTAGTGATGAATTCTTCACCAGGTTTCGGAATGAAACGAACCACCTTTTCATCGAAAATACCAAGGCATTTCGTGTCGCCTTCTTCAGTGTGCGAACACATAAGCTGCAAACCCAGACATATTCCAAGCACGGGCTGCTTCAACGAAACGATTAGTTCGTCCAATTTGTGCATTCGTAAATATTCCATGGTTGTGCTGGCCTCGCCAACACCCGGAAAAATTACTTTGTCGGCGTTCCGGATTTGGTCGGGATCACCCGTAATCTCGGCATTCACCCCCAAACGGTTCAACGCATTGTTGACCGATTCAATGTTCCCGGCGTTGTATTTTATGATAGCGATTTTCATGAAAAAGTTGCTCGTTGCTCGTTGCTCGTTGCTTGTTGCTCGTTGCTTGTTGCTTGTTGCTGAATTAGGTTTTCCAATTGTTCTCGACGTACTGAATAAATTTGTTGATTTTCATCCCAAGAATATTGCATTCTTGAACTAATTCAGCCCACTCGGTTTTCTCAGGGTACAGCTCAATGATTGTGTTAATTTGATTTTGACATTCATCATTTGATGCTTGTGCGTAAACAAGAAATTTGATAAAATCTGCTTTGTATCTTCTTCCGTAGCCTTCTGAAATTTGATCCTTTACACTCTTGGAAGATCTGCGGACTTGACTTCCTTGTTCGTACAGTTCAAATTTTGGAAGTTGAAGACTAAACCGGTGGATTCTTATGGACAGATTGAATGCTGTTTTATATGTATCCAAATCAAGGTAACTACTCATCGTCACAAAACTTTAATTATATCAATTATTACTTTTAAAAACATTTGCCATAAGGGCTAATACCACTAACCGCTATCCAGTAACCAGCAACGGGTAACCAGCAACGGGTAACCAGCATCGAGTAACCAGCAACCAGCAACCAGCAACCAGCAACTATTCTTCCAACAACTTCCCAATCACCCCGACCATTTCGTTGGATTCGTCTTCTTTAAACAAACGGGTGAGGTAAACAATTTTGCCCGTTTTATCGATAATGACGTTCCGGGTTACGCCCGCACCTTTGGCTGCGAAAGTGTAGAAAATTTCAGCGCCCGGATCAAGTGCAAGCGGGTGAGAAATTTTCATGTCTGTGGCAAATTTCATCACTTTACGGTTTTCCCATCGGTAAGTTTAAATTCAACTTCGGGCATGTTGTCACCTTGTTTCACCAAATATCCATAATCAGCCGGAATATTTTGTTCGGGCACTTTGTTAAGCTGGGCAAAAGCCGTAAGAGTATATGTGGTAAGCAGAAATATTGATAAAAGTAATCTCATAAATGATTGTTTTTTGTTATTCACTAAAAGTTTCAGATTGTCTCAGAATTGAACCCGCAACCTGTAACCTGCGACTTCCAATTAATTAAACACCACAGTGCGGTTTTTATATACTAAAATTTTGCGTTGAAGGTGTTTGTAAACTGCCTGCGAAAGTACGATTTTTTCTAAATCACGTCCTTTTCGGGTTAACCTTTCCACGGTGTCAACGTGGCTGCACCGCGTTACGTTTTGCTCGATAATGGGGCCGGCATCCAAATCGCTGGTAACGTAGTGACTGGTTGCACCGATGATTTTTACCCCGCGTTCGTGCGCTGCATGATAAGGTTTCGCCCCGGCAAATGCGGGTAAAAAGGAATGGTGGATATTAATGATGCGGTTGGGGAATTCCTTCACAAAATCAGCCGAAAGAATTTGCATATAACGCGCTAACACAACGAAATCGATCTGATGCTTTTTCAGCAGTTCGATTTCGTTTTTTTCCTGTTCCTTCTTGTTCTCTTTGTTGATGGGGAAATAGTGAAAAGGAATGTCAAATTGTTGTGCAACCGGCCTCAGCGTTTCGTGGTTGCTGATGATGAGCGGTATTTCAACGTCCCATTCCCCGGCGGCATAACGCGCTAAAATATCGAATAAGCAATGAGGCATTTTCGAAACAAAAAGTGCCATTCGTGGAATTTCGTCGGTGAAATAGATTTTCCAGTTCATGTCAAGGTTGCGGGCTATCAGCGTTTCAAAATATTCACCGATTTTATTCTCCGGAATGGTAAAATTTTCCAATTCCCATTCCACCCGCATGTAAAATATTTTTTCATGGTGGTCAACGTGTTGGTCGAGATGAATAATATTTCCCTGGTTTTGGTTTAGAAACTCGGTAACGGTGGCCAAAATTCCCTGTTTGTCGGGACAATGGATCAGCAAAATTGCTGTGTTTTTCTTTTCGCGTAGCGGTTTTATTGTCTTCATAACTTCCCTTTTGTTGATGGCAATTCGAAGTTGAAAACATCTCTCTGGATGGCCATTTTGATGGCTTTGGCGAAAGCTTTAAAAATAGCTTCAATTTTATGGTGCTCGTTTGCTCCTTCCGCTTTAATGTTTAGGTTACAAAGTGCAGCGTCGGAAAACGATTTGAAAAAGTGCATGAACATTTCGGTAGGCATGTCGCCCACTTTTTCGCGTTTGAATTCGGCTTCCCAAACTAACCAAGGACGTCCGCCAAAATCAAGGACTGCCAACGCCAGACAATCGTCCATGGGCAAACAAAAGCCGTAGCGCTCCATGCCCAGTTTGTTGCCTACCGCCATCCGGAAGGCTTCGCCCAGAGCCAACGCCGTGTCTTCGATGGTGTGGTGCTCGTCCACATCCAAATCGCCTTTCACATCGATGTTCAAATCAACTCCCGCATGGCGGCCGATTTGGTTCAGCATGTGGTCGAAGAAGTTTAGCCCCGTGGAAATTTTGCAAACACCGGAGCCGTCTAAGTTCAACTCCACCCGGATGTCAGTTTCTTTGGTTGTGCGTTCCACTTTTGCCGTCCGTTGCGGCGATGCCACACAGGCATAAATGTCGTCCCAATCGGTGGTGACTAAAACGCAGTGGTCGGCTAAACCCTGATTTTCCATTTCTTCCACTAAATCGCCATTGTTGATGAGGATTCCTTTAGCACCCAGATTTTTTGCCAGTTGAATATCGGTCAGGCGGTCGCCAATTACAAAACTATTGGCAAGGTCGTAGTCACCGTTCATGTATTTTCCCATCATCCCTGTGCCCGGTTTTCGAGTGGGCAGGTTTTCGTGCGGAAAACTACGGTCGATTAATATATCGTCGAATGCAACACCTTCGTTTTCAAATGCTTTCAGGATAAAGTTATGAACCGGCCAAAAGGTATCTTCGGGATACGAAGCGGTTCCCAACCCGTCCTGGTTGCTTACCATTACCAATTCGTAGTCCAGATTTTCCCGAATAAAAAACATATTCCGAAAAACCTCCGGCAGGAATTCGAGCTTTTCAAACGAATCGATTTGCTCGTCGGCAGGTTCGTAAATCAGTGTTCCATCACGGTCGATAAAAAGAGCTTTCTTCATTATTTCTTGAAATTATATCAAATTATTTAAAGCGTTTAATAGTGTTTCATTTTCTTCGGGCGAACCGACTGTAATCCGCAAACTATTGTCGCACAAATGAATCTTTGAGCGGTTACGGACTATTATTCCCTGTTCGGCCAAATAATTGTAAATGCCCGGTGCGTCGTGTATTTTTACCAAAAGGAAGTTGGCGTCCGAAGGGTAAATTTTGGTAACGAAAGGAAATTGCTTCAGCCGGTCCGCCATTTTTTCGCGTTCGCTAAGCAGAAGTTTCACCCACTCATCTACTTGTTCTTTTTGATCCAGCAAATTTAAGGCTTTTTGCTGGGTTAAAACATTCAGGTTGTAGGGGTATTTTATTTTGCTTAGGATTTGAATAATAGCGGTGGAGGCGAAAGCCATACCCAAACGTATTCCGGCCATCCCCCAGGCTTTGGAAAAGGTTTGCAAAATCACGAGGTTTGCAAAACTCCCCAACTCGGGTAAAAATGATTTTTTCGGTGCGAAATCGATATAGGCTTCATCTAAAACAACCAACCCGGTAAAATTCCGAATGATTTCCAACACAGCTTCCTTTTTTAAACTATTCCCACTTGGGTTGTTGGGCGAACAAAGAAAAACAAGTTTTGTGTGTTCATTGGCGGCTTGCAACACATCTTCGGCAGTCAACTCAAAATCGTCCGAAAGAGATACTTTTATCACTTCCACATTATTGATGTCGGCGGAAACCTGATACATCCCGTAGGTAGGGTCAATGGCTATTATGTTGTCGATTCCGGGTTCGCAAAATGCGCGGATGAGCAAATCAATGGGTTCGTCGCTTCCGTTTCCGAGGAAAATATTTTCAGCAGCAACGTTTTTTAAGACTGATATTTTTTGTTTTAATTCTTTTTGTAGCGGATCGGGATAACGGTTATAAGGATCGTTAAATGGATTTTCGTTGGCATCGAGAAAAACCATGGCCTCGCCCGAATATTCATCGCGGGCAGAAGAATAAGGTTTTAAGGTTTGTATGTTTTTTCGAAGTAAGTTGTTGATGTTCATATTGAAAAAGTTATCGTTGTTTTCCTTGTTGTCCTTGTTTTCCTTGTTGAATTGTCAAACTTATAAAGATTGGTAATTAAATATTATTTTTATATCTCCTTTAACCTCAACGTCACTGCATTTTTATGTGCGTGCAGTTGTTCGGCGGCGGCCATCGTTTCAACGGCAGGCCCAATATTTTTCAGCCCTTCTTTTGTAATCTCCTGAAAAGTGATCAGCTTCTGAAAACTGCTTAGATTAACACCGCTGTGCGAACGTGCCCATGCGTTGGTGGGCAAAGTATGGTTGGTCCCTGAAGCATAGTCACCAGCACTTTCAGGCGTTAGCCCCCCAAGGAAAACTGAACCGGCATTGCTGATTTTCTCCGCAATTTCTGAGTGGCTTTTTGTATTGATGATTAAATGTTCCGGTGCATACTCGTTAATTAAGTCAATTTGGTCGTTCAAATCTTCCTGAACAATCAGCAGGCTGTTTTCTAAGGCTTTTGAAGCGATTTTTCCACGCGGCAGGTTTTTGACCTGCATTTCAAGCTCCGTCAGTACTTTTTCGATGACTTTCAGCTTATTCGCCACTAAAACCACCTGGCTATCTGCTCCGTGTTCGGCTTGCGAAAGTAAATCGGACGCTACAAATGCCGGGTTGGATGTTTCGTCGGCCATAACCAGAACCTCCGAAGGACCGGCAGGCATATCGATAGCAACCTGGTTTATACTTACTAATTGCTTAGCCGCCATCACAAACTGATTCCCGGGGCCAAAAATCTTGTAAGTTTTCGGAATCGTTTCAGAGCCAAAAGCCATAGCAGCAATGGCCTGAGCCCCGCCTAATTTGTAAATTTGAGTTACTCCCGAAATTTTCGCAGCATATAAAATGGCAGGATGGATTTCTCCGTTTTTACCGGGGGGCGAGCACAACACGACTTGTTTGCATCCTGCAATTTGTGCCGGTATCGCCAACATCAAAACCGTTGAAAACAAAGGTGCTGTCCCGCCCGGGATGTACAATCCCACTTTGTCGATCGGCACGGCTTTTTGCCAGCACACCACGCCCGGCAGGGTTTCAATTTTTTTGAATTCGATTTTTTGTGCGGAGTGAAAGGTGTTAATGTTTTTGGCAGCCAAGGCGATTGCAGCTTTCAAATCGGAATCTACAAGTCCTTCAGCTTCGGAAATTTCCGCCTCAGTCACTTGCAGCGAAGTCAGTTCAACGTCATCAAACTGTCTTGTGAATTGGTGTAGGGCACTATCGCCGTTGGATTTTACTTCGTCCAAAATCCATTGTACTTTTTCGTATAATTCTGAAACATCAAATAAAGGACGTTTTAGAATTTCTGCCCAGGTATTTCGGGGCGGATTGGTATATGTTTTCATTTTTTCGGTTGTAAAATTTCAGTATTAAGAATCAAGTGTTAATTTCCGTTTACATTTTTGCTGCTAATTAGTGTTTCGTGTTATCGTCCAATCATGTCACCCATTCTGGGTTTAGACCGAATCACACTCCCTCTGCTATAATCTTATCAGCCCTACGGGCTTCCGACTTCCGACTTCAAACTTCGCGCTTCCGACTTCCGACTTCAAACTTCGCGCTTCCCACTTCCCACTTCTCCCCTCTCAAAAAATCATCTTCTCAATTGGTACCACTAAAATTCCTTCGGCGCCGGCCTTTTTGAGTTTGCTGATAATGACCCAAAAATCATTTTCGTCAATTACCGAGTGCATGGAACTCCAGCCTTCTTTGGCAAGCGGGACCAGGGTAGGGGCTTTCATTCCGGGCAATAATGCCGATATTTCATTCACTTTATCGTTGGGCACATTCAATAAAATGTATTTCTTACCGGTTGCGCGCTGAACGGATTCCATACGGAAAACGAATTCGTCTAAGATTTCCTGTTTTTCGTCCGAAATGTTGGGGTTGGCAATCAATACCGCTTCCGATTTCATTACCACTTCCACTTCTTTCAGGCGGTTGCCCACTAAGGTGGAGCCGGAACTCACGATGTCGAAAATGGCATCGGCGAGGCCAATTCCCGGGGCAATTTCCACTGAACCGGAAATGACATGGATGTCGGCCTGAATATTATTTTCAAGCAAGAATTTTTTGAGGATAACGGGGTAGGAGGTAGCAATTTTCTTTTCGTTAAAAAACTCCAAACCATTGTAATCCTGTCCTTTCGGAATGGCCAACGAAAGCCGGCATTTGCTGAACCCAAGGTGCTTAACAATCTGCACGTTTTCCTGCTTTTCCATCATTTCATTTTCACCTACAATGCCAATGTCCGATACGTTATCGGCAACGGTTTGAGGTATGTCGTCGTCGCGGAGGAAGAGTGCATCCATGGCAAAATTTTTGGCCGATGAAACCAAAGTGCGCCGGCCCATTTCCAAATCAATCCCCGCTTCCCGAATCAGTTTCATTGAATCTTCGTTCAACCTGCCTTTGGTCTGAATCGCAATTTTAAGTCTGTTTTCCATAATTGAAAATTTGTCGGAAGACCGAAGACCGAAGGCCGGAACTACCGGTTGCATGTCTTAAGTTCTTCAATTATTCTATCTGTTTAAATTTTTTCTTATTTTCTTGAATTCTTCAAATTAATATTTGTTTATAAAGAGTAGCCTCGTGGAGGGGCTAAAAAAAGGCTTACCACCCGGCAAGCCTTTTAAATATCGTTTTAATATGGAACAAAACAATTACAGCCTACCTTTTGGTTGGATACTTCCATGATGGCCGTGATGTCCTTGTCCGTATTTCATTTTATCAATTTTGTTGCAATTATAATTATAAAAATGAATCTTTCAATGCTTCCGGCTGATAAATTAAAGAAAGACATAGGAATTTTGGGCATCCGGTGGTCGCCGGTAATGATAAAAATCGTATTTGCAAAAGACTTTTTTTAAAATACCCAGGCTATGCTTGCATCAAACGAATAATAACTTGACATTGTGCCTGGCTGGGTTTCTTCGCTGCCCCATTCTGCCCCCACATTAACTATAAACCTATGATTAAGGATGTGGTTATAATCCAAGCGCAGCGAACCCTTTTTCAGATTCAGCCTTTGCGCTGAGTCGAATATATCACGGCTTTCATCAGGAGAAACTCCGTGCCCCATTTTAAATCCTAAATAATTTTCGGGATCCGAGAAATACCGTCGCACTTGCAAAGAACCTGAAACAGAGGTTCCGGTAGTGTCGGGCGTTACATAAGAACGCAAGGAAAACCAATAATTCCCTGCATATTTCCCAATGGTTGCTGTGTAAATATCAACATAAGAATCAGAGAATTGCAGCAAACGCATTCCTAACGATGTTTCAAAAGCTTTTGGCAAATTTTGGTACCATTCCATCCCGTACCTGTTTTTCGGGAATAATGAATTATTTGAAAATCCATAGTTGAGGTAAACGTAACTGTTTTCGGTAAACTTTGGGTAGGCATCTATTTCATATTGAAACCCTTTATTTCCGAAGCGGTTGGCATAGTTTGCCCGTGCAACAACAGAACCGAGTTTGGTTTTTCGGCTGTACGATAATGCCGTAATTTGCCACGGATCGCGGTTATAATCTTTTTCAAAAAAATCGACTGTGTAATTTATTTTGATTTTATTCTTCATCAAATCAAGACGATAATCCCGTAATTTTCGGATAAATTCTTCCTGTCCCGAATTTTTACGTAAATAATCTTCCAAAATATTAACAGCCTTTTCATAGTTTCCCGACCAATATTCTACATCCGAAAGCGCATCATACGCTTCCATATTGCCGGGTTTCTGCATCAATACTTCGTTAAGAACCACCCTTGCCGAATCGTATAGCCCATCCCAAGCGTAAGTGCGCCCTAATAACAATGCAACGTCTGAATTAAACCCTTCCGAAAGAATCTGTTTGCAAATACTCCGAGCTTTGGCACGTTCACCGCCAAATGCAAATTTTCGTGCTTCATCATAAGTTTGTGCTGCCAGTTCAGAAAATAATCCGGCAACTAAAATGGTGGTCAACAAAAGATTAATTTTGATTTTTAACTGTAGTTGCATTATAATCCGAATTAATATTGATTTATAATTATTGTTAATCAGTTATTGTTTGTTTTGATTTTGCAAAGCCAGTACGGGTCATTTTTCCCCATCCTCTTTTTTTTCTGATAAAATAGTCGAAATTGCCACGCAGGCCCCAATAAACAATAAGTGGGTGGTATAAAAACGGCTCTACCCACGAGGTTAATATCAGCTTCAAAATCATCCGTCTTGATTTATAGCGATTGTAAGCCAGGTGGTCGAAAAGTATTGCATACGTTGAGAATGTAACCGCGAAGAAATAAACAAAACCGAGCATTACAGTAAAAAACGCCCAGTTTGGTTCCCCGAAAACGGCAATCAAAATAAAGTAAGTAATCCCCGATACTTCAATTATCGGCGCCAGCCACTCGAAAGCAACCCAATACGGGTGCGACACCATTCCCATGAAACCATATCGGCGGTTAAAAAATATATCTTTATGAATCATAATCGTGTCGATCGTTCCGCGTGTCCAGCGGTTTCTTTGGCTCCCCAAAACTTTCAATGTCGAAGGGGCTTCTGTAAGGCACAGCGGATCTGAAATATAAACCACCTTGTATTTTTTATTCTGGCTTACCATATATTTCCTCATCCGCACCACCAACTCCATATCTTCTCCAACGGTTTTTGTAAAATAACCGCCGCAACCAATTACCACTTCCTTGTCGAAAAGCCCCAGTGCACCTGAAATCAGCAGCAAGCCATCTAATCTGCTCCACGCCAGCCTTCCCATCAAAAATGAACGGCTGTACTCGATTACCTGGCAACGTGGAAGAAATTGGTCAGGCACGTTTATTTCAACAACCTGACCGCCTTCGATAACGCACGAATTGGCAATTTGAATAACACCGCCAACAGCAATTACCTTTTTGTCCGTTTCTTCAAAAAATGGCTTTATCAATTTCTTCAATGCGTGAGGGTCGATAATTGAATCGACGTCAATCGACACAAAATAATCTCCTTTGGCAATATTAATCCCGGAGTTCAACGCATCGGCCTTTCCACCATTTCTTTTATTGATAACCGTTAAATTGCTGTATGCTTTAATTTTAGATTTGTAAATCCCCAGTACTTCCTGACAGGGTATTTTATAATCGATAGCGTAGGCAACTTTTTCCAATTCAAACGCCTCAACTGTTTTTTCAAAGGTGTCATCCTTGCTTCCGTCGTTAATCACTATTATCTCGAAACTTGGATAATAAAGCCCCAACAGTGCTTTGATGTTTTCAACAATGGTAAGCGATTCGTTGTAGGCAGGAGCCAGAATTGAAATCATTGGGGCAAATGGCGATGAAAGGAGGATATCATAATTGGTCGTTTTCCCTTCCCGTATATTTTTCATCAGTTCTTTAGCCGACACTATTGTCAACCATACATAGAAACCGAGTATGCTTAAGGCGTAAAGCATAAAAAACGATTCAATTATGGTTTTGAAATGTATTCCCGACATCATTTTTTAATTTCTTGGGTCGATAACGTGGGCAATTAATTGCTCAATTCCCTGCACCGAATTGTTTTTCATTTTGTCTAATCTTTCTTTGCCATTTTGGTTCATAAAATACAGTGAGCGGCAAGCTTCGGTTTTTAGCGCAACGGGTTCAGATAGGATAATTTCCTCTAAAAATTCAAAGTCATCATCAATCCCAATATTTTTGAACGCTTTTATTATTTCGAGTTTATTTTTCCCCGTTTCATTCCAATATTTGTTTTTTATGAGATCCTTGCCTTCATAAATGCGCAGATTATTTATAGCCACGTACGAAAGAAAACGCGTCAGTTCAGTTTCGCTTTCTACCATCCGTATAATTTCTGGGATATTCTCAAGCTGCTGAAAAAAGACAATCATTCGCAAACTAAAATTCCTGATGTTTATATGTCGTCCGTCTAAATACTGAGCGAATGACGGAACTGGCAACTGATTGATTCGAATCAGGTTGAAAGCTGAAATCTGGGTCCAGCGCGTGAAAGGTTGGATAAGATTTTCAAAGAACTTAAAAGGTTCTTCCGTATTCAAGCGAATGAACGCTATTTGTGCCTCAGACCTTACGTAATCATTCTTGGCATTTATTAAGTCCCTAACAATGGCCTTTGCTCCCTCCGGGTATAAATGGGTCAGCTCTATGATTCCCTGGGTTTTCGTGAAAACCTTTGAAGAATTGGCTGATTTTAGCGAGTCGTTTTGCAAACCAAGTTGTATGTAAATTTCAGGGACAAGCTTTTCTAAATCACCCCGGAAATTCTCCTTGAAATTTAACAGAATTGAAATTAACACTTTCCTGTTTTCCCGTTTCTCTTTTCGCTTCAATTTGGTACTTGCTGTAGGCCAGTCAATTACCCCAAACATGTAGGAAATCAGAACCTCTTCATACATTTTGCCAAAAATCCGCAAGAATTTTTCCTTCCGGCTCTTCCTTTTTATGGTATAGTTTAATAATACAACTATCCCAATTATGTTCAGTATAAAAGTTAGTATTAGACAAATAAAAAAGAGTACAACTGGCTGTTCAAACGATTTCTCGATTGCAAGCGTATAAAATCGGCGAAAAAATTGTGGTATATTCTCTTTTCCGTAATCAATCAATTTCCGCTGCAAAGTTGAAATTTCATCGTCGCTCAAGAACATTGTCAAAATGAAGTTTTCAGAATTGTTGCTTGATTGCCAATCCGAAGCATTTTCTTCTTCAATAGATTCGGTAATACCGTGGTTTATGGATATTTCAGGTTTGTTGAGCGGAGTTTTTGAAGCATCAATTTGATCCGCAACTATTTTATTTGCTACACCTACATTTGCTGGTGCCTGATTAATACAACAGACCAGTAATACAAAATGAATAATCAATTTCACAAACGTAAAACTTGACATATTCCAGCTATTTAAATTTGGTGAATGAATATCAGAGAATATTTAATTGCGGTTTCTTAAATGCCAAAAGCTTTTTTACCCTGATATTTAGTTCAATCAGGCTAAACGGTTTTACCATAAAATCATCAACACCCAGATCAAATGCTTTCAAAACGTTTTCTTCCCCGCCCGATGCGGAAAGCACCATGATTGGCGTAATGTTTTTGGTTTTTTCATTCAATTTTGCAATAACTTCAAGCCCATTCAAATGAGGCATGTAAAGGTCGGTGATAATTAAATCCACATGGTTGTTTTCCAACAGGTTCATACACTCTCTTCCGTCTGTCGCTTTAATAATGTCGTAACCTTCCCTGGTTAAACTTTGGGCAACTGTCTCCAAAATCAATCTATTGTCTTCGGCCACTAATATTCGTTTCATCCTTATAGAATTAAAATACAAATCGCAATCAATCACAGACCAACTATTTTCTCACATCATACTTCACCCACATGCAATGGTGATGAATGAAAACGTATTATCAAAATAAAATGTAAAACAATGGTTGCGTCCTAATGCAAGCTGTAAACACTTTTGATTTAAAAATTATTAATGCAGAAGGGGATGCATCAATAATTTCAAATTTATCAAATTTTACAACGCGTCAAATATACTGCTTTTTAATAAGAATCATCTTTTTTTGGAATTGATTAAACTTCTATATTTCAGTGTATTATTTTAGAATGAGTTAAAAACTCAAAATAGATTGCCTTTCTGCAAATGCAGCTCTTATTGACAGTTACTTAAACAGCAAGCAGAAGTGTAGGAAACTTGAAAATCGGATAAATATTGTTTCGCGCTTACAAATCTTTTTGGTAGATGCGGTACTTCTTATAGACTTTTCCGCCCATTTTCTCCATTTCTGCGCGCACTTTGGTGTTGTATTCCAATTCCAAATGCGAATCCATGGTGGTTTTTCCGGCTTTTTTTGCCGATTCGATAAGCTTAATCCCCATCATCACATCTAATCCACGGCCTTGGTAACGGGGATCAATTGCACCCAGCATCAAATTCAGTTGTTTTGATTTTTTTCCGGCCCTGAAAACGTACAGGAAGCCAAATGGAAACAGGTAACCTTTCGATTTTTGTATTCCTTTGCTTAAATCCGACATGGCGATCAGAGCTGAAACCACATCGTTGTTCTCATTGATAATCAATTTGACAAAAGCGGGATTTATCAAAAACAAATAACGGTTTGCAAAATCGTCCATTTCTTTTTCCGTAAACGGAATAAAGCCATAAATGTCGGTAAAGGTCTGATTGATGAGTGTGAAGACTTTACGAACGTAGGGTTTAATTTTCCGGCGCGAGTTGAATTCGAGGATTTTAAGCTGTGTGTTGTTCTTGTTGAACCGTTCGGCAATGCGCTTGTAAAAATCGGGTAATTCGTCCGGAACAGCTATTTTATACACCACTAAATCGTGTTTTTTGCTGAATCCTTGCTGCTCCGTTAAATCTACCATATAGGAGAAATTGCAGTTACAGGCCAGCGAGATTGGTTCGTCGAAACCGTCGATTAGAAAGCCTTGCGGGTCTTTGTCGGAAAATGCCAGTGGACCAACCAACTTTTCCATCCCTTTTTCTTTTACCCAGTTAAGAAGTTGAAAAGGATCGACGTTATTATCTGCTACCCTTAGGAATAAAAACAAAGCGACTCTTAATTTTTGTTTTTTCATCTCATTGTAATTTTTTATTGGTATTCGATAGCCTGTCCCGATTTTTCGGGATAACTCCCATTATAATCATTCTCCTATTTGTTGAATTTTTATCATGGACAACACAAAAGTTGAAGCGGGGATTACAGTTGAAACGCTGAAAAAGCGCGGTTACGTTTCCCTGCTCGAAATTTACATGAAAATTGGGCTTCCCCTATTATTGGGGCAGTTCATTGCGTTTCCCCACAATTCAACGAACCGTCGTATGACTAAAGGGTAGGCAGATGAGAGCCTCTCCCCGTCAACGTTTACTGGCAGGGAGGCTACTCGATGTGTGCTGTGAGTTGCGAAAGCAACGTAACTGCGATTTATAAGCTAATCAACTAAATTTTACCAGCCAACAATGAAAAATAAAAACCGTAGAGAACCGCAGCATCCCGTCTAAAAATTCCCCCTCAGGTAATGGTACGATTCTCCCCATGTCATAAGAATTAAAGGCGTATCATAACCCACCTTGCTGCTTCCGCCAAAGCGGTCGGAGCCTTCGCGCCGTTGGTAGGTCAACCAGTAGGGTTCACGGTGATCAATGGTATGTCCCATTTCATTTTCATGGCCGGTTATAATTACGGCAGGTTGAAAGCCTTTTGCTGCCCGAACGATATCCGTTGTCCAGCAATTGGGCATTAGCACGTCCACAGCGTGATTATTAGCTACCTCATCAATCCAATTAAAATCGTCCTGGTTGGATTGATCGCCCATTTGTGAAAATGAAAGTCCCTCGGGAGTGATGACAAGCGGAACGTTATTTTCAATATCTGCCCCTTGATGGCCCGGATAAATTACCACTTTCAGCAGCTGTTTCCCGCCTTGTACCGGAAGGGTTTGTAGCGTGTGCGCTTCTCTTTCAAGGTGAGTGATTGCGGTATAGATGGGTTTATCCTTCCAAAGCCCGGGAGGGGCAACCACCGATTTTCCGGCATTAATGAAGGATTGTGCCACCGTTTCTTGGGCATGATCGCCGTGAAAGTGCGAGAGAAAAAGCACATCGCATTGCTGAACAAGTCGGTCCATATCCTCTGCATCCATCATAAATCCTTCGGCACGCACCGATTCCCCACGAATCAAATCAAATCCGATGGTCACTGTTTTAGTACGGATTACAAATCCATGGTTATACAATTTCCAAATGCGCGCTCCGTTTTCTATTTCCGTTTGCTCCATTTCGTCAATCGCCGTTTTCATTCTGGTTTTAAAGAAGGATTGAACCGGAGCTCTCCGTGGTGCATATACATCGTGAAAAACGCCATCAAGAAGCATTAAAGCACTGCGTCGGGCGGCAGGTTCCGGCCAATTGGGCGGAGATTCGGAAAACACTTTATTTGCCTGAGCCAGTAAAGCCTCGGCCTGATTATCCATAAACTGATTCTGGATTTCGTTGAGACTGGTATCAATTCGGGCAGAATTTTTTGTTTGCTTAGTTTGTGCGGCACAAGCTATTGAAATTGATACCAAAAGAACTGCTATGGAAAGTTTCCAATTCAGATTTAATCCGTTCATAATTTGAGTTTTAATGTAAAAGTAAAAATAGATTTTTCAATTGGGCTTAGCAAATGGAGGGTTATGTGATTTTGTACAATCAAGACTCTATAACGGATACGGTGAGCAGATAAAAAACTTCTTCAATGCCGAAAGACCCGCCTGACCGGCTGGGCAGGTATGGTAGGATAATGTCACCGCTTCGCGGTTTAGGCCGCACGGGTACCCATATTCTATAATCATCCCAACCCTTCGGGTTTGAAAAGTTATAGTTAGAGATTACTCAAAATAAGCGCTATAGAGCCTTAAATCTTTGGCTTCTTTCATATTCATCCTTAAATTCACCATTTGGCAAAAAGAGATATTTGGCTATCTTTATGCTTAATTGCTTTTACAGATTGAAAATCATTTAAAAAAACATACAATGGAAAAAGTTACCAAACCCAGAGTAAGGCTATTGGCTACAGGGGAAAAATTTAAAGCGAAACAGATGGAAGCTAAGGCAGGCGACCTCTTGCCGAAACATATTGCAAGCATCGAGTCGGTGCTGATTGTATTAGAAGGAGAATGTGTTTTGGCATTGGCCGGCACCGATCATGTTCTGCGCCCGGGTGACAGCTTTATAGTTCCCTCGAAAATAATACATCAGATTAGGGCGATTGAGGATTTTAAGGCGGTGCATGTAATGACCAACGATATCGAGTTTGAGTTTTTCGAGTAAAATGAGAAGTGGAAAATTAATTGGAAGGATGTGTTTGATTTGGAAATAGGTCATGCAGAAAAACTAATACAAGGCTAAATATCAAGACATTATGGTTAATGTTCTTGTAGTTGACGTGTCGTTTTTTTGTCATTAAGACTACTTTTATTAAATCATAATAAATGCCACTTATTATGCCAGTAAGTCAGGGTGCGACTGCGAAGCGATGCCTTATAGTCGCGCCCTGACTCCTAACAAAACCCGATCATTTCAGCAATACATTGGATTAATGCTGGCTTCCTATACACGAGCTATTAACAAACGAAATAACTGGTCTGGTTCACTTTTCCGCAAACAAACCAAAGCAATCTGCCCGAGTTGCAATGAAAACAATGCACGTGTAGTCAATGATAAGAAGATATTGCAAAAAGGTCTCGTCAAGCATTTTAACAAGACCGTGATATTCTTTGACAAAGAGTTTTTCAGCAGACCCGAAACAGAACGCCTCAAAAATATCGGCACAGCGGTTTTCCCTCACTAATTTTATCATAGTTGTCTGATTGAACTGCTACTACGATCCCGGAATTACAAAACTAACTGGCAGGCCGGCGTTTCCGGAAAAAAACCTTTGCAGCACCGCAAGTGTAAAAAAGGAAGCATTGTCAACATCGCAAACTTCACCGCTCGCGGGCTGCCTTATCACTAACAGCAATAAATCAGTACATAAATATATGATAACCGCAATCCCGGCGTAACGCTGACAATAAATTAAGTCATCACCCTCCTCAAAAAGCGATCTGCTTCGGGAGCTGTTAACTCCATTTTTGACAGTATTGCATGTGTTTGAATGGTTAATTCTTCCGGACTTAATCGTTCATTTTCGTCCAGGTAATTATGCTCGAAAAGATATTCTTGAAGTTCTTCTATTTTTGATTTGTTAAATCGGGAAACCTCACCTGCTCTTAAAGCATCAATTAATCGCTCCGGGTTATGGTCTAACTCTTTTAACTTGGCGTCAACTGTATCTATAAATGTGTCAGACACACTACCGGAATCTCGTAAAACCTCTCTATCAATGGGTTTAGGTCTTCCTTTTTGATACAGTTCCTGGTAAGACTCCAACAATTCAACTTTACGATCGATTACTTCAAGAGCAGCATCATCAAGTCCTTCAATTTCACCTTGATGATTTACAAAACTCTTCAGTTGGCCATAATATTCAATTCCTCGCTGCAAACAGGCGTATAATAGTTCGTTGTCTTCAATTAAATAGGATAAATAAAGCTGCCCGGGTGTATGCTCAAGCAGGCTATACCGTGGTGGATTTAATAGCTTATGGTATGCTTCATTTGAATAAGTTCCAGGAGATGGAACACTTGCAAACTGCAGAGAAGGCATTTCTGATAGCTCACCCAAATTGTAATCCAGCTGCTCATTAGCCTGCCCTTTTAAGACGATTATTTTTCCTTCAATTTCTGGGTAGCCGTCAAGGTGTTCCTGCCATTTCTTTAGCTCGTCAGTTTGGGCGGTGAAGTAAAAAATTTGCCGCCCTTCTTTACTGATCTCTATTAAGGCTTCAATAATCTGTTTTGCTCTAAGATCATCGCTGTTCGCTAATACTTCGTCAGCTAAAATGGGTAATTTGATGCCTGATTCCTGGCTCTCGATAAATGCTAAACGGACTGCAATTAGCAATTGAATGCGGGTGCCTGAAGATAAATGATCAAGCGGTTGTCCTTGATTCAATACCGTGTCTTTTGCTCTGAAACTGCCTCCTTCATCATCATCCAGTATTAATTCATAATGTCCACGGGTAATCTTATTAAACAACTCATTTGCCCGGTTAAATACCTTAGAACTACTATGTTCCTGGGTTTTCTTTTTCAGGCCGGTTACAATCACATCTCCCGTGATAGATGATAGGGTGTTGAGGTAGTTCTGCTCTAAATTATCAAGTGCTAACTCCTTTTCTGTCAATGCTTCTTCTAACTCGCGCCCGGACTTTTCCTTGCTGATATGGGCTTCAATTTTTGCTATTTCAGTGTATAAATCTTCAGCCTCATTGGATAATCTCGCGAAGCTTTCTTTACGTTCTTCTGCTTCTTCAATTTGCAACGCAGGCAGTCCTTCCTTTACATCAACATATAAAGGATGGTCTTGCAACTGATTCTCTTTTTCTGTTAAACGACGCCTGGCTTGTTCAAACTCATTTTCGAAAAGATCGTAAGCCTCTTTTTTAGATAATAATTCTCTCAATTCCTCTTTCGCCCCGGATTCCAAATTCAATCTGTTATAAATTGAATGGATCTCTTCTCTGTCTTTTGTATTTAAGGCTTCGAAATCAAGTTTCCGCTCCTCTAAATTCTTGCTATCTCTCAGTAGTGCAGAACGGCTGTTTTCATCCTCATTCATCTTTTTTAAAATCGCTTTGGCGGAGGCTGCATCAGATGCAGGTGCTACATCAACTTTGGTCAATATGGAATTGATATGGGCTAAAGTTTCTGAATAGATCTTGCTTTCCTCTTCATAGGAAAGACGATTAGCTTGCAACTCATTGTTATGCTTTTGCCACTTTTGAAGGTTTTTCAAAAACCAGTATAAGCCCGAATAAGATTCAATATTATGAACGGTCAATTCCGGAATATTACTGAGTTTATTTGTCCAGGCCTGACGCTTAGTATCCAAAACCTGTATGTCTGGCTGAACTTTTTCTAATAAATCATGCAACTCCGCCAGGCGGCGGCTGATCTCTTTCTGCTGCTTTACTTCGAGCAGCTCTTGATGTAACTCTTCTAATCGCCTTGACACTTCCTCTTCTTGCCAGTTCACCGGTTCGCGGATGCCGGTTTTCTTGAAATCACTGACACGGGTTTCTCGAAGAGAATCGGTATTTGCATCGCGCCCTTTAAGCAAAATGACTAAAAGCATAGCCAGCACGCCTGTTAATCCTATTAACCAACCAAAGAAATAGGTTAAAGGAATCGTTATTGAACCCAAAATCAATAAAATCCATAAAGACCACCGTGAGTGGCCCGATGGTTTGGTATCTTTCTCGAACCAATTTAATAACAGACGAATCCCGGTATATAAATTTTCTTCCGTATGATTCTGATCTCGCTTTTCTTTATTTAAGTCTTTGATTTCGGTTTCAAGCGTCTGCTTTTTGTTTAATAAGCGATGTGCTTTTTCAAAAAACTCATCTAAATCATGAATGTTTTCTAAATCCAAAGCTTCTATGTCTTCGCTCTTTAGCGAAGAGAAAAGACCACTAAGCGCTACTTTTGTCTCTCTTTCGAATCTGGCAATATCAGCGCGCTTTCTTTCCAAGTTTCGTTCTAAATCTGCCAGCTTATCCACATTTTCGCTCAGCTCATCTAAAACTACTTTATCAAAGCCTCCCGCTGGTATTTCGAGAGCCTTCAATTCACTTTCTTTATCATCTTTTTCCCGATGAATTCTTGTAATTTCCTGAGTGGCTTTTTCAACTTTCTTTTCTAATTTCGAGAGTTCCTCAAATTCATTCCCAATTAACAGCGGCATTTGTTCGAGATAAGAAGATTTTTCTGTCTCCAGGTTTTCATAAGCCTTTTTCGCCTTTAGAAAGTCAACAAGACGTTCATAAAGTTGATTTAATTTGGAAGCATTCCTGGCTTCTTCCTGTTTTTCCTTTAGTGCAGTGAGCTTTTTTTCTTCTTTTTGTAGTTCTATTTGCTTATTTTCAATTTCAGCAACATGCTTACGTTTCGTTTCAAAGTTTTTATACTCACTCAAGCCAAGGCTGGGTGTAGTACCTCTAAATCCTAATGTTTGCTGTGCTTTCTGAAGGTCATAGCCGCCAATTGTTTCTCGTAATATTTCTGCCGCTAAGTTTTTGTCATCCTCTTTGATGAGTTCATGAAGTGCTAAAAAATAGCGCTTAGACTCATCGTAAGCAGGAATAGAAGTTAAGCTGTCATCTACTCCATCGCATTGGCTGCTGTAATGGCCGTTATCAATTCTTATGTCCCATACTTTCTCATTTATCGACAGGCTGGTCTCCACATGAATTCTTTCTATGTTTTGCTTCCAAATCATATCCTGAATTATCCGGGCAGTAGAACTTTTGCCCGAAGCATTGGGTCCGGCGATTACATTAATATTACTTGCCAAAGATTTTATGGACTGCATTCCGCCAGGGAAACCCGGCATTTTATAAATGGAAAGTTCTTTAATAATCAGAGCGGGCTTCTTCATATTAGTTGGATTTAGAAAGTTGATTCATTAATTCACCAAGCAAGCGGTTGCATTCATCCTTTATCGCGATGCGTGCATTTTCCGGGCTGTTGTCCAGCTTTCTTTCTACCGGAAGCGGACTGTAAACCCCTACCCTGTTCGCTTGCTCAATTTTTGCCATCCATTCCTTTACTAAATCATTCAGAAATGGGTCATCCCTGCCTTCTTCAATCGCTAAAATCGTATTTGCCAGCATGCCCGCCGGTGAGGACTGCTGCGCTAATTGGCTTAAATCGGCTACTTCAGGCGTTATCTGAGTTTCAACACGTCGAACGCCAATCGTAGTGCCGGTTTCTAATCTGGGGTTATGCTCTACGATGGTTCTTTTCCAGCTTTCAATTTCTTTGGCCAGACTGCTCGTTCCGATAAGTTTCACATGATAAACCAAAGACTTAACTTCCTCCAATTCAGTTATCTTCCTTTCAGCGTCCTCATTTAAACCATAGATTACTTTATCGCGAAGCTCGTCTTCATTGGCAAGGCCGCTAATATCAATGGATATGTTTTCATAGCGTACCGGCGACATCCCGATTTGTTCAACCTTAATGGCCTGACTGGGCGTTACGGTAATTAATAGCGGCCCATGGATGCCGGGTTCTTTCGTGCTCAAAGCTTGTGGCGAACCTGTGTACCAAACAAGTGGGCGGTCGGCTAATTGTTGTGGTTTGTGGATATGTCCCAATAGCCATAGCGCAATATCGGTATGGCGTAATTCGTCAAGGTGTATAGGGCCGTAAAAGCTGTTTCTTGCATCAATGTCAGCATGTAAAAGACCGATGGTTTGATAGTTTGGATTCAAGATCGCGGGATCCCAGCTTAGCATGGCACTTTCTTTAACGAATCTTTTTGAAAAAGACCAGCCCACAAATTGAATGGTATGCCCGTTCTTAGTAAACTCCTGTACTTCCCATTTTTCATTTTGACCCAGTAAATGCACGTGCTGGTTATTTCCTGTTTTAATGATTTGAGGCAACACATCAAAATCATGATTTCCGGCAACTAAATAAACCTTGATTTGGTGTTTTCCTAAACTATCGAATGCATCTTGCATGGGACCGTAGGCTTCAAAAAAGCGATTGTCCCAATCGACAATATCGCCGCAAAGCACTAAAACATCCACGCCCTTGTCGATACAGTATTGTACAATTTTATTTAACGTAAATTTTGCAGATGCATGATCTCCAGTGATATCCGAAGATCTTTTGCCGAGATGTAAGTCTGCAGTTGCTAAGATTTTAATGCTTTTATCCATTTCGGTTTTTAATTTTTTCTACCTCTACCCCTCGTTTGTAACGAGGGGTTAGTGGTCTATTGTTTATAACAATTAAATCTACTGCTTTTTACTATTATGCCGTTGTAAGTACATTCATTAGCTTCTCTTTTTTGCGTTACAAACGCAGCCTACCCCTCGTTTGTAACGAGGGGTTTGTGGTCTATTGTTTATAACAATAACGATATTCTCTTTTGCGTTACAAACGCTAAACCATTTACCCCTCGTTGCAAACGAGGGGGAGTGAGTGGTCTATTGTTTATAACAATTAAATCTACTGCTTTTTATTATTATGCCATTGTAAGTACATTCATTAACTTTTCTTTTTTGCGTTACAAACGCAGCCTACCCCTCGTTTGTAACGAGGGGTTTGTGG
>CAZNEV010000029.1:0-2854 GCA_964572085.1 uncultured Maribellus sp. | reverse complement strand
TCTATTGTTTATAACAATAACGATATTCTTTTTTGCGTTGCAAACGCAAAACCATTTACCCCTCGTTACAAACGAGGGGTAGCAAACAATAAAACCTCTAACGCTCATATAAAATCTATATCAATAACACTACTCAGCTCTGCATAATTTCGAGCAGAACTAAATAAATAATCTTCTGCAGAGGCAACAAGACCCGTTTTCACAGGATTTTCATGAATATAATTAATCCGTTGCTCAATCATTTCATTGGTTGTTAATTCAACTGGATGGCTTTTATCTTGCCAAAACCGATATTTTTCGATGCGATTATCGTACTTCCCTGCAAATTCAAATCTATACAACATCCAATCTCTTCTGCTTTCGGGCAAATTCTGGATATCATTAAGTACTGCCTTCGCTGTGAATTTCTTAAAATCACGCAAAAAGTCAGACATTTTAAAGGGTGGTTCAGTAGTACAAATAAGATGAATATGATTAGTCATTAAGCACCAAGCAAAAAGTCTTAGCCCTTTGTTTTTTCTACAATAAGCTAATGACTCTGCTATTATATTTCGATAGTTGAGCCGTGTGAAAACATCAACCCAATCTGTTACAGTAAAAGTAAGGAAATAAACCGAATGCTGATTTCTAATTTTGTAGTTTTCTGATGACATATCATTCTTTGTTATAAGTACATTCACTAGCTTCTCTTTTTTGCGTTACAAACGCAACCTGCCCCTCGTTTGTAACGAGAGGTTTGTGGTCTATTGTTTATAACAATAAAGATACTTTTTTTTGCGTTACAAACGCTAAACCATTTACCCCTCGTTGCAAACGAGGGGGAGTGCCTTTATTCACTTCTATTTCTTAGGTGTTGACCGTTTATGTGGTTTTACCGGAACTGTCTTTGGTCCAGGCTTTGGCGTATCAGGATTTTTTCTTGGTGTTGGTGAAGGTGTTGACCTTTTGTGCGGTTTCACGGGAACTGTCTTTGCCATTGTTTTATTTTTTAAGGGTTAATTTAATACTCTGTCTGAAATTGCTTTTGCTATTTCTTCGATAGTAAAACTCGCTGTATTCAGAGCCAACATATCGGCTATTATTGGGCTGAATTTCAACACTTCGTTTTTACTGATTTTATGCCAAATAGGAAGGATGACTTTTTCTCCGTTCACTTCCCTTGCAAACAGTCCGTCCAATTCTCTTTGTGGCCACTCTTTGCTGAAAAACGCTTCTGATAAAATTACAATTCCATAACGTGAATTTCTTAATCCATTATCAATTGAACGCCTAAGACTATCGCCAACCCTTAACGTAAATTCATCATACCAAACTTTAAGACCATTCTGTTGTAAACATTTTACAAAATCTCTTACAAAATCGTCTTTGTCTTCTGAAGCGTGTGAAACAAAAACATCATAGCTTGTTTGTTCAATCGGTTGAGGCTTCAAAACATCGAAAGAGTGAAGCGATTGCAATTTCTGTCTTTCCATTTCTCTTGTTATTTGCTGTTGTAAAGTCAACATCTCTTTTTGCTCTTTCTTTGCTTTGTCTCGTTCTTTCTGTTCTTCTTTAATGAGTTTGTTTTGAAGGTCAAGTTTCTTTTTCTGCTTATCGGCTAGTGTTTTTGCTTTATTGCTTTTATCTTTTTCAAGTTTACTTATTTCTTCATTTTTTCTGTTCAGATCTTTTTGGTAGGTGATGACGCGCTTTAAATCTTTCTCTCTTGAAATTTTGGTAAGTATGCTATGGGCTTCTTTTGATTTACGACTAATGTTGCCATCAATAGAATGATTGAATTAGGTACTTAACCAATAACGATAAAAGTAGTATATTCGGGGAAACAAATATGCAAAACATGGAGCAAAGATTCAAAAGCATGTCCATTTTTGATTTCCAGAGGAAATTCCCGGACGCTGACAGCTGCCTGTCGCACCTGGCCACACTCAAGTGGGGCGAAGGCTACAGCTGTCCCAAATGTGGCCACGACAATAGCTGCGAGGGGTCGTCGCCACACTCCAGGCAGTGCTCGCGGTGCCGTTATGTGGAGTCGCCCACGGCAGGTACCCTCTTCCACAAGTTAAAGTTCGATCCGCTCAAGGCCTTTTGGATTGTATACTTTTTGGCCACCAACAAAAAAGGGTTCTCCTCCACCGAGCTCGCGCGCAAGCTGGAATTGGGGCAGAAGACCTGCTGGAGGTTCAAAAGAAAGGTAATGAAGGCCATGAAGAGTTCGGGGAATTACCCCATAACCGGCACGGCGGAGGTCGACGAGACGGTATTCGGGCAGCAGGAGGAGGGGGTCCGCGGCAGGAAGAACGCCAAGAAGAAACTCGTGGTAGTGGGCATAGAGAAAAAGGGCAAGAGCGTGGGCAGGCTCTACGCACGGGTCATCCCCCACGCCGATGCGGCATGCCTTGGGGGCTTCATGAAGGACCACATCGATCCGACGGCAAAGGTGACCACCGACCAATGGACGGGCTACGGCCCGCTGGCGAAGGATTTCACGAACATGGTACAGATCCCGTCCGGCAAAAAGGGCGGCAACTTTCCCGAACTGCACAGGGCGATCATGATGCTCAAGGGATGGCTAAGGGGCATGCACCACCAGGTGGAGGACCTGCAGGATTACCTCGACGAGTACTGCTACAGGTTCAACAGGAACTTTATGAAAGAAAGAATCTTCGACAACCTGATGCTGCGCATGGTAAACGCTCCGCCATGCCCGATCAAAAATATTAGTGGCTAAGTACCTATTTCAATAAAAGAAATGAAATGAAATCATTGTCAATATCAATTGTAATTTTAGCTTTTGCCTTCTCCACCTCGTGCAACCTCAAGCTCAAAAAGCAAGGCCAAAGTGATAAAAAGCCGA
>CAZNEV010000028.1:0-60233 GCA_964572085.1 uncultured Maribellus sp. | reverse complement strand
AGCATAATCGTCAACCATTACTTCGCCTGCCAGTTGCGTATTGTTACCGAGAATGACATTGTTTCCTACGATACAATCGTGTGCGATGTGTACATAAGCCATAATAAGGTTGTTGTTTCCTACTACCGTCCTATTCTTGGCTACCGTGCCGCGGTTGATGGTCACAAATTCGCGAATCACGTTATTATCGCCAATTTCTACCGTAGAATATTCACCTCTGAACTTTAAATCCTGAGGAATGGCACCAAGCACTGCACCGGGAAAAATCTTGCAATTTTTGCCAATTCGCGTTCCGGGTAAAATAGTGACACTGGAGCCAATCCGTGTTCCTTCTCCAATCACCACATCGTGGTCTATCGATACAAAGGGTTCAATTACAACGTTGTCGGCAATTTTTGCATCCGGGTGCACATACGCTAATGGTTGTTTCATTCGATTCCTTTTCTGAATTAGTTTTCTGTCTGCTTTACTATTTGTGCCATAAAATCGCCTTCTGCCACAATTTTGTTTCCAACATACGTAAGGCCTTTCATATTGGCTATTCCTCTACGGATCGGCGAAGTTAAGGTTAATTTAAAAATCAGCGTGTCGCCGGGCACTACTTTTTTCCTGAACTTAACATTGTCGATGCGAATAAAGTAGGTGGAAAATTTACCGGTTTGTTTGCTAAGCACAAGTAAACCACCGGTTTGAGCCATTGCCTCAACCAATAAAACGCCGGGCATCACCGGCTCCTCGGGAAAATGCCCCTGAAAAAAGGGTTCGTTGGAAGTAATGTTTTTTATTCCCACAATTTCAGTATCGGTAGTTGAAATTATTTTGTCCACCATTAAAAACGGATAGCGATGGGGTAGAAGTTCCTTTATTTTGTTCACATCCATGAGCGGTTCGGCATTTGGATCGTAGTGAGGTGCACGGGTGGATGCTACGCGGATGGCCCTTTTCAGTTCTTTGGCGAACAAGGTGTTCGGACCATGTCCGGGTTTTGAGGCGATGATGCGCCCTTTGATGTGTTTCCCGCACAGCGCCAAATCGCCCACCACGTCTAACAGCTTGTGGCGTGCACATTCATTGTCGTGGTGCAGCACGAGGTTGTTTAAAATACCTTGAGGCTTCACCCCTACATGGTCGTGTCCGAACAAATCAGCCAGACGGTCGAGTTCATGCTGGTTCATCGGCTTGTCGATGATGACGATGGCGTTGTCAAGGTCACCACCTTTCACTAAGTTGTTTTTCAGCAAAAACTCCAGTTCGTGCAAAAACACAAAAGTGCGGCAATTGGCAATTTCGTTTTTGAAATCGCTAATCGAATTCAACACGGCATACTGGTTGTTTAACACCGCCGATTTGAACGAAATCATAATGTTCAGGCGATAATCGTCGTCGGGAAGGGCAATAATTTGTGCACCTGACTTCTTGTCGTTAATTTCAATCTTATCCCGGATGACCAAATAATCGCGTTCGGCTTTTTGCTCCACGGTGCCTGCTTTTTCAATGGCTTCGACAAAATATTTTGAGCTGCCGTCTATAATGGGCACCTCTTCGTTGTTTACTTCAATCAGTACATTGTCTAAGTCCATTCCGATTAATGCAGCGAGGGCGTGTTCAATCGTTCCGATCCGTACACCATTTTTTTCCAACAGTGTACCGCGCGAGGTGTCCACTACCAAGTCAACATTGGCTTCGATAATTGGATACCCTTCTAAGTCCACGCGTTTAAATTTGAAACCGTGGTTTACGGGGGCAGGCAGAAAATTCATGCTAACGTTGACGCCGGTATGTAAGCCTTTGCCTTCGATAGTAAACGAATTTGCTAACGTTTTTTGTCGTACAATCATGCGTGAATAATTTTCAGATGGAATTATCTGTTTTTTAACAATTTCATATCTTTTTGAAGCAGAATCACTTCATCGCGCAATTTGGGAAGATTTTTATAAACAGAAATTGCTTTAATGGCATCTTTGATGTTGATGGCCGGGCTGCCCAAAATAACCTGATCGCTTTTTACGGATTTTGCAATACCGGATTGTGCACCAATCATCACGTTATCGCCGATAGTTAAATGACCGGCAAGGCCGACCTGTCCGCCAAACTGACAATTTTTGCCCACTTTACTGGTGCCAGCCATGCCACTTTGTGCGGCTATAACGGTGTTTTCGCCCACTTCACAATTGTGTGCTATCTGCACCAGGTTGTCGATTTTACAACCTTTGCGGATAATAGTGGATTCCATAGTACCACAATCAATGGTGGTGTTTGCTCCAATTTCCACATCGTCTTCAAGCACTGCGTTCCCGATTTGTGGTATTTTTTTGTAGCTCCCGTCTTTTTGAGGCGCAAAGCCAAACCCATCGGATCCGATTACCGCACCCGAGTGAATGATGCAACGGTTGCCGATATGCGAACCTGGATAGATTTTTACACCGGCATAGATGATACAATCCTCGCCAAGTACGACATTGTCGCCGATATACACCTGGGGGAAAATTTTGGTGTTATTTCCGATTTTTGAGTTTTTGCCGAGATACGAAAACGCCCCAAAGTAAACATCATCACCTACGGTGGAAGTTTCGTCGATAAAATTGGGTTGTTCAATACCCGTTTTTACCGCAGCCTTTGCTTTTGTGTAAAACTCAAGCAATAAAGCAAATGCCTGATAGGCATCGTCAACCTTAATAAGCGTAGCTTTGATCTTCTCTTTCGGCACAAATGTCTTATCCACCAAGATTACCGAAGCTTCCGATGTATAAATATAGTTCTCGTATTTCAAATTGGAAAGGAATGCCAAAGTTCCGGGTTTTCCTTCTTCTATTTTCGATACGTTCGATATTTTAACGGTCCCATCACCAACTACTTCTCCATTCAGAAAATTCGCAATGTCTGTTACTTTAAAATCCATTATCTGTTTTTTAAGCGCTGCAAATATAGTTTTAAACTAATTAATGTCCAATTCTTTCGGATAACATAGATAGTATTTGCGTACTGTCTTGGTCAGGGCCGATAAATTCATATCCGATGCCTGCTGCATGTCTTTGGTCTTTCCCGATTTATCCAGCACCAAGATTCTCTCCATGTGTTTGTTGTAGGCGTTGTTGGTTACTTCGCCCGTCATCAGGAAATAGGCCGAAAGGCTACTGTCGTGCGTTATTTTGCGGGTAATGCCATTTGTTATTTTTTCCACCAACGATTTTGAAACGGGGTGGGAGAGCAGTTGAGTTTTAAATAATTGGCGGTTGGTTAAGTTTTTTGCCAGCAGCGAAAGCACCAGATCAGGGTGTTCCTGCCATTGTTTCACCGACATCAAAATATCAATGTCGTCCAGCAAAATGTACCATGCCAGAACCCTTTTTCCGTTTACGATAAAGTTATTCCGAAAATCGTCGGCCGTGAAATTGTTTTCAAGGAATATTTTGAACGCCGGAGAAGCATAAACTTCAACGCCCGATTGCACCAAATCTTTGGCGCGTTTCAGCACATTGATGAGCAGATTTTCGGCGGCTACCACGGTTTTGTGCAGATACACCTGCCAGTACATCAGCCGGCGCGAAATCAGGAATTTTTCGATGGAATAAATACCTTTTACGTCCACTACCAGTTCGTCCTCCCACACGTTCAGCATTTTTATGATCCGGTCGATGCCGATGGTGCCTTCGGCCACGCCTGTGAAAAAACTGTCGCGGCTAAGGTAGTCAAGGCGATCCATATCCAACTGGCTGGATACCAACTGGTGCAAAAAATGCTTTTTATATTGATTAGTAAAAATACGAATGGCAAGGTCGAGCTTTCCCTTAAACTGTTGGTTGAGTTCGTTCATTAGCAACAGCGAAATTTCTTCGTGCGAAATATCCACCAGCGTATTCTCCAGCACGTGCGAAAAAGGTGCGTGGCCAATGTCGTGCAATAAAATGGCAACCGTAACCGCATCGGCTTCTTCATCCGAAATTTCGTGTTCTTTCAGACGCAAAACCGCGATGGCCTGCCGCATCAGGTGAGTGGTCCCTAGTGCGTGTTCGAAGCGCGAATGGTTGGCGCCCGGAAAAACGAGGTACGACAGCCCCAGTTGCTTTATCCTCCGTAAGCGCTGAAACACAGGTTGTTCGATTAAATCGAAAACCAATTCGCTTTGGATGTTGATGAAGCCAAAAACGGGGTCGTTAATTATTTTCTTTTTATTTATGGGAAGCTGATTCACAAAATCAAATTGTTGAAATCTTGCCAAAAGTACAAAAGTTTAGGAAGAATTTAGTTTTTAGTTCTCTAACTACCAAACTGCCCCGTTTGGGACGAGTGATTATAGAATACCTATTTATAATCCCAGGTATAAACAGCATAACCTAATTTTCTTAAAAGACAATTTCGTATTCTATTGACATTCACGCCGATTTGCCGTAAATTTGATGGCAACTGCACAAAACCAACATCGGAAAAATGAAGTTCAACTTTCATAGAAGTGTCAATTATATCGGATGGATCGTGATTGTTCTGGCGTTTGTGTTCCTGTATTTTTCCTATTTTTTTATCTATATCCCCCGGCAGGAAACAAAATTACAGCAACGCTCTTTCCGGATTTTGAAAGAATATGGCGTGAATATGTTCGATAAAAACAGCTATTACCAAAGCCATTTCGAAAATTACCGGATTTATTATACCCTTCGTGCCAACAGCCAATGGAACAGAATTCAGCAAAGAACGGATTTGCATGGGAACGATTCGTTGGCGGCCATTGAGGTGGGGCGCGTTGTGGGCGATCTTTATGATTACGTGGAAACTGAAATCCCAAACGATGAGGAACAGAACGCAACTTTTCTTTCGCAGGGCAATAAAAATTCTTTTTATTTGAATTACGGAGCACAACTCAGCACGTCAATAAACGAAGATGTACTAACTACGGTAGGTAATTTTTATACCTCAATGGGGGATAGAACAAATGTTGAAGCTTTATTGAAACAGCCGATTATGTTAAACGTGCCGATACAGGTTTTTATGCAGGGCTTAAAATTCGATCGGCTTTTCGAGAACATTATCCTCTTCGACGAATTCGAAATCTATTATAATTCACGGGGTGATTTGGTGACGGACATCACCAATCCCAAACTACTGTTCGACAGCGTTTCGGTGGCGCAAGGCGGCGTTTGGATGAAACTCGACATTAGAGGGGAATCCAAACAAGCACTGGTTTTGCCTATCTACTTTATGGGAAAACGCTTTTGTCTGGCCGGCATCATTTCGGCAAATGATTATGCGGCAAAAACACGCACCATCAACAATCAGTTGCTGATTCTGTTTGCCGCATTTCTGCTGCTTGTTTTAATCGGAATGCCCATACTTAAAATCATTTTCATCAGTAAAACTGAAAGGTTGAAAGCGGTGGATGCCAGCGGAAGTATTATTTCTGTCATTTTTGGAACCGGCCTGCTTTTCCTCATCACGATCGGTGTGATTAAACATGAATTTGTGGATCACCCGCAATCCGAGGAACGAATAACGAAAGTCTCCAGCGTACTGATAAATAATGTTGAATCCGACATCCGTTCCATCACAAACCTTTATTCCTCTATTTCCGGCAGTGCTTCAAAAACTGTTTCGCCTCTGGCAAAATATGCCAAGGACACCTTGTTTCAAAGCAAGAAAAGGTTTCATATTTATTCCGATGATTCATTGGGGGGACTGTTTAAAATAAACGAGATTTTACTTGTCGATTCCATAGGCATCGTTACCAAAGCGGTTACGCGTACGCCTTTTTCGGAAGCTGTACCGGTGAACCTCAGTAACCGACAATACTTTATCCGTGCCGTAGATTCGTTAAAATCGTGGCCCACCGATGCCAATTTCCGGTTTTATGTGGAGTCGATACGTTCGTACAATACGGGCAAAGGTGAAACGGCCGTGTCGTTCCCCACCAAAACGAGCCTGGAACCGGTAATGGCCATCACTGCCGCCATCCCCTCGCTCTACCGGCAGGTTTTGCCTATGGATGTTGAATTCCTGATGGTTAACGCTGCGGGGAGAGTGCTCTACCACTCGGACAACACCAAAAACCTGCACGAGAATTTTCTGGAAGAATGTGAATCACTTCCCCGTTTGAAAAAGGCAATGGACTTGCGCACCGACGATATTTTCCACGTCAATTATAACGAACGCCGATGGCTGATGCGCATTGTCCCTTTGAAAAACACACCGCTCTTTCACATCACCCTGATTAATTTGAACATGGGCGACAACCAAAATGCGAGAATATTCTTGTTCTCGTTCTATTTCCTGTTGATAATTTTAATGTTGATCGGGCTGGGAATGATACTGTTCCGGGGATTGCCACCACCGGGGCCGAACAGGGACAAGCACAAATGGTTCCTGTCCTGGCTGTTTTTTAAACCCGGAATGCACTATTTATACTTTCGGCTGGTTCTGATTTTGGTCGTTGTTTTGGCCGCACAACTTTTGGGATTTTGGATAAGCACAAAACCGGTGGCACTGCTGTTTTATCAAATTATTTTTATCGTTTTCCCGGTTGTTGTTTTAAAGATATTGTTGAGCCGTAAGGGATTTGAAATTCTGAAAATAACCCGGCGCGAATATCTTCCTGAAAATGTAGCGTTACTGATTTTTTTCCTTTCGGTGGGAGTGTTCTTGGTTTATTTCAATTCTACTTGGAGAATAATAGTCCCGCTCGCAATGTTGGGCGGTATCGCTGCATTTGTTCCGAAAATTCTGAAAAGCTTTCACCAAACCCCGCAAAGGTTAGGCAATGAAAGGTCCGCAAAATTCCTGTACGTTCTGTTCATTTTTTTAGGACTGATGAGCTTTTCGGCGGTTCCGGTGTTGCAGTTCTACTTTTCCATAAAAAATCAGGAAATAAAAATATGGAACCAAGAGAAACAGTTGGATATCGCCAATAAAAACCTGGCACTTTGGAATGATTTCAAAAATTATGGTGAAACCGCTTGGTTCAAGCAAATACAGGGGAACGGCATCGATAGCCTAAGCATATCGCACTTGCCCGATCAACCTATTCCAACATCGAAATCACTTCAAATGGGGAATGAAATGACCGGGGCAGATGAAATATATGCAAAGCTGCCCGACCCGGTGGTCAACGGGCTTGGCACCTACACGATTATGAAAGATTCGAGCTATGCCAACGAATGGGCGCGGAACGACACCGTGCTTTATTACAGCAAAGGCGGCGCTGAGGGAATCGTGAAAGTGAAATCGGTGGACGAAAGCCAAACGTTTAGTGATTTCATGCAATGGATATTGCGATTCTTTTTGGTCATCATTTTCCTTTCTGTTTTAGTTTGGTCATTGTTGAAATATCTTGCAGTTTCTATTTTGAACCTCAACGCAAAACATTCGCTTCCCGAAATATCCGATTGGCTGGAATTTTTATTCCGGGACTCACCAGTAAATAAGATTCTGCTGCAATCATTCAATGGAGGGTATTTCCTGCGGCAAACAAACGGGACTATAAAAAATGAAGCCGACGGCAGCAAAAACCATCAACGTAAGGTTGAGCTTATAACAGCCAAGCAATTGATAGGCTTCGATTTCAAGCAATTTGTGGATCAACCCAATGTTTTGATTTGGATAAACGGGCTCGAACAAGTGGTTCACGATGTGAAAGTCCATGAAACCTTGCTTTCGCGCTGGAATGAACTCAATGCTTCGGAAACGGGAAAAGTGATTGTGGATATGCCGTTCAACTCAACTTTTATCGACGAAGTGTATGACGCGTACATTTTGGAACACGGGCCGGAAAAAGAGGAGAAAATTAACCTGCTCGACTTGAAAAAGAAATGGCAATTGTTGTTTTCGGGCTATGTACGGTTCAACGGATTTCGGGAAACTGCGCCACTGCCTGACGAAAAGCGCAATAGGGAACGTTTTTGGGCCGGCGACGCAGAAATTCCCTTTGTGCAGGCCTGGAACAACTTAGCAAACTCCGAAAAAATAATTCTATACGATTTGACCGAGGATGGATTGCTGAACATAAAAAACCAAGCAGCCATCCAGAATTTGGCCGAAAAAGGGCTGATTGTCACTTCACCGATCCCCGAATTGGTTTCCGATGATTTTAGGCGCTTTATCGAACATCATGTGAGCAGGGCCGATGTGAAAATTCTGGAAAGCAAGCTGGGGACAAAAGGAAAATGGAAAAACACGCGCTACCTGATTTTACTGATATTGCTCCCCTTAGCCGCATTCATCCTCATCTCCCAGGGAATGTCGATCGAAAAAATATTCGGGATTTTTGCGGGGATAATCACCGTGGCATCGGGCATGCTGCGTTTGTTCGACAGCCAGGTTTTTAATCCTTCGGCAAAATAAAGTTTTTCACACAACTTGAAATCAAAAAAACACTCAATAAAAACTACTCAATAATATGTATGTTATTCGTCTCATTTTAAATTAGCCAACGGTTTGGCGGTATGAAACGTTAGGGATTTCGGAGCTACTGCACTATCAAGATACAATGAACCTTGATGTGAGAACAGAAGTTCGAATAGCCACTTAGCCCCAATATTTTATGACCGCGTGAGGAGCACATTCAATTCAATAGCTCATATTTTATATGCTCCAATAATCCCTCCATCCAATTAACAACTTTGGTTGCGTCATCTATTTTGTGGATAAAATGTCCTTGGGTTTGCCAATTACTAGACATTGCAAAATGAATCTTTTTCGTGTCAAATATTTCAGCATTTGATATTTTAAATAATTCAAATGAAGAATTTTCTCTATCATCTGCTCTGTTAACCAAGTCATTAAAATTTTCATAAATTGCTTTATCTCGAGTGATATGCCAATGTGGTTGTGGTCGACTTTCATTATCTCTATCATAGTCATCCCACTCTGCCCTAAAGAGTTGATTTTTTCTTCTTTCGGTTGCTTCCCCTTGAAAAACAGACAATGAAATCGTCTTATGTTTATAGTTTCTGCTATAATTTACCTCTATGTACAGATAGAAGTCGTCAAACCAATGGACAGTTTTTATTTGAAATGAATCAGAACGTCTATGATTTATTGCTTCATAGGCCCCCTCCATTGCAAATGAGATATTATCTTCTGATTTTAATGGACTATAAGGGAGATTCATGTAGTTTTTCAGAAATTCATTCAACTGATTAATGATTTGAACTTGAAGCATAACACCTAAATTTTAGGATAGAACAATTGTACTTCTTCATTAATTGGGTAAATAGCTGAAGAATTGCCTTTTTCTAATTCCTTTGCAAGTAAAACAAGTTTTAAATAATTACCTTCTTCTTTATTCAATCTTGTAACATTCGGTATTGGAATATCTTTGGTGTAAACTTGCCCTAAATAATAGCCAGAAAGAATGGGCTTTGAGTATATTGCTAATAAAATATTAAAAGAAGAGCTTGATAAAATTGCTAAATAGAAGTAGTAGTCGTCCAATTCAAATTTCTTCTTTGGAATCCAACCATTTCCCCTTTCAACTACCAAATCTCCTCTTTCATCAAAAGCAAAAGAGTCTGAGCTTCCAAATTCAGTTGAGAATAATCTTTGTGCGTTTTCTCTAAGCCAAGCTCTATGTTCACTCAGATGCCACCAATTATCTTCACTCTTCCGAGCTCTTTGTGCTAATCTACTCTTAAATTCAAATAACCTTTGATATGAAAAAGGAGCGTTTCGTTGGAAATCTTCTTCATTACCAAAAATTTGTCCATTTTCTGAATATGGATACCAAACAAAATTCTTTGTTTTTAAATGACCATATTTAATAGAATCATTGCCAATAACACTTTTATAGTACTTTCTTTCTTTTTCAGGAATGAGCTCAAATTCGTCTGGGCTTAAAATAAACACTCTATCACCAGTCCTAATACCTTGTTTAACAGTAAATATTTCAGATATACGACTTAATTTTTTTTCAGCTACAAAAATCTCTAATTCTCTAATATAAGATTCTTCGTTATGAGAAATTATTTTCCAACTATCCTTAAAAAAGGGAAATATTTTTGGGGTATAGATATTATAATTAGTATCAATTTTAGCTATTTCATTATTTATTTGGAGTTTTCTAAATTCTCGAAGTGCTTCAGGAACTATGCCTTTTTCATTTTTAGTCCAAATAATTTTTGGGTAAGTTTTGCTTTGTGGCCTTTTTCCAATAAATATGCTTACATCGGTTAGAGCATCTTCAAATACGAAATTACCTAACTTTCCTAAAAGCTTTAAATCCAGTTTCTCTTTAACTCCATTTCGTAGTTTTTGGTAGGAGTCAAAAGTGAAAATAGAAGAAGGTAAAATACAGCCAAGAATACCATTATCATTTAATGACTCTGTAGCCTTATGAAAAAAGGCACTAGCTTGATTTGGTTTCCCGTTTGTGAAACTGCTTCCTAAAACAGATTTTAGCAAATCGCGTGATTCTTTATTTCTTAATTGCTCCCATGAAACAAAAGGTGGATTCATTAGAATCAAATCGTTATTACTTCCCCAATCAAAGGATAAAGAATCTTCAATGTGTTTAATTTGCAATTCAACTTCACCATTCCATTGTGTTTGATTTTCATAATGTAATAGAAATTTCGATGTCTCAATTGCTGAAACTGAACTATCATAACCAATTATGGTTATTCGTCCCATGTACTTTAAAGATTTTAATTGCTTAAGAGCTTCAATCAAAAATTCTGAGGACCCGCAACTTGGGTCTAAAATTTTCAAACTTTGATTTGAAAGATTAATTTCTCTTAGCGAATTTTCTACTATAGTTCGAGCTAAATAGGGAGGTGTATAATGTATACTAGAGTATGAATCATTCTTGGTTATTAATTTACTTGATATCCCACCAAATAAATCTCTTTGTAAGTCAAAATAAAGTACTTCTTTGTGTGCTTCTTGAAAAAGATTTCCAGAAGTATGTCGTAATATTAAATCTAAATTAGGCTTAATTGACTTAACGCCTGAGCGCAATCTATCTTGATAATATTCGAAATTAGAAGGTAATTTAGCTTTTTCAAAATCGATGAATTTATCAGAAATATTATCTAAACTTTCATTTTCTATACTTATTAAAAGTTGAAATAATAAACTTAAGGCTTTCGAAGGGTTTTGCTTTTCACTAGTTTCATTACGTAATTGTTTAAAAATGTCAATTACAAACGGAACTACATCATTTTGAGTTTTATAAGACTTTGAAAGCAAGTACTTGTAGAATTTTGATAGATTTCGTTCAACTGCACTTTTTGAAACAATTTCAGGATTAGAATCAAGCCAATTTATAATTTGAATATTATCATTTCTAACTATTAAATAATTTTTAGTGTTTGATGACCAGGAATATTCTTTGAATAAATGAACTTCACCATCCTCAAAGGTTTGCAAACAAAAGTCACCATACCCCCCATTCAGCATTAGAAATCTCTCTTCTGTTGCATCCTTTAAATGCAATGGAAGTAGTCCATAATTTTCTTTCCAAAATGATATGTTTCCAAAATTACTCATTCAATGCAAATGTATATATATTTAACGAAAGTTATAACTCTAAATTTTCATGATTTTCTTATATGCATAACGGATGGCGGTATGTTTTGCGCCCCGTCGATCGGAGCAAGTTATTCATCCCACGTTAAAAAGCCAAATTGAAACCAATAGTAACCTAATCAGCCGAAAAGTGGGGCGTCAAATATACCGCGTGTTGTGCCGTCGTGCATTTTATTTTTCTTGAATCAACTGTTCAGCTTTTTAAATGCAAAACACTTGAATTCATTATCATCCTTCTGGTCATATCGTGTCATATTGCATAGTATCTCTTCTTCTGGATTATCATCATTCACGCAAATTAAACAAATCGATGGTTTTTTAATCAATTCGGTATTAATTTCAAATCCATCGTCATCAAAAAACCCATGAATCTGTTTATTATCCAGTTTGAATCCCAGTCATTTTTTGAGTAAATCAACGGAGAAAAAATCTCCCCGGTTTCTAATTCCAATTCGTAAAATTCATCCATAAATTTAGTCTCAAAATCGAAAGGGACATTTGGAATATTGAGCAATATCAATAAATCCCAATCCGAAAGTCTCCTTACATTTCCTCTGGCTTGTGAACCGTACAAATAAACTTCTGAGTTGGGTGCATTCTTGTCAACAACCTTTATTATCCGTTGTAGTATTTGCTCTTTTTTACTCATAAAACAAAGATAATGATTTTAATTTAGTGTGGAGTTTGTCCCGTCGTTTTGCTTATGGATTGAGTTACTAAAACCAGTTGTCAACAAGCGTTTTATGTGATTCGTACCATTCCTTTGCCCCGGTTTCTTCGCCCATCTCTTTAATAGCACCCATCAGGCTGTAGAGTTGTTCTTCAGTCAGGCTGAAATTTTTGAAAAACTTAGCGGCTTCCGGATTGTCTTCTTCGAAGCCACGGCGCGAGATGATGGTGCACCGATCGGTTGGATAAATTCCTTTTGGATCAGCGAGGTATTTCAGATCGAAGTTGGCCCATTTAAAGTGTGGTTTCCATCCGGTGATTACAATCCATTCATTATTTCTGGTAGCTTTTTGGAGGCTGGCAACCATAGCGGGGCCACTGGAGCTGATCTGTTCAAAGTCCAATCCGTACTCATCAATTGCTTTCAGCGTATTGGCATGAATTCCGGCACCGCTGCCAATTCCTATAATTTTACCTTTAAACTGACCTTTGTGGGCATTTAACTCTTCAATAGAATTGATGTCAACGTAGGACGGCACGACTAATCCGGTGGTTCCTTCACTAAACGATTCGCCAAGTACTACTATTTTTTCACCATAATCTCTCCAGTAGTCTTTATGGGTATAGGGCAACCAGGCATCCATGCACACATCCCCTTTCGAATTGGCTTTTGATAATTCGCCGAAAATTAGCCCCGGTTCTAAGCTGGTCACATCTACATCATGACCTTTATCTTCGAGCGCAACCTTTGCCAAATGGGTAAAGGCAATTCCTTCGGCCCAATTGGGATACAAAATGTTCACGCTTTTTTCTGAACGTTTACTGCCACTGCCGCATGAGCTGATAACAAATGCCAGTGCCAATACTACAGTTAGTTTTAATAGATTTTTCATTTTTATTAAATTTTAAGTTATTTATTTTTATTTGCCATCGATTGTGTAATCCGGTCAAGGATAATGGCTAATATAACAATCCCCAGTCCCGACTCAAAGCCTTTTGCGATATCGTTTTGCTGAATTCCCTGGTAAACAATACTACCAAGACCTTTTGCTCCTACCATAGAAGCAATTACTACCATGGATAACGCCAGCAGAATAACCTGATTGATACCCGCCAGGATAGTAGGCAATGCTAAAGGGAGCTGGATTTTAAAAAGAATTTGTTTCTCGGTGGCGCCAAATGCCCTGCCGGCTTCAACCACATCAGTTTGAACATTTTTTATGCCGAGGCTGGTTAATCTCACGGCAGGAGGTAATGAAAAAATAACGGTAGCAATAATTCCCGGCGTATTCCCGACACTAAAAAAGAAGATAGCCGGAATAAGGTAAACAAAAGCCGGCATCGTTTGCATAAAATCGAGTATGGGGCGAATAATGGCATCTGCCGTTTTATTTTTAGCCGAAAATATACCGAACGGAATGCCCAAAATTAATGCGATGAGTGTGGAAACGAGCACCAGCGTAGTTGTCTGCATAGCTTCTTTCCAGTATCCCATGGTATAAATCAGCAAAAACCCAAAGACAACAAAAAGTGCGAGCCCGATGCCTTTACGTACCCCTTCTTTGTGCAGAAAGTTTCGCCCGGTTTTGGCATACCATCCAATAAGTGCTACTCCCAAAATAAATACCCAAAAGGGAATCGCGAAGAACACATCGTTTAAACTATCAACCGTCCAGGAAATGCCATCGTCCATAGCGCTCCAGATGAAAGAAAAATTTTCTTCCAGTGCATTAATTCCAATCTCAATGTATTTTCCGACATCTATTAATTTTTTCATATCAAATATCGTTTGCTTTTTCTATTAATGTGTTGATCTCTTTATTATCGAAGCGCGTGGCCTCGATTACCAAAGAGGTTGGGGTTACCAGCCCAAGCAGTTTCCCGTTGTCTTCATCCACCACCGCCAAGGGGTAATTGTGTCCTAATATCAAGGGGAGCATTTCTTCTACCGTGTAGTTTTTATATACGCTGGGAACATCGGGTTTCAAGCCTTGCTCGATGCTGGACACCTTGGCATCCACAAGTTTCAACATGTCTTTCAGCCACACGTAGCCCAGGAATTTTCGTTGTTCATCTTCTACCGGCAATACATCTACACCGGCGGTTCGCATTTTGCGAATCACCCCTTTTGGTCCGTCTTTTTTAAACTGAACGAGGGTAGGTTTCTTAAACATCAGCGTTTCTGCGGTGATAATGGTTTTGCGGTCCACTTTTTCCACAAAAGCCTCTACATACCTACTTGCAGGGTTGGTTAGAATTTCTTCGGCTGTTCCAATTTGTTCAATAACGCCATCTTTCATCACCACAATTCGGTCGCCAAGTTTTATGGCTTCATCTAAATCGTGGGTAATGAACACAATGGTTTTCTTCAACTTATTCTGAATTTGAAGCAATTCGTCCTGCATGTCGCTTTTTATCAGCGGGTCAAGTGCCGAGAAAGCTTCATCCATCAGCAACACATCGGTATCGTTTGCCAGTGCCCGGGCCAGCCCAACGCGTTGTTGCATCCCTCCCGACATGGCTGCGGGGAATTGGTCCTCGTAGCCTTTCAGCCCAACGGTTTCAAGCGCTTGCATGGCTCTCTTTTCGCGTTCCGGTTTTGAATCGCCTCGTATTTCCAGCCCAAAAGCTGCATTTTCAAGAATAGTTTTGTGGGGCAGCAATCCGAACTTTTGAAAAACCATGCTCATTTCGTGGCGACGAGTGTGCAGCAATTCCTGGTTGTTGTTGCGCGTAATGTCTTCATCTTTAAAATAAACTTTCCCCGAGGTGGGTTCATTCAGCCGGTTCAAACAACGAATGAGCGTGGATTTACCACTCCCCGACAAGCCCATAACCACAAAGATCTCCCCTTCGTACACTTCAAAATTAACCCGGTTCACACCTATGGTACATTTTGTTTTCCGGAGTATCTCATCTTTAGAAACTCCCTTTTTCAACAAAGCCAGGGCTTCCCGTTTCCTTTTGCCGAAAATGAGGGTGAGATCCTCTACCTTCAATTTTACATTTTTATTCGCTGTCATTGATCTGAATATATTAAAAATAGTATCCAATATTTATGTTGAACCGTTTGTTCCAATCGGGGTTTTCTACACCTGAACCCAGTCCTTTACCGAACGACTCGGTAAACCAAGGCTGATTTTTCCCCATTGGATAATCCACATAGGCAAAAACAGGCCCGGCACTAATCAAAAAACCGGGAACCAGTTGCTGCGTGTTGTGAAAATTTTCGTTTGCCTTGTCGATAAGCGCATAATCCACATAGGGCTGAATGCTTGACACAGGTCTAAATTTAACCGGGATTGTGTACGCAATGCCGGCCATGTAGATGGCTCCTTTTGCTGCAACCCCTCCGGTATATCCTTCGCCACCGTCATACAGGAACCCGTAGGCACCCATTTGCACCACATCTAAATGTTGGCCATCGTCGGCTTTTGCCCGGTAGTTATAGTCAACGTATTCCAATTTAATGTTTAACCTTCCAAAGTCACCCACCAGGTGAGCCGCAAAGGCAGTTCCTATCTCTGATTTATCGAGTACTGAGTTATAAATACCCCCTACCTGAGCGGACAGTCCAGCTTCTACATTTTTATTTATGTGGTAAATCAGCCGCGCATTTCCCTGATTCAATTCCCGAAGGCTGGCCTGTGTCATTACCGGTTCTCCGTTGCTGTTGACATAGGCACCCATTCCGGGTACAATATCGTAGGAGTAACGGCCGGGACCGGCATTGCCGAAGGTAACATCGCCGTCAAATCTGGGACCTTCAGGTTCAGCTTGCCGGTAATAGGCCAACGAGAGTTCCATTTTCTCCGAAAGATTGAAATCAAATTTAATCCCCATGTCATAGTCATCTTCCAACCCTAGGTAGTAGGCTCCCTGAAAGAAATAAGAGTGAGAAGCAAACTGGGAAATGCCAAATGGTACCTGTGAAACACCAAGTTTCATGTAAATATCATCAGAAAAAGTGTAGCCCAAATATCCGTGGTGGATAAAGTGGGTACCGCTTGTAGGATAAAACCGGTATTCGAAACTTAAGTCGATTCCCGACAAGGAACCATCCATGTTTAAGCGCCAGGTATCCCACGTCATTTGAGGGTTTAGGTTGTTAGCGCCACTTTCGTAATTGGTCCAGAGGGTATTATAGCGAACTGCTCCGCCAAATTTAATCCCATCTTTGTTGTCTTCGCTCTGTGCGAAAATAAAAGTAAAAAGTAAAAATGTTGTAAAAAGTAAACCTTTTTGTCTCATAAGTATATTTAATTTCAACGTATGTTTTGTCATCCAGTGGATTAAAAGCATTCATTATAAAGCGGAGCGTTACGTTTAACGCCCTGCAAACAATACCTTTTGAAAATTTCGTTTGTGAAATTCTTTTCAGACCAGATACAGCAAGGAAACGAGTGCGTAATTTGGATTTAGAATTACTCTATATTTTGAGCTTGACCGGGATTGTGGCTCATCCTGTAATTCGATTACTATCAGCGTTCGTTTCCTTTATAACAATAAGTATGAACGCCACAAAGGAACGAAAAATGTGGGGATGAGGCAAATCACAGGTTTTAAAGCTCAATACAGGTGCTGGTAATTTGCAGATAATGAGATGGTTGCAGTTTTGCTGATGAGACTCTTATTGATTGTAAACTTTTTTTAACAAACAAAAATTCATGTTCGGTGAACCATTTCACGACGTGCTGAATGACACGGCATATGCAACAATGCGGATAATGACGTAGAAATGGGAAAAGGCAAATACCATAACAATATGGCTTCATCGGCTGGTATTTTGTCTGCTTTTTCCGTTTTTCCGGTTTATGTCTGTTTTTTGATTTGACTAAATGCCTGAAGGTACTTATCGATGTAGAGGTGTTTTGACTTGGATTTGTACTGCATGATGTATCTCGGATGTTCCAGTGCGATTAGCTCTTTAAAGAAACCGTATTCGTTGTTTAAAGTTCGCAGGAATTTCTCATTCTTTCCGGTTCCAAAGCAAAAGCCGATGTCCGTTTCAATTCCGAATTCAATTTGAGTTTTAATGTTTTCAATGCTAAATTCAAAGATTGCTTTCGTTAACTCCTTGCTGTCGTAGTAATTGTAGTTTTTCTCCTTCCCTCTGTCGTCAGTGATGGTAAAGCCGAGCGGGCTTACCGAGTTGATGTAGAAATCGCTATAGAATTTTTCAGCTCCCCCGTATGCTGCAATCATTTCGTAAATAAAAACCGCCGAAGGTTCGTGGGTTTCTTTGCCTGAATAGGGTATTTCACATTCACCCTTAAGCCTTTTCGTATCGGTGAAGGGAATACCGGTCACTCCGGCACCGAATCTTCCCGGGTTGATTCCTAAAATGATGTGGCGTGTTTTGTTGTCGTTGTAGTATTTTTTATAGAAGGTTGAGGAAATTGGCAATACATTTTCGTCCTCTTTAAAAGGATTCATAACCCGGATTCTTTCCGGAAGAGTACCTTGAAAATCAAGATTTTGATTAAAATCAATAATTTTTTCTGCGAATGTTTTCATGCTGATTTCCTTCAGTTTTCTTTTCTGAACTTTAATTAATTTGCCAGTATAAAACGCTGCCTTTCAATTCAAGATAATCGAAATCGTGTTTTTTGTAAATGAAATTGATGGGGAAGAGTTGCAGGTAATTCACATTTTCGCGATTGAGCTGAGCCGGTATCCATGTGCCTTCAACGCTTTCCATTGCTTGCACCACAATTTTGTCAATCGTGTTTGCTATGCCGTTTACAATCCGCACACCGTCAATTTTCCCATTTTTAAGAATGACGAATGCAACCACAATTCTTCCTTCAATTGTTGCTAAATCGAATTTAGACTCCTTGATCCGTTTTAAAATCTGCTGGTTCAAATTGGTTACACCGGGTTCAAACCTTGGCTCGCTATCCACCGAGTAAAAAATATTATCCACGGTTTTTTCACCGCCCGGGAGCCAATTCTGGTTCGAAATCAGTTCATTGTTTTTATACTGCGAAATGGATTTAATGCGTCCATACGGATAAAATTCGGTCACTTCGCTATCAAAAATCAAAGGGATTTTCTTTTGCGTGGTTCCGGTGCGCTTTATGCGTTCGTCCAACCAATCGGTAAATTGATAGCCACCCTTTTCGTTTTTATCAAACCGGCGCACAATTTGTCCCGAAAAATCATCGCCTTTCATTTTGATTTCATAAACAGAATCGTTTACCACCCTGATTTTTTCAGAATAAAGTAGTTTTTCTTTGTCCTCTTCCAGTTTAATCGTCTTTACAATGATTTTTTTGTTCCGGCGATAATCAATTTCTTTTCTGACGTGCGCTTTCTCAAAGCCTGTGAGCACTCCGTTCGCTCCAAAATAATACACGGTGTCTTGTTGCCCGGCAACAAGAAGAGGAAGAAGTAAATATAGAATGAAACCCAGTTTGTGCATAATGCCTTGAAAATACCAAAAAAAATTAAATGTTGAGTACCAATTGTGCGTCGAATAAGCGGAATGTTTTTCGGTGGAATTTAGTGATGCCGCATTTTACGATGGCCTCACGGTGTTTGCGGGTGGGGTAGCCTTTGTTTCTTTTCCAATCGTAATCGGGGAATTGCAAATGAATTTCTTCCATATAATCGTCGCGATAAGTTTTTGCAAGCACCGAAGCCGCGGCAATGGAAAAATATCGCCCATCGCCTTTAACCATACAGGTATAGGGAATCTCAAGCCCTGTTTTAAACCGGTTTCCATCGATTAATAAATGTTCCGGCACAATTTTCAGGGCTTTCACGGCTCTGGTCATGGCAAGAAAAGAGGCATTCAGGATATTTATCTCGTCGATTTCATCGTTGGAAACTTTGGAAACCGACCAGGCTAAAGCTTCTTGCTCGATGATCGGACGCAAGTCATTGCGTTGTTTATGCGTCAGTTGTTTTGAATCGTTCAGCAAATCATTGTCAAAGTTGACCGGCAAAATTACGGCTGCGGCAAACACCGGCCCTGCCAAACATCCGCGTCCGGCTTCGTCACAGCCCGCTTCAACTGTGTTCTTCCTAAAATAGGGAAGCAACTTCGACTGATTCATACCCATTATTTTTTTGAATGAGGCAAATGATCGGACACATACACCGACTCTGAATTCACCATCCAATTGGAGAAAACTTCAATATACTTCCAAAACGAGTTTATCACTTCGTCGGGTAAATCAAGCTCTTGCAGCACTTCGCGGTAACATCGCAGCCATTCAATCCGTCCTTCGGGAGTAATTGTAAAGGGCAAATGTCGCCGGATTAATTGTGGCATACCTCGGTTCTGATTAAAATACCTTGGGCCGCCACAAATTTGAATAAAAAAATCGGCGGAGTGTTCCTTTGCCTTTTCAAGCTTTATTGCATTGGTGGGGAACATGTGCTTTATATTACTCTGAACTAACAGATTGTAATGATCGCTCACCATTTTTCGCATTCCATCCTCACCGAGCAGAAGCAACATTCGTGGCGTAGGCAGTGTAACATGAGGGCGGGTTCGGGGGATGTGTTCGCTAATTATAAATTCCATGAATATTCACTTTCATTTAACTATCTTAAACAACCGGATTTGAAAGAGGTTGTGACAATCAAAACTTATCAACTGTCGGCAAAACCTAAAGTTGCAATGCTAACCGTGGCTTGTTCCACTTCTAACAGCTCTAATACACAGGCTTCCAACGTTGAACCGGTGGTTACAACATCGTCGATTAACAGAATGTGTTTGCCCATAAATTCTTCAGGGTTGGTCACCTTAAAAATGTTCTCTACGTTCTGCCATCGTTCAAAACGGTTCTTTCTGGTTTGGGTCGAAGTGTGTAAGTTTCGATTTAAATTCCCAGTGGATAAAGGTTTGTCCATGGTTTGGGAAATTCCATTGGCAATCCATTCGCTTTGGTTGTAACCACGCAGTTTTTGTTTTTTTGGGTGAAGAGGAACCGGAATAACCGCGTCGATCGAATTGAAATCTTCCGATTCGCGAAGGACCGCACCAAACCGTTTTCCCACTTCAAAACCCAGCTCTTTTAATCCTTTGTATTTCGTGTAATGAATCAGATGCTGGTACTTGCTCCCTTTTTTATAGGAAAAGTAGGCCGTGGCATATTCAACTTTTACGCGTCCCCAGAACAGTTGCGCCACTATATTATCACGCACGAGGTGGTAATTTGTCACCGGCAAGTCCGACCAGCAGGGCACACACAGAAATTTTTCCTGTGAAATTAGTCGGTCCCCGCACGCCACGCACAAGGTTGGGAAAAACAGTTCCAGCATGTCATTATAACTTTGCGCTAAAATGTTCATGGCCATAAAAATATAACTTTCGTTTCTACTCACAAAGAAAAACTATACGCTTAACCGTACACAAATGGATTGTATTTATAATTTTGAGCCCACTCCGAAAAGTAAGAAATAAAGATTCAACACGAAGGCACGAAGACACAAATAAACACAAAGTGTTTATTATTAGCAACTTAAATTTTTCAAAAACTTTGTGACTTAGTGTCTTTGTGTTGAAATATTGTTTTCGGAGTAGATTCAATTTTGGAAATAAAACATACTACTATGAAGGTTTACAACATCGCTATTTTGGGCTGCGGAAAAGTGGCCCACCTGCACGCCAAAGCAATCGAGAATTTACCAAATGCGCGATTAGCCGGTGTTTGGAGCCGTACACCAAAATCGGCAATTTTATTTGCTGCCGAATATGGAACAACATTTTATTCTGAAATCAGGAATATGGTGAAAAGCGGAAAAATCGATCTTGCAATTGTTTGTACACCGCATCCCTTTCATTTGGAGCCGGTTTTGGAAGCCGCAAAAGCCGGGGCAAATATTTTGGTGGAAAAACCTCTGGCTTCAACTCTGGAAGATTCGGACAAAATGATTTCAGCCTGTAAAATAGCTGGCGTGAAACTGGGCGTAATCAGCCAGCGACGTTGGTATGAACCCGTAAAACGCGTGAAAGCAGCCATTGAAGCAGGGAAAATAGGAAAACCGGTTTTTGGCACCATCAATATGTTGGGATGGCGCGATAAGGATTATTATGATGCCGACGAATGGCGTGGCACTTGGGAGATGGAAGGTGGCGGTGTTTTGGTGAACCAGGCCCCACACCAACTCGATATTTTGCTCTGGTATATGGGCGAAATCAACGAAGTTTACGGACAATGGCGCAACCTGAACCACCCTTATATTGAGGTAGAAGACACGGCAGTCGCCATCGTGAAATTCAAAAATGGCGGAATTGGGAACATCATTGTCAGTAATTCTCAGAAACCGGGAATATATGGAAAAGTGCACGTGCACGGTGAAAATGGTGCATCGGTGGGTGTACAAACCGATGGCGGTGCGATGTTCATTGCCGGTAGATCGGGGGTGCTGGAGCCGCCCGTAAACGATATTTGGTCGGTGCCCGGTGAGGAAAAAATGCTGGAAGAATGGAAAAAGCAGGATATCGAATTTTTTGGGAAACACGACCCCACGGTATATTACATGGAACGCCAAATCGAGGATTTCCTGCAAGCCATCGAAAACAACACCAACCCTTTAGCGACCGGAGAGGACGGCCGTCGAACGGTGGAGTTATTTACCGCCATTTACCGCTCTACCCGCGACAACCGACCGGTAAAATTCCCCCTGATACCTGAAAATAGCGGAGATATGGATGGGAGGCTGAAGTAGAAATGCTTGCAAAAAGGTTGGAACCGGATTTAGAAAATGGGATCTTTAATTTAAACTTTCCAAAATCTTAGTGACTTACTGCCTGCCTGTAGGCAGGTCTTTGTGTTAAAATATTATTTTCGGAGTAAACTCACGAAATAATGTTCTATTTTTTGCTTGCAATATCAACCCCCACACGCTGTCCTTTGTAGGTAGCGTCTTTAAGCGATTTTAACACCTCTTTTTCGTACTTTTTATCCACTTCGAAAAAGGAGAAATTCTTCAGTATTTCAATGCTGCCAATTTCAACACTTTTGCCGGGTAAATTCTGGTTAATCAAATCGATGATGGTTCGTTTCCCGACTCCGTTTTTCTTTCCAAGATTGAAAAAGAACCTTGAAAACTCATAGCCTCCGCCTCTTGAACCGCGGTCACTACCTCTTGAACGGTCTCTGTCATCGCGTCTTCCGCGGCTGCTTCTTTCTGCCCGTAAGCCTCTTTCCCCACGACTTTGTCTCTCCCCGCGACCACGACTTTCACTTCGACTGGAATCCCGGCCTTCACGCGTTTCATACACGTTAATGTCGGGAGCATCTTTGTAATAATCCAGAAAGCGATTGAATTCCATCGAAACAAAATGTTTGATCAATTCTTCGCGTTCTAACCAAGCCAGTTTTTTATAAATAACAGGCATAAATTCGGCAATTTGGGTTTCGTTCACCTCAATTTTCTCCATCCTGTCAATCATGCTAAAGAGCTGTTTGCCGCATATTTCTTTACCCGAAGGCACATCCTTTTTGATGAACGTTTTGTTCACGAGCCGTTCAACTTGTTTGAGCTTTCCTCTCTCGCGCAAATGAATCAGGGTGATTGAAATGCCGCTTTTCCCGGCACGTCCGGTGCGCCCGCTACGATGAATGTAAATTTCGGGGTCGTCAGGGAGGTTGTAATTGATGATGTGCGTTAAATCATTCACATCGAGCCCGCGTGCAGCTACGTCGGTGGCCACCAGCATTTGCAAATGCTTGTTACGGAATCGCCCCATTACAAAATCGCGCTGTGCCTGCGAAAGATCACCATGCAAGGCATCGGCATTATAGCCGTCTTGCATCAGTTTATCAGCCACATCTTTGGTTTCGGCACGTGTACGGCAAAAAATTATACCGTAAATGTTTGGGTTGATGTCGGCAACTCGTTTTAAGGCGATGTAGCGGTCTCTTGCCTGTATCAAATAGTAATGATGCTCCACGTTATCGGCACCGGTATTTCTCTTTCCTATCGAAATCTCGTGAATGTCGGTCATGTATTTTTTCGAGATAGCCACAATTTCATTGGGCATTGTGGCTGAAAAAAGCATGGTTTGTTTCTCTTTGGGTGAATTTTTGAGGATGGCATCCAAATCGTCTTTAAAACCCATGGAGAGCATTTCATCCGCCTCGTCTAATACTACCCACCGAATTTCTGTAACGCTCAGTTTTTTGCGTTTAATCAAATCGAGCGTGCGCCCGGGGGTTCCCACCACAATCTGTACGCCGCGGTCGAGTTCGCTAATTTGCGCACGAATGTCGGCACCGCCATAAACCACAGCAACCCTGATTTTTTTAAGGTTTTTTGAATAGGCTTCGATGTCTTTTCCAATTTGCATGGCCAACTCTCGCGTAGGGCTCAAAATCAGTGCTTGTATCGATTTCTGGTCGGGGTCGATTTGCTGAATAATGGGCAGGCCAAATGCAGCAGTTTTTCCGGTGCCGGTTTGTGCCAGCGCGACCATGTCTTTTGTACTTTCCAATAAAAAGGGAATTGTTTCTTCCTGAACAGGTGTGGGCTGTTGAAAACCGATATCGTCAATCGCCGATAGAATTTCGGCATTCAGGCCCATTTCATTAAATAATGTCATTCAAATTCTTCTAAAAATAATGGCGCAAATGTACTCTTTTAAAATGAAGTACAGGGGTTTATGATATTTTTTTGTCAATATTAAATTAAATTACATCCGTGGTATTTATGGAGGATGAGAAAATACAGATTAACTTTTTTATCCTCTTTTTGAACGATATTTCAACACAATTCGGTTATGTTTGTTATTTGTTGGATAAATGGTTCAACCTTTTTACTTACAAAATAGATATGTCATTGAGAACAAAACGATTTATACTGATACTGTTTTTTGTGCTTTTTTTGTTGCCCGCTTTTTTGCATGCCCAAACATTGGACAGTATCGTTGTCATTCGGCAAGACCCGGAGAAAATTTTAAAAAACATCGATTTAAAATCGGTGACCCAAAATGGCTTTAACTTTTGGAAAGATGATTTTTCCGGACATTGGGCTGGCATTGACCTTGGGTTTAATACCTCTATCCGGACTGATTATTCGGGGTATGAAACCGAATTTATGGAAAACAACCTGCTCTGGTCAAATTCGCTGTACATCAACGTGATACAGCAAAGTATCGGATTGCAGCACAACCGCAACACAATTGGGCTGGTTACGGGTTTAGGAATGCACTTTCAAAGCTATCGCCTCGATAAAAACACAACCATAGAGCGCGTGGAAAACGACATCATTCAACCGAAAACCTTATTTTTCGACGACAACCAAAAGTCGAAGCTTGCTATTTTTTCGCTCACTATGCCCTTGCTTGCCGAGTTTCAGATTCCGCTAAACAACTACAAGAACCGGCTGTACATTTCATCAGGACCCTATATCAGCTACCGGCTTAGCAGTCATACAAAAATCAAATACCGCAAAGATCAAAAGGAAAAATTAAAAGTACCCGACGCCTATTCCATGCATAACTTTAAATATGGCCTGATGGTCCGAACCGGATACCGATGGATAAATCTCTTTGCCACCGTTGAATTAACCCCCATGTTTATAAAAGACAAAGGTCCTGGACTAACTCCGTTCACATTCGGGTTTACTTTGTTAAGTTTTTAAGTCATTTATTCAAAATCTACATTTACTATGAAACCATACATTTTGGAACAAACCAACTGGAAACAAATAAAAAATCAGCACTATGAGGTGGCTGTTTTGCCCTGGGGCGCTACCGAGCCGCATAATTATCATTTGCCGTATGGCACCGATTCACTGGAAACGGCGCAAATTGCTGCCGGAGCTGCAGGGAAAGCCTGGCAAAGAGGAGCCAAGATTATGGTGCTGCCAACCATTCCGTTAGGTGTTCAGAATCCGGGACAAATCGAGCTTCCGTTTTGTCTGCACACACGGCCTTCAACTCAGATTATTATTTTCAAAGACATTGTGGAGGCACTTTACGGGCAGGGAATCCGAAAATTGGTAGTGGTTAACGGACACGGGGGAAACGATTTCAAACCAATGATCCGTGAAATTCAACCCCAATTCCCAGATATGTTAATCAGCCTCGTGGAATGGTTTAAAATTCTCGACCTTTCGATTTATTTTGAAGAAGATGAAGACCATGCAGGTGAAATGGAAACCAGCGTGATTATGCACTATTTCCCCGAACTGGTTTTGCCGCTCGACCAGGCCGGCGACGGAAATGCCCGATCACCAAAACTAACCGGTATCGAAGATAAAACTGCCTGGATGCCTCGCCAATGGGATAAGGTTACCAAAGATACCGGAGTGGGAAATCCCAAAAAAGCGAACGCCGAGAAAGGAAAACGGTATGTGGATGCGCTTACCACAAAAATTAGTGAGTATTTTATAGAAATGGCCGAATGCGATGGGACAGACCTTTATGAATAAATTTCAAAAAAAACATATACCCATGAGGCTTCTATTAATCAGCAACTCAACGATGCCCGGCGAAGCATACTTGGACTACCCGAAAAACGAAATCAAAACATTTCTGGGCGAAAAACCGGTCACTGCGGTATTTATCCCCTTCGCGGCGGTTACCTTTTCGTTTGACGAACATTGCGAAAAGGTGGAGGAACGCTTTGCCGAAATTGGGCACCACATTGTTGGTATCCACACTTTTGATGATCAGGTAAAAGCTATTCACGATGCCGAGGCCATTGTGGTAGGAGGTGGAAACACTTGGCAGCTTGTACGGATGTTGCACGACGGAAATCTGATGAATCCAATCCGCGAAAAAGTCAGAAACGGAATGCCGTATATCGGCTGGAGCGCCGGAGCAAATGTTGCGTGTCCCACTTTACGCACTACCAACGACATGCCCATTATCGACCCAAAAAGTTTTGACTGTTTGGGACTGGTGCCTTTTCAAATTAACCCGCACTACCTCCACGAAAACCCGGAAGGACACGGTGGCGAAACGCGCGAACAAAGAATCAATGAATTCTTGGAGATCAATCCGGATATTTATGTTGCCGGATTAAGAGAAGGGACCATTTTAAAACTCGAAAATCAAAAGCTGAAACTTATTGGCGACCGTTTCTGCCGCATTTTCAAAAAAGGAGAAAAGCCGGTGGAACTCTCTTCAATAGACGATTTCGATTTTTTATTGAAATAACAATTGCCGAAAGTTTAAATTATGGAACTATTCACCAACAGCTATTTTGCACTGTTTGTTATTATTGCAGTGGGGTTCATTCTGGGCCGGATAAAAATTTTCGGCCTTTCGCTTGACGTTTCTGCCGTAATTTTTGTGGCCTTACTCTTTGGTCATTTCGGGATTTTGATTCCAAAAGACTTTCAATACCTGGGTTTGGTACTTTTTATTTTCACCATTGGCATTCAGGCAGGTCCGGGCTTTTTCGAATCTTTCAAACAGGAAGGCCGTCAACTGGCCCTTTTCGCCACAATGTTAATTGGAATAGCCGGTTTGCTTACCGTTACCATTGTTTCTATTTTCGATATCGATAAAAATATCGCTATCGGTCTGTTCACGGGCGCAGTAACCAGCACTCCCGGCTTGGCGGCTGCCATTGACTATACCAACTCGCCGCTGGCATCCATTGGTTACGGTGTGGGGTATCCGTTTGGCGTAATCGGGGTAATCCTCTTCATCCGTTTCCTTCCAAAAATCCTGGGCATTTCGGTCAAAGATGCGGAGGACGACTACGACCAATCTGTAAAAGAGGAATTCCCCGAAGTTTTACACCGCAATTTTGTAGTGGAAAACGAAAAGATACTCGGCAAAAGCATTGGTGAGTTGCGCATCCGTTTTATGACCAAAGCAGTAGTTTCCAGAGTGGTGCACAATGGTATTGCCATAACTCCTGCCCCGAAAACCATTTTGGCAAAAGGCGATTTAATAAAGGCTGTAGGCACCGAAGAAGCACTCAAAAATGTAGAATTGTTGATTGGCGGGGTTACGGAAGAAGACATCCCGTTAGACTCAAAATACGATGTGCAGTCGGTTTTGGTGACCAAAAAGGAGGTAGTGAACAAAACCATCGGGCAGATTAATTCGCTAAGCGCTTATAATGCAACCGTAACGCGGATCCGACGCTCGGGGATAGACATCTCCCCGTCGCCGAACTCAAAGCTGCAATTCGGAGACAAACTGATGATTGCCAGCAACAAAGCAAGCGTGGAAAATGTACGCGAAATTTTCGGGAACGATCAAAAACGGCTTTCCGATACGGATATTTTGCCCATTGCCTTAGGGATTATTTTGGGCGTTTTGGTGGGAAAGATAAACATTGTGCTGGGCACTTTTTCGTTCAGTTTTGGATTAACGGGCGGTGTATTGATCGTGGCACTGATTCTAAGCCGCATCGGTAAAACTGGCCCTATTTTGTGGACGATGACCGGAGCTGCCAATAACCTTTTGCGCCAATTCGGGCTCTTGCTTTTCCTGGCAGCCGTGGGCACCGATGCCGGAGCAGAAATCGTAAAAACTTTTGAAGACCATGGGATTGCGCTTTTCCTTTATGGTGGTGCAATCACAATTTTGCCCATGGTAATTGCAGCCTTGGTTGGCCGTTGGATTTTCAAAATGAATATACTGAGCTTGTTTGGCGCCATCAGTGGCAGCATGACCAGCACACCGGGCTTGGCCGCCGCCGATTCGATGACTGAAACCAATGCCCACTCAATTGCCTACGCAACGGTTTATCCGGTGGCGATGGTATTGCTGATTGTGGTGGTCCAGGTTATTTCCCTGTTTTTGTAAATTTATTCTTAACGCCAAACCGACTTGAGCTTATAAATGTCTAATTTTTCGATCCCCAATTCACCCCCATTTGTAAACAACGAAATGTTATTTGCGCCTTCCGCCGGGACAAAGCAATTGGAAATTACTGACTGCCCGCCGTTTACAAAAACCTCGATGGAGGTGCGGTCGATCAGTATTTCGAGCGACAAGGCATTGTTTGGCGTTTCAACCGGAACAGTGGAGCCCATTACCGACAAGGTTCCACGCTTCACGTTGAACAAGATTTCCGATCCTTCACTTTTACGGTTCGTGCGCACCATAAAACCAAAGCTATCGGAAGTTTTCAAATCGAAATCGCCGATGATGTGTAAACAATCGCCCGATACTTTCTTTAAAATGTTCTTATTCAGCCCGGGTATCAGGTTTTTACGTTCCCACTGGTAGCGTTTACCGTGTAAGAGCTCAATTTCTTTTACTGGTTTGCGCACCAATTTATAACCAACATTGAATTTTGTTAAAGACAATTCGCAGGGGAACGACATTTGTCCGTTAAAAGGCATTCCGGGGAACTTCCCGTCTTTCATCCATGCAATTTGCAGGGTACGCCCCTCGTCTGCCGGAATATTGCTCCAGGTTTGTGTGGCGTAATAGTTATTCCCGAAATCACTTTTCATTTTTGCGGATTCGGGGGTGAATGAACTGCCGTTGAACGCACCGATTAAATAGCTGCCGTCACCATCGAAAAGAATCCATTTACGCTCTTCGGGCCGGTTGGTAACCTGTAGCTCCACCAAATCCGGGCACTCGTAAAAACCGTGAATGTGGCTTTCCCATTTCCAGTCCGTCAGGTTTTCAGATGTATAGAAAGAAATTCCCTTGGATTTATCGTCTTCCGTAGTTTTTCGGTACAACACCATCACCCATTTTTGCGATTCGGCATGCCATAGCACTTTAGGGTCGCGGGCGGCAGCATTTTCTTCATGTGGGATTATCGGATTGCCTTCGTACTTTTCCCAGTTGCGCCCGCTGTCGGTGCTGAAAGCAATCCGCTGTCCGCAATTTTCACTGGTGTAAAACGCTACAAGGGTTTTTTCCTGCCCCTTTTGTTTGCCCAATAAATTATACTCATCAACAATCGCCGAACCGGAGTACGCGGTGCAATCTACTTTGTCTTCGGAATCGTTGTCGGGGTAAAGCGCAATCGGCAAATGTTCCCAATGCAACATGTCCTTGCTCACCGCGTGGCCCCAGTGCATGTAACCCCATTCAATCCCTTTTGGGTTATACTGATAAAAGAGATGGTATTCACCATTATAATAGACCAAGCCGTTCGGATCATTTTGCCAGTTTTTTTCAGGGGTGAAATGGAACTGCGGACGGTAGGTTTCGTTGTAGTAATCCTTGTCCGCCTTTAGTGAAACAAGCACAAAAACAAGAATACCAGCCAATAAGGTTGTTGATAAAATTTTCATATATATATTCAGTTTCTGTTTTTATAATCATTTTAAAAATCTGCAAAACAATTGGAATTCAAAATTTTCTTTTTACTTTTAGCCTTACAAACCCATAAATAGAAAGCTGTCATGAGGCAGGTGCTTTTGAATCCCTTGTTTTGCTTCGGCAAATATAAGAATCAAAAGTACTTATTAGAAAGTAAAATTGGCGCTGAGGGTTCAATTAAGTTGTGAAGAATTGAAATAAGTTTTACAAACCCACTGGTTCGGCTCACCAACAAACCCGGCCTATTCAGGTAAAAGACTTACAATATTACAATTTTTTGACCTGCATAATTAACTGATTTTACATTTTTGTCCTCATCGCATTTTGTTTTGAAGGTTTGGTTTTAACCATTAAAGTCAAATTGAAATGAGATGGACGCTTATTTCTTTTCTATGGTGTATCCTGGCTATCAGCAGTGCATCAGGACAGGTTTTAGATGAAAAAATGGTGTCGGAAAGCCCTATTAACATTGGGCTGGACAAAGTGAGCAGAACCTTTGTGGCTCCGGCGCCCCTTCTTAAATCGGCAAAAGTCAAAAGTACTTTTGTAGTTAATTATGTTAACTTTCCAGACGAAGCAAAAGGAGCTTTTCAGTATGCAGTAAGCATTTGGGAGCACAATATTTCATCCGAGGTCCCCATTAATATTCTGGCTTCCTGGGAAAATCTCGAAGGCAATATTATTGCGCAGAGCCGCCCGGCTTTGTTTTATAAAAATTTCATTGAAGCACCGCTTCGCGATGTCTATTACCCGCTTGCATTGGTGGAGAAATTAATGGGAAAGGAAAAAAACACTCCCAAAGAGCCCGACATAATTTGCAGTTTCAACCAACAAAAATCATTTTATTTTGGAACCGATGGTAATACACCTATTACTCAATATGATATGGTGTCTGTTGTGCTTCATGAAATAGCGCACGGTTTGGGGATGTCGGGCTTTATAATCGATAAAAACGGAGTTGGAAGCATTGAAAATCCGACTAACAGCCCAAGTGCTTACGATTATTACATTTTCAACACCAACAAGCAGCAAATTACCAACACTTCCTTGTTCAAAAGTCCTTCCGTCGATTTACACCGTCAGATTACCTCCGATAAACTGGATTTTTTAAGCATAATAAATAATGACCAACCTATTTCCGCCATTTATGCACCGGACACCTGGCGCAGTGGAGCCAGCATCTACCATTTAAAACAAGGTGCTTCTGGTCCTGAGGACAGTGATTTGATGACTCCTTATTCCTACAAAGGCGAAGCAATTCACAGCATTGGAAAAAATACCCTCCAAATTTTAAGCGAAATTGGCTGGGAAGACCTTTCCTTTAAAATGGCATTGCTCAAAGACATTGAACAAACCAGCAACGAACTTCCGATAGAATCTGTACTGTTATCCAAGACAAAGGTGAACTCGTTGCAAGTGGTTTTTTCCACTGACAATTTCAACACCAAAGACTCGGCAGTGCTCATTTACAACGCGGACACCCAAAAATTTGAAGGGAAGTTACCCCTTGCACCGTACGAGGGGAAAGTGATATACTATTACCGCACGGAACAAGCCGGTGGAAAAAGATTAACCTATCCGGTTTCGGCCCCCAATGACTTACTTTCCTTCACAATTGGCCGCGATTTTTATCCGCCGATATTGGCACACAACCCTTCAAAACTCATTATCAACAACGAAATTGAATTTACCGCCGTAGCGACCGATAATGTGGCAATGGAATCGGTAACCATCGAATACCGGATCAACGGCAAGGCGCAAAAACCATTTGCGTTGACATCAACAAACGACGGTAATTATAAGGGCAAACTCAGGCTTCCGGTTTCGGTTAAAAACACGGATGTGGTGGAATACCGGATTATCGCACGGGATAATACCGCGCGAAAAAATAAAAAATGTTTGCCTACCTCAGGTTTATACCGCGTGAAGGTTTTTGAACCTTTTCAACCGGTTAGCGGCTATTTTTCCGATTTCAATGCCAACGTAAGCGATTTCACCATCAGCGATTTCGAGATAAATACCCCGGTGGGATTTACAAACGGCAACCTGCACACCTTAAGTCCTTATCCGGAATCGACAATGGAGAATGAAAAATACAATTTGATTGCCCATCTGAACTATCCGGTTATTCTGGAGGAAAACGGACAGATGACTTTCGATGAAATCGTTTTGGTGGAACCGGGCGAAGACAATTCAGATTTTTCGGATGAAAGGTTTCGTGACTTTGTAATTGTGGAAGCAAGCAAAAACAACGGAACTACCTGGCATGCGCTTGTTGATGGCTACGATTCAAGGATAAACCCCAGTTGGGAGGATCAGTTCTCGAGCCTCCTGAAGAGTAGTGTTTCAATGGCAACGGGCCATGAAAATATGTTTTGGCAACAAACTATCAATTTGACCGAAAATCCCAAATTCTCCGCCGGCGACACCGTATTATTCCGTTTCAGATTGGCTTCCGACCATTCCATAAACGGTTGGGGCTGGGCTATTGATAACCTGAAGATTCAAAACATGACCACGTCGAACCATGAAATGGCAGTAAATGAAAACTTGAATGTTTACCCGAACCCATTCACAAATTATGTCTATATCGATTGTGCTAACCTGGAAGATCAATCGCAGGTGGAAATCAGGGTTAGCGACCTTGCCGGCAAAACCGTTTATCGCGAAACCAATTATGATGTCCGTTATAACCCCAAGCTTAAAATCGACCTTTCGGCAATACAGCCGGGTGTTTATCTAACCAGTATTGTCGATTCGCATTTCAATACCGTAACAAAACGAATTGTTAAACATTAAAAATAAAATCAGTATGAAAACATTGCTTACGATTGCTTTTGTTGCAGCCGCGCTCGGGCTTCTCACTTCAATTGCTCTTTTCACTCATCTTATATTTCAAAAGAAGCGGGCTGTTAAGCTAAAGACAATCAACAAAAATTAATTTTTTAAATGCTGAACCTTGTTCAGCATTTTTTTTGCCCGTCCAGTGGGTATTTTGCGGAGGTAGTAATTGATAGAAAAATGGCCTGCTAAAACATTTTATCGCTTACATTTGTAAACTTTTTTCAAAGGTCATATTCAACAATGAACAAAAGATATCTTTACTTTTTAATTGTAGCTTTTACACCATTATTTACTTCGGCGCAAACCAATTGGCAGAAAATGAAAATTCAGGTTCCACAGGTAGTTTGTTATGGTACCGACAGAGAAGAAAACTCTTACATTCCGCCTCCACCTGAGTTTCTTTTAAAATCAGGTGCAGAAAAAAAATCAGAAATCATTGTCAATTACAGTCTTTTCCCGTCTGAAGCCAAGGCAGCATTTGAATATGCCATGGCAATCTGGGAAACCATTATAGAATCGGAAATCCCGATTAACATACAAGCCAATTGGCGTAAGCAGGATAAAAATAATCTGGGCAGCGCCGGGCCTACCGTGTTTTATTCCAATTTTGAAAATGCGCCGCATAAAAACCGATTCTATCCGGTGGCAGTGGCCGAAAAAATTACTAAAACCGAGATTAATGCTACCTCTGCTGCGGACATATTAGCCACTTTCAACAGCGATATTCAATGGTATTTCGGAACGGACGGTCAAACCCCTCGCGGGCTATACGACTTTGTGACCGTGGTATTGCATGAAATTGCACATGGCCTCGGGTTTACCGGTTTTTATTACGTTTCGAATGAACTGGGTAGATATGGACATGAAAAAGCGGGGGATGCTGCTGCATTCGACTATATGGTGGTGGACCGCAATCATCGGGAATTGCTAAATACCGCTATCTATCCTTTCCCTTCTACCGAGTTGTATAAAGCATTTACTTCAAATTCATTGTACATGAACAGTCCGGTTGCCATTGCTCAAAACGATGGGAATCTGCCCAGGTTATACGCTCCGTCTGAGTATGGTGAAGGTTCGAGTATTTATCACCTAAACATGGCAACCTATCCGGCTTCTAATGAAAATTCGCTAATGACGCATGCCATGGGAAAAGGGGAAGCTATTCACGATCCGGGGCCGATTACCAAAGGTATAATGGCCGATATAGGCTGGAAAAACACCTTCCTCCATTTAAACAAACCGAAGGATATAGATACGGTTAAGCCAATTGTTTTTGAGCTTGAAGTCGAAAGCGATTATCCTTTAGACAGCACTTCCTTATATGTTTACTATACCTACACCAAATTTGAAGACCATTTTGACTCCATCCCCTTCGCATTTTCGAAAAATTCTGCGAAGTTTCAGGCTTCCCTGCTTCCTGAAATCCGATCCGGCAATATCTATTATTACATTTCTGCCACCGACGATAAAAATCGAACTTTTTATCGTCCACGCGAAGCTCCGAGGGAGTATGAAACGATATACACAGGACCCGACAACGAAGCCCCGGTAATCATCCACGATAAAATTCCATACCATATCTTAATACATACTGATCTTGAAGTTTCTGCTTTTGTGGATGATAACCTGGGAATTGATACCGTATTTGTGGAATATTCTGTCAATGGCATTCCGCAAGCTCCTTTTGGATTATCCCTCAAATCGGGTACAAACTATTCTGGAGCCTTCAACTTGAACGACCTCAGCCTAAACGTCGGAGACGAAATTTCTTATCACATTACGGCCATCGATGCTTCGCTGGCGGGAAACAGTTCGAGGCTTCCCATAGAATCGGAATTTTCATTCACAGTCGAAGATATTTTTGAGCCGATAGCCGGGTATTTCAATAATTTCAATACTCCCACCGTTGATTTTGCTTTGGCGGACTTCAATATTTATAAAGAAGAAGGGTTTGCCGATGCCTCGTTGCATAGTCCACATCCCTACCCAAGTACAAACAAAGACAACGCTTATTTCAACCTTACAACCTTACTCAAGTATCCGGTCATACTCAACGAAAATGCCCTTATGAGCTTTGACGAAATTGTTTTGGTTGAACCGGGCGAAGTGTTATCAAAGTTCGGAGATGCTGATTTTTGGGATTATGTGATTGTGGAGGGCAGTAAGGATAATGCAAAAACCTGGATGCCCGTAATCGATGGCTACGATTCCGGAGCGCATCCTCTTTGGATGGACAAATACACTAAGATTATCAGGAAACAGACCTCTACAGCTAAGGGTATTCCCGATTGGTACATCAACCGCGAAATCAATCTTTTGGAGAACGGCAATTTCAGCCCTGGCGATACCGTAATCTTCCGCTTCCGGCTCCATTCCGACCCATACGCAAACGGTTGGGGATGGACGATTGATAATTTGCAGATTCAACAGCCGGCTTCGGCTTCAATATCCGCTTTGTTGCCGGGCAATGTTCAGGTTTATCCCAATCCGGTGAGTGAAGTTTTGAACGTGACCATTCAATCAAAAAATATTTTTAGCGATTTAACTTTGGAAATATACACCCTCTTCGGCCAAAAAGTTCATTCTTCGGTTTTGAAAAACCATTCGGGCGGAATTAATGTAACCCTTGATCTTTCAGAGCTTACGAACGGATTATACCTGCTTTCAGTTTTAGAAAACGGACACCCGCTTTACACCAAAAAAATCATTAAACAATAGCGTTTACAAAAATAATCTTATATCAAAAGGTGATAAATCTTTCATTGTAAAAATATATCTCTATATTTGTCCACATCAATTTTAGAAATGAGAACAAGCTTTAACACTACCTATTTTTACTTTTATTATGGTTCGCAAAGCGGGATCAAGCGGTAGGATATTGTTATAAATTAAAAATATTTACCTGAGGGTCTCGAAAATTTCGAGGCCTTTTTTTATATCCATTTGTTAAGATGAGAACAACAATAGTCGGACTTGGGTTAATTGGAGGATCGCTGGCCAAAGATTTACGCAAATCAAATTTCGCCACCGAACTCATTGGTGTTGAAGTCAATAAAGCTCACGCACAAAAGGCTCTGGAGTTAGGATTGGTCGATCGGATTAAAACGCTTGAAAACGGTGTGAAAGAAACCGACATCGTAATTGTAGCTATACCCGTTGACAAAGAACTGGACGTGCTCCCTTTAGTGCTTGATTTAATTGACAAGGGCACAACGGTAACCGATATGGGATCGACAAAACGGGCTATCATCGAAGCCGTTAAAAACCACCCCCGAAGAAAAAACTTTGTACCGGCCCACCCCATGTCGGGCACTGAAAACTCAGGGCCTGAAGCCGCATTGGAAGATCTTTTCAAAGGGAAAATCACCATTTTATGCGATCAGGATGACGCCGGTCCTCAGCATCTTGCCCTAGTGGAAAAAATGTTTCAAAATTTGGGCATGGGCATCGCCTACATGACTGCCGACGAACAAGACCATAGTACGGCCTTTGTGTCGCACCTTCCTCATGCCGCTGCGTACGCACTCGCCAATGCGGTGCAATCGAAGGAAGACCGGAATATTATTTTTGATCTGGCAAGCGGCGGATTTCAATCCACCGTGCGGCTCGCAAAGAGTTCGAGCAGCATGTGGCATCCTATTTTTCAACAAAACCGCAATTACGTTGTTGAATCGCTTGACGTTTACATAAAGCACTTGCAGGAATTCCGCGATTGCCTGCAAAACGAGGATGACGTGCGGATGTATGAATTAATTATAAATGCCAATAAAATTAAGGGTATTTTGGAAGGTGAAAACCATAACTTAGTGAAAAACGAAGAAAAAATAGTGAAATTTTACACCAAATAATTATGATAGTAAAACTTGATATCAACCCGATAAAATCATGGTTGCCCAACATTGATAATCCGCTATTGATTGCCGGGCCATGCAGTTTAGAGTCGGAAGAACAAGCCTTAGAGACCGCCAAACTTTTGGCGAAAGACAAACGGGTATTTGTTTATCGCGGTGGTGTTTGGAAGCCGCGCACACGCCCCGGATCGTTTGAGGGTGTAGGCTCAATTGGCCTGAAATGGCTACAAAACGTGCGCGCAGAAACCGGCCTGCCTGTGGGAACCGAAGTGGCCAACGCACAACACACTGAGGAGGCTTTAAATGCCGGGCTCGATGTGCTTTGGATCGGCGCCCGTTCAACAGCCAGTCCTTTCGTAGTGCAGGAAATTGCCGATGTAGTGAAAGGATCGGATGCGGTTGTTATGATAAAAAACCCGGTAAACCCCGATGCGCAACTGTGGATGGGCGCTGTGGAGCGTATCCATCAGGCAGGCATCAAAAACATCGTGGCCATCCACCGTGGTTTCACGCCTTTTCGCGACACCAAATACCGCAATTATCCCAACTGGAAAACTGTGATCGAGCTGAAAAGGATGATGCCCAACCTTCCCATTATTTGCGATCCCAGCCACATTGCCGGAAAACGGGAATGGTTGTTCGAGATTTCGCAGAAGGCTTTTGATATGGGCATGGAAGGATTGATGCTGGAATCGCATATCGACCCTTCGTGCGCACTGAGCGATGCCGCACAGCAGCTTACCCCGGCTGATTTGGCGAAACTGCTCGACCGCCTGGTTATCCGTCACGAGAATGCCGATAACCCCGATTTTGAAAACCAATTGGACATGTTACGAAACCGTATTGACGCCATTGATTCCGAATTGCTGGAAACGCTTTCGTCGAGGGTTGAAATTGTGAAGCTGATTGGAAAATACAAAAAGGAGAATAACGTTACAGCACTGCAAATAGGCCGTTGGTCACAATTGATGGACAGTCGTGTGAACCTTGGTAAAAAGCTGGATTTGAACGAGACCTTTGTAAAAATACTTTTCCAGTTGATCCACGAAGATTCGGTGCGGATGCAAACTGAAATTATGGGTGAGGATTAGTTCACGCCCATTTCTTTCACCAATTTTTTTATGGCATTTTTCATTCCTTTGTCCACTTCCGGATAATCGGGAATAGTTTTGCCAATAAAAACAAAGAAAACCGCCAGGCGGTCTGTGCCTATCTTTTCGTAAAGTTCAGGTTTGTTCAAACGATAGGTTTCACGCATCAGCCGTTTGACGCGGTTACGTTGGACAGCACGCTTAAAATTCCGTTTCCCCACCGAAAAGCCGGCTTGTACCGGTGATTTTAAACCTATGGGATTTCGCAGGAACACGACCTTAAACGGATACGCCAGGAACGACTCCCCATCGGCAAAAAGTTTGTCGATGGTCTTTTTGCTGCAAAGTCGCTCCGCTTTGGTAAACGTAAAACGTTTTTCTGTGGTGCCGTTATGTTCTAAAACTGGTTCCATTTCATTAAAAAAGGCTATTCGTCGGTGGGACAAACAGCCTTTAAAGGTAGTTCTATTATTGCTCTATTTATTCACTTTCTTAATGTACTGTTCCAAAGCCATGGTCATGGAAGGGGCCTGCGCCGTGGGTGCTTCAATGTCGAGACGTAAACCGGCATCGCGCACAGCCTGGGCGGTGGTTGGTCCAAAACATCCAATCCGGGTGTCGTTTTGCACGAAGTCCGGAAAATTCTGAAATAACGATTTAATTCCCGACGGACTGAAAAACACCAATACATCGTATTGAATATCACTTATATCCGACAAGTCGCTGCACACGGTACGGTACAAAATCGCCTTAGTGTATTTATACCCTTCTTGATCCAACAATTCAGGTATTTCCTGTTTATGGATGTCGGAAAGCGGTACGAGAAACTTTTCGTCCTTTGTTCTTTTCATCACGTTAATGAGATCGGAAAAGCGCCCATCGGCATAAAATATCTTGCGTTTCCTGTAAACAATGTATTTCTGCAAATAAAAAGCAGTAGCTTCCGAAATGCAGAAATACTTCATACTGTCCGGAATCACCAAACGTAATTCCTGGCTTATTCTGAAAAAATGATCGACTGCTGTCCGGCTGGTAAAAATTACAGCCGTGTGATCCAGAATGTGGATCCGTGTTTGGCGAAATTCTTTTGCAGGAACGCCTTCTACCTGAATAAAAGGTCTGAAATCAATTTTTACACCTGTATTTTCAGCCAACTCAAAGTAGGGCGATTTCGTTGTTACAGGTTCAGGTTGCGAAACTAAAATGCTTTTGATTTTCAAATTATTCTGATTTTAATGAAACTTCCCCTATTTTTAACCAGCCACTACTTTGTAAATTAAAAGTAAGGGCAAAAATTCAAGGGCACAAAGGTACAAAAAGAGATAAAATAACGAAAACTGTTTTTTCAACATTATGGAGATACCCCTTTTTAGTAACATTATATAAAAAAAACTCACGGTTACAATGCCAAAAATCATAATGTACATGGGGTTCTCCGATGGGAAAAAAGCGATTGACGCCACAATCGGGAAAAGCAATATGCCCGTTGACCGGTTAAAGTTATCGAGATTAAAGAGGAATTCAGCGGTTTCTCCAACCCCCCTGAACAGGTTCCCCAGCCAGCGATAAACCATTTTTTTCAGTAAGAAATAGGCTGCAACAAGTCCCAGTGTTTTACCAAAAAAAACCAAATTTGCCTGTCCGGTTTCGATAGGCAAAAACAAAATGATCTGATATATGAGAACGGAAAGCACGAGATAAAACAAGACCTCAAGACGAAAGGCACCGTGCAAGATGGAGTAATTTTTTTCGCCAAACATGCGAAAAGCCGTAGGATAATTAAATACCGACTGAAAGAGGGAACTGATGTATTTGGCATAACCCACCCGCACCGATGCTACTAATACAAGGGCCAGCAACAAAACAATAGTGAGCCAATCGGTTGAGAACGGGGGTTTCATGCGGTTTGGAAGCTGCAAGACCGGAGGTTCTGCCTGCTCGGTTAGCACCAACACGTTTCCATCTTTGGATAGAATGTACCGTGAATCGTTGATGAGCAATTTTTTCTCGCGCTGCCACTGCCAGTAGCGAATCTGCTCCCAGGTAGGCTTTGACGGAATGGTTTCCGGCAGAACACCAACGGTGTCCTGATTTACGAAAATCCCAATTGTATCCAACTCATCCATTCGTCAAAATTTTGGCTGCAAAGATATTAAATGAATGTGGTTTCCTCGCAGCGGTTAAGGATTTTCGTAGTTTTGGCCAATGCACAGCACGGAAAATACAACCAAGGAAATCAGCATTTACCTTGCACCGCTGCAAGGGTTCACCGATTTTGTTTACCGAAAGGCCTACAACTCGGTTTTCGCTTCGGTGGATGCTTATTTTATCCCTTACATTTCCGTTAAAAACGAAGTGGTTTCGCATAAATACCAAAAGGAAATTCGGCTTGAAAACAACCCGCAACAGCGCGTAGTTCCGCAGATTTTGCCAAAAGATGCCGATGAAATCATTTTCTTGTCAAAAATGCTGGAAAATCTGGCATATTCCGAAATCAACCTGAACCTCGGATGCCCCTACCCAATGGTTACCAAGCGCGGGAAAGGGGCGGGCTTGTTGCCTCATCCCGAAGAAATTGAAAAAATGCTGGCTGCTTTTCACGGAAAAACCAACTTGAAGCTTTCCGTTAAATTGCGTGCCGGGCTAATTTCCGATAGAGAAATCGAAGAGGTAATCCCTGTGCTGAACCAATTCCCGCTGACGGAAGTGATTTTGCATCCGCGGATTGCCAAACAACTCTATGCAGGTGAAATCATTCATTCAGCCTTTCGATTCGCAACAGAAAACCTGAAACACAAGTTAATTTCTAACGGCGACATTTTTACCGTGGGCGATTTTGATAATAACCGTGAAAAATATCCCAAAACCGGCGGATGGATGCTTGGCCGCGGAATTTTGATGAACCCTTTCCTACCGGATGAAATAAAAGGAAAACGAATTCCCGATGCCGAAAAGCTTACGAAGCTGAAAGAGTTCCACCAAGAGATTTTAGACGGATACCTGGAAACTATGGACAACGAAGGGAATGTTTTAAATAAGATGAAACAGTTTTGGATTTACTTCAGCTACAATTTTCAAGATCAGAGAAAGGTATTGAAACGCATCAAGAAAATCAATAAATTGAAAAATTATCAGAAAGAGATTGATCCGATAATATTTTGATTTTCTAATTGATCGAACAATTTTCACGTTCGTATTTTTCCATTAGGTTCATCAGGAGACACATTTCTTTTACCTCGTCCTCGTTTTCAGGACGCTCGCAAATTTCAAGAAAACGTTTTAAGCCTTTCTGATAATCCTCTTCGGTTTCCATTTCGTACATCATAGATCAATGTGCATCTAACCAATTGTCGGCTGCGTTCATTTCAACGGTCAGCGGGACACCAATTTCTACGGCACTTTCCATTTCTTTTTTCACGATTTGTTTTACCTGCTCCAGTTCCGGAATATAAACATCGAAATTCAGTTCGTCGTGCACTTGCAGCACCATTTTCGATTTCATTTTCAATCGTTCAAACTGCCGGTAAATATGAATCATAGCGATTTTTATTATATCGGCGGCCGAACCTTGTATGGGTGCGTTAATCGCGTTTCGTTCCGCCATTCCGCGCACCATGCCGTTTGCCGAATTGATGTCGCTTAAATAACGCTTTCGCCCTTTAATTGTTTGAACAAAGCCCTGACTTCTTGCAAGTTCGATCTGTTTGTCCATATAATCCTTGACTTTGGGGAAATTCTCGAAATACCCGTCAATAAGTTGTTTGGCTTCCGTACGCGGGATGTTCAGCCGCTGCGCCAGCCCAAACGCCGAAATGCCGTAAATAATCCCGAAGTTGGCGGTTTTGGCTTTCCGGCGCATATCTGAATCCACGTCCTCTTCCGGAATTTGGTAGATTTTGGCCGCCGTGATGGAATGGATGTCTTTCCCTTCGCTAAAGGCTTTCAGCATTTCTGCGTCGCCGCTGAGGGCCGCCATAATCCGCAATTCTATTTGCGAATAGTCGGCTGACAAAAATGTGTGTTCCGCATCCGACGGAACAAAAGCTTTTCGGATTTGCCTTCCGTTCTCGCTGCGAATCGGGATGTTCTGCAAGTTTGGGTTCACCGAGCTCAAGCGCCCCGTGGCAGCAATGGCCTGGTTGAAAGAAGTATGGATTTTTCCGGTCCGTTTGTTCACCAACAGCGGCAGAGCTTCCACATAAGTGTTCAGCAGTTTCGTCAGCCCCCTGAAATCGAGCACCTTTTGAACAATCGGATGCTTGTCGGTCAGTTTTACCAGAATTTCTTCGCCGGTGGAATATTGCTTGGTTTTGGTTTTTTTTGCATTGGAATCGATGTTCAGCTTTTCAAACAAAATCAAGCCCAATTGTTTTGGCGAAGCCACATTAAACTCCTCTCCGGCGAGATCAAAAATCTCTTTTTCGGTTTGAATAATTTCTTCGCGCAACACCTGGGCGTATTCTTTCAACTCTCCTGAATTGATTTTAACGCCCGCATTTTCCATGTGCACCAATACAGGCACAAGGGGCATTTCCAGTGTCTCGAACAGATCACGAACATCAAATTTATCCAGTTCGGGATCGAGGGCATGTTTTAACTGAAAGGTGAGATCGGCATCTTCGCAGGCATAATCGCGTAAGGTTTCAAGCGGCACCGTGCGCATGGAGCGTTGGTTTTTTCCTTTTTTGCCGATGAGTTCGTCGGTAGGCACCTTTTTGTAGTTTAAATAGATGTTGCTCAAGTAGTCTAAGCCATGCTTTAAATCGGGCTGAATCAGGTAGTGCGCTAACATGGTGTCGTACAATTTTCCTTTCACCTCGATGGCGTAGTTGCTCAGCATCAACATATCGTATTTAATGTTCTGCCCGATTTTTTGGATGTTTTCGTCGGCAAAAACCTCGCGGAATTCTTCGATTACCTCTTGGGCTTCGTCGCGGTTTTTAGGAAGCGTTACGCAAAATGCTTCGTGTTTCCGGAAGGCAAACGAAAGGCAAATAATCTCCGACGAGTGCGTATCCAAGCCTGTGGTTTCGGTGTCGAAGCAAAATTCCTCCTGCACGGAAAGTTCGGCGCGCAGACTGGCGCGTTGCATGGCGGTTTCAACCAAATAATATTGATGCGGAACAGTTTCGATCGACTCCTGCTTTTTCACCGTAGAAGGCGGTTCCGGAAGCCCCATATCGAAAAGGGAACCCTGCACGCTCATTTCCCTCGGCACGTCTTTCAGCTTTAAACGCTCCATGAGGTTTTTAAATTCCAGCTCTTCAAACAGGGCCGTCAACGCTTCCTTGTTGATTGCTTCGCGGGTAAGGCTTTTTGTATTGAATTCGATGGGCACATCCAAAATAATGGTGGCCAGCGTTCTCGAAAGTCGCACCTGGGCTTCAAACTCAATCAAATTTTCTTTTTGTTTCCCTTTTAGCTGCTCTATGTTTTGATAAATCCCGTCGATACTGCCGTATTCGGAAATGAGCTTCTGTGCCGTTTTTGGCCCGATGCCGGGACAGCCGGGGATATTGTCGGAGGCATCGCCCATCAATCCCAAAATATCAATCACCTGGTCGGCAGTTTCGATCCCGAAGTTTTCCTGTACTTCCTTTAATTTCCATAATTCCGGGTCGCCGCCGGTTTTTGCTGGCTTATACATAAAAATATTGTCCGACACCAATTGCGCATAATCTTTATCGGGCGTCATCATATAAGTGGTAAAGCCTTTTTCTTCCGCTTTTTTCGCCAAAGTGCCGATTACATCGTCGGCCTCAAACCCGGCTTTTTCGATAATTGGGATGTTAAATGCCTCAATGATTCTCCGGATATAGGGTATCGATTTCCGTAAATCTTCGGGCATGGCATCGCGGTTAGCTTTGTATTCGGGGTACATTTCGTGGCGGAAGGTAGGCGCCGAAACATCGAAAACCACCCCCACAAAATGTGGGTCTTCTTTTTCTAAAAGCTGGACAATGGTGTTGGTAACGCCCAACGTCGCCGAGGTATTCACACCTTTTGAGTTGAAACGCGGGTTGCGGATGAACGCAAAATAACTGCGGTAAATAAGTGCGTAAGCATCCAGCAGAAAGAGTTTTTGTTCGTTGTTGTCTGACATCGTTTTAGTTTTTTAATTCTTTTTCTAATTTTTTGAGTTGGGAAGGGCCACTTGCATGCTGGCTGACAATATTCCCGTTTTCATCGGTTAAAATGTACCAGGGAATGGCCAAACCTCGTCCACCATATAAATTAACCAAATCAGCATATAGTTTTTCGTTCGCTCTGATGTGATAACCCTCAAGATTGTAGTAATTAATCATGTTCTTCCACTGTTTTTCCCGGCCCTCTTTATCTATCGAAAGGTAGAGCAATATTACATCGTTTGCTGCCAGCAATTTATACAAATCTTCGTTGTGCCTAAATTCCGATTTGCACGAACCACACCACGTTGCCCAAACATCAACATATATTTTTTTGCCTTTCAATTCTGCCAGTACATCTTGGAACGAATTTAAATCCTCTGAATCATCCATAAATTTGATCCTCTCGTTCATCGGTTCACCTTCCTTTTTATGAAATGCGATTATTGGAATGATCTCGGATTCGAGATAATGAGTGTACTCACTTGAAGGATATTCCGTTTTAAACTGGTTGAACAAGTCGATCAGTTCCTTTTCGTAATTCTTATTGACGGCTTCATAATAGATATATGCAGCACAATAATATTCCAACTGCGGGCCCGACAGATAATGTTTCGCCGTTTCAATGTTGTGCGTGTGAATTAAACCCTGCTTGTATAGTGCTGTTATTGCTTTTTTATTCAACGAATCTAAAATAAATTCATTGTACCGTAAAAAGTTTTGAACGTAATAGAAAAACCAGGGCGAACGCATCAGTTCGGGGTCGGTTACAGGCTTTGCCTGAAATACCTCTTTCCACATTTCGCTATATTCATCCTTTTGCAAAAAGTTTTGCCCTCTCTCGTTTTGCAAATAATTTATAAACGCAACGCTTCCCTGAACGCCTTTGTAAAAGTATTCCCTGTCGGACCTAACGAGTTCGTAGAAACCTTCTGAAATAACTTTGTTTTCAACCAAGGCTTTGAATCCGGCAAGCTCAGTTTCTTCGTCATTTTTAATGCTTTGCTCTATTTCCGCCACCACGGAATCTTTTAAATATTTCCTAGAATCCAGTTCAAAATGTCCTCCGGCAATCATGCTCCTATTTGAAATCTGATTGTACAAGGCTTGTCCTGTGTCATTCGCAGACTCAACCCGAAATGGATTTTCTTTACTTTCCATATCAATAAAAAGAGAATAGCTCATTCCGGGTTCGGCGATTAAAGTTCCATAAGCTTTATACCCTGCCGACCATTCGACGAAACAAGGCTGATCAATATCGAGGCTGATTTGAAAATTGCCAGCAGAATCGGGCTGAACAGATTCTTCGAATCCGAAATATATTATTCCATTTATTGGGACGGTATATTCTAATCGTTCGGGAATTTCACCCTTTATCTTCCCGGTAACGATTGTTTTATTTTTTGTGGGCTGGCAGCTAAAAAGTCCAGCTATAAGAATGATTAGAATGATTTGATGCAGTTTCATTTTCGCTTTTCTTTATTCGTTGTCCGAGGCGTACCATTCGGCAAATGAAGTTACGGTTTCGTGTAAACGTATGCTAAATAAGCTAACACCCAAAGGCAAATGTTGTTGAAGGATACCGGCAATATACGCCACGATGTTTTCGGAGGTAGGCTGAAAATCGACTACAATTACCCGTTCGGAAGTTTGGCGGAGCAATGCCTGCTGCTCTTCGGGAATCAGGTGGTTGATCATTAAAGCATGGTCGAAGCGATTCAGGATTTGGGTTTTCACGAGGTTTTTGATTTCGCCAAAATCCATTACCATTCCGTCTTTCGGATGACCGGGGTCGTTTTTTGGGAAGCCGATAAAAGTCACTTCGAGGTTATAGGAATGCCCGTGGATGTTGCGGCACAAGCCATCGTATTCGTACAAGGCATGCGCCATTTCAAAGTGGAACCGTTTGGTTATCCTAATTTTTTGCATGTGCTAATCTCTTTTTTGAAGGTGTGAAAGTACTGTTTTTTTGGATGTTCGAAAGGTTAATTTTGATAGTTTTGCTCATTAATAAACATTCTTCGCATCTTCTTCATCGAGGAGAAAGGATCTGGGTGAACATGACAAATTACAAACTATTTCCGGTGAGAGTGGGTTATTCCAACTCGATTTTAATCCCTAATGGTGCAAACTCAATCCTTGCTGATACGGGAGTGAAGGCTCCATTGCAAACGTTTAAAACCCTTTTTCGGCAATTCAACCTCAACCCGGAAGACGTAAAACTGATTGTGCTGACCCACACCCACTACGACCATACGGGCAACCTGAAAGCCCTCGCTGAATTTACAGGGGCAAAAGTTATCGTTCACAAAAATGAATACGTAAACCTGAAAAATGGTTTCACACCTATTCCCGATGGAAATAGCCCAACGACACGTTTCATTTCGAAATTAGGGAAACTGTTTTACCCGAAGTATGCTTCGCCTAAAGCATTTCAAGCGGATTTGGTGAACGAAGACGAATTCAATTTGAATGAATTTGGTGTGAACGGGAAAATCATTTCCACGCCGGGGCATACCATGGGGTCACAATCGATCCTGTTGGATAAAACGCTCATCTCGGGCGATACTTTCATCAACATCCGAAACGGCATCATATTTCCCCATTTTGCTGATCATCCGCTGCTATTGCTCGAAACCTGGCAGCAGCTTTTTGATTTGGGAGTCGAAGTGATTTATCCCGGGCATGGCCCAAAGTTTGGCGTTGAAAAAGCCAAGCAAGAATTGGAAATATGGAAGAGGAGGCTGGAAAAGCAAAGAATTATTTAATCTCAAAGGTAGTCTCTCCGATTTCGTTGCCGTCGGCAAAAATATTCACCGTGTATTTTCCGGGCATTAATTCCGGTTCGCCGGTATTGTCCCAATAAATGGCAACCGGTAAATCCAAGCCTTCGTAATTGACTTCACGCATGGCGGAATACGGAATTTTTAAGTCCTCAAACTGAAACAAGTCGTTGGAGGATTTGGTCAGCAACAACTGGTCTGGGCGCATGATGCGTGCATAGATATTTTTAGCGCCGCGCTTGGAAGTTATGTTTGCTCCGAGGATAAAATAGATGCGTATTTTTTCCAGTCGTTTAGTATAAATAGTCGGTTTGCTGCGCGAGTTCAGGCCTTCGGCCATCAATTCCCGCGTTTCGAGCATCGCGGCCCGCTGCAGGTTTTTCTGCAACTTTTCCTTTTCCTGGCTCAGTTGAACGTTTTTTGATTCGGCCTCTTTAAACTGCTGTTTCACCTCTTGGTTTTCGGCCATCAGTTGCTCGTTTCGCCGGTTGAGCGAATCGATTTGTACCACAAAATCGCGCATGATACCGCGCAAAGTAGTAATCTGTTTTTGGTAGCCCGTAATCTTTTCGTAGCTCACCTTTTTGGTTTGTTCCACTTCGATCAATAGATCCCTCACCTTGGTTTGGGCGATAAAAAGCTGTTCATTAATGGTGTCGTTTTCGGTGCTCAATGAATCGTAGCTGAAAACCATGTGTTCCAGCTCGCTTTGTATCGAATCTTTTTCGATATTAATCTGCTGTACGATAGCGCGGTGTTCGCTCCTCTGGATAAAAAACAACACCACAACTGCCACCAGCACCAAAGCAAGTACCCCTACAATAATATTGTTGCGCAAATCTTTTTTATCTTTCTTTTTTTGAACTTCAAATTCACTCATACCGCCGAATTTACATTTATGAACAATGCAAAAATACATAATCTTTTATCGGGCGTCAACTATCAGCGTTCAATAAAAATTAAAAGTCATAAAAGAGCTTTCCATCAGGCAGTTACGAATGTATTGAACAAAACCTGTTTCAAGCTGTCGAAAAGCTTTGCAGCCTCACAGGAAGTGGAATCCTTCGTGTTGTGGTTTGCATGGGGAAGCTAACTGTCTAAATTCGTCCAGCAGATCACAAAAAAATCATTCCTCTTATCTGCTAACGGGGGAATCCAATTAAGATGTGGTCAATACCCCAACCATCATTGATGTATTCCTCAAATGGGCCAAGTTTGTACATATATGCTGCATCAGAATCATACAGTAGCCTCACGTAATTTTCTAACAAAGTAGGGCCAACCCCCGGACGCGGTAATTTAATTATATTCAGCGACATACTGTCAAGCTTGTTTACATATTGCTCTACGCTAATAAGTTCATCATGCGTTTCTTTAAGTAAATCACTCATCTCTTTTTGCAATTTTGGATAAAGCAATAATTTACTGTCGTAGATATTTTTTCGCAAACTTCTAATTATCTTATCGTTTTCAGCATTCTTAGATTTACTGATTACGCCTCTAATTTGGTCATAATATGGCTCATTTTCTTTATCTAAAACCCCAATTAATAATTGGTTTTTTTCAAAAATGCTAGCCCATTTACCCACCATGTTTTCAAAAACTTTGCTAATGTGTTTATCGTAAATAGATTCATATTCCTTTAGAACATTTTCTATTGAATTATATTCTGCAAGGGTATATGTTTTCTCTTCCATATTTTCAAAAATATTTTGATAATCGCTAAGAAACATTTTAATGTGCGAAAGTCTATCCTGATATATCTCTTTCTCCTTTTCCGTGGCTAACACATTATCCGGGACGGGTGGAAAACTCTTCAGGATTATCAGATAATCAAATTTTTGCCCATGGGTATGACTGATAAAGAAAACCGCTATGATAACAAAATAGATCTTTTTCATTTTGAATGATTTTAATTTTACAAATTCGGTCTGAAGGTTTAACTACTTATTTCATTTTAAATCCTGTGTGAATCTTATCCTTAATTTGAGCACCACAGCCACCAGAAGCAAACCTGAACTCTTCCACCTGGAATAGCTGCCTTTGCCCTTTGTCCAATTCAAGTCCGAGTATTGATGTTTTCAATTTTTCGAATTCCTTTTGACGTTCTCTCTCGCTCAACTTTGAGAATGCCTCTAACTCTGCATAAAATGCCTCAAGGGATTTCAGTTCTTCCAGGAGAGGATGAAGCGTAGATTGCAAAAGATTATCATAACATTGACGCACATCGTTGATACCATTCATCAATTTCAATGCGTCATCCGTATCTTTACTGTTTTCAGGACTTAGCATAATTGTGGAATTTAAGTTGGGGGCACAGCCACATTTTCCTTCGGGTTCTATACCTACACCCACTGAATAGGTTTTAGGTTCTGAAGAAGGATTGTCCGTTTTGGATGTTTGATCTTGTTGCTCTGGAGATGCTTTATCTGGCACATCGTTTCCTGTTTTCGAGGATGTTGGTTCAGGTTGATTAGCAGGTGCATCTTTTGCTTCAGGTTGATTTTTTTGATTGGGTTTTGGGTCGTTTTTTTTCGGATCGTTTTTGGGCTGCTTCTCAGAATCTTCTTTGGCTTGTTCGTCGCCTTCATTATCATCAGGATCTCCTTTTGGATTCACCTCATCCTTGCCACAAACTTCATACATTATCCGCTTGACCTCATCAAGTTCTTTTTGTGTTTTGTCATATTGCTCAGTAAGCTCTGCCAGTTGTCTTGCAACACCAAATGCAGTTCCCAGATAAGCGCCAAGATTGCTAACAGCATTGTGCAATTCAAGCACAGTTTTCACGGCTGACGATACTTCACTCGCCTTGCTTTTTGATGGGACCATATTAGCAACCTGCCAAGCTATTAATGCATAATTCTGATCTGCCACATTTCCTTGCAATGATAAAACATCAGATTTTATCTTTAATGCACCTTTAAATAGGGTCTCATTCGCTCCGTTAGCTGTAGCAAACATAATAGCCACATCTTCTAAACCATTAGCTACATCTTGAATGGCTTTTGCACCATTTTTATCAGCCTCCATAAAGTCGTTGTTAGTAAGCAGCTCGTTCTGCTGATAGAGGTTACTCTTTTTTCTACTATCAAGCATTCTTGCTTGACTTTTGAGTTCCTTCATCACATCATCGTCACAGTTGAGCACTTCTACATTGAATGCTGGACCTGTGTTTGTGCCACAATTGGAGGTAGCTTGTATGGTAGTCTTGCCTTTCACCAACCCATGAACAGCTAATAAACTGTTGCCTGTTGGACTTGCATTTACAATAGACTCATCAGCCACATTGTAAAGAAGTTCATATGATTTATCTGCTGGTTCCATACTCACAGGGACAGTTCTCATGGTTTTGAGACGTCTTCCCTTTGCATCGTATAGTCCTATTTTCAAAGGGTCTCCTTGGTTTATTGAATTAAGTTTTAGAGATGTCATCACTTTTGACTTCTTCACTTTTTCTCCATCATTTGTGGTGTATTCAGCCCACACAGTGCCTTCTCCAGGAGTTGTGCCTGTAACTTTTGCTCCGCCTCCATTATCAGATACTGAAATTCCTTTACCTTCGGCCCAGTATTTCATTTTCCCTCCTGTTGGTTTATAAGTAACTGGTAAGATGGTTGTCTCACCAACTATCAAACTTCCACATCCATTTAATTGTAGGTCTATATCCTCATCATTAGGTTTTTGGTTAATGCCATAAGCTACGTTAATATGGCAAACTTCATTTCTTGTAGGTTCTGTATACACATAAGAGAACTTGCCTTGTGAAACTAATTTACCATTTTCCAGTTCAAATCTACGCTCCTTAAAGTTCTCGAGACCATTTTTATCTTCGAGCGCCCATGTATAGCAAGAGGCAGCTGAAATATTCAAACTATAGTCACCCTCCACAACACTGGATTTAGAATCACACGTTTCATTTACAAAGGTATGATAATGACTAATGGCCGCCAAAGCATCATCATTAAAGTAAATCTTATATGATTGTGGTATATCCTTTTCTTCGCTAGGATAAATATAAAAGGAGTTTATCAGTTCGATGAACTCATTATGCCCATTTTTAAGCTCTTTGCCATCTAAAGAATAGGTCCAACTACATTGCTCATTAACTCCACTGCCGTTGCATGTTGCCTTTATATCCCTCTTTATAGGCAGAAGCTCATAATATCCTTCATCGTCATCAAAATAGTCAGCACTAAGCTCTGTGGTTCCCTCCACCATTATACTGTAATTTTCAGTAAGATGGGAGTTTTTGTCTTGGTAAGAACAAGAAATGTTGGAAGTTATCTTGACATAAATCTCTGCTTTGGCTTTTGAAAAATCCGGCAACTGTGCCAAGGTATTGGGCACCTTAACTCCCAACATCATTGTGGAAATAATTAACAATAAATAGCCCCTTTTAATCTTCATGCTTATCGTTACATTTTAATGAATTCCACCCTCCGATTTTTAGATTTTTGTTCTGCAGTAGTGTTTGGGACAATAGGCATACTTTCGCCAGCACCATCCGTTTGGAGTCGGTCAGCAGATATTCCAAAATCGTTGCTCAACGCGTTTTTAACCGAAGCGGCACGACGTTTCGATAAATCGAGGTTTTTTGCGTCGTCGCCATCGCTGTCGGTATGGCCTACAATCTTGACTTTTACATCGGCAGCCTCCATGAGTACTTTTGCAATGTCGTTCAATGTACCGTAGGATTCCGGTTTTACTTTATCGGAATTCACATCGAAATTAATACCATAAGTGATAAGCTTCCCTTCAGTAATCAATTTGCTTCGGGTGTCGGGTGCAGCAGTTGTAATTTTAAGATTTGAAATGAATGGTTTGCTGTCACAACTCCACCCATTAAAAAGGAAACGGTTGAATTTTGTGTCGGCATAAATGATGGTAGGCATGTCCACTACTTTGGCTCCAGCATGGTATATTCTCAATCGGCGATTTTGTATCCAAACAATGACATGGTTCACCGCTTCCTTTATTACAGGATTTTTATCGGATTCTCCTTCGAAGATAGGGTCGTTGTTATTTATGTTGCCATAAGCCCTGATTTCCCATTTAGAGTCATCAAATTCTACATGTACTCCTTTTGTTCCAGGATAAAGATCATCGTTTAATTCACGGTTAGCCTTATCTTCATAAAAAGTTAAATGGTAGCCCCTGAAAAAATCATCGTTTGGAATAATATCAAATTCCATGATAAAATTTGTGGGAAATTCGATTGGTTTTGTATAACAATAATAGCCGCTTTTTGTGGTGAAGTGCAACCAATTCCCAGGGGCTATATTCACAGTAGCTATTTCGCCGCTGCCATTGGATGTCCAATTTGCAGGAAAATCGCCCACAGCATCTTGCGAAAAATCTTCAAAATAAAGTATCTTATCACCGGGTACAAAGTCATACTGGGTATAAGATTCCAGCTTTTGCTTGGTATTGATAACAGGGTTCATTTCTGTTGTTTCATTGGCGTCTTCCTCATTTTCATCCTCTACATTTTCATTTTTCGACCTGTCCTTCTTTTTGAAAACGTTGTTGATTCCGCCTTCAATTTTGTCCAAGGTGTTGTCTATTCCCTGGTCAAGCCTGTTTTCCGCACGATTGGTTGTCTGATTCTTTGCTTTTCCTGGCATATTAATTTGCCCATGGGCCGAAGAAAATAAAAAAGTAAAAAGTACGATGTAATAAATCTGTTCTTTTTTCATGGTTTTTGATTTTTGATTTGTATTCAAAAGTATCTTTAAGACCTTTCGTTTAAAACCCCCTTTGGGGGGTATTTCAGTTGCTGTAATGAATATATTTTTGAGATAAAGATTATCTTTAGGCAGAACTAAAAACAACAAATCATTTCTACTGATAATCTGGTATTTATGAAGCAAATCATATTTTCTATCCCGATTTTTTCTATCATGCTTTTGGCTTTTGGTCTGAACGCCGCAAATCCCGAAATGTATTCGAAGGATACAGCCGATGCAATTAAAAAAGCAGGAACACTTACCGAACTGTTTTACTCAACACATAAAACAGACACTTCCATTGCTTTTGGCGCCATTCAGGAACTTCAGCTTTTGGTTCCGAAAATTTCTGATTCGCTGACTAAATCGATGGTTTATAGATGTCAAGGCGATTATTTTGAACAAAAAAGCCGAATAGAAAACGCGATAAGCTTTTACGAGAAGTCGTTATCTGCATTAGACGGTTTAGATTCCCGCGAAGCAGAGGTGGAACGTGCAAAAACGTTGGCAAACAAAGGAATTATTTTTCAAAAATTCGGTGAGGTAGAAACAGCGCTGTCACTGTTTCTTGAAGCCGAACAGCTATTTGTGAAGAACAACTATTTCGACCCCTTGATTAACGTTTATGCAAAAATGGGCGATATCTATCTGCGAAACGGGGATATCGAAAAAAATGCAGCAATTATCGGAAAGTCAACTTCAATAATAAAACACATTGATGATCCGGAAATACTGGCTAACTATTACATCAATATGGGAAACGTTTACGGATATTCTGCAAGGATGGACAGTGCGTTTCTCTTTTTAGGGAAAGCGAAGGATATCCTCGAAAAGTCGCAAAATCACTATCAGTTAGGGACACTTTATTATAACATGGGATTTTTTTCGAACCAGCAAGGCCATCTGAGCCTGGCCGAGGAAAATTACAGAAAATCGTTGGCTGAATATCAAAAAACCGGAATTGGCTATGACATTTGTGACGCCACACTGCGAATCGGCGGCTGTCTTTATTATCAGGAAAAATATAAGGAAGCAGAATCAGTTTTGCTGGAAGCGCTCGAAATGGCGGAAAAACTAAAGTCACTCCTTCTCATCCGCAATTGTTACGATGTGCTTTCCTGCCTTGAATATGACCGGAAAAATTATCAACAAGCTTATGAATATATCGACGAATATGTATCGGCGCATACGAAACTGACCTCGGAAAATGTTCAGAACCAAATGAATTTTCTCTCCCTGAAATACGAGACCGAGAAAAAGGAATCGACCATTTTTGAATTACAAGAAAAAACAAAGTTGCAACGTATCCTTTTGATAATAACCGGCATCCTCCTGCTTTTTCTGATTGGGATGATCCTGCTGTCGTACAGATATTTGCAGCAGAAAGCTGCCATAAGTAAACAGCATTCTGTTCAACTCGAACAGGAAAGAAAATTGCAGGCCACACAAGCCGTTTTGGATGGCGAAACCGCCGAGCGCAGCCGCATGGCCCGCGACCTCCATGACGGATTGGGGAGCATGTTGTCGGTGGTGAAGCTGAACTTGCAGGGGGTGAAAAGTTATGCTATTTTAGAAGAGGAAGACATCCTTCATTTTAACCGGGCCATCGAAATGCTGAACGACTCCATTGGCGAACTCAGCCGTGTGGCTCGAAACATGATGCCGGAATCGCTCATGCGCTATGGACTGAAAGCTTCCCTCTCCGATTTTTGCAACACAATACCGTCCGTCAAACTTCATTTTTTCGGGAACGACCAGCGCATCGACAGTAAATTGGAAATATTGATCTACCGTTCGGTTCACGAGCTTGTGAACAATGCTCTAAAACATGCGGAAGCTTCTCAAATCAATGTACAACTAGTGCAAGAATCGGACAGGATCTCGTTAACAGTGCACGACAACGGAAAAGGATTCGATCTTTCGGCACAAAGCAAAGGGATGGGGATTACAAATATTAAGAACAGGGTGGCTACTCATAACGGGGAAATGAATATTTATTCTGCTCCGGGGAAAGGCACGGAAGCCAATATCGAATTTCCTTTATAAAATTCGGCAATATGATACAGGTAATAATTATAGATGACCACAAAATTTTGGTGGAAGGTTTGGTCAAACTGATCAGCGAATCGAAAATAGCAAGGGTTTCCGATGTGGGTTTTGATGCGAAATCGTGCCGTCGCTTGCTAAAAACCGGTTTGCCCGATGTTTTGATGCTGGACATTAACCTGCCTGATGCCAACGGAGTGGAACTTTGCAAAGAACTCAAGGAGCAATATCCCACATTAAAAATACTTGCTTTAACCAGCTACAACGAATATTCGGTGGTAAAACGGATGCTTGAAAATGGAGCATCAGGATACGTTCTGAAAAATGCCATGTACGAAGAATTGACGGAAGCGATCCAAACTGTTGCACGGGGCGAAACATTTCTGTGTCATGAAGTGGATTTACAACTAAAAAAACAAAGCAATACGGCCATCTGGATTACGCCACGCGAGCAGGAACTGTTAAAACTCATCGTGGAAGGATACACCAACCCAGAAATAGCGGAAAAAATATTTCTTAGCCCTGAAACAATTAAAGGCTACCGAAAAAACCTGCTATATAAACTGAAAGCTAAAAATACGGCCATGCTTGTAAAAATTGCATTGGAACAAAAATTAATTTGAGTCCTGTTTCCTGTCAGCACGAAGCACCTTTAAACCACTCGACGGATAGAAAACAAAAAAAACCGTTTTTCCTTGGTTCAACAAGAAAAAACGGTCCTTCTGTAAGGTCGTTGTGCTGGCGTTTATTGCACTATCTTCATTTCGTCGATCAGGTGCGTGGCTCCGGCGTAAATATCGATTACCCATAGCACAAAACGGATATCCACATTGATACAGCGCTGCAATTCGGGCTCAAATACAATGTCCCCGCTCATGGCTTCCCAGTTGCCGTCGAAAGCAATCCCGATGAGTTCGCCTTTACTGTTCATGACCGGACTACCCGAGTTTCCTCCCGTAATGTCGCTGTTGGTGATGAAACACGCATGCAACTTGCCATCTTTATCTGCATAGCGTCCAAAATCCTCGGCAAGCAACAATTCTTTCATCCTTGCCGGCACGTCAAACTCAGGGTCGCCCGGGATTTCTTTTTCGAGATAGCCATCGGTGGTGGTATAATATTTATAGATAACGCCGTCACGTGGTTCATAATTCAGCACCTGACCATAGGTGAGGCGCATGGTTGAATTGGCATCCGGATAAAAGGTTTTGTCACTGTCCATCTCCATCAACCCTGCTGTAAACAGACGTTCGCCCAAAGTTCTGTTTTTTTGGTCTTCGCTGCCCAACTCGTTCACTTCCCGGTATTTATCGAAGATGTCTATGGCAGCGAGAAGGGCCATATCCTTTTTCAATACTTTCAGTGAGGGGTTATTCAAAAATGCCGTCATTTTTTCCTTGCTGTCGAAAATTGTTTTTTGAAACATCTTTTCGGCATATTTTGTAAAATTGCCTTTGTATTTCTTCTGAACATCCGCAAAAAATGCAGGATAATATTTCGATGCATTTTTATCGGCAAACAGTTTTGTCAGTGCTGCAACCACTTTTTGGTCTGTTGCGGCATCGTAATCTTTAAAGTGTTCATCCAAATATTCCATCGCGTTTTTGCTGACGCGCTCAATTTTGTCTTTATTTTCCTCCGGCTTTTCCAAAAAGTTCAACATAGGGCTCATGCGATAGGCGAACATAAATATTTCGGGGCCGCGCAGCAATGCTTCAGCCATATAGGCTTTTGCTGTGGCGAGCTCGTCATTTTTATACGAGTTTTCGATTAGCGCAAGTGCTCCTCCGTATTTTTCCTTCCGGGCATTGTCTGCATTTACCCATGCAGTGAAATTATTTTCGATGGTTTTCTTTTTGTCCACCACGTTCAAATTCTCCAATCCCCTGGTTTGTCCGATGCTGTATTTATAATAGTTGGAGCTTCCGGCATATTTGGATGCATACTGGATGCGTGCTTTTTGACTTGTGGTCATATAATCACCCCAAATATCAAGCAGATTCTTGCGCACGTCAATTCGTACCTTGTTGGTCACATGCACGATGTCTTCTACGCCAAACGAGGTTTCATAGCGGTTAGTTCCTCCCGGATAGCCCATTATCATCGAAAAATCACCTTGTTCCATTCCTCTTAGAGAAACGGGCAAAAAATGCTTTGGTTGATAAGGAACGTTATCTTCCGAGAATTCGGCAGGTTTTCCATCAGGGCCGCAATAAATGCGAAACAAGCTGAAATCGTTGGTATGCCGGGGCCACATCCAGTTATCCGTATCGCCGCCAAATTTGCCCAATGCTTGCGGTGGCGCACCTACCAAGCGGATGTCTTCAAACGTTTCCACCACAAAAAGGTAATATTTATTGGAGTTGAAAAAACTGCGTACGTAGGTTTCGTATTGTGTATCGCCTTTTGCATTCTTTTCCAGTTCATAGGAGGCTTTGGAGACAGCCCTGCTTCTTTCGTCGTCGGTCATTTGGTCGGTAACATTAGCAAGAACCTCGTCGGTCACTTCTTCCACGCTAATCAAAAAAGTTACAGTTTTCCCGGGGTTGGGCAATTCTTCTTCGCGAGTCATGGCCCAAAAGCCGTCGCGCAGGTAATCGTGTTCAACGCTTGAATGGCTTTGTATTTCGCCAAAGCCACAGTGATGGTTGGTAAGCAACAAGCCTTCGTTCGACACCACTTCGGCCGTGCAGGAACCCCGGTCGAGCGCCACCACCGCATCTTTCAGGCTCGAGCTATTGATGCTGTAAATCTGTTCGGCACTTAGCTCCAAACCCATTTTTTGCATTTCTGCAATATTCAGTTTATGAATCAGTGAAGGCAGCCACATTCCTTCGTCGGCCACTGCCGACCCACAGATAAATACCGTGAGCAGCAGTATTAATTTCAATTTTCTCATTTTTAATTTGCTTTTATTCGTAACGAATCTGCAAAGATAATTTTTCAATCCTTACTGCAAGGTGTTTTTGTTGGTTTTGGTGTTTATGTTCTTATGCGCTTGCTATTGAATTTGTAAGGTAATCCTAATTTTAGGAAGTTCCTGGGAATCGTTTGTGTTCAGCCAGATTATCAGCTTTAAAAACGGAATCTGTCGATCTCTGCTTTTACCACACCCACTAAGGAATTGAGGCGATAAATTCTGTCGGCTTGGCTAAAATGCAGGTCGTAGCTCCCTTCGTGCAGTATAAATATCACAAGCAAAATAGTTGCTGCCAATCCAATTGTCAGTCCAATAATTTTGGTTGCCATGGCCACCCCGGTTTCTCCGGATGTTCCGAAATATTAATTTGACGCTTGGATAAAAACGGTTTTCCCTTCAATTTGATAGTCGATACCCATTACTTTTGAAATATGATCCAGCAATTGATTGAATGAAGGGTTTGAGAATTTTGCCCTTAATTTTTTCTGGTATATCGATTCGTCATTTACCTGGATTTCTATATCGAACCAAGGTTCTATTTCTTTAAAGACTTCGGCAAGTGATACATCGTTAAAGTACAGGTTATTGTCTTTCCAGTCAATTATTGATTCTGAATCGATGTTCTCTTCTTTTAACAATTGTCCCTTAGCGTCAACCTTAACAAGTTGGTTTTTAACAAGGGTGACCGTCTGGTTTTTAAGGGAAGAACTTACCAGTACCGTACCAGAGAGCACCGTTGTTTCAGTAATATTGTCGATGATGTGGTTATTGACATTAAAGGAAGTTCCTATAACTCTGATCTGCGTGTTGGAGGTATTCACAACAAACGGTTTTTGTTCGTTTTTTACTACCACAAAAAAGGCTTCACCTTCAAGATTTATGCTTCTGCTACCTTTTTCAAAATATTCGGGGAAAGCAATACGGCTATCTGAGTTAAGCCAAACCTGGGAACCATCGGAAAGCGTAAGATGCAACTTTTCACCCCTTGGGCAAACCTTGGTTATCGTTGCCATAGGAGGAGTATTATTCCAACTTTTATCCGTTGAAATATAGATTGCAATGGCCAGGATAATGGAAGCAGCTATTCCTATTGCCATTTTAATACGGAAATATGATTTTGCTTTTACCGGCTGTAGAATACTGTCGTCGGTTTTTTCTTTAATCATTTTTTCGATCCTCGAATAAGCCATTTCGGTTTCTTGTTGGGTATGTTTTATCGGCTTACCGCGCATGATCGCTTTTAGTTTTGTGTACTCCTTTTTGTTCAATGGGTCCGATTCCAACCACTGTTCCAACTCATTTAATTCATGTTCACTGACTGTCCCATTTAACTGGGACAGCATGAGTAGCGTAATATCTTTATTTATATCCGACATCTTTTGTTATTATGACGTTTTAAACCACTATGCACCTGACATTAAAAGAAAAAAAACAAGATTATATTTACATTCTTATCGCTTAAGAAGTTCTTGATTTTTTTAACTGCCCTATACATTTGTGTTTTTACTGTTTTTAGACTTATGCCGAGTTCGTCAGCAATTTCCTGATAACTCATTTGACCTTCCCTGCTCATTAAAAAGATATTTTTGCATTTTGGGGGTAGCTTTTCAATGCCTTCTTCTATGGCAGAGGCCAGTTCATTGTACTCCATTTCTTCTAAGGGCGAATAATTTGTAGTTCTCAAATTAACATCGAACTGTACAAAATTCTGTTTATTGCTTTGTTTGCGAAGGAAATCAATGGATTGGTTCCTTACGCTGGTATATAGAAATGATTGATGTGATTTAATCTTGGGAATTTCTTTTCTTTTCACCCAAATTTTAACAAATACTTCAGAAACTGCTTCTTCGGCCAGGTTTCTATTTTGAAGATACCTGAAGGAATAATTACAAAGTGCAGTATAATAATGATTAAAAAGGATCTTGAAGGCATCCTGGTCGTCATTTTCGGCAATTCGTTTAAATAAAGCACCAATATCAGGTGCAGGCTTTAGCATTTATACTATTTTTAAGCGCAAAAGTATAAAAATCATTCAGTTCCCCAGGTTCGTACATTTATGAGCATTCATTTTAGAGATTTGAGTTTAAGAAATAAAAAAATTGTTTTCCTGTTTTGTTTTTGTTCGATTTTGTGGACCGGGGCATATTCACAGGTTGGCAACCTGAAAACATTTCGACTAAGCCTTAATTCCGAAGGCAAGCTATTGACTGATGTTATTGCCGATATCGAACAGCAATCCTCTTTTTTATTTGTTTATAATGCGGATGATATTAATCGGCATATCGTTGTGCAAAGAAATTATCAATCGCTTACCCTTGAGGCGATACTCGTTGATATTTTTTCGGAACATCTGGAGTTGGGCGAATTATTAAAAATCAGGCAAGTTGGGCGCCATGTTTTATTGTATAAAGAAAAGAACCGGATGTATGCTGAACGGAAGGAATTGGGGACGAGTATTTCAGGCAAAATTTATGATGCTGAAACATTTGATCCTTTGCCGGGTGCATCATTTGTACTTGAGGGGACCAACACGGGGTCGAGTACAAATTTGAATGGTGAGTTTGCCATTGAAAAAGTTAAAACCGGCCCGGTCCGGATAATGATTAGTTATATAGGGTTTGAGAAAGTCGATACGATTGTCAACTTAGTTAAGGGGGAAAACCGATTCCTTATTGGGCTTAGAAGGGGGATTGACCTGGAAAGCGTAACCGTTACAGGAAGCACCGGAGGACAACTAAAGGCATTGAACCAGCAACTCACATCAGATGGTATCCGCAATATTGTGTCGTCAGAACTTATTGGCCGCTTCCCGGATATGAATGTTGCGGAGGCGCTACAGCGGGTTTCAGGGATTAATATTAGTCGCGACCGCGGTGAAGGTTCTACGGTTCAATTGCGCGGAACACCCCCGAACTACGCCATGGTTACAATCAACCAGGAGCCTATCTCCAGTTCGCAGGAAAATGGGAACAGGGCTGAGCAACTTGATATTCTTCCGGTGAGCCAGATCGCTTCAATGGAAGTTATAAAATCGGTTACACCGGATATGAACGGCAATGCGATTGCCGGAATTATCAACCTTGTGCCAATGGTTGCCCATTCTCCTTCGGCTATTTTTAATGCAGACATTGGTACAGGCTATGTGAGCTTATCCAATAAGATGCCTTCGTTGGTTAATTTTTCATACAGTCAGAGGTATTTTTCTAATAACAGGTATAAAAATGGGAGATTGGGGTTGATTGCTGGGGCCAGTTACTATAATACGTCAAATACCCGCGACGGGATTGAAATATATAGCTGGAAAGAAATAGAAACAGGAAATACAGCGAATCCTTATCCTGCATGGGTAATTGGTGATGATGATTTAAAATATGTAAACCTAGAGACCGACCGGGTCCGTACCATTAATTCGGTAAAGAAACCTCGTTACTGATTTTCAATCATTTAAGCATGAT
>CAZNEV010000027.1:0-60635 GCA_964572085.1 uncultured Maribellus sp. | reverse complement strand
TGTAACCTACTGCCTTTTTTCGGGGCTCAACTGTGCCTTAATTCCTAATTTGTTAGCCGATCCATATCAGGCAGCCGCCGGCGCTGCTGAAATATACAGAAATCTAAGAAAAAAGGGAATTACCATTAGAAAGGGTAACGACTGTTTGATTGCATGGTATGGGTTAAAAAATGATCTTGAAATAATCCATTTTGACAGGGATTTTGATATGATAAAACTAAACATCGGTTATACGGGTCTGTGATCTTTGCCTGGCTTTTCAAAAGCATAAAACATAGTGTCAAATTAACACTTAGTAACTGTAAATTCCCCGCCCTAAAAAAAATCCTATATTTGCATATTTTTTTAAAGCAGCATAGAATTTCAGTTCGCTATGAGTAATAAGTTTCAGGAATATAAGCAATTAGATCTCTCTCAAGTCAATAAGGACGTGTTGAAAAGATGGGAAGAAGAGGACACTTTCCATAAAAGTATTTCAACCCGCGAAGGGCGTCCTACATTTGTTTTTTACGAAGGGCCGCCATCGGCCAATGGGATGCCCGGCATCCACCATGTGATGGCCCGAGCCATAAAGGATATTTTTTGTCGCTACAAAACCATGAAGGGCTTTCGGGTACACCGTAAAGCCGGTTGGGACACGCACGGTTTGCCCGTGGAATTGAGTGTCGAAAAATCGCTGAACATTACCAAAGAAGACATCGGCAAAAAGATTTCGGTGGAAGATTACAATAAAGCCTGCCGAAAAGAGGTAATGAAATATACCCGCGAGTGGGAAGAGCTCACCCGCATAATGGGCTACTGGGTAAACATGGACGACCCGTATGTAACTTACGATAGCCGCTACATCGAAACTGTTTGGTGGCTGCTAAAGCAGATTTACAAAAAAGGGCTGATGTACAAAGGGTACACCATTCAGCCCTATTCACCGGCCGCAGGAACGGGTTTAAGTTCGCACGAACTCAATCAGCCCGGTTGCTACCGCGATGTGAAAGACACAACGGCTGTTGCACAGTTTAAAGCCATCCGCAACGAAAAATCGGAATTTCTTTTTAAAGATGTTGACACCGATTTATATTTTCTGGCCTGGACAACCACACCCTGGACATTGCCATCGAATACTGCCCTTTGTGTAGGGCCCGGAATAAAATACGTAAGCGTAAAAACCTTCAATCCGTATTCGGGCGAACCAGCAACCTTGATTCTTGCGAAGGATTTGATTGCGGCGCATTTCAATCCCAAAAATGAGAAGTTGCCTTTTGAAGATTTCAAGACGGGCGACAAAAACATACCGTACAAATTGGTTGGCGAGTTGAAAGGAAGCGATTTAGTTGGCGTCCAATACGAGCAATTAATAGAATGGGTGAAGCCAAAAGGAAAAGCGTTTGAAGTGATTCCGGGCGATTTTGTGACCACCGAGGACGGAACCGGAATTGTACACATTGCACCCACTTTTGGTGCGGACGATGACCGCGTTGCCAAGCAGACCGGCATTTCACCGCTTGTAGTGGAAGACCTGGAAGGTAAAACTCAGGCCTTGGTGGATAAAACCGGAAGGTTCTATCGCATTGAAGGCATGTCGCCAGAATTCGTGAAAGATCAGGTAAATCTGGAAAAATACCATGAATTTGCCGGACGTTTTGTAAAAAATGAGTACGACGAGCAACTCACCGAAAAAGACAACACCGTAGATGTGGACATTGCCGTGATGTTGAAACTCGAAAACAAAGCTTTTAAAATTGAAAAATACACCCACAGTTATCCGCATTGCTGGCGCACCGATAAACCGGTGTTGTACTATCCCTTAGATTCGTGGTTCATAAAAACTACTGCGGTGAAAGACAGAATGGTGGAACTGAACAACACCATCAACTGGAAACCGACATCAACCGGAACAGGACGCTTTGGAAACTGGTTGGAAAACCTTGTTGACTGGAACCTGAGCCGCTCGCGGTTTTGGGGAACACCGCTTCCAATATGGCGGACGGAAGACGGAACGGAAGAAATTTGCATAGGCTCCACGGAAGAACTAATGGAGGAAATCGATAAAGCCTTGGAGCTCGGGTTTATGACCGAAAACCCATACGCAGGTTTTGAAATCGGCGACAATTCAAAAGAAAACTACGAAAAAATTGATTTGCACAAACCGTATGTTGATAATGTGGTATTGGTTTCTCCAAACGGCAAAAAGATGTTCCGCGATCCCGATTTAATTGATGTTTGGTTTGATTCGGGTTCGATGCCGTATGCGCAGCAGCATTATCCTTTTAGCCTCTCCCCAACCCCCTCCCAGGGAGGGGGAGTAGGAACTCCTTCTAATTTTCCTGCCGATTTTATTGCGGAAGGTGTTGATCAAACCCGGGGATGGTTTTTTACGCTTCACGCCATTGCTACAATGATTAGCGATTCTGTGGCATTTAAAAATATTATTTCAAACGGTTTGGTTCTCGACAAAGACGGCAATAAAATGTCGAAACGATTGGGGAATGCTGTGGATCCATTTATAACCATTGAAGATTATGGCTCTGATCCGCTACGTTGGTACTTGATCACCAATTCGCAGCCCTGGGACAACCTTAAATTCGACATCTCCGGCGTGGAAGAGGTGAAACGCAAATTTTTTGGTACGCTATACAATACGTATAACTTTTTTGCGCTGTATGCCAACGTTGATGGGTTCCACTATTCCGAGCCGGAAATCCCGATGGAGCAGCGGTCCGAAATCGATCGTTGGGTTATTTCGCTTTTGAATTCATTGGTGAAAGAGGTGAGTGAGAGTTACGAGAATTACGAACCCACTCGTGCCGGACGCGCCATTTCTGAATTCGTAACGGAAAATTTGAGCAACTGGTTTGTCCGCCTGAGCCGCAAACGTTATTGGGGCGGCGAATATTCTGAGGATAAGATTTCGGCCTATCAAACACTGTACACTTGTTTGGAAACCATAGCCAAACTAATGGCACCCATTGCACCATTTTACGCAGATTTACTGTATGCAGATTTAAACAAGGTTACGGCAAAAGATCCCGATCAGAGTGTGCATCTTGCTGATTTTCCCGTTTTTAACGAAAAATTAATCGATAAAGAGTTGGAAGAAAGGATGGACATCGCCCAAAAAGCTTCGTCAATGATTTTGGCTTTGCGCCGGAAAGAGAAACTGAAAGTACGTCAACCCTTGGCAAAGATTATCGTGCCGGTTTTGAATCCACATTTCCAGGAGCAATTTGAAGCGGTTAAGAACATCATTCTGGCCGAAGTGAATGTAAAAAAAGTTGAATTCCTATACGATTCTGCAGGGATCATCAAAAAGAAAATCAAACCCAACTTCAAAACACTTGGGCCAAAATACGGCAAACTGATGAAACAAATTTCCGGAGAAGTGAACGGGTTTGGTCAGGTGGAAATTGCGGAAATGGAAAAAGATGGAAGTCGGGTAATTATAGTGGGCAGTGAAAAAATCCTGCTCTCTTTGGAAGACGTTGAAATTCAAACCGAAGATATTCCGGGGTTGACGGTAGCGAGTGAAGGTCAATTAACGATTGCATTGGATATTAAGGTAACGGAAGAATTGAAACAGGAAGGCATTGCGCGTGAGTTTATCAATAAAATCCAGAACCTGCGGAAAGACAGCGGGTTTGAAGTTACGGACAGGATAAACCTGACAATTGTCAGCCACAATGAATTTAATAAAGCATTATTAATCCATAAAGATTATATTTGCACCCAGACTTTGGCCAGCGAGCTCAACCTGGTTGATAGCCTTGATAGCCAAGACATCAAAGAGGTGGAAATAGACAAAGGCCTGACGGCGAAAATTTTGGTGGAAAAAGTAAAATAGCGATATGTTATACAGCCTGTTTTTAGTGACAATTATTTGCTAATTTGGCACAATGTTGAAAACGAGATTTAAAAATTAAACTCTTTGGTCATGAAGATAAAATATAGATATTCGGAAGAAGAGCTGAAGGAATTTAAGGAACTGATTCAGGAGAAGCTGCGCACTGCCCAGGCGGATTATGAAATGTACAAGAATTCCATCACTCAAAGCGATGGCAACGACACGCAGGACACCTCCCCAACGTTTAAAGTGTTGGAAGAAGGTGCTGCTACTTTGTCGAAAGAAGAATCAGGAAAACTGGCACAACGGCAACTGAAATTTATTCAGCATTTGCAGGCAGCATTGATCCGCATCGAAAACAAAACGTACGGGATTTGCCGCGAAACTGGGAAACTGATTTCAAAAGAAAGGCTTCGCGCGGTGCCCCATGCTACGCTATCGATCGATGCGAAAAATAACCAAAGATAAATTGCGAATAAAATGGATTTGCTCCGCGAAAGGTTCAAATACTGAATTTTTCCGGAGCTTTTTTTATTAATACAAGACCTATGTCGCGCACAACAAAATCGTTGCTCTTAATTTCTCTTCTTCTGATAGCCGATCAAATCCTGAAAGTCTGGATTAAAACTACCATGTCGCTTGGCGATGAGATAGTTGTGTTTCCCAATTGGTTTATCCTCCATTTTGTTGAAAACCCCGGAATGGCTTTTGGCTTTGAGTTTGGCTTTGAATATGGCAAAATGTTCCTGAGCATTTTCCGAATTCTGGCGGTGATTGGAATTGGCTGGTATTTATTTAAACTCGTTAAACAAAGCGAAATACCGTTTGGATTTATTGCCAGCATCTCGCTGATTTTTGCGGGTGCAATTGGCAACATTATCGACAGTTTATTTTATGGAATGGTATTCGGCCACAGCTACGGCCAGGTTGCCACATTGTTTCCCGAAGGCGGCGGATATGCGGGTTTTCTGCACGGTAAAGTCGTCGATATGTTCTATTTTCCGCTCATCGAAGGACGTTATCCTGTCTGGTTGCCTTATGTGGGGGGCAATGAATTTATTTTTTTCCGGCCGGTATTCAATATAGCCGATTCGGCAATCACAGTGGGCATCTTTTCAATACTGATTTTTTACCGGAAATTTTTCAACAAAAGCGAAGAACAAGTATAAAAGCCATGCAAAATCCATTGGTAATCTACAATACACTCACCCGGGCAAAGGAAGTTTTTAAACCGCTCATAGAAGGCAAGGTTGGTTTATATGTTTGCGGACCAACAGTTTACAGTGATTCGCATTTGGGGCACGCCCGCCCGTTCATCACGTTCGATTTGGTGTATCGTTATTTAACCTTTCTGGGTAATAAAGTACGTTATGTGCGCAACATCACGGATGTTGGTCATCTGGAAAATGAAGTGGACGAAGTGGGTGAAGACCGAATTGCCAAAAAAGCGCGGATAGAAGAGCTTGAACCGATGGAAGTCGTTCAGAAATACATGAACACTTTTCATCGCAACATGAATGAATTAAATGTGTTGCCGCCAAGTATCGAACCGCGTGCCTCCGGGCATGTTATCGAACAGTTGCAAATGATTGACACAATCGTGAAGAACGGTTATGCCTACGAAGCTAACGGTTCGGTTTATTTTGATGTGGAAAAATACAACACCAAATATAATTACGGAAAGCTTTCGGGCCGGAACCTTGATGACATCCGGACCAATACCCGCGAACTGGAACGGCAAAGCGAAAAGAAAAATTCATTCGATTTTGCACTATGGAAAAAAGCTTCACCGGAGCACATTATGCGCTGGCCATCAAAGTGGAGCGACGGTTTTCCGGGCTGGCACTTAGAATGTTCGGCCATGAGCACCAAATATCTCGGCGATCAGTTCGACATCCACGGAGGAGGCATGGATTTAACTTTCCCACACCATGAATGTGAAATAGCGCAATCTACGGCAAGTTTGGGAAAAGAGGCGGTGCGCTATTGGATGCACAATAATATGATTAAAATCAACGGACAGAAAATGGCGCGGTCCTTAGGCAATTTCATCACGTTGGACGAATTGTTTTCCGGAGATCACCCCATGTTGCAAAAGGCGTATTCGCCCATGACCATCCGGTTTTTTATTTTGCAAGCGCACTATCGCAGCGAAATGGATTTTTCGAACGAAGCGCTGCAAGCCTCTGAAAAAGGGTTGGAACGTTTAATGGCGGCAGTAAGTGCTCTGGATGAAATCAAAGCATCATCCCATTCGACAGTCAAAATTCAGAATGTTAAAGAAAAAAGTTTCGCGGCTTTAAGCGACGATTTTAACAGCCCGATTGCCATTGCCCATCTTTTCGACGGTGTGCGGATAATCAATTCCATAAAGGCGGGCTTGGAACAAATTTCAGCAGAAGATTTACAGGAATTGAAAGCGTTTTATCATTCCATGGTATTCGATATTTTGGGTTTGAAAGAAGAAAAAACGTCCGGTTCGGGCGAAAGCGAAGTTTTATCAGGCGCAATTGAGTTGTTGATAAACCTGCGGCAGGAGGCAAAGGCCAATAAAGATTGGGCAACCGCGGACAAAATCCGCAACGATTTAAATGAAATTGGCATTGAATTAAAAGATGGAAAAAGTGGGGTAGAGTGGAAAGCCTCTCCCCGGCCCTCTCCAAAGGAGAGGGAGTAAGAAAAAAAGTTCAGAAATACGATATAATTTAGTACTAATAATTCTTAAATCCCCCTTCGGGGGACAGAGGGGGCGTAATATGTTTTCAGGAATAGTAGAAGAATACGGAACAGTGAAGGCAATCGAAAAGGATCAGGAAAATGTGCATTTTACCTTAACCTGCTCCTTTGCCGACGAATTGAAAGTTGACCAAAGTTTGTCGCACAATGGCGTGTGTTTAACTGTGGTTTGGGTGGATAAAGCTCAAAAACTGTACAGAGTAACTGCCATAAAAGAAACACTTTTAAAATCGAATCTCGGTTTGCTGGAAGTGGGATCAAAAGTAAACCTCGAGCGCAGCATGATGATGAATGGCCGTCTCGATGGGCACATCGTTCAAGGACATGTTGACCAAACCGCTGTGTGCAAGAAAGTGGAGGAAGCCGACGGAAGCTGGTACTACACCTTTGAGTACGAATTCGACCTTGAAAAAGCAAAGCAAGGCTACATGACCGTTGAAAAGGGTTCGGTAACCGTGAATGGAGTGAGCCTGACGGTGGTCAATTCAAAAGATAGCTCGTTTCAGGTAGCGATAATTCCGTTCACCCACGAAGTAACCAACTTCCACACTTTCAAAGAAGGTTCAGTAATCAACCTCGAATTCGATATTATCGGAAAATATTTGAGCAAGTTGAATTCATACAGCCGGTAATCACATGAAACAAACTGCATTAATCACTGGCGCATCAAAACGGATTGGTAAAGCACTGGCCGAACATTTAGCTGAAAGGAGCTGGAACGTAGCCATCCATTATAATTCGTCAGGCCAACCCGCCAAAAGTTTAGTAGAGCAACTTTCCCTGAAATTTCCACATCAAAAATTTGCATCGTTCAAAGCCAATCTGAATAAAAGTGAAAAAGTGGCCAAGCTCATTCCAACTGCTATGTCAGAATTTGGAAAAATTGATTTGCTGATAAACAATGCCTCTGTTTTTAATTCCGGTTATTTAAAGGGAACTTCTGTGGAATTATTCGACACTCAAATGAATGTGAATTTCAAGGCTCCTTTTTTTCTAATTCGCGATTTTGCAAACCAATGCAAAACAGGCAATATTGTCAACTTTGTTGATACACGGATAACTTCAAACAAATCGAATTTTGCGGCTTATTCGTTGGCAAAGAAATCACTTTGGGAGTTAACAAAAATGGCTGCATTAGAATTGTCACCCGCAATCCGGGTAAATGCTATCGCGCCCGGAGTTACGCTTCCACCCGATGATAAAGATGAAAACTACCTGCTCAAACTGGCACAAAACATCCCGATGAAAAAACCGGGAGGCTTGGTGCCAATTATTAGGAGCTTAGATTTTATTTTAGAAAACGATCATTTAACCGGACAACTGATTTTTGCTGACGGAGGCGAAAATCTGGGCATAAACGCATAAATACCATGGCAAGAATACGTATAAAAAACTTATTGATTCGAACCTACATAGGTTTTAATCCCGAAGAGTTAGTGAACAAACAGGATGTAATTATCAACCTTGAAATTGAGGTGGATGTTCCCAATATGGCTATGGAAACGGATGAACCGGTGGATATTTTCGACTATAAAATCATTACCAAACAAATTATTTCCATGGTGCAGAACGGCAAATTTAAATTATTGGAAGTACTCACGAAAAACATCCTCGACCTGATTATGGCCAACGAAAAAGTAAAATGGGCAAAAGTGGAAGTTGATAAACCCCATGCCCTCCGCTTCGCAGAATCCGTTTCTCTGGAAATGGAAAGCAGTAGGTAGCAAGGGTCATGCTATGACTTCCCGTCATAGTATGACTAAAAATACGAACATAATCATACCATGCTTGGAGCCATAGCATGACAAAAAAGATCTAAATATGAATTTTGAATCAGGCAATTTTTATCATATTTTTAACAGAGGAAACAATTCTCAAAAGGTTTTTTTCAATCGGGAGAATTACTTTTTCTTTTTGCGTAAAATGAATGAGCATCTTCTTCCCTACTCATCAATTGTAGCTTGGTGTTTAATGCCTAATCATTTTCATTGGGTTATTTATGTTCATCACAATAAAATTGAAATTACGGAAGATCATGCTATGACTTCCCGTCATAGTATGACTAAAACTACAATTGGCCCAAATGAGGAAGTACTACCAGCTGCTGTTACTCATAGCATGACTTCGAGTCATACCATGACTAACAGCAGCAATACGGTTGTCATCGGCATTGGTTCTAACATCGATGCGGAAAAGAACATCCCAAAAATGCTGGATATTTTAAAATTGCATGTTGAAGTTGTTAAAGTTTCATCTTTCATCGTAACAAAACCTATCGGGATTACAAACCAACCTGACTTTACCAATGGGGCGGTAAAGGTGAAAACGAATTTGGATCAAGAGAACCTAAAGAGCTTGTTGAAAACGATTGAAGACAAATTGGGGCGCGACCGTTCAGTACCGAAATTTGGACCACGGAATATCGATCTCGATATTGTGGTGTGGAACGGTAAGATAGTAGATGACGATTATTATACCCGCTATTTTCTCCAAAAAAGTGTGCAGGAAATTCTCTGATCAGCGTTACAATCTCCAGGTTATGTTCCTATTGACCAGTTCGTAAAATTTTCAATCCTGCATCGGCTTCCTCCAAAAATTCCAAATAAAATTTTGTTCCTTTTTGAATAATCCTACTTTTGCTTTCCATTTTTCATCTTTTTCTTGAATGACAGCTATTTCTGAATACATTGAACCGCTTAATTTTCGGGGCGAGCGTGCCTCTATAACCAACGAAAAGTACGGAGATCATCCACAAAATAATTTTGATCTTTGGTTGGCAAAATCACCTGAACCGACGCCGCTTGTAATTTATATTCACGGTGGTGGCTTTGTTGGCGGCGACAAGTCTAAATATTATCCGTCGCCTGACCTGGTCCGCTTCCTCGATGCCGGCGTTTCCGTTGCCGTAATCAACTACCGTTTTATGAGTGAAGCGCCATACGGCATCCTCGCCAGCTTGAACGATTCAAAACGCTTCTTGCAATTTATCCGCTATCATTCATCGAAATACAACATCGACAAGAAAAGGATTGCCTGTTCCGGCGGTTCGGCGGGTGCCGGGACTTCGCTTTGGCTGGCTTTTTCCGACGACATGGCTGATCCTGACAGCGCTGATCCGGTTCTTCGTGAATCAACCCGGATAAGCTGTGCCGGTGCTTTCGATACGCAGTCCACGTACGATATTTTTAAATGGGACGAGATTTTTGGTGTCCCATTAGCTGAAGCATCCGAACAAATAATATCCATTGCAAGAGCGTTTGGCTTCAAATCGGCTTCAAAGGCTGATTTGATGGGGGCATCGGAAATCAGAAATAATTTAGACTTTCTCTCGAAGATGGACAAAAATGATCCCCCGGTTTTTATTTTCAACAAACATAAAGCCGTAATTCCACAAAATCAGGATGATCTGAACCATCATCCCTTTCATGCTAAAGCATTAAAAGAACAAGCCGAAAAAGTAGGATTGGAAGCGGTGGTATATGCGCCTGAAATTGGTATCGTAGATGCTTCGGGGAAGGATTTGGTGGAGTTTTTTCTGGAGAAGTTTAAGATAAAGCAAGCGTGAATGAAGAAATTCATACAGGGTGGGATTACAGTTTAACTTCTTGAATTTGGGTTTTGTGTTAGCTTTTTCCGGATTGTGTGTTAAGTATTTTTTATTCAAACCATAGACTTCGCGTCACCAGTGCAATAATGACGGAATTTGAAAAAATATTTTAATCTTTGCACCCGTTTAAATTATTGAAAACAAACTTTATGAAGGTTTTAAAATTTGGGGGAACTTCGGTTGGCTCGCCAGAAAGCATGCGGGCCGTTATGAATTTGATTGCCGATGGAGAGCAGAAAACAGTGGTGCTGTCTGCCATGTCGGGCACAACGAACGCACTGGTTGAAATCTCCGGCTATTTACACAAAGCGGATAAAACCACGGCAACCGTTTTGATTGATAAACTGGAAACTAATTATAAGAAAGTGGTTGACGAACTTCTCCATTCAGAGGAAAATAAGGCTGCCGGCTTAAGCGTTGTCGAAGAAAGTTTTAATTCCATTAAATCCCTAATCTACAGTAGTTTTACCGAAGCCGATGAGAATACCATATTGGCACAAGGAGAGTTGATTTCGACTCAACTTTTTGCACTTCTGATGGCTGAAAACGGATACGATGTGAAGTTGTTGCCTGCACTTGATTTTATGTGCATCAACGAAGAAAAGGCCGCCGATTCGGAAGCGATCCGTAATAATATCAAACAGGTGTTGGAAAAAGTTGGACCTGCGAATTACTACATCACGCAAGGCTTTATTTGTCGGAATGCTGCCGGAGAAATCGACAATTTACAACGCGGGGGGAGCGATTATTCCGCTTCGTTGATTGGTGCGGCGATTGATGCCCAAGAAATTCAACTCTGGTCTGACATTGATGGCTTTCACAACAACGATCCGCGTTTTGTGGAAAATACCCAAAAAATAGATCAACTTTCATTCAATGAAGCTGCTGAGTTGGCCTACTTCGGCGCTAAAATTCTACACCCGCTGACGGTTCTTCCTGCCCGCATTCAAAACATCCCCGTGCGTTTGAAAAACACGATGAATCCCGCTGACGGGGGCACGTTGATTACCGCAGAATCGGACGGAAAGGGGATTAAGGCAGTGGCGGCCAAAGACGGCATCACCGCCATTAAAGTTCGCTCAGGACGAATGTTAATGGCTTATGGCTTCCTGAAAAATATCTTTGAGGTTTTCGAGAAGTACAAAACCCCGATCGACATGATTTCAACTTCCGAAGTCGCTGTATCTCTGACCATTGATAGTACTAAGAATCTGGAGAAAATAAAAAGCGAACTGGATCAGTTTGGAATAGTAGAAGTTGATTTGGACATGACGATTATCTGTATCGTTGGCGACATCATTCAGGAGGAAAGAGGTTTTGCATCGAAAGTGTTTCATGCCTTAGACGGAATTCCAATCCGGATGATTTCTTACGGAGGAAGCCGCAACAATATTTCGGTTTTGATACCTACCTTGCAAAAGAAAAACACCTTACAATCTTTAAGCAACAATTTGCTGAATCATTAGGGATCCCAGCAGGAGTTGAATATTTTTATCGGGAGGCAAAGGGGTAGAGGATTGGGTAAATAAACGGATAATTATATAATATTACAGGCAGTAAACTTCCCCCGCTTCGTAGCGCGATGTCAGTTTTACATCGAATCTTGAAGCAAGGGATACCATTCTTTCTATAGCAATTTCAGGAGTGTTATTTTCTTTTGAAAGATGGCTCAGAAAAACGCATTTCAGGTTCTCCCCTGCGTGAAGGTTGAGCAGTTCGAAAGTTTGGTCGTTTGATAAGTGGCCGACTTCAGAGGCAACCCGTTGTTTTAGAAAGTAGGGGTAGCTGCCGTTCCAAAGCATTCGCTCGTCATAGTTGCTTTCCAAAAACAGGCCATTGCAAAGCCTTAGGTGCGAAGTAACATTGTTACAGGCCTCACCAATATCAGTAAAAACACCAATATTTTTTTCTTTGTATTGAACGCGGAAGGAACAGGGGTCTGAGGCATCGTGGTTTTTCAGGAAGGAGTGAACCGTGAATTCGCCCACTTCAATTGTATCGCCCGGCTCAAAATGTTTTGGGTAATCGGGGCGTAAGTTTCTGTAGGAGTTGTTGAAGGTTTTTGGTGTTAAAAAAACCGGCACATTCATTTTTTTACTTACCCCACGGGCACCGCGCATGTGGTCGCTGTGTTCGTGCGAAATAAATAGCGCTTTTACTTTTGTGGGATTTAAGCCGCGAAGTTCCATCCTAACTATAATTTGTTTGGCCGAAATCCCGGCATCGATCAATACCGCATCTTTATCGTTTCCAATGTAATAGCAATTTCCGTTGCTTCCCGACGCAATAGCGCATATTTCAAGCATGTTTGTTGTGTTTTTTTAGTTGGGGCGAAAATAACAGATAATTGCCATATTCCTTTTTATAATCAAAATCAGTAGGCAGGTCAATTACTCCACTTAAACTTTCTACAAGAGGTGTGATTTCAACTTCTTGTTTTTTCTCTTTTGTTACGCTGTCAAGATATGCTTCAATCATTTTTGATAGGCTAACCTTATGGTTGCGAGCATAAATTTTAGCTCTTTCTATAACATGCCTGTTTAACCGTAGTGTCAATTTTGTTTCCATAGCAATTATTTTACGTGCAAATGTAATTATTTCACTAATTTGGAAATGGCGCGAAATTCCGCGGCTTTTGATGATCGTGTCAATTCAAATAAAATAGATTCGTAGGAAGTCATCATAATCCCTTCGAAGCGAAAACGTTCTTTGGCCAGTTCCAGATTTTCTTTTGTACGCGACGAAACACAATCCATCACAACAATTGGGTTCAGCCCTGCCTCTTTTAAGTCCACTGCGGTTTGTAACACACAAACATGCGATTCAATACCACAGATGATGATGTTTTTAGCATTTAATTCACTGATTCGATCAAAAATACTTTGCTCGTCGTAACAGCTAAAGTCCCGTTTTTCGTAATATTTAAAATCCTGTATTGCCGATTTTATTTCGGGCAAGGTTTCGCCCAAACCTTTGGTGTATTGCTGCGATACGATGAGTGGAACGTTCAATTCTGAAAGCCCCTGAATCAAGACAAGGCAGTTGCCGAGCAATTTTTCTTTCTCGAACATTACCGGGAAAAGTCGTTCCTGGATGTCGATGATCATTCCGATGGTGTTGTCTGTTGTGATTCGCATTTCGTTATTTTTATATATTTCGGTTCTACCATAAATTTGATGGTAAATTAAAACACTTTCTTGTATTACTCACCCTGATTATGACTATGTCACAATCGTCCCTCTCTACGCGTAGAGAGGGAGAAGAGGGAGAGTACAAACTAAATATTCAATTTTTCATACTTATTTTCATTATTTAGCTTTTTATACTGAACTCATTTATTCTTTCTCCTTCCCTTTTGGAAAGGTTGAGATAAGATTTCCTTTACTTGATTGTTCCCGCGATTTGTCGCCCAAATAGCCGCCGTGGTGGCGTTTGGCATAATCATCTGCCGTGAACCCGATTTTGTTCATCAACGAAACTACCAGCGCATCGCCAATAACAGTCATCACGGTTGTAGATGTGGTAGGGGATAAACCCAGCGGGCAAACTTCAACCGGGTTTCCGGTATAAATAAAGGCATCGGCTTTTAGTGCCAATTCTCCCTCTGGGTTGCTCGAAATCACAATAAAAGGTAAATTCGGGTGCAGTTCTTCAGCCAAAGTCACGAGTTCGATAATTTCACGGGTTTTGCCCGAATTCGAAATCAGCAGTAGTACGTCGTTTTTTTGTAGTATGCCCAAATCGCCATGTTGTGAGTCGCTGGGGTGCAAAAATACGGCAGGTGTTCCGGTGGAACTGAATGTGGTGGCAATATTGGCAGCAATTTGCCCCGCTTTGCCCATGCCACTGGCTACCAGTTTGCCGTTTCGTTGGTGAACATGCTCATAAATCAGCTCTACCGCTTGCCGAAACCCTTTGCCTATCGGGATGTTCCGCACTGCCTGCGCTTCGTGTTCTATAACTTGTCGGATTATTTTTTCCATTTTCAGTGAATTAAAAGTGCAAATCTAATTGAAAAATTACGAGTTGGTGTGTAGAAAACCAATTGCTGTCAAATGTCATAAAAAAGGAAGCCTGTTTATAGGTTTAGATTTTTAAATAATTGTTACTTTAGCCCTTTATTAATACTTCTCACTCTAAAAAGCAAGAATGAAGATCCACGAATATCAAGCCCGAAATTTATTCAGGAAGTACGGGATTCCTGTTCCCGAAGGGGATGTTTACCATTCGGTTGACGAAGTCAAGAAAAAAATGTCGGAAGACGACAAGCTGCGGGTTGTTAAAGCACAGGTGCATGTTGGAGGGCGCGGGAAAGCCGGTGGCGTTAAACTGGCGAAAACCAAGTCGGAAGCCATAGCCATGGCCGAACAAATACTTGGTATGAACATCAAGGGTTTGACGGTAGAAAAAATCCTGATCGCCGATGCCGTTGATATTCAGAAGGAGTTTTATGTGGGATTGGTTAACGACCGTAACACGAAATCGGTAACGCTTATGGCAAGTGCCGAAGGTGGTGTTGAAATTGAAGAAGTTGCCAGAGTTTCCCCCGAAAAAATTATAAAAATGACCATCGACCCTACAATGGGCCTAATGGATTGGCAGGCACGTAAAATTGCCCTGCAGCTTTTTGATGAAGCCACGCAGGTGCGACAGGCAGCATCCATTCTGGTGAAATTATATGAGCTCTATGTGGACACGGATGCTTCACTCGCGGAGATTAATCCTTTGGTACTCACCCCGGATCGTCAGGTTTTGGCCATCGACGGAAAAATGAATTTCGACGACAACGCTTTATTTCGTCAACCCAAGATTCTGAAAATGCGCGAGGTGGATGAAGACGAAGCAAAAGAAATTGAAGCTACTGCAAAAGGTTTATCCTACATCAAACTCGATGGAAACATCGGCTGCATGGTGAATGGTGCAGGACTGGCTATGGCAACCATGGATATGATCAAATTGTATGGCGGCGACCCGGCCAACTTCTTAGATATCGGCGGATCGTCGAACCCGCAAAAGGTGGTGGATGCCATGAATATATTGCTAAGTGATAGGAATGTGAAGTCGGTAATGATTAATATTTTTGGCGGAATCACCCGCTGCGATGATGTTGCCCGCGGATTAGTGATTGCGCTTAACGAAATTAAAACCGAAATTCCCATTGTTGTCCGTTTGTCGGGAACCAATGCAAAGGAGGGCTTAGAAATTATTAAAAGCGAAGGCCTTCCCACGGTTTCTACCATGAGCGAAGCAGCCAAGACCGCAATTGAATTAAGCAAAAAATAAAACCAATGAGCATATTAGTCAATAAAGAAACGAAACTGATTGTACAAGGAATCACGGGGCGCGATGGTGCATTTCATACCCATAAAATGAAGGCATACGGCACAAATATAGTCGGTGGTATTTCCCCGGGCAAAGGCGGTATCGAAGTGGAAGGCGTCCCGGTGTTCAATAGTGTGGAAGAAGCCGTGGAAGCCACGGGAGCAAATGCTTCTGTGATATTTGTGCCAGCACCTTTTGCCTGTGATGCCATTCTGGAAGCCAGCTACGCAGGAATTGAACTGGTGGTTTGCATCACCGAAGGAGTTCCGGTGAAAGACATGATACGCGTTACGCCTGTTTTGGAACAGCACGGAACAAAATTAATTGGCGCCAACTGCCCGGGATTGATTACCGTTGATGAATGTTTGATCGGTATTCTGCCGGGAATGATTTTTAAGAAAGGTAATGTTGGGCTGATTTCGCGTTCAGGGACTTTAACTTACGAAGTGGTGAACATGCTCACTCAAAATGGACTGGGTCAAACCACCTGTGTAGGGATTGGCGGCGATGCGGTTTCGGGCTTATATTTTATAGACCTCCTGGAAATGTACGAAAACGACCCGGAAACAGAAGCGGTAGTTTTGATTGGTGAAATTGGCGGTGATGCTGAAGAACAGGCTGCTCAATACATCAAAGACAATATGTCCAAGCCTGTGGTTGCTTTTATTGCCGGTCAATCGGCACCTCCCGGAAAAAGGATGGGGCACGCCGGGGCAATTATTTCCAGCGGCTCGGGCACCGCCGAAGAGAAAATCAAAGCGTTTAACAATGCAGGTGTGCTCGTGGCAAAAGAGCCGGGCGAAATCCCGGCATTGGTGAAAAAAAGATTAGGGTTGTAAGGAACGAGGATAGCACTAACTTCAAGCCGGGCACTTTGTTGGTTGCCACAAATAAACATAGTGGGTTTCGTCTCGAAATTCGGATTTACCATGTGCGCGCTGCCTACGCTACTAAATGCCTTTACAAAATTTGCAGAGGGGGCAATTTCCTGTAATTCTTCCATTAAATTTTTGTTGATGTCGGAAGGTATAAACCAAAACACCGCTTACAGGTGCTGCATCGGCAAATTATGTTTTTCTTTTAATTTTTAACTTCTGCCCGATGTACAGTCCTTTTTCGTTTGATATTTTGTTGAGCCGCATGATTTCGTCGCTGCTAATACCGACATATTTTTGGGCAATGTCCCAAATGCTGTCGCCGCTTTTCACCGTGTAATACTCGTATCCGTGGTCTAGTGGTTCGGGAGCTGTTTTTTTCGTCGTTTCTTTGGCAGCCAGCGTGGTCTTTCCAATCATGGCCTGCTTATCGGCAAAACTCATCTTGTTTACACTTTCGTATTTTTCTTTGTCTTTCTCGGGCACATAAATGGCCAGTTTTTGTCCTACCCTGATCATGTCCCTGTGAATGTTATTCCAATAACGCAGGTCGTTGAGCCGGACTTTATACCACGACGAAATGTACCCCACATTATCCCCGGATTTCACGGTGTACACTATTTTTGCTTTTCCTTTTACATCCACCGGAGTAAAACGTCCTCCCGTGCTTTCCGTCGGGTTTACCAAGGTGTTGTTTGGGAAATAAGTGTCACGCTGATAGGCAAAAACTACCGTGTCCAAATCGATAAACTCAGTCACTTTTTGGTCGGGAAGAACGATGGGGTAGGGCTTGCCGGTTTTTGCCGGAATAACTCCTCTCCGGTACATGGGGTTCAAGGCTTGCAGTTCTCCCTTGTCCATATGCAGTGTTGCCGCAATCTGATCGAAATGGAGATAATCGTTTATCATCAGTGTATCTACCATGATGGGGATATCCGGAGTTCTGGGCACAAGGTTGTGTTCCTGATAGAAGTTCATGACATAAGACGCAGCAATGAATGCGGGAACATAACCCCTCGTTTCTAGGGGAAGCCGGTAATAAATTTCCCAGTAATTGGTTTTCCCGCCCGACCTTTGAATGGCACGGTTTACATTACCGGGACCACAATTATACGCGGCGATGGCCAGGTGCCAGTCATTATAAATATCGAACAACTTTTTCAAGTATTGTGCCGCGGCTTCCGAGGCTTTTACCGGGTCACGGCGTTCATCAACAAAACTGGTGATTTCGAGCTTCATGTCTTTGGCGGTGCCATACATAAATTGCCATAAACCGTTGGCTCCCGCCCGGGAAGTGGCAACGGGGTTGAGTGCCGATTCGATTATAGGCAAATATTTTAATTCTAAGGGCAGATTATATTTGTCGAGAATTTCTTCAAACATGGGGAAATAATAAGCCGACAAACCCAACATCATTTCCACCTGGTCCCGTTTGCGTTCGGTGTACATTTGAATGAATCCGCGCACCGCTTTGTTGTAGGAAAGATCGATGATTTGCTCGCTGTCCATCAGGCGTTGAATATATATGGAATCGGGCAAATTCCTGGGGAAATATTCCTCAAAGTTTATTTCTGAAGGATTAGTGGCAAAAGTATTCCGCAAATGCCACACTTGTGACGAACTGTCTATTTTCTCCAGAAAAATATCGTTTAAGGCTTCGTCAACTTCTATCTCTTCAAACAACAGTGTATCGTTTTCTGAATTGTCGAAAGTAAATAAAAGCGTATCGCCGTTAAGGCAGAATGTGGAGTCGGGAACTTGCGCGTTGAGGGGGAGATAATTTAATACGGAAGCAAAAAGCACAAGCAGCAGGTTTCTCTTCTTCATCATTTAAAAATTAAATGTACAATTAAAACCGTAAAGCGGTTGTTTATTAAATGTGCTCATCGTCGGTTGCCAGTTGAAGGTCAAATCTTCGCTAATGTCGAAGTCGAAAAAGTGGGCATCCACGCTGGCATCAATAATGTTTAGCCCATAAAAGGCTGACATAGAGATGATAAGCAAGTCGCGGTTTCGTCGAAGGTAGTCTCGTTGTCTCAACAAACCGGTCTTAAAATTATTATATTGAGTTGGATTATCCAAATCGTAGTATTTCGATGCCTCAATATCGAGAAACGAATTGGTGGTTTCATCGCCGTCGGCAATATCATTATAGGCCTTGCGATAAATTTTATAGTTCTTATTATTCCATCCGATAAAATACCCGATTGTTCCGATACCGGCGTAGATGAGCGGTACTTTCCATACTTTTTTGTTGTAAACCTGTCCCAGCCCGGGCAATATTGCTGATAACATGGCCGCCCGCTTTGGCGAATGAAACTCAACTGAATCTTTGGTTGATACCACAACCTGAGTTGAATCCACAACCAAGGTTTGAGCTTTGAGGTTGCCGGCCACAATCAGAAGCAGAATGATGAGGATGTTTTGTATAATAAATTTGCTTGTGCACACAGATGTCAGTTTTCAGCAAAAATAAAATTATAGCATTAAAAAGGGGTTGAATTCACCGTTTATTCCCTGTTTTCAATTATTTTAACAATTCTTTCCAGTTCGCTTGCTGACTTGAAAGGAATAACAATTTTGCCTTTCCCTTTTTCGTTCATCGACAAACCGATTTTTGACCGGAATATTGTGTCCAACTGCTTCTTCACGTTCTGGTATTCTTTCGGGAGTTTAGGTTTGCTGTCGTATTCAGGTTTGTCTTCCGGTTCCGTATTGAGATCGCGCACCATCTCTTCCACTTTTCGCACCGAAAACCCTTGTTTTATAATTTGCTCGAAAATTGAAATTTGCGTTTCGGGGCTTTCTATGTTGATGATTGCACGGGCATGGCCCATCGAAATTTGCTTGTCAATCAAGCCTTTCTGAATGATGGCGGGAAGTTTTAGCAGGCGCAGATAGTTGGCAATGGTCGATCGTTTTTTGCCCACACGGTTGCTGAGCTCTTCCTGGGTAAATTGCAGTTCGTCCATCAATCGTTGGTAGCTTAGGGCAATTTCAATGGAATCCAGGTCTTCGCGTTGAATGTTTTCCACCAGGGCCATTTCCAGCATGCCTTCGTCTTTGGCTTTTCTGATGTAGGACGGAATAGTGGTCAACCCGGCAATTTGAGCTGCGCGGAAACGTCTTTCACCCGCAATAATCTGGTATTTGTTATCGGCAACTTTACGTAAGGTGATGGGTTGTATCAGCCCGATTTCAGCGATCGAGGTCGCCAATTCCTTCAGCGCTTCTTCATCGAATTTTGTACGTGGTTGAAAGGGATTTGCTTCGATAGCGCTAATTTCAATTTCGTTGATTCCGGCACTTTGCTGCATTTTTTCAGCATCGTCAATCAGTGCGCCTAGTCCTCTTCCAAGTACGTTCCGTTTCACTTTACCCATTTTTAATTGATAACAACATTTTTTTCTTTCCTCATCTGCGTCATTTGGTTGCGCTGCAAAATTTCGCGCGCCAGATTCATATGGTTAATGGCACCTTTTGAACTGGCATCGTACAAAATAACCGGTTTGCCGTAGCTGGGTGCTTCGCTTAATTTTACATTTCGCTGAATTACGGTATCGAAAACCATTTCCTGAAAATGTTTTTTTACCTCGTCGTAAACCTGGTTCGAGAGGTTTAAACGCCCGTCGAACATAGTGAGTAAAAATCCTTCAATTTCCAGCTCTTTGTTGAGACGGTTTTGAATAATTTTAATGGTGTTCAGCAATTTGCCCAAACCTTCGAGCGCAAAATATTCGCATTGAACGGGAATAATCACCGAATCGGAAGCTGTCAGCGCATTTACCGTAATCAAGCCAAGCGAGGGCGAACAATCGATAAGGATAAAATCGTACTGATTTTTTAAATGCGCGATGGCATTTTTCATCACATATTCACGATTGGGCAGGTTCAGCATTTCTATTTCGGCCCCCACCAAGTCGATGTGTGAAGGAATGATGTCGAGATTGTCGATTTCGGTTTTCAGGATGACTTTTTCGGCATCTGTTTCATCGATAATGCACTCGTAAATGCTCGATTGTATATTTTTTACGTCGAAGCCAAAACCTGAAGTGGCGTTGGCTTGCGGGTCGGCATCAATCACCAGGATTTTTTGCTCCAAAACGGCCAGGCTTGCCGCCAGATTAATGGTTGTGGTGGTTTTCCCGACTCCGCCTTTTTGGTTTGCTAACGATATTATTTTTCCCATTTCAATACCTGTCTGTTTTTTAAAAAATTGAAAGTTGCAAAGTTAATCATTTACCAGACACATTTGGCGGTTTGCCGTCGCGTCTTTCCCGTTTGTGTGTAAGTGGCTGAAACTGAATTGCAAAAATCATAATTTCGGTGTCAGCATTTCTGCTATCAATTGGTCACGGTCAATGGGCACTACCCCTGTTTTTTCGCAAACCAAACCGCCAGCAAGGTTCGATAGCAGCGCAATCGTTTTTGGTGCCAACCCGGATGCCATGGCCAAACTTGCCACGCTGATCACCGTGTCGCCCGCGCCCGAAACATCGGCAATGTCGCGTATCACTGCCGGAAAATGTTGTTCGTTTTCGCCGTTGCTGATGAAGACTCCCAATTCTGAGAGGGTCACAAAAATGAGCTTGAAATTACGGTCTTGTTTGAAACCGTCGGCCACTTTTTTCAAGGTGTCAAAGTCGCCTTTAGCAATGGGTATCCCAACACCATCCACAAATTCCTTGAAATTGGGCTTGAACAGCGAAACATTTTTGTAATGATTGAAATTTCGCTTTTTCGGATCTACTGCGGTTGGGATTCCTTGTTGCAAAGCCAATTCGTTCACTTTTTCAAACAAGGTGCGGGTGATTACCCCTTTATCGTAATCCACAAAAATGATTACATCAATGTTCGTATCCTTTACCAGTTTTGTAATTGCTTCAACTATTTTGCTTTCAGTAGTTTGGTTGATTAATGCTGTCGATTCTTCATCAACTCGGGCAATGTGCTGTCCCTGGCTGATTATGCGGCTTTTTACCGTGGTTTTTCGTTCCGGCTCAATGAAAATGCCTTCGCTGCTCAAATTTCTTTTTTCCAGCAGTTTTCTGAATTTAAGGCCCTTGTTATCGTCGCCGATTACTGAGAAAAGATAGGGGGTGGCACCAAGTGCCTGTATGTTCAGCGAAACATTTGCTGCTCCGCCCAACCGGTTTTCACGTTTGCTTATGCTAACTATGGGTATGGGTGCTTCGGGAGATATGCGTTCCACTTTTCCCCACATGTACGCATCGATCATGGCATCGCCAATCACAACGACACGCATTTGTTTGAAACGCTCAAATATTTGATTCACCGCAGTTTTTTCCACCACTATCTCTTTTAGTGGCACAAAACTATAAAAAAATACTGCTCTACATCGGGTCCACATCGATGTTCATCATGCAACTGCTGTTCGACGGCAATTGTTTGACCGCCTTGATGGCATGAACGATCCTTGCCTTGATGTCGTCGAGCGGTTGTTGCCGGTCGAATTTCAACCATATTTCCTTGTGGTGCCAAAGCTGGATTCTGCTGACCAAAGGAAATTCGGGCCCCAGCACAACCAAGTGCTTAATTTTGTGGAACTCCTTGGCCAACTGTTGCGAAGCGCGTTCCACCGTTTCCACATTTTTATGTTTCACCACAATTTTAATCAGGCGGTAGTAAGGAGGATATTTGAACAATTTGCGTTCTTCGAGTTGGGTAGTAAAGGCCGAATTGTAATCCTGGTTTACCAACAATTGAATCAAGGGATGTTCGGGCTGCGAGGTCTGAATGAACACTTTTCCTCGGCTGTGTTTCCGGCCCGCGCGTCCGCTCACCTGCAAAATCAGTTGGAAGGCTCTTTCGTGCGCCCTGAAATCGGGGAAATTGATGAGGTTGTCGGCATTCAAAATTCCCACCACCCGCACGTGTTCAAAATCAAGTCCTTTGGTCACCATTTGCGTGCCGACTAATATGTCGGTTTTTTGGGTTTCCAGATTGTGTATGATTTTCCCAAAAGCATTTTTAGTTTGCGTGGTGTCCAAGTCCATCCGTGCAATACGGGCATTTTTAAAAAGGGACTTCAGTTCATCTTCAATTTTTTCGGTGCCGAAACCGCGTGTTTTTATTTCGGGCGAGCCACAATTGTCGCAGGTGCTGCGCAAAGCCTGATTGTAGCCGCAATAATGGCAGGTCAGGCGGTTTTTGTGTTTGTGGTAGGTGAGGCTGACGTCACAATTCTGGCATTTTGGAATCCACCCGCACGAAAAGCATTCGACAAACGGGGAATAGCCACGGCGGTTTTGAAAGAGGATGACCTGTTCCTTGTTTTGTAACGCAGTTTCGATATTTTCATACAGTTCCGGCGTTAACACGGAGCGCATTTGCTTCCGTTTGTAGGCGCGTTTCACGTCGGCTACAACAATTTCCGGAGGTTCCACATCGGCATGGCGTTTTAAGAGGTTCACCAAAGCATATTTTTTGCCGAGGGCATTGTAATAACTTTCATACGACGGTGTTGCAGAGCCGAGCAAAACCTTAGCGTTGTTCTGAAAGCCCATAACCACGGCCATGTCGCGGGCGTTGTAGCGCGGTGCCGGGTCGAACTGTTTGAACGAATTTTCGTGTTCTTCGTCAACGATAATCAAACCCAAATCGGCAAACGGCAAAAACACTGCCGAGCGCGCTCCCAAAACTACCTGGTATCCTTCGTCGGGCTGGTTTTGAAATTGCAATACTTTCTGCCAAATTTCCACCCGCTCCTGACTGTTCATCTTTGAATGATAGATGCCCACCTTCTTTCCGAAAACATTTTTAAGGCGTTTGATGATTTGGGTCGTCAGCGCAATTTCGGGAACCAAATAAAGCGCTTGTCTTCCCGACTTTAAAATTTCGTCGATGAGGTGAATGTAGATTTCGGTTTTTCCGCTGGCTGTAATGCCATGGATTAATGCTACCTGTTGAGTTTGAAAGGCCGATTTTATCTGCGTCAGGGCTTCCTCCTGATAGCGGTTCAGCATATTGATGCTCACCTGTGCAACCTCCTCTTCATCAATCCGCGAAACTTGTTTTTGAAACTGCACAAGGATGTTCTTTTTGCAGAGCTCGTTTAAAATTGATGAACTGAAATTTGTTCCTTCAAGTAGTTCTTTTTTTGTGATGTACGGTATTTGTTCTTTGCTGAACGCATTGGTTTTGTGGCAGAAATGAGTTAAAAGAGCGGCTTGCTTTTTGGCATTGTTCAGCTCCGAAAAATGGTGACCGAGCGTCAGTTCCGATTTTATTTCAGGATGAAAACGCACAAATGATTCCATTTTCGGTTTGTATTTGGCGTTAATTTTTTCTTCGATATAAATCAGGTTTTTCGCCAAAAGTGATTTTAATGCGGAATATGAAAAATTGGTGCCCAGCTTTTTCTGAAGGTCGGAGAGATAGATTATATCCTGCTCTGTTTGACGCAGAATCCAATCTTCTTTTTCGTTAATTTCGGTTTCGATTTTATTTCCCGTCGAGAACACTTTCGACTTACTTTCCAGCTTTAAACCGGTAGGGAGAGCTGCCCTGAAAACATCGCCCAATGTGCAACAATAGTACTTGGCCATCCACTCCCAAAGTTTGAAATTTTGAGACAGAACAATGGGCTCTTTATCCAGGATTTGCTGGATTTCTTTAACCTCAATGTCGTCGGGTTTTTCGTTGGAAACAGAAAAAACGAGTGCGGCATAAAGCCGTGTCCGCCCAAATTGCACAATAACCCTTTGCCCCGGTTTTATCTGGTTTTGCATCGATTCGGGCACGGAATAGGTGTAGGAATCATGCAACGACAAGGGTAAGATCACTTGTGCAAAAAGTTGCGGCATGTACAAAAATGTTTAGCGGTTATTTTAACGGAGCGGCAAATTGCAATACATCCTTTTCGTCAATTACCTGGTCGCACAATATGATAAGCCGCTCGATAACATTGCGGAATTCGCGGATGTTGCCTGTCCAGGTTATTTTTTTTAATTCAGAAATGGCCTCGTCGGTAATGCTTTTCTCGGTCATTCCGTATTCAGCACAAATTTGCTTGATAAAGTGGTTTGCCAGCAAAGGAATATCGTCCAAGCGCTCGTTCAGTGCCGGAACATGAATCAGGATAACGCTCAGGCGGTGATACAAGTCTTCGCGGAAATTATTCTGTGCAATCTCTTCCGATATATTTTTATTGGTAGCTGCCACCACACGAACATCCACTTTAATATGTTTGTCGCCACCCACGCGGCTGATAATGCTTTCCTGCAGGGCCCGCAGCACTTTTGCCTGGGCAGAAAGGCTCATGTCGCCAATTTCATCTAAAAAAAGTGTACCGCCGTTGGCTTGTTCAAATTTGCCGATGCGTTGTTTTACGGCCGAAGTAAAGGCCCCTTTTTCGTGGCCAAACAATTCGCTTTCAATTAATTCTGAAGGTATAGCCGCACAATTTACTTCTACAAACGGACCAGCCGAACGGTGGCTTTGTTCGTGAATGCGGCGCGCAACCAGCTCTTTTCCCGTTCCGTTTAATCCGGTGATTAATACCCGTGCATCGGTTGCTGCCACGCGGTCGGCCATTTCAATTACATTTTTGATGGCTTGCGATTCGCCAATCATTTCATATTTTTTACTGACTTTGCGTTTCAGGTTTTTGGTCTCCGTTACGAGATTTGATTTATCCATGGCGTTGCGGATGGTTATCAGCAAACGGTTCAAGTCCAGTGGTTTTTCAATGTAATCGAATGCTCCTTTTTTAATGGATTCCACAGCGGTGTCAATGTTTCCGTGCCCCGAAATCATCACGACGGGAGTGTCGGGTGCCAGTTGGGTAAGTTGCTCCAAAACTTCAATACCGTCCATCCCGGGCATTTTAATATCGCAAAGCACCACATCGTATTCAGCACTTTTTACCTTTTCGATGCCCTTGATTCCGTCTTCGGCCAAATCGACCTGGTACTTTTCGTATTCCAAAATATCTTTTAGTGTGTTCCGAATGCTCCGCTCGTCATCGATTACCAATATTCTTGACATATTTTTAGTTTTTAGAAAACGTAAAAATAGACTTTGTTGAGGGAATTAAAAACTAACTAATTTCTAAATCCCGCGAAACCCTACCAGTTTTTGCAATTGTTCGTCCCACAACCTCAATTTTAAGGTTCTTAGGCTTTTAAGGATGGTAACTGGTTTTACTTGTCTGAACACCGGGTTTTCATGGTAGCATTTTTCGAGTTTATAGTTGGGGATGCGGGCGTTAATATGGTGGATGTGATGAAAGCCGATGTTGCCGGAAAACCATTGCAACAGTTTCGGTAATTTCACAAAAGAGCTGCCTTCTATGGCGATTTGGCGGTAATTCCAATCTTCGTTGCGCACCCACGAAACATCCTCGAACTGATGCTGTAAATAAAACAGCCACAATCCTGCGATGGCGGCGAGATACATGATGGATAGCTGAATAATGAGGAAAGGCCAAAAGCCGATCAGAAAACTCATGCCCACAAATAAAACCACTAAAACCAGGTTGGTGAAATAAACGTTGAGTCTTTCTTTTCGTTGCATGTCTTTTTTTGTCATCCGGCCCTGAATCAGGAACACGAAGAGCGACCCAACTCCAAACATGGTAATCGGGTGGCGGTAAACCCGATATTTCAGCCGATTCCATTTGCCTGCAGCAAGGTATTCGGCTTTGGTCATGGTCCATACGTCGCCAACTCCGCGCTTATCTAAGTTCCCCACTGTGGCGTGGTGTTTCATGTGCATGTTGTGCCATTTATAGTAGGGCGTAAACGCCAATATCCCGAACAGCATCCCCACTATTTCGTTTGCCCGTTTCGACTTGAAGAATGAGCCGTGGCCGCAATCGTGAAATATAATGAAAAGCCGCACCAGGAATGCCGCGGCCAGCACAATTAAAGGTGCGGTTAACCAATACGAAACCGAAAGGCTGTATATTATCAGCACCCATAAAACAATATAAGGGATGAAAGTATTTATGATTTGCCAAATGCTTTTCCAGGTTTCGGGCGTTTGGTAGCGGGCAATGTTTTTAGTGAAGTTTGCCCAGGGGTTGGTGGCTTCGTTTTTTATATCCGTTGTTTTCATTTTTAATTCTACTTTATGGTATATAGTAGTTTAAACGAAAACTGATTGGTTTAGTTTTGGAACTAGTGTGAAATAATGTGAACGGAGATTTTGCCGTGATTCAAAGATCTTCTATTTTATTCAACCCCTATCGGGGTTAGCATGCTCCCTTTTGTCCGTCGTGCCGTGGGCTTCACCCACGGTTATTGAGGTTTTGCCGTTACAAGTCAACAGCCTCCTTGCACCCGCTTCTTTTTCTCCCTTTTCTGGATGGGCGGCGGCGGGGCGGCAACTGCTGCTGCCGGTTCCGCGCTTTCGACGGCTCCGCCAAGCGCCATGCCGGCACCTTTGCGCAGGTTGTATTTGGCAATTTCTTCGTTCGGGCTTGTAGATTTGGGCGCTTCGGGGTTCAAAATGGTTTCGGCCCAATAGTTTACACCGCCTTGCAAAACGTAATTGTTTTTGTAGCCCAACTGGCGTGCAATCATCCACGCCTGGTTGGCATCGGTGGAGCCGTTGGAGTAAAACACGTTCAATTTATAATCCTGATTAATCGTTGCTTCCCATTCGGTGTTCAAAATATCGACCAGCGGGATGTTGATGGCGTTGGGCAAGCTGAATTTTTCAAACTCATCGGCGCTGCGCACATCAATCAATTGCAAGGTTGGATCGGAGTTGATAAGCATATCGGCCACCTCGTCGGGATGAACAAACTGCGTCCCGCTTTTCACTTCTTCTAACAATTGTTCGGCAGTTAATTTATACTGTTTCGTGGTATTTTTGGGAACCGCGGCAATAATCAAACCTAACGGGACAATGATTGCGGCGAGAATTAATTTTCCATTCATTTTTTCAGATTTTAAAATATTAGACACAAGGTTCAGAATTTTATTTTTGGTTTAATTTATAATCGTCGCGGGCAAACTTTTTTTCGGCCCATTCGCCCACCCAAAACATAGCCAGCGCAACCAATATAATTAAGAACGTTAAAAGACCGCGCGAAGTTCCGAGCCAATCGTTTAAAAGTGGAGCACCCATGAATTTGGCGTTGTAGAAACCTTCCCAAAGCGGATACCCTTCAGCAAAAATAAAAACGCCGATAAAAATTCCGCCGACAAATGCGAGTGCATCAATCTTTCCGATTGAAGCGGCGCAAAACGATGTTCCGGGGCAATATCCGCCCAAAATAAACCCTGCTCCCATAATCACTCCGCCGCCAATGGCAGAATACAAATAAGTAGGGTTGATGTAGATGTAACTCAGGTCGATCCATTGGAAAAGGCTCATAAACAACAAGCCCAACGCGCCAACGAGGGCAGCCGTGAAAAACACTTTCAAAACGGTGGTGTCGTAGCCGTAGAACATGCCGGCCAGACGTCGGCTCGATGAAAACCCGTTGGCTTCGAGAACAAAACCAAAGCCGATGCCGATGATGAAGGCAAAAAGGAAATTGGCGTTGTCTGAAATTATTTCGTTAACAATTAATGGTCCCATGATTTCGATTTATTTTTATTGTTGATTAATGGGGATTAAATCCAAAGTTTGCGGGCAAAGTAAGCCAACCCGAAAGCCGTTCCGAAGATGGCCGCCATGGTCACAAAGCCGCCTACCGACAACACTGCCATGCCTGTAAGTGCCGAGCCGCTGGTGCATCCGCGCCCCAATTGCGAGCCGAAGCCAAACAATATTCCGCCAATCACGGCAAAAATTAACCGGGTGCGATTGGTGATTTTTGGCGATTTCTCGACCTGGAATTTCAACCTGCCCGAAATTGCGCCCGAAATAAATCCGCCCACAACAACGCCCAGCATTTCGAAAACCAACCATGATTTTAACGGATTTGCATGGTCTTCTTCGTAACTTTTATAAAAGGCCGTGTTTTCGGCATGTTTTGGTGCAATGGTTTGAACGCCGGCCACAATAACGCTTTTGGCCGCTCCGCTCGCACCCAGTCCACGCCCCGACACCCAAAATGCCGCAATCAATACCAACCCGAGGAGTGCCCCGCCAAGGTATGGATTCATGTATTTTTTCTGTTTCATGTTTTTAAAGATTAGTTGGAAGACGGAAGGCCGAAGACGGAAGACCGAAGCTTATTCATCTGTCTTAATCGTTTTCCAAAAATGATTACTATGATATTTTAAATTTCTGTTTTGTTATTTCATTTATATTTTTAAAGTCAATCCAGTACATTCAAGTTCTTTGTATTCTTCAAGTTGTTGAATAGACTTAGCTCCGCTGATTTTCAATTCTCCCTCTCCTTGCACTGGACAGGCTCTGCACTCTATCATGAGATTCCCACCTACGTGGGAATGGTGGCTTCGAATCTTCATCCTTCAACTTTGAACTCCGAACTCTGAACTCCGAACCCTGAACTCGAAACTAATACAACCACCTGCTCATCTGCCCCGCATACGAGATGATGAAGCGGAGCATCAAACTTCCAAAAAGCACCAAAACCACCGGGATAACTGCCGGAATGTGAAACTTTCGCAATTCGAGAAACTCCAGGACTGCGGGAAGGATCATCCCGATTATCACCACAAAAATCCAGAACGGAGCCGTGTATTGTCCGCCGAGAAACATATTTGCCGCTTCGATTTGAACCTGTGTACTGGCCAAAAACCCCATAAACATGTGGACAATCAGGAAGAGTTCTATCCCAATTAACATGATGTCGATTTTGGCGAAGTTTATCCGCTCTTTTGGCCGTTTCGAGAAAAGGATGATAACCGCTGCCCCCGCCGATAAACCTGACGTTAAAAAGAGCGGCCCCAGGATTGACGTGTTCCACAGCGGGCGGGCGTTAAATGCAGAGAACAGTATCCCGGTATAAATTCCAAGGATAACCGAAAAATATAAAATCACCCAAGCGAGCCATTTCTTGTGTTTCACAAAAAACTTTTCCATTTTTTTTAAAATCGTGAATTTCCAGTCCCAATTGGGAAAGAATTCGCGGATGTGAATGGCCACCCACACCATGGAAAGCGGGGTGATTGCCATTAGAGTCCACGCACCCCACGACATGGGCGATTGAATGCGGATAACCGTGTACAACTGCCAGAAATACATTTTGTGTTTCAAATCGAAAAACAGGGCAATCAAGCCAAAAATCAGGGCAAACGGAACCACAATTGGTGCACGCCTTACTGCTCCCGGGTATTTGTTTTCTTTGCCCAAAATAGTGTATAAAGCGGCAAAAAACAGGATTCCCGCTGCCAAACCGCCCAAAAACAGGTAGAGCGGAATGTGCCAGTGCCAAATCTCCAAATGTGGGTCGATGTTCGGATTTAACCTTCCTGATGTGATGATTTCTTCGCGCATAAATTAAGAGTTAAATCAAGTAATATACGTGGGGTTTGGTACCTGCTTCGGGAATCAGCGTTTTGTGTTTCCGCTTTTTCAACACGTTGGAAACGTCGCTGTTGGGGTCGTCCAAATCGCCAAAATACATGCACTTGGTGGGGCAAACTGCCACGCAAGCGGGCTGCTGTCCTTTTTGAACGCGGTGCAAACAAAAGGTGCATTTATCGACATAACCCTCGGGGTGCGAATAGCGCGCATCGTAAGGACAGCTTGTGATACAGGCGCCACAACCTATACACTCGTTGTGGGTCACGGTAACAATTCCGCCAGCTTCATAGTGGCTAGCACCCGTGGGGCAGCAGCGTACGCAAGGCGCATTTTCGCAGTGGTTGCAACGCTCCGAGCGAATCTCGGTTTCCAATTGCGGGTAAGTCCCGTCCGTAACTTCCACAATCCAGTCGCGGCAGTAACCAATTGGCACAGCGTTTTCGGTTTGGCAGGCCACCACGCAATCGGAGCAGCCTACGCATTTTTTGGTGTCAATTGCCATTGCATACCTCATAGCTGTACCTCCTCTCTGTCAAACCGAAAGGTCACGAAATTTCCCCTCATTCCTGTTCCTCCCATAATCGGATCGGTTAAAACCCGTGTTATCAATTGTGAATCGCTGGCCCCACGGCCATATGCGCGGCTCAGCTTTTTGTCGGTGTGGCCAAAACCATGCACCATATAAACCGAATCGAACCGGATGCGCTCAGTAACCCGCACTTTTACCATAAAATCTGAAATTACGCCGTCCTGGTTTTGCAGGTAAACGGGTTGGTCGTTTTTCAAACCCCACTCTTTGGCGACTTTCGGGTTCACCCAAACTTTGTTCTCGTCCATTAAATCGGTGAGGTTTGGGTTGTTGGCCGTACGGCTGAAGGTGTGCATCGGCGCCCTGCCGTAATTCAAATGATAGAAACCTTCGGGCGGCTGCATGTGCGGCGTGTAGGCAGGTATCGGGTCGAAGCCTTCTTCCTGCAACGCGGTTGAGTACAGTTCGATTTTCCCGGAATTGGTATTGAATTCAATGTCTTCCCCGGGCTGAAAATAAATATCGTCGTATTGGCGGGGGAAGTTTTTCACTCCAATCCGTTTCATTTCTTCGAGCGATGAGCCAATTTCTTTCAATTGCCAATCAAGCATTTCTTCAAATGTGTTCCAGGCAAAATAGTCGCCCAGGCCCATTTTTTTTGCGAGTTCTTTTGCAATCCAGTAGGCGGGTTTCGTGTTGTATTTTGGTTCGGCGGCGGGCATCCGTAGGGCGATGTTCGGGATTCGTCCCTGGACCACGCGCAAATCGTCCCAACGTTCCAAATAAGTACATTCAGGCAAAACCACATCGGCATAACCCGTAATTTCCATGGGCATCGTGTCAACCACCACCAATAATTCCAAGTTGTTGATGGCGTCTATGGTTTTTTTCTGGTCGGGCAAGGTCATTATCAGGTTGGTGCCGTTCACAATCCAACCTTTTATGTTGCAATCTAAATCGGGAGTTGGAATGGTGGCATCGCAAACGCCCGAAGCCAGAGCCAAATCGGCAAGCTTGTATTTTCCGTCCATTGCCAAACGCCAGTCGCGGGCAGGTTTTGGGAAGGGCGGATGCGGATAGTCCGGCAAGTCGAATTTTTCCGGGATATAAAAACCACCACGCCTGCCCCACGAGCCGAGCAACGCGTTCAGAATTGCCACGGCGCGCAAACGCTGTGTGTCGTCGCCGTACCAGGTAACGTGCCTTCCGGGGTGGATAATAACCGCAGGCGAGGCATTCGCCATTTCTTTGGCCGTATCGCGAATCTGGTCGGGCTTAATGGTCGTAATTCCGTAGGCCCACTCGGGCGTAAAGGGCTGAACATAAGCTTTCAGTTGATCGAACCCAAAAGCATATTGCTCGATGTATTTTCTATCGTACCATTCGTTGTTGATGATTTCGCGAATCCAGGTGAGCAGCAAGGCGATGTCGGTGGCCGGTTTTATGGGCAGCCAAAATTTCGATTTGCCTGCCACAGTGGAAAAACGAGGGTCAACCGTGATGATTGCAGCTCCTTTGTCAATCGCATCCGACATCTCCTGGACTTGCCCGTTGTGCATGTTTTCGCCGAGGTGAGAACCAATGAGAACGAGGCATTTTGTGTCGCGGATATCGGTGGGCTCCGGCGAATCCAGACCTGCCCCAAACGTGGCGATGAAAGCCACTTCGCGCGGGCCGCGGCACTGGGCATAACTTGGTGCGGCAATGTTTCCCGAGCCAAAAGCTTTTATGAGCGTGCCAAAATAATTCCCGCCCGAACCGTGCGTAAACAAGGCTGTACATTCTGCGCCGTGTTCTTTTTTAATTTTTTTGAGTTTGGCGGCAATAAAGGTTAAAGCCTCGTCCCACGAAACTTCTTTGTAGGTTTGCTTTCCGTCGGCACCCGTAACGCGCATCAAGGGCGCTTTCAGGCGGTCTTCATCGTAGTACATTCCAACGCCACCTGTCCCGCGCGGGCACAAACGGCCGTTGCAGTTTTCATCGTCGTCGTTCCCCACAATTTTTTTGATCGAACCATCGTCGTTTTTGTGCACCCAGCCCGCGCATTTCCAGAAACAAATTTCGCAGTAAGTGGGCGTGCGTGTTGGTTCGGAATCGGAGCCCCCTATATATTTAAGTGGATTTTGAGGAAGGGCAGATTGCAAAATTTTGGCTCCTACTACGAATCCGACCGTACTCAGCGAAGATATTCTTATAAAGTCGCGCCTGGTTTTTGCCATAATTTTATCTTTACTTTTCCGCAAATTTACACAATTCAGAATATCAACATATATGATTAAGTGCATACGTTTTGGCATATCGAACGAAAGTTTGAAATTAGGTCGCAAGCATTTTTGTTATTAATAGTTAATCAGCATTTTAGAATGAAATACTGACAGGAATATGTTTTGGTTAGAATCAGAAATTTATAATGATTCCAAACAAAATCAATAGAAGACCCCGGCCCCTGCGAACGGGGCTGGGCTGCTGCTTTTTGTCAGCCGTGCCGTGGGCTTCACCCACGGTTATTGAGATTTTGCCGCTATCTTCATTCTTGCAAATATACCCGTTTAACCCGTTGCGAGATGCCGGTTAATATTTCATAAGGGATGGTAGCGGCTTGTTCAGCGACTTCCGAGATAGAAATGTGCCCGCCAAAAATCTCCACTTCATCGCCCGCTTTTGCTCCCGATCCTGTTACGTCCAGCATCAACATATCCATGCAGATATTGCCGATTATCGGAACTTTTTTGCCCAGCACAAATGCTACACCCTTGTGGTTTCCCAGTTTTCGGTCCAAGCCATCGGCATAGCCGAGCGGAACGATTGCAATTTCGCTTTCGCGGTCGATTTGGCCTTTGCGGCTGTAACCTATGGTTTCGTCGGAACGCACTTTTTTTACCTGCGAAATGGTGCTTTTTAAGGTTCCGATATTTTCCAGAGGCAATCCTGTTGCCGAAATTCCGTACAAGCCGATACCGAGGCGTATCATTTCAAACTGTTTCTCCGGGAAGCGTTCAATGCCTGCCGAATTCAATATATGGCGGTCGATTTTATAGTTGAAAGATTTTGAAATTAAGGCCGAACAATATTCGAATCGTTCAATTTGTTGCTTCGTGAAACCATCTAAATTAACATCGTCGCTACCGGCAAGGTGTGAAAACACCGATTGGATCCTCACGTGGTTATGACTTGAAATCAAATCAATTACTTTCTTAATTTCTTCTTCAGTTTTTAAACCGAGGCGATTCATCCCGGTATCGATTTTCAAATGAACCGGAAAATTCTGCAAGCCGTTCATCGAAACCGATTTTGTGAAATCCCTCAAAAGATCAATGCTATATAGGTTTGGTTCCAACTGAAAATCGATTAAATGTTGAAAGCTGTGAATTTCAGGATTCATCACAATTATTGGAGTGGTGATTCCGGCATTTCGTAATTGAACACCTTCGTCGGCTATTGCAACAGCGAGGTAATCCACGTTTTGATATTGTAGTGATTTTGCAATTTCAACATCGCCACTGCCATACGAAAAAGCCTTTACCATCACCATAATCTTCGTATCAGGCTTTAACAATCCCCGAAATACGTTCAGGTTGTTCACCAATGCATTTAAATTGATTTCCAACCTGGTTTGATGTGCTTTTTGTTGCAATAAAGCGGATATTTTCTCGAATTCGAACTGCCGGGCACCCTTAATCAAAATTGCGGATTCATGATAATCGTTTCGGTTAAATTGTCGTTCAAATTCTGCTCGCGAGACAAAAAAACGAGTTTTCATTGCGAACAATTCTTCGTGCGCGGAAAGGGCAGGGCCAATCCCGATCAATTCGTCGATTTGCCAATCCGTTAGCAGCTCATTTACCTTTTCGTAGAGCTTTTTTACCGGGAATCCGCTTTGTTGGATATCCGACAAAATAACCTGTTTGTACAAATGTTCCTTTACTGCTTGCTGGTGCAAAACTGATAAGGCAATGGACAAAGAATTCAAATCGGAATTGTAATAGTCGTTCACCAAAAGGCAATTATTGATTCCTTGTTTTATTTCGAGCCGCATTTCTACGGGCTGAAATTTCGAGAATTGTGGTAGGATTTCTTTAAGATTTTTGCTGATAACAGTGGCCGCTGCAAAACAATGGCAGGCGTTTTCAATCGACGAATCATCGGTGAACGGGATGGTGAAACGGTAAGATTGCTGGTCAATTGTTGCGGAAAGCGTGGTGTAGTCTTCTGACTTTTTTGCTGAAAAGATAATTTTTGCAGTGCCTCGTTGTAAGGACCAACTTATTTTTTCAATGGAACGCATGTCGCAAAAATCTGTAACTAAACTTCCTGAATTTTCAGCATCAATTCGATAAACCAACTGCTTGCAGTGTTCTAATAGTTTCAGTTTCTCCCGTACTTTTTGTTCAAGTGTATTGAAATTTTCCTGGTGCGCATCGCCAATGTTGGTGAAGATTCCGATGTTGGGTTGGATAACCGGTGCTAATTTTTCCATTTCACCTGGCATCGAGATTCCTGCTTCAAAAATTGCCAGTTCAAAACTGCCGTTCATCAATAAAATTGAAAGTGGAACACCGATTTGCGAATTGTAACTTTTGGGGTTGCGCACAATCCTGAATTCATCAGCCAAAATATCGTGCAGCCATTCTTTTACAATCGTTTTTCCGTTGCTTCCTGTTATCCCAACCACCGGATAGTTGTATTGCTGACGCTTATAAGCAGCCAGCTTTTGCAGGGCAACCGTGGTGTTTTCAACCAAAATAAAACTGGCATCACTACGGACTGCAGAAGCATTGGAAACCACAAACACCTTTACCCCTTTTGATATCAGTTCCGGGATATAGTTATGGCCGTTGTTTCGCGGCCCGGTCAAAGCAAAAAACAATGTGTTCTTGCTGGGATAAAATGTACGGCTGTCGATGACAACCTTATTGATGATATAATTAGAAGGCAGGGCTAGGGCTTCACCAAGCAATTTCCCTCCAACAATCCGGGCAATCTCCCGAAAGGTGAAATCTGTCATTTTTTTTGATTTATTTCGCGGAAGCAACCCCGGCAAAGTGGTTCGTAAATATCTTTCTCACCCAACAAAACTACCTGCTCCTTTTCGGACAGACGGTGCGAAAACTGCGCCACGTTGCCGCAGCGAACGCAAATGGCATGAACTTTTGTGATGTGGTCGGCAATGGCCATTAATGCCGGTATCGGGCCAAAAGGTTCTCCTTTAAAATTCATGTCGAGGCCTGCAATGATGACACGTGTGCCCATGTTGGCCAATTTTTCGGCCACATCAACCAGGCCTTTATCGAAAAACTGAGCTTCGTCGATACCTACCACATCCACATTGCCTGAAAGCAACAGGATATTGGCTGAATTTTCGACCGGTGTTGAGTGGGTGGAGTTTTCGTCGTGAGAGACCACTTCGGTATTTGAAAAGCGGACATCGATAACAGGTTTGTAAATTTCAACTCTCTGTTTGGCAATTCTTGCACGCTTCAAGCGACGGAGCAATTCTTCGGTTTTCCCCGAAAACATTGATCCTGCAATCACCTCGATTGAACCCACTTTTTTCTGGTTATGGATGTCCCTTTCAATAAACATTTACCGTGTTTGCATAAGAAATTAGTACTTTTGCAAAAGTAAGATTTTATAAGATTAGCTTGTAAGTAATGGACAACAAAAAACTTTTGAACTTTCTGCTGAAGGATTTGATTGAACTCGATGAGTTGTTTGCCGACAAAAAGACCGGCAATTTTAATACATTGGAAATGGAATTCCTGCAAACCCGGATTACCGGGGTCAGGAAATTGGTGCAAATCCTTTCGGAAAGGGAAGAATTTCAACTGCAGATTCCCGTGGAATCGACCGTTGTAAGGGAAACAGCAGAAGAAGAAGTACCTCGCATGGAAGAGGAAGAGGTCTTTGTTAAAGTAGGTCAAGATCCGGTTCAAAGTGGCCTTATAGACGATAGCGATGAGCTTGTAGCAGCAGAAGAAGACAGCGTTTCAGTCGGAGTGGGGGAACAAGAAGAATTGGAGCTCGAAAACGAAGATGTTGCAGATAACCCAAACAAACGTATTTCGGATGTTTTTTTGAAGGAGAAATCGGTGAACGATTCAATGGATGGCGACAGCGGAAAGCTGGAACACAAACTCTCAAACCGCCCGGTGGCCAGCATTCAGGCAGCCATCGGGATTAACGACCGGTTTCAATATATCCGTGAGCTGTTCGAGGGCAAACCCGACGAATTTGCCAAAACGGTGGCCGAGCTCGACAGCAAAAACAACATCAAAGAAGCGGTGAATTATTTGCAGCAAAACTTTAAATGGAAGAAAAATGAAGTCAGCCTGAAATTTGTCAACCTCGTAAAACGACGCTTTACGCATGACTGATTCCGGGAAATTAATACTGGTGCCCACGCCCATCGGAAATCTCGAAGACATTACCCGCCGTGCTGTCAGGGTTTTACAGGAAACTGAAATTATTTTAGCGGAAGATACCCGCTTTTCGTCGAAATTGATGAACTATTTGGGCATCGAAAAAAAATTATGGGCACATCATAAGTTCAATGAGCATAAATCGGTGGCTGCCTTAATTGAAAAGCTGAAGGAAGGGAACGATATTGCGCTAATCTCCGATGCAGGCACACCGGGAATTTCCGATCCCGGATTTTTGTTGACCCGTGCATGTGCCGAAAATGATATTACCGTGGAATGTCTGCCGGGCGCTACTGCACTTATTCCGGCTTTGGCGGTTTCGGGCCTGCCCTCCGATCGGTTTATATTCGAGGGCTTTTTGCCTCATAAAAAAGGAAGGCAAACGCGTTTGGCGCAACTGGCAGAGGAACCGCGCACGATGATTTTCTATGAATCTCCTTTCCGTTTGGTGAAAACGCTGGGGCAGTTCAGCGAATCATTTGGCAGTAGCAGAAATGCCTGTGTTTGCCGCGAGCTCAGCAAAATGTTCGAAGAGGTTAAGAGAGGTACGCTTGAAGAATTAACGGATTATTATTCGCAACATCCGCCCAAAGGGGAAATTGTGGTGGTGGTGGAAGGGCTTCCCAAGAAAACGGGAAAAAGTCGAAATACAGCTTCGGATGAAGAATAAAAAATACAGCCATGTTTTCTTTGACTTGGACAATACGCTCTGGGATTTTAAAAATAATTCCCGAAGTGCCATGTTTCAATCCTTCAATTTTTTTCGCATCAACGAAGGAACTGATTTTGATCTTTTTTTTGAGGTTTATTCGCGGCACAATCATGAACTATGGGAGAGTTACCGGAACAAAGAAATTGGCAAAAGTGAACTGATCAAACAGCGTTTCCAAAAAACACTTTCCGAATTGAATATCCAGGGCATTGAGCCGGAGAAAATGAACGAGCATTACCTTGGTGAAATGCCCAAACAAAAAATTCTTAATCCGGGAGCATTGGAAATCCTGCACTATTTAAAGTCGAAACGATACGAGTTGAGCATTATAACCAACGGGTTTCGCGAGGTGCAATTGAAAAAGCTTCAAAGTTCAGGGTTGGATTCGTTTTTCGACAGGATAGTTATTTCTGAAGTGGTAAAAACACCTAAACCGGGTAGCGAAATATTTGAATATGCCGTTAAATCGACGAATGCAAAGAAAGCAAAAAGTATAATGGTAGGCGACGATTGGAAAGTAGATGTGCTGGGCGCTTTGCAATTTGGAATCGATGCGGTGCATTTTGACCCTTGTCATTCCGTGGGTTTTCAGGAGATGGGCAATCCGGCAAATGGTTCAACATCGGTATTCAAAATCGCCTCTTTGGAAGATTTGAGACGCATACTTTAATAACGTTTTGGTTTTTTCCATTTTTAAATTGATTCGTCATTGTGAACAACAGATTTTCAATGCGCTTCATTCCCGCGCAGGCGGGAATCCCTACCTCTCATACTGAGGTTCCCACTTTCGTGGGAATGGTGGCTTCAGATAGCCTATCGTTCCCTCATTATGCCCAATCAACAGTCTGGGTGGAAACTTAAAATGACAGCCCCGATTCATTGATTTTCTGTGTAATTGTACACAAATAGATAATGGAATTTTATCGTTATCCATGTAAAAAATTTTAGAGCTATAATTCCTTCTTCAAAAATTTCGCGGTAAAGGATTTTTTGTTTTTCACTATTTCCTCGGGAGTACCGGTTACAAGAATTTCGCCGCCATGTTTGCCGCCTTCGGGGCCGATATCGATAATGTGGTCGGCTACCTTAATCACATCCATATTGTGCTCGATTACGATCACCGTGTTTCCTTTGTCCACCAGTTTATTGAGCACTTCGAGCAATACCCGGATATCTTCAAAATGCAAGCCGGTGGTAGGTTCGTCGAGGATGTAGAGCGTTTGACCCGTGTCGCGTTTTGCCAGTTCAGCGGCTAATTTTACGCGTTGCGATTCGCCACCGCTGAGGGTGGTTGACGACTGCCCCAACGTGATGTAATCCAGGCCCACATCCTCAAGGGTTTTTAGTTTTTGGGCAATCGGCGGAATCGGCTCGAAAAACTCAACACCTTGCTCAACGGTCATTTCCAGTACGTCCGATATTGATTTCCCTTTGTAGCGCACTTCCAGCGTCTCGCGGTTGTAGCGTTTCCCGTTGCATTTGTCGCAAGGCACATACACGTCGGGAAGGAAATTCATCTCTATGAGTTTCAGCCCTCCGCCTTTGCACTCTTCGCAACGCCCGCCTTTCACGTTAAAAGAAAAACGGCCGGGTTTGTACCCGCGGATTTTGGCTTCGGGCAGCAAGGCAAACAAATTACGGATATCGGAGAAAACATTCGTATAGGTTACCGGGTTGGAACGCGGCGTACGGCCAATGGGCGATTGATCCACCTGTATTACTTTGTCGATATTTTCAATGCCTTTCACCGATTTGTAGGGGAGCGGGTCTTTCAGTGATTTATAAAAATGCTGGCTAAGAATCGGTTGCAGAGTTTCGTTGATAAGCGTAGATTTTCCGCTGCCAGAAACGCCTGTTACACAAATAAATCTTCCTAAGGGAATCTTCAGCGTTACATTTTTTAGGTTATGGCCGGTGCAGCCTTTTATTTCCAGAATACCTGCTTTCCCGTTCCTGCGGCTATCCGGAACCTTAATTTTTAGGCGGTTGTTCAAATAATCAGCGGTTAATGTGTTGGTCTTTAGCACTTCGCTTGGTGTGCCAGCTGCCACCACTTCGCCTCCATGCCGTCCGGCAAGCGGCCCCATGTCGATTAAATAATCGGCGTGCATCATGGTTTCTTTGTCGTGCTCCACCACAATTATCGAATTGCCCGAATCGCGCAGTTGTTCTAATGCTTGTATCAGTTTCATGTTGTCGCGATGGTGGAGGCCGATGCTGGGTTCGTCGAGAATGTAAAGCACGTTCACCAATTGCGAACCAATTTGTGTTGCCAGCCTTATCCGCTGCGATTCGCCACCCGAAAGGCTTTGCGCGGTGCGGTCCAATGCCAGGTAATTCAATCCAACGCCCAACATAAACCCCAAACGGTCGCGGATTTCTTTGATGACTTCGGTACCGATAGTTCGTTGGCGTTCGCTAATGCGGTCTTCCAAACCATTGAACCACTCACCTAATTCGTTTAAGTCGAGTTGCGCCAGCTCCGAAATATTTTTCCCGTCGATTTTAAAATGCAGCGATTCTTTTTTTAGGCGATCGCCATGGCACTCCGGACATTCGATGGTTTTTACAAATTGATTGGCCCATTTTTGCGCTGTTTTCGATGGGTTGTCATCCCGTTGGCTGTCGATGTATTTTATCACGCCGTCGTAGCTCATCATGTAATTCATGCTAGTGCCAAGCGGGGTGTTTTTCAGTTGAACCCGTTCGTTTGTGCCGAACAAAACCGCTTGCAAACCTTCTTCCGAAATGTCCTTTACAGGCGTATTCAGGGTGAAATCATATTTTTCGCCGAGGGCTTCGATTTGCCAGAATATCAACGAATTTTTATAGGCGCCGAGCGGGGCAATCCCACCTTTCGAGATGCTTTTGCTGTTGTCGGGCATAATTTTGTCCATATCGATTTCGGTGATCCGGCCTAAACCATTGCATTTCGGACAAGCGCCTTGCGGCGAGTTGAACGAAAAATTGTGCGGAGCAGGTTCGTTGTAGGAAATACCAGTTGTGGGGCACATCAGCAGACGGCTGTAATATTTGGCTTCCTGCGTGTCGTGGTCGAGAATCATCAAAATTCCTTGCCCGTGTTTCATGGCGGTTTGGATGCTTGCTTTCAGGCGTTTTGCACCGGCCTCGTCCACCACCAATTTATCGATCAGTATTTCGATGAAATGGTTTTTGTAGCGGTCAACCCGGTGGTCGTGCCTCAGTTCCGTAATTTCGCCGTCAATCCGCGCCGACAAAAATCCTTTACGGCGAATTTGTTCAAAAAGCTCGCGATAGTGTCCTTTTCGGCCTTTCACAACCGGTGCGAGAATGTTGATTCTCTTGCCAGCAAAATCATTTTTAATCAGTTGGATGATTTTTTCTTCGGTGTATTTCACCATTTTTTCCCCGGTGTTGTATGAAAAAGCTTCGGCAGCCCGGGCGTACAACAAACGCAGGAAGTCGTAGATTTCGGTAACTGTGCCAACGGTTGAACGAGGGTTGCGGGTGTTTACTTTTTGTTCGATAGAGATAACGGGGCTTAAGCCGGTGATTTTATCCACATCGGGCCGTTCCATATTTCCGAGGAAGGAGCGGGCATAGGCAGAAAACGTTTCGATGTAGCGGCGCTGCCCTTCGGCATAAATAGTGTCGAAGGCTAACGACGATTTTCCACTTCCGCTCAATCCGGTAATTACCGTGAGTTTATTCCGCGGAATTGCGACATTGATGTTGCGGAGGTTGTGCACACGCGCACCGTAAACCATTACTTTGTCTTCGGGTTCATTAAATGCGGCTTGAGTTTGTGCTATTTTGGTTTCTTCTTGTTTCATTGTGTTATGAATTATTCATCGAGCATCGGAATTTAATTTGCTTATTGTCAGTAGATTAAAGGCTAAAGCCGAAAATCTATCCTACCTTTTAATCACCGTGCTAAAGCGACGGTGCAAAACTTTAATCCCAAAAACAAGAAGCTATCCCAACACCGGAATTTTCACCACGTATTTTTTCTTTGCTGAATTTGTGAGTTTGGTGTCGCGCAACCAGGGGTTAAAATCTTTTAACAATTTGTAGGTGATGCCGTTTTCTTTTGCAAAATCGGCAAAATTGGAAACTGGACCTTCGATAACGAGATTACGGGTGGGTATGATTGGATATTTTTCTTCTTCAGCCACCACAAAGTTATACTTTTCAGGTTGCTCCAAAATCAGTTTCAAGGCCACAATTCTGAAAACGTAGCGTTGCGTTTCTTCCACCAGCAGCAAGTCGTAATAAGCATCTACTTTTTGACGGGTAAGCTGGCGCTGGATTCCTGTTACCCCTGCATTATAAGCAGCGGCTACGAGCGTCCAGTTTCCATAGCGCGCATAAGCATCGAGCAAATAATCACAGGCCACGTAGGTGGATTTTTCGATGTTGTATCGTTCGTCGATTTCGTTGCCCACTTCTAAACCGTATTGCTGGGCTGTCCCTTTCATCAATTGCCAAAGTCCGGTTGCACTTGCCGGCGAAACGGCGCGGGGATTCAGTCCGCTTTCCGCTACGGCGAGGTATTTAAAATCGTCGGGAATACCTTTCGATTTGAGAATGGGTTCAATGATAGAAAAATAACGGGGTGCGAGTTTTATCAGGCGCAGCGTTGACGAATGAAAATAGGAATTGGACAGCAACTCGCGGTCTAAAGCTTCTTTCACATCGAATTGCGTCAAGGGCAATTTTTCGTCAACAAACGAAACCGAATCGGGGATTTCAACTGCCCTGAAAATAGTTTTTGTATCAATCGTCACTTTCGAATCGTCCGATCGTGCTGAGCCTAAGAGCAACACGATCACTGCAATCTTAATCCCTACAACCATCGGCAATAAAATTCTCCACCACTTTTTGTTCTCCATCACTGTAATTCTTAAAAAAAATGAATCTGCAAAAATACAATTTTATGGATAGGTGGGCAATGAAAATGAAAGGGAGTTTTTTTGATGGCAAATTCTGAGTGGAAAAAGAACCATTGAAATCAGAACGTCGTTTTGGTTTGTTTGGTTACCTCATAATAAGCTGTTTTTATTTAAGTAACCAAGGATTACAACTGCATTTTGTATGTGTGTTTACGATCAAAGCGCGGGTTTGGAAGACATGCTTATAAATTAAAATAGGATGTGAACCGGAACGCTTGTTAGCTTGGTGTATATGACTATTGGGATTTTAAACCTTCTTTGTTTTTAAATCAATATTCTCAATCTCGAATACTTCAACATTAGTACATTCAAATTTTTCAGGTGTAAAAATTGCCAAATTATAACCTTCCGAATATAATGAACTTTGAAATTCAACTCCGTCAAAACCAATGGATTTTATAAACTCGGACAAATATTGAGTAGGTAAGTAATCCAGTTCATTGTCACTTCTACGCCGAGGTTTTGATAAGTTAGTTTCAAGTGTAGTTATGAAAGGTAGATGAATCAGGAAATCTTCCAATTCTTCCTGCTCAGCTAATAATACAGGGTCATAAGTATCACCCCGCAGATTAATAACCACTATATCTTCGTTTGCCCTAAATTCACCAACTGAGACATAATCAAATAAAGAAGCTCTTGCCTCGTATAGAGTAGTTTTTATATGGTCTGCAAGATATAAATATGAAATTCCTGTAGGATTTGCTCTTCCTGCTTTTGCTTTATCCACAGGAGGGTTGAACATATCTGATTTTTCGAATCCTTCTTGATTTGAAATTCTAGCACGATAAAATTTCCTGCCTTTATTTATGGGCTTTTTGTAACGATTCAACAATTCTTGTAACTTGTCTAAATCTAAAGTATTCTGGATATGAAAACGATTTGTAGTTTTAATCTCATTCGCAAATTTCTCCCATGATATTTGGAGGGGCTTGATGGCTTCGAATTTTTCCGGAGCTTTTGTGAAGTTTAACACTACGTTATTTTCAAACAAAGTTCGATAGCTGTCGTAATCGTCTTTGACTATCTCTTTTAGCAGTATTTTTGTGTCTGTAGGTTTATTTGAGAAAATTTTGTCCTTAAAATCGATTTCGATTTGGGTTTCGATTGAATTTTCCGATTCAGCATTGATAGAATATAAATCAAGGATATTCTGGAAAATAAGTTTTAATTTTTCATCGATACTATAAATTGAAACTTCGATTGAATTGCAAAAATCACAGTTTCCGATTCTTTTATTTCGATTTATTATATCCTTTAAGTAACTACTTGAGAAACATTCACTGCAACAGTTCATATCACATTAAATTTAGAACGAGTTCAATATGATGCATTATAGAAAGTTTTTTGATGCTTCCTAAACCAGGGAAATGTCCTGCCTTGTGCAATTCTTTAAATCTATTTATGGCAAGGGTTTCTATAATCTTATTTTTATTACACCATTGAATTAATTCTTCTAATGCTTCTGCAAATTTCCCTCCAATATCAGAAGTATCATCATTGGATATGGAAACAAAATGTCGAATTCTGATTTTCTTATTATCATCGACATAAGATAAATGAATCGCTACAGTATAAGGAAGAAAGCCGGTTTCCGAATAATTATCGCCTATCGTTAAGAAATCCGAGAATCCTTTATATCCATCTTGTTGATAGTATAGATGTTCTTCTGAAAATTGGCTGTCCTTTATAGCTAAATAATCTGCGTTTTTTGACTGGGAGATAAAAAAATCTTCAAGACCAATCCAAGTGCTATTGTCGAATTCACGATTGTAACGTCTGCTTGTTTTTTGAAAATAAATAACGTTGTTAACAAATTCAAAATCATCAATAAAATCAATTATCGCAGAAACCTTAGTGACAGCAGTATGTATCAAGGTAATTCCCGAAAAATCAATATTTTTATTTCTAATTAAATTGAGGAAGTTTAATACCTCCGTTTTTTCATTAACGATTATTGCTATTTGGTAGTTATTATAATCCGCCAACTGCTCAATAATTAACTCAAGTATATCTTTTGATGAATGCTGTAAATCCCCAACGAAAGGATTTATAATAATATTAAAATTGATTTTATTCTCTTTTAACACCGAGAGGGTTGTTCTTAAAGTAGAGGAGTTTTTCACAGGCTCTATAATGGGGGATATTTTGTCAGAACACTCAGCCATTATTGAACTAATTTCCCGGAGTGCAATTAGTTCAAATTGTTTACCTCGAAGATACGGAAAGTACATACTATAAGTTTTGATTTAGAAATTGATATAATTCTGAATATTCATTATCATTCATATCTAACGAATAACAAATATGTTTTAATTCATAAGGTGTTTTTTCATCTTTTAATAAATCTGGACATCTTAGTTTTCTTCCTTTTAGTTTCTGGACAGCCAATGTCTGGAATTCTTCAATATCAATACTCTTTACTAATGCAAAACATTCTTTAAAGATTCGTGTGTTAGGAACATTAGGTAAATATCCAAAATAGTTATTTACGATATCTAAATATTCTGGTTTGCGTAATGTTTTGAATATTGTTAAGTGGTCAAAGAAAGATTCATTGTCTCTTGCGCTAACAATCTTTCTTAAAGTGTTTTGTCGGGTGTACTCAATAATTCCAATGTTCGAATCTACATATTCGGAAATCAATTTATCGATAAACTTCGAATTTGAAACAACGTAAACTTTATTGGCAAATTGACAGTAATCTGAAATCTGTTTTGAAAGTTTATCCAAACTATCCAATTCAGTTTTAATTTCAAAAACCTTAGCTTCTCCATTAAATAAGACAAAATCCGCAATCGAATTTCCAATTTTAAATTCATTTATAATTGTTGTTGTATTAAGACTGTATTTCCCTAAAAGCAATTTGTTAATTAGCGTATTTTTGTATAAGTATTCACTTTTATAATTATTATGCAATTCTTGGTAAACGAATTTAATTAAATTTAGATTGCTCATAGGAGTTTCAAAGGAAATATGCCTGTTGATTCTTTTATTTGTAAATGAATATTCCTTCTTTCTAACTATCTTTTTGAAGTTGGAAGGAGTGAAGATTTGGGATAAACTTCTTAGACTTTCAATATCATTTCTTATTTCAAGCATTAATACAAATATAAAAAAACAACTCCGAATAAATAGGTTATTCTACACTATTTGATACTTTTACAAGTATTGCCTTTCAGATTGCGCAAAGAAACTTTTAAATATTGGGAAATGAGGTGGAAAATAAAATTTTCGAAAGATTATTTCTTCTTCACCTCAATAAAACTCACTTGCTCAATGTTTTGCAAATTGGAATAATCGTATTGATAGAAACCGTCTTTGCCGATCATGAACAAATAATCGTTGAAGGGAATAACATCGAAGGCATTAATGTCCGAAAACTGAGCGATTTTCTTTTGCTTAATTGTCGCCAGATCGGATGCTTCGTAAATCAACAAACCATCTTTTCCGTCGCACACGAATAGGATTTCATCGTCAATTCCCAGGCCGTAAGGTTCTTGCATGTCGTAGGAATAGAGCCGTGTCGAACTTTTGTAGTTTTGGCCAAGGGACAATATGTCGAGCTTGCTTACAATATGCCCACATTCATTACCACCACGAAGCGTAATATAAGCAATATGGTCTTGAACTACCACCGGATCGCAACTCCGAACATGGCTGTAACTGTGTATCTTCACGGGGTTTTCAGGTTCGGTGAGCGAATAGACCAGCATTCCGCTCATGGTGCCCAGAAACATGTGGCCGTCGTGGATAAACATGGTCTCAATGTCCAGGCCGGCTTCCTGCTTATTTTTTAGGTTGATTTGATCGTCGTTGACTACATTAAAAATGTGCATCATCTTGCTATCAACGGTATAAAGCATGTCGCCGTTCAATCCAAACCGTGCCATCGAGCCGCCTATGCCAAAGGAGTTGCCCTGGGAGCTTGTGCTTGAATAGCCGCCAATGCTTTGGGAAGACGAGGACGAAGAAGCCAAATTGGCATAAAACCCGTCGAAATACATGTATTTATCCTGGTACCAACGGTCCGGGTAGATCGGGTAACTGCGGCGTTCAACCTGGATACGGGCATAACCAATTTCCCAGTCAACCACTACGCCTTTGTCTTCGTCAATATCGGCCATGAGAAGGCTCCCGTCTTTTAGTTTCGGTACGGTATAGGGGAAAACGTTGAGTACGCGGTCAACTTCTTTCGGCTGGTTCAAATCAGAAATATCAATCGAAACCAGGTCAACGTAACTGTCGGCATACAGGACATTGTTTTTTATAGCCATGTCCATGTTCCCCGGGATTTCGATAAAAGCAACGTTGGCAGGGTTTTTAGGATCGCGGTTATCGATAATATGAATGCCCTTTAGCTCTTCGTTGATAAAGATGTAACCGCTCTTAAAATAAATCTTCCCGGGGTTTTCCAACTCCCGTGGAGCTGCCTCGGTAATTGCCGATCTCAATTCGTTGTACGTGATGTAAACCGGCACATTCCGCAGGTCGTTTTCGTAGATCACATCTTTGCAGGCTGAAAACAACAGTATAAAAAATACCATTGTCATTAATTTCAATTTAGAATTCTTCATCTCATTAATTATTTAAAAGTTATGCCCAATGCCAAACAAAGCCGGTTGTACCTCTGCTCCAGTTCGTATTTGTCTTTGCCGGTGTAGCTCAGGCTGTGGTAGCGGTAGCCAACGGAAAAACGGAAGCCGAAATTTTCCCCGGCATACGCTGTAAAGCCAAAACCGGGGTTTACCATAAACCCACCTTTAGCGTTTAGGTATTTTGGAGGAACATTTCTTGAGTCGTAATCCTGATAAATGCGGGAATCCTGATTTTCGCCCGGGATTAAATACCCGGTTTTCACAAAGAGCAGCGGTGAAAATCGGGTTTGCCTAAAGCGGTATTCAAACTTTGCAAAAGCGGGAATGTAGGTTTGTTCCATAAAATATTCGACCCCGGCCCCGGCGCCGACATACAAATTCTGAACGGTCCGGTAGTTAAACGAGCTGTGGAAAAAGCCGACATTTTCGTCTTCATTGTTGGAATTGCCGAGAAGTACACCATATTCCACATTAATGAAATAAGGTATTTCTGCCGGTTTTAAGGTTCTTCCGGCCTTCCCCACAATCACAGTATCCACTTCGGCATTTTTAAAAACCCAAAGGGTACCGCCCGATTTTACTTTTATCTGTTCCGGCGAAGCGGCTTCTATCAATTTCCCTTTGATAATGCTGCCGTTTTTCAGAAAAACTTCCACTTTTTTATTTTGCGCGACAACCGTGGTTACAAGGGATAGAAACGCGACAAGTGCGATCACTTTCTTCATAATTACAGAGTTTCGATTCACGATTTTACCCGAAGTCACGCCGTGAATGGTTGTTTATTTCTTTTTCACCGCTATAAAACTGATTTGCTCGATGTTTTGCAAATTGGAATAATCGTATTGATAGAAACCGTCGTCGCCAATCATAAAAAGGTGATCGTTGAAAGGGATTACATCGTAGGCTTTAATATTCGGGAAGCTGGCGATTTCATTATCTTCAATATTCATTTTGTCCTCTACACTATAGATTTTCAATCCGTCTTCGCCATCGCAAACAAACAGGATTTGGTCGTCGATTCCCAAACCGTAAGGCCCGTGCAAGTCGTACGATTTCAGCAAAGTGTTGTTTTTATAATTGCTTGAAAGCTTCAGCACGTCCAAACGATTCACTGTGCTGCCGCATTCGCTGCCGCCGCGCAGGGTTACGTAGGCATATCCGTCGGAAATCACCACAGGGTCGCAACTTGTAACGTGCCTGAAATCGCTTACAAATTTTGGGACGTTCGGCACTTCGAGGCTGAAAATCCGCATCCCGGTACGGGTTCCAAAGAACATGTGATTGTCATAAATAAACATGGTTTCCACATCCCAACCTACGTTTTGTTTACCAACGTCTTTAGGAGTTTCAGGGCTTTTTACATTGAACATATAGAGTGTGGCATGATCGACTGCATAGAGGTAATCGTTGTACAAACCAAAGCGTGCCATGGAACCGCCGATCCCGAAAGAATTCGCCGATCCCTGATTACCTGATTGGCCCATTGCATCGTTCATGGCATATTCCTTATACCTCGGGAAAAATGTAATGGGCGTGTATTGATATTCGACTTCCTGGCGTATTTTTTTGATTTCCCAACCCACCACAACGCCTTTTTCTTTATCGACAGCAGCAATGCGGAAATCCTCGTTTTCAGGTGCCGGCGTGATGTAGGGGAAAATGTCCTCGATGCGGTGCACTTCTTTTGGCTTGGCGATATTCGAGATGTCGATGGCCACCAGGTCGATGTAACTGTCGGCATACAGGATGTTCCCTTTTATGGCCATATCCACATTTCCGGGGATTTCGATGAAGCCAATATTTTTGGGGTCGCGCGGGTTTTTGTTGTCGATGATGTGGATGCCTTTCGCATTTTCGTTCACAAAAATGTAGCCGTCTTTAAAATAGATTTTGCCCGGTTTTTCCAAATCCCTTGCCGGCGAATAATCCACGGCATCGCGCAAATCTTCGTACGACATATAAAGGGGCGAATTGGCCGTAAAAACTTCCGTGTATTCATCCACGCACGAATTAAAGCTGAGAAACAGGACGGCAAGTGAAACGATGTATTTTATTGTTTTCATGGTTCAAATTTTATTAGTTGAAAATGATTCCGATTTTTATGGTCAAACGGTTGTAGTCGAGTTGCATTTTGTAGGCATCGTCGGCTTTGTAGTTCAGCCGGGTAAAGTGGTAGCCGAAAGCAAAGGACATCCCGAAATTGGATGAGAACATATTCTGATAACCCAGTCCGGGGTTAATGGTGAAGCCGCCCTGCGTATCGTTTTTCTCAATGTTCGGTTTGGGTCCCGGCCAAATGTCGCTTCTCCAGGGCTGATAATCGTAATTATAATAATAGACTTCACGGGATTCTTCCAGCGGCAACTGATAGCCGGTTTTCAGGAAAAGATAAGGTGTGGAAAAAGCATCGCGGAACTTGTATTCCACATTCACAAACAACGGCATATAGGTTTCTTTTAAAAACTCGAGGCCAAAGCCTGCGCCAACAGCCCAGTTTGGTTGAACCAAATAATTCAGCGAAGTGGAGAATGTAAACGGTGCAGTTTGACTGTTCTGTTCGCTACCTGCCAGCACCCCGATTTCGGAACGGACAAACAAGCGGGAGCCTAGCTTTTCGTTTTGAAAGTCTTCAGCTCGTCTCTCCGATTTACCGGTAACGCGGTCAATTTCATCCTTCCCGAAAATCCAACGGTTTCCGGCCGATTGTACTTGTATTTTTGAAGAATCGCCGGTGAATAAGTATTTGCCTTTCAGCACGGATCCGTTTTTCAGGTAAACGTAACCTTTTTCAGATTGGGCAAAAATGCCAGTGGTTAGGGAAAACGCAACTGCAAAAAAGATTAATTTTTTCATAGATAATCAGTTTATTTACGTAAGAGATGTAAAAAACCGTCTAAGGGTTGCGTGAGGAAGAAAAAAAAATGAAATTAGTTTGTGAGGCGGGTTTGACCGATTATGTTAAATGCCTGAACAAATGAACTTTGGTAGATGATTGCTGGTTGAAAAAAAGGCCGTTTCACCGCTGCGGGAGCTTTGCAAGTACTTGCACGGGCGTTTTCGCCCACGGGGAATCCCCACAACCTGTCATCGTCCGCAGGACATGACAGCGTTAAACCCGCCCAAAAGATTTCCAACACCCGGGCTGGCAACTTTCGGGGATATTCCCTACATTTGGTCTGCTCAATTTCATAAAATGAATAAACAAAACTATTCTGCTAATTCGAAAATACCCGCATGTTGCGGATAGAGATGTGGTGCGGCAGCTTCAAAGACAACACGACTAATGGCAGACAACAAAATGAATAAAGAAGAAAAACAGGCAGAACTTGCAAAGTATCGAGACTTGGTTTTGGCGACACTTGACTACTACATTGACAATAAGGAAATGCAAATCAAAACGGCTGACATTAACTCAACAGAACATTATGAAGGTCTTAAAATACAAACAGAGGAACACTATCAAAAAGGACGGCTAACAAGATTAAAACAATGGTTTCGTGACTTGACTGAAATGCAGTTAGAAACTGGTGACTTGAAATTCAACAAGTATCTGCAAGATAAGACGAAGTATGATATTGATATTTTCAAGTCCTACTTCAAGCGTATTGACAAGGTAATTGAGAAAGGAAAAATCACGACAGACAATCAATTTTACGACATCAATATGATGGTTGACCAACTTTGCCAATTCGAGCCTGTTGACAATAAAAAAATAGAAATTTTAAACAGACTTTTAAGTGAATATGAGCAACGAAAGACAAGAAAGCCGAACGCATAACACGGTTTTTACGTCAGACGGGGTGTCATACAAACGTGGTGCTTTGAACTCCTATTTAAGTTCAGTGCTGGTTGACAGTTTAGTGCTCCGAAACCCGCCCGGACGCAAAGTCTGATAACGTTATGCCTAATTTTAGAATCCCACGACAATTAAATTTGAAATAGAAAATTGAAATGAAATCTTTAAAACAAGAGACACTTGACAAAATAGTCGCACAGACAGCAAAAAATAAAAACGTTCACGGTTCAGTTTTTCACATTGAATCAGGTGACAGGACAATGAGTTTATTTTCGGCATCAGGAAACATTTCTCCTGATAGCCAATATTACATTACCAGCATTAACAAGTTAATCATCTCATTTATTACCCTTCGGCTTTGTCAAAGCAAGACAATCAATCTTGACGACAAACTTTCAAATTATTTACCAAATGAAGTACTTAACGGACTTTTGGTTCACAATGGTAAAGACTATGCAGGCGACTTGAAAATCCGTCATTTAATTACTCACACTTCAGGCTTGCCTTGTTATCTGATTGACAAAGGGCCTGACGGTAAAAAAAATATGGACTTAATACTGAGTGGCAATGACCAATCTTGGCCGTTAGAAAAAGTAGTGAGTGAAGTGAAAAAGATGAAACTCAAATTTATTCCTGAATCCAAAGGCAAGGCAAGCTATTCTGAAACCAACTTTAGACTATTAGGCCGAGTTTTAGAAGTGGTAACGAATAAAACTATTCAAGATTTATTGACCGATGTTTTTCAAGAATTAGAAATGAATAACACTTTTGTTCTCCCTTCAAATTCAGCAGATAATTACGCTCCTATTTATTTTAAGCAAAACCAAATTGAAATAAAAGAATATTGGATATCAACCAACCACGACATTGCAAGCACAGCAGCTGACCAAATGAAATTTATAAGAGCATTTTTTGATGGTAAATATTTTTCTAAAGAATTTATTAATGAACTCAAGAAATGGAATAACATATTCTTTCCCTTCAAGTATGGTATTGGTATTCAGAAATTTTACATTCCAAGATTCTTATCACCGTTTAAAGCGGTTCCTGAGTTAATTGGACATTCCGGTTCTGTAGGTTCCATTGCGTTTTATGTGCCAGACAAGCAAATATATATAACGGGGACAGTAAATCAAACAAGCAATCCGAATATCGTTTTTCAGACAATGATTAAAATAATAAATAAGCTGTGACAGTAAAAAATATTAGGCATAACAAGGCATTTGGCTCAATGGCGGGTTCAGTGGTTAATTGAACATTCTATCTCGAATCAAATTTTGTGTTGTATTGACAGTTACTGATAGTTGGTGCTTAATAATAATTGCGGACGATAAAAACCCAAATTATTTTGACGGAATAATAAGGAAGTCAATTGACCGAAATGTTGCTTATATATGCGGAGTAGGAAAACAATATAATTAAAACTTTCATCCCGGAACAAAGACATAGTCCGAATAACTATCTTTAAAACCAAAAAAATGAATGAAATAGTTTATTTGAATGGCAAATTCATGCCAAGGGACGCCGCGAAAATATCACCAAACGATCGCGGTTTTATTTTTGCCGATGGCGTTTACGAAGTTGCAAAATACTATTACGGAAAGCCTTTTCGATATGATGATCACATCGATAGGCTGAAAAGAAGTTTAAAAGAACTTGAAATTTGTTATGCTGAAACGGATCGTTTGAAATCCATTTTTTCCGAGTTAATAAATCGAAATAATTTACTTGATAAACATGCCGCAGTGTATCTGCAAATTACCCGTGGCGAACATAAACGCGTGCATCATTTTCCCGAAAATATTCAGCCAACCGTCTATGCTTTTGCCTTCCACATGCCCTCTTTTACTGAAGCCCTTGAAAATGGGATTAAAGTAATTACGCATGAAGATATTCGCTGGCAACGTTGTGATATTAAGTCGGTTTCGATTTTGCCAAATACAATGTTGTATAACAAAGCTGTAAAAGCCGGAGCAGGGGAGTGTGTGCTAATTCGCGATGGAATGATCACAGAGGCTACTCATTCAAGTGTTTTGGGCATTAAAAACGGAGTTGTAATTACGCGGCCACTCTCAAACCTGATTCTTCTTGGAATTACACGAAAAGTTATCCTCGAAATATGTGCTGCCAGCAATATTTATTTTGAAGAACGTGGGTTTTCAGAAAATGAATTTTATGAAATGGACGAAATAATTATTGCCGGAACTGGCAGCGAAATCACACCAGTAATACAGGTAAACGACAAATTTATTGACAACAAAAAACCCGGCAAAATCACCCGGTTCATTCAGCAAAAGTTTTTTGAACTTGTGGCGGGGTAGGTGTAAAATATTTCCGCCTACAATTCAATCTCCCATTCTTTTTATTTCTACATTTGTTCCTGAAAGTCGTTCAAATTTCAATTCACCAAAATCTTTTAATTCAACAACCGTCATGAAACCAATTTGTGCTAAATTTTGTACGCTGGTATTTTTTGCGCTTGTGTTCCTCCCACGGGCTGAGGCCCAGGATCAGGTAATTTTGCTCAACGGCGACACCTTGGAATGTGCGATTTACAAGGAGAACAATAATTTCCTGTTTTTTAAACAAAAGGCCGCTGGTGTTTCCTCAAAAGGCAAAATATCAAAAAATGAAGTTGCCGAATGGACGTATCGGGCTGCGGATGTTAACCAGGCGCCGGTTGAGGTGGAAAAACAGCCTGAATCAACACGCGAAATCACACTGAGCAAACCGTATGACCCGGGTGAAGCTGAACGGAAAACACCGTTTCGGGTCAGCCTGAATGCAGGTTCAGGGCTATTGATAGGCGATACCGAAAAACCCATTAAAGAAATGGAAGACAAGGGCGTTCCGAAAGGAGATGCTGAAAACTATACTAATGATTTGGTTACCGGGCACACAGGCAAATTTACCGTGCATTATCAGCTTTGGAAAAATTATTGGCTCGGTGTTCTTTACAATGGTTTTTACACCGATGCAAAAATACTGACCCGCATGGATTTTGGTGACGGCCATAACTGGATTTATGGCGAAGTAGGCGAAAAGAATTATGTGAATTTTGTGGGGCCTTCCTTTTTTTCTGAATCCAAATTTGGCCGGGACTCGCGTTTTGCAGTTCACTCTTCCTACTCAATTGGACCGGCTTTTTACCGCAACGAAGTTGAAATAATGAGGCAACAAATTTTGCTGAGCGGAGTTGCGCTGGGGCAGAACCTCGATTTGGGTTTTGCATATTTCATCAAACCGCAGTGGGCCATTTCGTTGGATGCTTCAATATTCGCTTCCCAGCTGCGGAAAATGACGGTTAAAACATTGAATTCTACGCAAACTATTGATCTTGAAAAAGAAGATTACAACAATTTGAGCAGGCTCGAGATGTCTTTTGGTGTGGTTTTTTATTGGTAACAACCCTAAAATTTAATGCAATGCAATTCAATCAGAATATACAAACGACAAAAAGGCCAGAATTTGGCCGCTTAGTGAAATGGCTGCATACCGGGATCGTTATGCTGTTTCTAATCAACGTCCAATCCTGCAATTTCCCCGAAGATGCCAAAACTGAAATGATGTTTGAAACGCCTACGGTTTATCATTTTGAAACCGGATCAACAGGGGGAACGGTGAGCTATTTCTTTGGAGAAGATTACCGCTATCAGGTTGTTTTGGCGCCCAAATGGATAATGCTTGAAAGCATTGAAGGCCGTACAAAAAATGGGGAGATAAACATCCCGTTTGTTTTCAGCAACCTCCCGGATTATATTGGACAGGAAGGATCGGTGTCCGGCAATTTAGTCGTTAGGATCGGGAACATTGGCCTGTTTACCTTTCCGGTGAGTTATGGCAAAAATATCGATCCCAATCCCGGGACCAACCAGTTAGCTATGATTTGTAATGTTGCCTATTTGAATTTCGGTTCGGAGGAGAAAATGTCATTTACCCTTACCAACCCCGACAGCTATGGAAATTCATGGCAGGCGCTTGATGTTCCCCAGTGGCTGCAACTTTCGGCGAACAGCGGCTACCTCGGCGGTGGAGAACAGGTAACCATACAATGCAGCCTGCAAAAGGAAGACCTTGCGCTTGGCAACTATTCCCACCACATCAACATCGTATCGTCTAATCCGCAATCTTCGCATGGAATTCTGGTAACCATGACCGTTGACAATTCCGGGCCCGTTGCCAGTCAGAAAAATACAAAATGGATTGAAGGCAAGGTAAAAGATGCCTATTTCTGCACAGCAAGCGGTAACCTTTATGTGCTTACCCAGAAACCCAACAAGCTTTTGTACCAACTCCCGGAGAGCGATTCCCTTTATGCAATCCCGCTCAGCAAAATGCCAAATTGTATGGATGTTTCGGCGGATGGCAAAACGTTGGTTGTTGGCTACAATCAAGCCGTTGTTGATGTATTCGACACGGAATTGTTTGAAGTTAAGCGATCGTATGAAACCGACTGTGTTCCATCTGATATTGTGCTGGGCGAAAACGACTGGTGCTATATCACCCCCGAAACGGATCAATGGGTGTATTTATACAGCCTGAATATGACTACCGGGGTTACCCACCGTTCCAGCAGTCATGGGTCGATATACGAGAAAACCCGTATGGTTAAGGCGCCCGACAAAGCACTGCTGTATGCTACACGGCCTCAATTGAGCCCCGGTGGCGTGTTGGTCATAAATATTGCAGATGGTGCAGCCAAGGATACCATTCCAAGCTGGCATATAGATACAGGCGGAAATATTTGGATAACAAAAGACGGTAAAAAGCTGATTGCAGCAAATAAAAAGATTTATAAAACCCCGGAATATACCACCGAGCTGTACAACCTGGATTTACCTATCGTTGGGTCGCTGGATGTTCCGCGCAATTACCTCAAAAGCCTGAATTATTGCGAAAGCCTGAATTGTTATTTCGCCGTTGGTTCCGATTATTATTGGGCGGCCTACAATGCAGAAACAATATACCAGTTGGATGATGTAAGTTATTCGGCGGTCAAATCGGTAAAAGTCCAGGCATACCCGGGTCCCTTGTCCAATTTGTATAATCCGCTCATGTCGGTGCACCATGCTTTTGTCAATAAACAGGGCACAAAACTGTTTGCATTAAAAAATGTGCCGTATGAATTGGAGATGGACAAATGGGCGCTTGAAAGGATTGATTTGCCCTTGAAATAGCACCGCTTGCTCATCGCGAAACAAATCAGGGACCGGTTCACCTACGGGGTTCTCAGGACCAACCTGTCATCGTCCGCAGGACATGACAGCGTTAAAACGGCATAAGCAGTTTCCAAAACCCCCGCAACGACTTTCCGTGTTCACTAGGCACGAAAATTCCCTTTCCCCCTCTTAGGCGGATTGGCATATAATCCCTACATTTGAAAACACAAGCATAGTAAGCCGAACAGCATGAACAAAACATCCCGAAATAAAATCCCGCTCTATAGAAAGAACGTAACTAATCGATTAATTAAAACATTCCGCAAATTCAAAATATCCGCAATAGGCGGGTGTACAGATGTTAGCGGGCAAGCTGAAATCCCACAGCACAAATAGCACATTTGGCTTTTTCCCGACTCGAAAAATGCCAACTCCTAAAAGCCATAAGAGCTATTTTTTATTCTACGCATAAAAAACGAAAAAACTTTGAATCGTAATAAAAAATCATTTAACTTTGTCAAATATTGACAAGAATATAAATGCAAGTCAAATGAAAGAAACATTCGGAGAATATATTAGATTTTTAAGGAATGAAAATGGTTTGACCTTGACGCAATTAGCTGCTCAATTAAACATGGATTCTGCAAATCTTAGTAAAATTGAAAATAGTAAACGTGAGTTTGATGAGAAACGGTTGGAAAAACTTGCGTCTGTTTTTAAACTCGATTTAAAAATTCTAAAAGATGAATTGTTTAGTGAGAAATTTGCTAGAAAAATTTATGAAAATTGTTGTTCCGTAAATGCTTTAGAACTTGCAGAACAAAAAGTTAAGTATTTAAAACAATCTAATGTTAAACAAGGAAATTTAAAATTTTAAATTATGAATATTGTATCTCTATTTTCAGGAGCAGGCGGTTTAGATTTAGGGTTTTCCAAAGCTGGATTCAAAATAACTTGGGCAAATGAATACGATAAAGATATTTGGAAAACATTTGAAAAAAACCACCCAAATACACTTTTAGACAAAAGAAGTATTACACAAATTCCTAACGAAGATGTTCCCGAATGCAATGGAATTATTGGTGGACCACCTTGTCAAAGTTGGAGCGAAGCGGGTTCTTTGCGTGGAATAGAAGATACCAGAGGTCAATTATTTTTTGATTTTATTCGATTGCTTGAAGCTAAACAACCGTATTTTTTCTTAGCCGAAAATGTTTCGGGTATGCTTTTGTTAAGACACAAAGATGCTTTGGAAAATATAAAGAATCATTTTAGAAATGCTGGCATTGGCTATGATTTACATTTCAAACTTTTAAATGCTAAAGACTTTAATGTGCCACAAGACAGAAAAAGAGTTTTCTTCATTGGCTTTCGAAGTGATTTAAAAGTTGATTTCAAATTCCCTAAAGGTTTCCAAAAACAAATTTCATTGAAAGACGCGATTGGGGATTTAACAGAAAATGTTTTGATTGCAAAAAATGGGATAGGTGCTAACAATGGAAATTGCGATATTCCAAATCACGAATATATGGATGGTGGTTTTTCAAGTATGTTTATGTCAAGAAATAGGGTTCGGAGTTGGGACGAAGTTTCATTTACTATTCAAGCAGGTGCACGACATGCGCCACTGCACCCGCAAGCACCAAAAATGAAATTTATTGAACTTAAAAGTGTAGCATAGTATGGATAGTATAGAATTTAACAATCATAAATTTCCTATTAGGGAGATTGAAATAAATGAATACGGAGATGTGACAATCAGCACAACATTGCTAAATTACGAACTAATGAGGGAAGAAGGCAGTTATTCATGTGAGAAAGCAAGATATATCGATGAACAAATTTTTTATTTTGTTGAACCTGAAGAAATAAATTATTCAGAACAAAGAATAACTGAACTAATACTTCAAGCAATATGATACAATTTCAATTCTTTCCCCGTTCACAAGGAATTACTCCTAATATTAAAGCAGTAATTGACTGTTTTATTGAGGCTAATGGTAAAATTGATTCTGATTATAAAAACCTTAACAGTAATGCGGTTTTAAAAGAATTGTCTAAACCATTAACTAAACTTGGTTTTAAAGTTGAATTAAGCAAATCAAAAGATGATAAGATAAATGTTCCAGTATTGTTTGGATTTAATGACCAAATCGATAAATGTTTTAATGCTGATGCTTTAAGCGATGACGGAACAATTGTAATTGAGGTTGAGGCTGGAAGAGCGACAGAGAATAATCAATTTCTAAAAGATATATTTCAAGCTTGTATGATGTTTGGAGTTGAGTATTTAGTTATTGCCGTCAGAAATACTTACAGAACTCATAAAGATTTTGAAATTGTATACTCTTTTTTGGAAACACTTTATATTTCAAATAGAATGCATTTACCATTAAAAGGAATACTCTTAATTGGTTACTAATTATTTAGTGTATTCCCATGGACTTATAATAAAAGCACACTATTGTTCCCAAAAACTTGTTGAATATTTAATTGGAAATCAGGATTTTTATAAAGTTATCAAAGGGAGAAATACAGTTGAAATACAAGCTTATAATCTGCATGGAACACTTAACCAGTCTTTTGGAAATATCAAACCAAAAGCAAGAATTCAAAAATTAAAACTGCCTACGAGATTGATAGAAATTGTTTTTGCAAAAGATTCAGAAACTACTTTAATTGTTTCATTAAACGAAGGTTGGCAAATATCATTTAGAATTCACAATGCAAGTTCAAAAGTAGAATCATCTTTAAAATTCGATATTAATTTGATAAGTGCTCCACATACTTTATTCAATAATCATATTTTTATTGGAGAGAAATAGAATGCCAACGCAAAGGCCATACACTTTTGCAATTCGCACGAGCCAACCCAAGTCCAAAAATAGCAAAAGAGTATGTCTTGCCAACCCAGATGGAAGAATAACAGCCAGCATACAACAAAGTGTAATATGTCATTGGGCAGTAAGTGGTTAATTTATACATTAGTGCATTAATAAACATATCAGCGGTTTGAAAGTGAAGTGCTTTGAAATTGCTCAATGCAATTAGTTTGCCGCCCGCCTGACCACCCGCATGGATGACGCTGTCGGACAAAAACAGGCAGCTCTGCCCCGAAACGGATGCCGGTTTGAAATTACAAACAAACACACGCAATTATTGTATTCCATTATTTTTCGGTTTCTTTATCAGTCGAAATAAAAACAAAAATGCGAATCATTTATCTCTTACTGTTTGTTCCTTTCTTCGCTTGCACTGCTCAAACCACGGAACAGGAATGGCCCGACTGGCGTGGAAAAAACCGGGATGCCGTTTGGGATGAAAGCGGCGTTGTGGAAAAATTCAATACAACTACCATCGAAAAAAAGTGGTCGGTACCGATTGGTCCCGGATACTCTGGCCCAACCGTTGCCCATGGTAAAGTGTATGTAAGCGACCGCCCGGAGAAAGCAAGCGGCACGGACGTTGAGCGCATATTGTGTTTTGATGCACAAACCGGAGGAAAAATCTGGGAATATGAATACGAATGCGAATACGTGGGAGTGGGTTATCCTGCCGGGCCCCGCGCCTCGGTGGTGATAAACGACCGGAAAGCCTACGCACTGGGCACCATGGGCGATTTACATTGTTTGGATGCCGAAAATGGACAAATAGTTTGGTCCAGGGATTTAAATACCGAATATGAAATAAATATGCCCATCTGGGGGATTGCATCCACACCGTTAGTAGTCGATAACAAGATAATTGTGCAGGTAAGCGGCAGTGACAATGCCTGTGTAGTTGCTTTTGACAAAAATACCGGTAAAGAAATCTGGAGAAACCTCGGTGACCGGGCCGGTTATTCGGCTCCCATCCTTATCGAAAAAAGCGGGAACAGGGTAATTGTGAACTGGACCGGGCACAGCCTTTCAGGTTTAAACCCTGATAACGGTGAAATTTATTGGAGGTTCCCCTGGGAAACAGGCTCGGGAATGAGCATTTCAACGCCGGTGCTTTCTAAGGACCATATTTTTGTGAGCGCTTTTTACAGCGGTTCGTTGCTGGTAAAATTAGGCGACGATTACAAAACCGCCGAAAAAGTATGGCAGCGTGCCGGCGAAAACGAACGCAATACCGATGCCCTGCATTGTGTGATGAACACCCCGGTAATAATCGGGGATTATATTTACGGTGTTGACAGTTACGGGGAACTGCGTTGCCTGGAAATGGCCACCGGCGACCGGGTTTGGGAAGACCAGACCGCGGTGAAACGTGGCCGTTGGGCGAATATCCATTTTATTCGGAAAGATGAAAAAATATGGATGTTCAATGAGCAGGGCGAGTTAATTATTTCTGAACTAAGCCCGGAGGGCTTCAACGAAACCAGCAGGGCGAAATTGATTGAACCAACCAAGAAACAACTGCCACGGGGTGTTACCTGGTCGCATCCGGCATTTGCAAACCGGCATATATTCATCAGAAACGACAAGGAATTGCTTTGTGCCGATTTGTCTGAAAAATAAGGATAAACAGAATTATTGATTCTTCCTTGATTATCGCGGGAAGCGGGATTTTAATTTTTCCTTTAGCGTAACAAAGTCAATCGGTTTGGTTAAAAAATCGTCGGCACCAAGTTGCATGGCATGCATGTAATTTTCACTGTCTCCATACGCAGTGATCATCATCACAAACGGTGGTGGTTTTTCATATTTTTCCTTGATTTG
>CAZNEV010000026.1:0-61212 GCA_964572085.1 uncultured Maribellus sp. | reverse complement strand
AGTTGGGAGTTGGGAGTTGGGAGTTGGGAGTTGGACTTTCCCAAGTCCGACATTATTACGCGTCCCAGACAAAAGAACCGTTCTCTCTCTTCACAGTCGAGAAAGAACGGTTCTTTGTAGTCCCGACGGGAATCGAACCCATATCTACGGTTTAGGAAACCGCTATTCTATCCGTTGAACTACGGGACCAAAATGATTTTAAGGCTGCAAAAATAGAGAATCCAATTTGTTATTCAAAATACTGCATTTTAATTTGTTGCATTTTGTGCCGATGACAGATTTATATCATTGCCTGTATATCAGATGCTATATGAATGACAAATTCTAAATCAATGTCTCTTAGTTAGCGAAAACAGACTTCGACTACGCTCAGTCTGACAGTCACCCTGAGTCCCGAGTACTCGGGAAAGGGTGTTTAATACCCACATCTGCGTACTGAAAGTCTTAGCTAAAATACATTGAATTCTAAATGTACTACATTCCCGCCAGCCTACCGGTCAGGCAGGCGTAGGCGGGAATCACAGCATTAAAGGAAGGGATTCCCGCCTACGCGGGAATGGTGGCTTCGAGTAGTCTGTCATTCCCGCATTATGCCCGATTAAAAAATTGGGAAACTGCCAAAAGCACATCGGGATGCTAGAAAGTTCGATTCCCGTCGGGACTACTTCTATAAGGATTAAGTTGTCGAAAAATAGTTTAATCCTTTTTTCTTTATCCCGACAATTACAAGATATTATCCTACCATGCCTCCGGCATTTTGTCCAATCCATACATTCTATTACTATAATCATTTCATGCCTATCGGCATTGAAGAGGTTTTTATATACCCACGTTATCCGATTTAGAACCAAATAAAAAGTCTTTGTTAACAAATATTACGGAATTGCAAATTTCTTTTAAAACGAAACATATCCTTTTTCCCAATTCCCCTTTCCATTATTAAACTCAATCAAGGAGCCTATTTTGAGTCCGGGATATTTTGAATTAGTTCTCATTTTATCGTTAAGATTAATAATGATCTGCAAATCCATTCCATCCAAAATTTTATTATTGTGTCCCTCAACCTTAAATACTGGAATTTTATCCTCGCTTTTTGAAATAATTTAAGAGGCTTTCAAATCAAATTCTTTGTTTAAATCCTCAACTGGTATTTTTCGTAATTGGTTGTAATCAAAATCCTTATCGAATAAATTTCCAAGGACTTTTAATTTGAGTGTATCTCTCATCAATAAGCCAATTTGAATAGCTTTTTTTCATTAAGCCCCGCCTCTATCATACTATCAGTTAGCTCTCCTTTTCTCCTAATTTCAATGAATGAATCATTTAAAATAAAATCAGAGAGAGTATCTCAGCTACCAGTAAATTTACCGTAGATACTTTTATAGGCAAACTCTGCCTTTCTGATGTCTTCCAATTTGCGAATTGTTGCATTATATCTTAATTCTTTTTCCGCATTAAACTCATTCCTAATCATCCACCTTTTTCATTTCTTTCCATTGTTGATCCTGAAAAACAAACGAAGGGTCGAAGTTGGGGTTGTCGCTCATGATAAAGCTGCTGCCATCGCTGCGGCTCCAGGCATGGTTGTAGCCCGAACTTAATTCTACCGTGCCCGTTTCGTCGCGGTAGTTTTCCACTTCACGGATTGATTTTACAAAATTTGTATGTATTCGATCCTGAGATTGTTGAGTGGCTTCCCAGTTGCGCATGTTTGCATCCATGTTGTTTAGGTTCTGCTGCCCTTGCCTGATTGCAGCATTGCCCATTTGCCGGGTCTGTTCGTCCAGCATCCTTATTCTTCCTATATGTTCAATGTTGCTCTGCTGCCTTGTTGCAAGCCAAAAACTATTCACAGAATTTTGCCAAGCTGTGTTTGTGCGTATGCTTCCCATCATCACAGTCAACATATTTGCAGCTTTATCGCGCTCCCCGGCGGGGTACATAAAAACAACCCGCTCAGAGGCCATACTTGTAAAACTTTTGCTGTAACTTCCGTTATATTGATTGGGAATGACCATTTCCATAATCACAACCCCGCATATTACAATGGCTTCGGCATTGTTGTTCCACTTTACAACTGCACTGATGCCGCTTGGATAGTAATTTACCTGGCTGGCCCCGTACTGCATCATTTCCTGCCTCGATTTATCAAAGCTTTCTTGCAAAGCCTGAACGCCGCTAGTATTTTCTTTGATGCTAATAATCTGTGGATTTCCCAAATCATTGGGTGCAAAAACCTGTTCAAAATAAGCATCTGCATTCATGGGTTCGCCAAAGGAACAATATTTTGGAAATTGCTTTTGCTGTTGAAATTGTGCCACCTGCGGATCTGTAGTGTAGCTCCACATATAATTTGGCATCATTTCAAAACTGTACAAACCATCAGGCGAAACAGCTTTCATTCCTTGATTCGTCCCAGCACAAGTACTGCCGGGCGGGTTCCATAAGATACCGCCTTCAAATTTCCAAGTTTCAGGAATTAAAAGGCTGAATGCCTCTACGGGTTGAGCAAACCCAACTTTGTCCATAATCCTTGCCCTCACAAATTGGGTATAATCTTTACCTGATACATATTTCGTTGATTGTGCATCCATTTTATGAGAATTGGCCGAATTATTCGATATGTTTTTGCTGGTGTTCGAGTTGGTTTGGCTGTTGCAACTGCTTACAAACAGCAAACTGCTTACACCAATTAGAAGCATGTATAAATTTTGGTGTTTCATAATGAAAATTATGAGATGTATTATTGTATTATCAATTTTTTAGTAACACTTCCTTTCGCCACAATCAACCGGCACAAATACATGCCTTTTTTCAAATCTTCTGTATCAATTTCTATTTTATCCGGCCCTGCCGGAATAAGTTTTTCAAATACTTTTCGTCCGTTCAGATCAAGAATTTCGATTGTGGTACTTTCATTTTTTAACATTGAGCTCTGAAATGTAAACTTACCCTGAGATGGATTGGGAAATATTTTTAACTCTTCTTCAAATAAAATTTCGTGTGTTGCAGTTGGATTGCAGTTTGAGGCAATATAAAAATGAAAGGAAGTATAAGAACTTGGTTGCAGGTTTTGCAATTCAATGGTTAGCGATTTTATCGGGATATTGGGCATAAAGAATGCCGCCGCCGCCTCACTTGCAGGTATTCCATTCGTTACAATACTGTCATAAACTACATAATCCTCATCTGTATCGGAGCCCAACAGTGCTGCGTATAAAGAATCCCATTTGGGAATATTAAGGCCATCGGCAACCGGATCAGCATCAAAAAGCTCAATAAGCCATGAATTGATTACCGCCTTGTCCACTTCCTTGCCGGATTTATCGATTGCCGATATCAAACAATTTTCGACATCGATATCAACCACACAAAATCCCCATTCTTCATCGGTTGTGGATTTATCAAAATCAAGCGTCAGCCTGACTTTCGACCGGATTGGAGTACCCGCGGTTCCCGCACCGTTAGGGTTTCCCTGAATGCGTAAATTATCGGCATTGTCTGCCTGGCCAAACCTTTTTTCGAATTCATTACCATCAACAAATTTTTCATCGTTAAGAATATTAATACTGTTGATAGTGCCAGTGGCTTCCCACGTAAAATCCGGAGCACAGGTATTTGTGAATTTACCTGTTCCCTTATTTGTGCCGGTAACCGAAAATTGAGCATATTCCTGAGCCTTCAAAAAAGTAAATAGGCTTAAGAAAATAGTACATAGCAAAGTAAATTTTTTCATAGTTCTTATTGTTTTGATTTATGCCGTCTTTGCAGGAATAAGTTGTCTTAATTTGACGAGGTAACTCGCTGCACGTAAAATTCCCCCTTGCTTATTATGATATCCGGTTTTCCGTTCTGCGATTTGAGTGTCCCGCTAAATTCGCCGCGCACCGAGGTAGCTGTAATTTCAGTGATTTTTATTTGGACAGTGGGGTTTGTAATGGATTGGGTTGAATAGCTGTCTTGACCTTCGGCATAAGAAACTACAGCCCCATAAAGCAAATTAGCCCCAGTGGTTGGAGTTATAACAAACCCACCATAATCTTTTTTTACAATGGCTTTTGTGTCATACACTGTCAACCCCACCGAACTGGCCCGACCTGTTGCTGCAAAGGATGCACTGTATTGTTTACCATTATCGGTAAAACTTCCGAATGGGGGGAAATCTTCGCTGGCAAATTCCTTTGCAACCCCATCTACTTTCAACGTGATTTTGTAGCCATTGCCATTTTCTTCTTCCTCGTCATCATCTACTGTTTTACAAGAACTTGAGAATAAAGCAAACAAGGCAAAACCGATGATGAGATAACTTGTAGTTTTTGTTAAAAATTGTCGTTTCATAAAAGTTGGTTTAAAGTGTGAATTAATTTCAAATGTGTTAATCCCAAATGTTTTAAAAAGTTGAGTGCGGTGTTTTACAAAATCAATTATTAGAAATATCAAGGGGAACAAAAAATTCCCCATCGGTAATAACTATTTCTCCTTGCGCTGCACCATACACCTTCGCGCTAAATTTTCCACGTACTGTTTTTGAAGTCATTTCAGTAATAGTTATGCTCACATCCGAAGACGGAAACCTTTCCGAAGCATAATTTGCTTTATTTTTTTGATAGCCAACTTCGGCGCCAACAATCGAATATTGCGTGTTTGATTGTTTCACTACCAAACCGTTATATGTAGTTTCGATAATTGCTTTCATATCAAAGACGGTAAGTGATATAACAGCAGAAGGTTTTTCCGCAAAAATTGATAATCTGTTTGGTAAATTACCATCTAATAAATTGCCTGACGGGGAATTTTCGGAAGTGAATTCTTCCAAGACATCATCAACCTTAAAACTGATTTTATAATCAATGCTGGGTTCATCATCATTTTTACATGAAGCTAAAATTGAAGCGACCAAAATAAAACTGACGAAAAAATAGTTTGCCGCTTTTGTTAAAAATTGATTTTTCTTCTTCATAATTTAATAACTGTATTAAGTTTTGGATTAAAAGACTTTAATCTCTGTAACAATATCGTGAAAGGGTGTAAAATGTCATCAACTTTCTCCTGTTTGCGGCATTTATTTTTTAATGATTACTTTTTTGACGTAAGCGGTTTGTTTATCGCTTATTGCGCGAATTGCATAAACTCCGTCAGCAAATTGTGAAATGTCAATGGTTTTTGTGGTGTAGGGAGTTTGTTCGGTAAAAACCTCTTGTCCAGTAGAATTGTATATTTTCACGCTTAGTATAATTTGATCGGTAAATTCCAACGAGATGGTAAGCTTTTCACTTGCCGGATTTGGATACAGTTGCAGTTCAGCGTTCGCTGAAATATCAGAAACGCCTGTGCTTGTATTTAAAAATAAGTCATGGGTAGGCCAACTTTTAATGGTGGGCAATACATTCCACACCAAATTGTCCATTGCCGCATTGATATTTAGATTTCTATCACGGGTATTTAACAAGATGGCCCAATTCAACTGACCGCTTCCGTTGCGTACAATTTCAGAGCTTGTTCCTGGCAAAGAGCCAAGGTGCCACCAATTATTGTATTTGTTTACCCCAATACCAAAGGCATAATTGGGGTCATGAACCGATGGCTTTGTCATCCTGTCAATCGTGGCATTTGTTAAAATATCGGGCCTGGTGTTAAAGCGATCAATGGCGCAAAGCAGTTTTACAAGGCTTTCGGAGGACGAAACCCAGCCTCCATGCGAATCCATAGCCTCCAAATTGAATGCATCGTAGGTCCATCCAACGAGGGTTGAATTGTCATAAATGGAATAGGTACGGGGTGCGTTGGGATAGTTATAATAATTGACCTCGCCGGGCAGTTGATTGGCAAGTGAATTGCGCCCCAATTGCATATCGGTTATGCCAAGTGGAATCAAAATTGCATTGCGCACATAGTTTTCATAGGTTTTGCCTGTAATTTTCTCAATTACCCTGCCCAACACACTAAAACCAAAATTTGAATATTTCGATTGCGTCCCCGGCGTAAAATCAAGCATCTTTTTCGAAAGCATGTATTGAATGGTCACCGTGGGCGGTGGGGGAGATGGAACGCCCATGTTGGTTGCTATTTTGTAGGCATCAAACATGGGATCCCCTGATTTAGAGCTGTCCCATCCACCGCTGTGTTCGAGCAACATGCGTACTGTTATACTTGTAGCGCGCGAATCAAGGATATTTTGGTAAATGGCATCGTTTAAAATCCCATTGCTGCCAAATACTTTTGCGTCCAAATCCAATAAGCCTTGCTCGAACAATTTCATGCAGGCAATACTTGTAATCGTTTTCGAAACGCTTGCAATGCGGAACCGGCTTTCAGGGGATACGGGTACTTTTGTTTCGGTGTTTGCCAGGCCAAATCCCCTGTTATATACCAAACGCCCCTGATAGCTGATTGCCAACTGACCTCCGGGCACATTGTAATTTTTCATGAGGTTCAATATGGCTGCATCAAAATTAGCCAGTTGTGGAACATATTCCCCCGTTTGCGCATGTGCCGAAAAAGTCAAAATGAGCAGGCAGATGACCGTTAAGTATTTTGTCTTCATTACAGTCAACCCGAAAATAAGATAGTTGGCTGTTTTAGAAAAGAATGGGATATTCATAGTTTTTCAAAGTAAGTGCGTATTTTCTCGCCTGTTTAATTCCCAAATTTATAACCAAGCGATAGTGCTAAAACCCGGTTATTTCGTTTGTAACCCTTATCGGAATAGGGTGAAATATTTGCCAAGCCCAAATTATAAGTTAATCCAATTTGTATCGCATTTATTTCGGCTCCTGCACCCATGGTTAGGCCCATATCAAATCTTTTAAAATCAGATTTCCCTTTTTCAGAACCCCAAACAATGGATTCAGAATCTGTTTCCGTTTCTCCTTCATAGGTATCTTCAGTTTTATATATTCCAAATAAACCCATCCCTATGTAAGGACCAAAAACACCATACACCTTTACGCCTTCCACATCAAACGAAGCTTTTCCGGTTAGAGGAATATCAAGATAGAGAAGGCTTATTTTTTCCTTATAGTCATCTCTACTTAGTTTAAATCCCTTTGTTGAGAGCAACAAACCTGTTTCAAATGAAAACATTTCGGTTGCCGGGAACTCAGCAGTTACACCTAAATGAAAACCAGGTTTCGTTTTAAAGTCATCACTATAAGTTTTATCATCATTTTTAATAAGCATGTTTGCTAAATTCAAACCGCCTTTTAACCCAAAAGTTTGAGCAAATGACTCAGAGGCCATCGTTACAACAAAAACAACAACAAAAAGTCTAATTAAATTTTTCATAATCCATTCTTTTAAAAATATCCCTACTCATAAGGCTTTTCGGCTGCGCCCCCGCCTTATGGACCTAGGCGGGCAGGCCGTTTATTTCAGTGGTTTCTGGGCTCCACTTTAAGAGGTATTAAAAATGTTTTTCCATCTGGCCAATCTCTATCAAATGATTACGCCACAGGCAGATAGGTGTTCGACACCCCGCAAGTTTCAGAATAATATATATTAATGTCTATTATGTTATCGGAAAATGGTGTAAAATGTCATCAACAATTGTCGATTATTTTTTAATCAATCGAAATCCCGTTCTATTGCCTTTTTCATTCAACACATCAACCAAGTAAATCCCATTGGGTTGTTCTAATTTTAACTCAACAAAATCAGTGTTTTGAAAAGTGCGGGATTCAACGATTTGGCCTGAAATTGACATAAGCCGAACAGATAAATCTCTTTGAATGGTTTCAAATTTTATGGCGAAATTCCCGGTGGTTGGGTTGGGGTAAATATGGATTTTTTCAGTGAAAGGGTTTTCTGTTATGCCAACTGTTGTTTGACTTAGTTTTAGGATGAAGACATCCAAGTTTCCTTTAGAAGTGAGATTTGTTGTTCCAGTACCCGGACCAAAATCTACAGTTTCCCGGAAACCACCGGTGGTATAGATATTTCCATTATCATCAGTTCCTATGGCAGTTCCTCTATCTTCACTTGTTCCGCCTACTTGTTTAACCCACTGAAAATGACCCAGAGAATCAAGCTTTTGAATAAAGATGTCGCTTGAACCATTCGAAATAAGATTTGCGGTTTCTCCACCCGGATCAAAATCTACTGTATCATAAAAGTAACCTGTTGTATATACATTGCCACGTGCATCTGTAGTGATCGATTCGCTGTAATCATTGCTGGAGCCGCCCATTTGTTTTACCCAACGAAAATCACCTTCAGCATTTAGTTTTTGAATAAAAATATCATTATTACCTTTGGAAGTAAGATTCGCTGTTATGTCGCCGGGATTAAAATCTACTGTTTCATAAAAGTAACCTGTAGTATATACATTTCCATTGATGTCAGTAGTTATCGAAGTAGCGTTATCAGAACCGGCTCCTCCCATTTGTTTTACCCATAGGAAATTGCCTCCAGCATCTAATTTTTGAATGAAAATATCATTGTCACCGTTAGAGGTGAGATTCGCTTTTTCGGCTCCCGGATCAAAATCTACAGTTCCGTTAAAGTAACCTGTGGTATATACATTACCATCGATATCGGTGGTTATCGAAGTACCGCTTTCAAAGTCGGTTCCACCCATTTGTTTTGTCCAAAGGAGAGCCCCGGTGCTATCGAGCTTTTGAATAAAAATGTCCGCCCAACCCGCAGAATTTAAATAGATCATTTTGGTACCCTCTCCAAAACCTACTGTTTCGTAAAAAGAACCTGTGGTATATACGTTGCCACTCAGATCGGTGGCGATAGCAAGGCAAAGAACATCATCTTTCTGTCCGCCTATCCGTTTTACCCAATTCAGATTTCCATTGTTAAAAAGCTTTTGAATAAAGGAACTATGCACACTTTTCGATATAAGGTTTGTTGTTTCTATGCCCGGATCAAAATCAACGGTACCAGAAAATGTCCCAGTGGTATAAACATTTCCATTGTCATCAGTGGTGATAGCCCTTCCAACATCAGAACCTTCTCCGCCCATTTGCTTTACCCAAATTAAACTACCATCAGCACTTAATTTTTGAATAAAAATATCATGTGAGCCATTCGAAGTGAGATTACGTGTTACCGCATTGGGATCAAAATCCACTGTATTCTCAAAATGTCCGGTTGTATAAATATCACCATTGTTATCCGTGGTTATGGAAGCAGGTCGGCCGTAGCCCGTTCCGCCCATTTGCTTTGCCCATTCAAGCTTTGGTTGCTGGGCTTGTAACGATGAGGTAACGCAAAATAAATTTAAGATCAGTGCTAAAATTGTGGTTTTTGTTTTCATTATTCTCCTGATTTGTACTAAAAGAGTTTAATCTCTATTACAGTATCGGGAAAAGGGGTGAAATGTCATCAATTAAACCCAATTACTTTTCGTAACGGTTACTGAACCACCAACTTTCCTTTTCTGTTTTCCATTTAACAGTTGCAAATACCGGGTTTGAGAGGTCGGATATTAATACTTTGATTGAGTTCGGTTAATATTTCATTCAGGATTATTTTACCATTGTGGTTCCTAAATTCACCTTTCACATTTTTATTCCTGACTTGGATTGTATTGAACGAGAAACTTGTGAATAGTGTTGAAAGTAAAAGTTTTGTTTTTATGTATTTATTGTTTTATTAGTTTCAAAGCAACTTTATTTCCCTGTTCATCAATAGTTTCGAGAATGTAAATTCCGTCGGGTTGGTTTAGCTCCAATTGAATTATCTTTTTGTTTTGAAACTGTTTATTCACAACTACCTGCCCTGTTAACGAAAGAATTCTTACGGTTACTGATTGCTTTGTATTGTCAAATTCAATGGAGAATTTACCATCTGTTGGGTTTGGATATATTTCAATGCTATGATAATCAATCTCGGGAATACCCGTTTGCACACTTATATTTTCAACCCAGAATAAAGTTTTTTCCTTGGAGGATATCGAGGCAACATCCATATCCTTATCATTGTCAAAGTCCGCAATTACGTACATTGTACTAATATTTTCAAATCCACCTTCTAAAGCACTTTCGGGTGCAAATGAACCAGCACCATTGTTTTTAAACCAAACAATTTTAGTCGTGAGATCCTGTATGTAACCCTGAAGTATGATATCCTTCAAGTTGTCATTATCCATGTCTTCAAAACGGACAAAATAGGGGTAATTTATGGTCGTGGGAATTATGTTTTGGGAAAATCCGGAACCGTTGTTCTCAAACCAATATAATTGACCGGATATGATGCCTGCACCCAATTCTACAGCAAGAATATCATAATCTCCATCCCCATCCGTGTCTTCAACCAACATAGAGTTAAAACCACTTGTTTTAGAGATTACCGGATTGGGATATTCAATAAAAGCGACAGTACCGCCTGGAATCAAATTATTTCTAAAAATACCTATTTTATCACCGTCTGCCATTCCATAAGACGAAGCACGTATGAGATCCAGGTCGCCATCGTTATCCATATCTTTCAGGGCAATCGGACCTGGTGGTGGAAAAGATATTTTCTCCATGGCCTGAGCACTTCCAAATGTGCCGGATCCATCATTGGCAAACCAAACCACATTTTGCTCAAATACCGAAGCGGCAACATCTACGGTTGCTCCGCTATCAATAGTCCCAAAAGCCATCGATATAGAAGTGATCTTAGCAATAGATTGTTCGGGACCGAAATTCCCCGTACCATCATTTGCGTACCAGGAAGTGGTTTTACCAGAAAAACTTGATGCTACTATATCTAAAAAGGAATCTGCGTTTAAATCTACCAGGTAGATGCCATTTATCGTATTGGCAGTATTTATAATGTTGGACTGTTTTGTAAAAGTACCGTTTCCATTATTTTTATACCATACAACTGTATTGTCCGAAGCACCAAGAATAATATCGATGTACTCATCCCCATCGATAAAGCCTGACTCAAGAACCTTGGGATCATTTCCGGTAAATGAATCTATAATTTGTTGGGGGCCAAATAAAGTTTGCGAAATTCCTGTGAGTGAAACACAAACCATAAAACTGAAGGAAAGTAAAGTTGTTTTCATAATTTATTGTTTTATCGTTAAAGTATTTTTGTCTTCATAGAGTTATTGTTTTTTAATCAATCGAAATCCTGTTTTGTTGCCTTTTTCATTTCGAAGCTCAACCAGGTAAAACCCATTGGGTTGCTCCAATTTCAACTCAACAAAATCTGTATTTTGAAAAGTACGGGTTTCGATGGTTTGCCCTGAAATTGACATTATCCGAACTGACAAATCCATCTGCATGGTTTCAAATTTTAGGACGAAATTTCCGCTGGTTGGATTGGGATAAACCTGGATGTTTTCTGTAAACGTGTTTTCTGTTATCCCAACGGTTGCTGTATAGCTTAGTTTTAGAATGAAAATATCGCTTCCCCCGCCCGAAACCAAATTGAACACCCCGCTGCCGGGATTAAAGTCTGTTGTGTTTTGAAAGGAACCGGTACAATAAATGTTTCCAGAACCATCCGCAATTAAAGAGTTGCCAACTGTTTCGCCTGAGTACCCATCCGGCGTGGCGTCAAAAGAGTTTGCATACACAAAATTCCCATCGGTATCCAGCTTTAAAATAAACATATCAATCCTACCCACTGCGGGCAAGATAAATTTTTCGGTATCAGGGTTGAAGTCGCCTGACCCAACATAAGTGCCCGTGGTATATAGGTAACCATTATTGTCCAAAACAATGGAATTCCCGCTATCGCCTGGAAGTGAGGCACTTCCGCCAAAACCTTTTGCCCAAACAAAATCCCCTGAGGCATCCAGTTTCAAAATGAAAATATCGGAATAGCCGCTGCTGCATGTTAAATTGAAAATATCGGGACCTGGGTCAAAATCTCGAGTTCCTCCAAATCTGCCCGTTATGTATGCGTTCCCTGCGGCATCAAGTTTCAGGGATTGGCTTTCTACCTCCCCATAACCTTCCGTCTGTTTTGACCAAATTAAATTACCGGAGGCGTCCAGTTTAATATAAAAATTACCGCTATTCTGCAAGTTGAAAGCTGAGTCTGTTCCGTAAAAAGGACCACTCGCCACGATATTATTAGACCCATCCACTGCTAGCGCCTTTACTTTATCTGTATAATAAATTTCGCCACCAATGACAACGGCCCATAAAAACTCACCGCTTGCATTCAATTTTGTTATATAGGCATCACCCGTACCCGTACCTGAAGGTGTTACGTTGAATGTTTCTGTGCCAGGATTCAAATCGTTCGTTCCTTCAAAACTTCCCCCTATGATAATATTGCCGGAACTGTCCAAAGCAATAGCGTAGATATTATTAGCTGCACTGCTACTCTTTCCTCCCCAATGTTTTGCCCACATAAAGTTGCCGTTGGTATCCAATTTCAGCAAAAAGGCTTCTTGGCCCACCGCAGTAACTGTAAATTGACCAGCACCGGGATTCAAATCCACGGTTCCGCGGAAGGTACCTCCAACCAGTACATTTCCGAAGGCATCCACTGCAATATTCCCGGGATAATCATAATCGGCACCTCCAATTTGTTTCGCCCATAAGAAATTTCCTTGTGCATCCAGTTTGGTAATAAAGATATCCGAAGCTCCATTTGAAGTTAGGGTGAAAGTTACGGCTGATGGATCAAAATCAACCGTCTGATAAAAAGAACCGATGGTATAAATATTTCCTGAGGAATCCATGGCCATAGCTGTACCACTTTCAGATGAAGAGCCGGACATTTGTTTTGCCCATTCAAGCTTTGGTTGCTGGGCTTGCAACGATGAGATAACGCAAAATAAATTTAAGATCAGTGCTAAAATTGTGGTTTTTGTTTTCATTATTCTCCTGATTTGTACTAAAAGAGTTTAATCTCTATTACAGTATCGGGAAAAGGGGTGAAATGTCATCAATTAAACCCAATTACTTTTCGTAACGGTTACTGAACCACCAACTTTCCTTTTCTGTTTTCCATTTGCCAAATGTAAATGCCGGGATTGAGAGGCTGGATATCAATGGTTTGATTGGGATCAGTTAGAATTTCGGATAACACCATTTTTCCGAGGATGTTATAAATTCTGAACTCGCCTTTTGCGTTTTCATTCCTGATTTGAATTTTTGACGATGCAGGATTGGGATAAACAAGCATATTGTCTGACAAAGTATTTGCTAATATTCCAACGGTAGTAGGGCCCATTTTATAGATAAAAATGTCATTAACACCACCAGATGCTATGCTTAAGGTGTCATCACCTGCATCAAATTCTGCGGTCCCGGCAAAAAAACCTGTCGAATATATATTGTCATCATGGACGGCAATGGCGAGCCCTCTGCTTAGTGCGGATGTAACGATTTGGCTAACCCATGCAAAATTACCATGGGTGTCATGTTTTTGAATATAGATATTCGTGCCAATAACCGAAGTTAAAATAGCCGTATCCCCACCCGGGTCAAAATCTACCGTGTTCGCGAACATTCCAGTTGTATATACATTGGCGGCGGCATCAGTAGTGATTCCATATCCAACATCAGAGGCGGCTCCACCCATTTGCTTTACCCATTGCAAATTGCCATGAGTATCTAATTTTTGTATGAAGACATCATTACTTCCCGCAGAGGTTAAGTTGGTGGCTCCAGCTCCAGCTCCAGCTCCAGTGCTGAATTTGGCTGTACCTTCAAAATATCCGGTGGTGTAAACATTGTTGCTTAAATCAGTGGCAATGGATGTTGTTACGTTTTTCTCGGTGCTACTTATTTGCTTTACCCACACAAAATTTCCATTGGGATCAAGTTTCAGAATGAAACTATCATTTTTACCGGCAGGGGTTAGATTTTGTACCTTAGCTCCCGGATCAAAATCTGCGGTGGCATAAAAGTACCCGGTTGCATATACGTTCCCGCCGGCATCGGTGCTAATGGCTGTTCCTGTGGAAGTAAGTGATTCCCCTATTTGTTTTACCCACAGAAAATTACCGTAAGCGTCGAGTTTTAAAATAAAAACATCATAATTACCTACCGATGTTAAATTGTTAGTTACAGCACCAGGGTCAAAATCTACCGTTTTTCTAAACGACCCTGTTGTGAGAATACCTCCTCTGGCATCAATGGCGATGGAGTTTATAGCTGAGATACCAGTTCCTCCCATTTGTTTTACCCACAGGAAATTACCATTGGTATCATGTTTTGTGATGAATGCACTATATGATGAACGTTCATTGGTTAAAATAGAACTCCCTGAACCCGGATCAAAATCAACTGTATCCGAAAAATATCCAGCGGTATAGACATTTCCGGAAGCATCTACGTCGAGGGAATATGCTTCATCTAAATATGCGCCGCCAATTTGCTTTACCCAGAGCAGCTTGCCATCACTATCTAATTTCTGAATAAAAATGTCTTTATCTCCCGCAGATGTTAAATAGAGTGTATCTCTGCCCGGGTCAAAATCAACGGTCATCGCAAAAACTCCCGTTGTGTACACATTTCCCTTGTCATCAGTTTTAATAGATTTTGACTGAGCATAATTTGTTCCCACCATATGTTTGGCCCAGGCAAAATCTGGTTTCTGCCCAAATAGTGAAGAAGAAAATAACAATAGCGATGTGAATACGATTAAAAAAGTAAATTTTGATTTCATGTTCGTTTCATAGAAATTAAATGTTGTTGATTAATTCCCGAATTTATATGCAACACCAATATTTACATAAGTTGCACCGTAGCCCAGTTCCAGCATTGCGGCAAGGTTGTCGGTAAAATAGTACCTCCCGCCAATGAACCAACCCCATGCAAAATCAGTATGCGTATAATCGGAACTTCCCCTGCCCCATGAAATATAATCCAAACCCAGCATCAACCCCGTATAAGTATCTAATTTATCGATAAAATTATAATGAAGATACCCTCTGGGACCAAATACAAACTGGTTGTATTTCCAGTCATCGACAGTAGTGCTGATCATTGCTGATTTAAGAGCAAAAACTTCAATAGTTCCGCCACCTATATCCGGATAGCTGGTTGCTTCATAGTTGTAGTTCATGTACTGGACAAAAGCACCAACTCCAAAAGCACCTTTCCCATCACCGAAAAGATCGCCTTTAATGATATATTCAAATGATGCTGAAAGGGGTGGGATTGAGTTGGAAAAATCGGATCCCCCCGCAGTATAGTTATTCCCAAATCCTACACCAAGGTTCAGGATTTTGTCGCCCTGTTCCGTATTTTGGGCGTTTGCGATAAAAAAACTCAGCACTAAAGCTGCTACTAAAAATAAATTTCTCTTTTTCATCTCATTAAAATTATTGATTTTTAAAATGTATTTGCCTCATTAACGCATCTGTTTTAATGGTATTCGACAGAATTCGCAAGCTCATTTCGATGTAACTCCTTGTTTAATGAAGTTTGTTTGTGAATCAAAGCTGCATGGTCGTTTCATAATTAATAAGTTTAAACTTTTAGGGTAAAAGATTCTTATATCTATCACTCTATCGGGAAAGTGACGAAATGTCATCAACAATTGACCATTATTTTTGACAACGCTGTTACTGAACCACCAATTTACCTTTCCAGCTTTTCATTTGCCAGATGTAAATTCCGGGTTTGAGCGAGCGGATATCGGTACTTTGATTGGGCGCGGTTAACACTTCAGTGAGCATTAGTTTCCCCTGAATATCGTAAATCCTAAACTCGCCTTTCCCGTTTTCATTTCTTATTTGAATTTTATTTAATAGAGTTGGGTAAAATAAAAGATTAATGGCTAAAGCCCTTGAGTTATGCGGATTTATTGCCCCCGGCTTAAGCCGGGGGTTAAATTTGAAGAAAGAAAAACAGGCTTTAGCCATTAATTGTAAATTATTCATCTTCAGTGAATAGCTCATTTTATTCTGTTGGTATTTCCAAAATGCCTTTTTTGCCGGACAACAATGGAATTTCAGAATGAAGTTATCAGCCCTCATTCCTTTATAAACCGCGAAACGCTATTCCCATCTTTCGACTGTATTTGAACGAAATAAGTCCCTCCCGGCAAATGCCCAACTTCAAGCAAAATATTGTTGCTGTTTATTTTTCCTGAACGCACGGTTTGTCCCATGATGTTAAGGATGGTGTAATTGGAATCCATCAACCTTGAATCGGTTTTTATGGTTAATTGCTCGGTCGTTGGGTTGGGGAAAAGTACCATTTCAAAATTGTTGTGGGCGACATCGGTGGCTGCGGTGCTTGGGGTGTCAATTCGATACAGCGTTTTATAATCTGTAAAATACAGCGCATTTTTGTAGCTAGTTAGGCTGTTAACATTAACCAAATTTCCCGGGCTGAATTCTACTTGTTTTGTATTTGCGGCGGTGCCATCGGTTTCCCAAAGTTCGTAGTGTAAATTAGCACCGCCACCATCATAAAAGCACCGGAAATACAATTTGCCATTTGCTGTTACAAAACGCTCTGGTTTATAAATATTGTTGTCGCTGGTTAAGGTTTTTACCAAACTTCCCTCATTAGGTTTTCCTTTTGTTTTGTATAGATCAACGAAATGGGATGTTACATTTTCGCCTACAATTTTACCAAAATAAAGCTCCCCATTAAAAACAGCAATATCAAAACCAGTCACACTATCTTCAACCATAGTGGTACCTGCCTCTGTACCGTCGGTTGACCATAGTTGAGTTGCCTTCCATGATCTATCCACAATAAAATATGCTTTCCCGTTAAATTCAATAGCCTCACCTATAATAGAATTTTTATTATTAGGGGCAATATCTTTAATCAAATGTGTCCCCGCTTCTGTGCCGTTACTTACCCAGAGTTCATGGCCTTCTTTTTTAGTATATGCATTGAAGTACATTTTATCGTTAACGATGCTGGGTCTAGAAAAATCGCTACTCCCTGCCGGATTGATGTCCTTAAATAATTTTGTACCTGCTTCAGTACCGTCGCTTACCCATAATTCGCTATTAGACCCGCTATCTCCGTTGAAATACATTTTATTTTTATACACAATAGCAGAATTGTATCTCACGCCATTCTCAACCCCAGGATTAATATCTTTTAATAGTTTTGTTCCGTTTTCAGTACCATCGCTTACCCAGAGTTCTCTTCCGTGTGCTGTATCGTTACCGATGAAATAGATTTTGTTGTTAAAAGCACATATAATAGTTACATCAATAGCTTTTGCAGGTTTTAATTTCTTCACTAAGGTTGTACCTGCCACTGAGCCATCGGTGACCCAAAGCTCAGCATAGTATTCGTTATCTCTGACCATGAAATAGCTTAACCCGTTACATTCAATTATACTGCTGATAACAGTGAGTTCTTTTAACAGTTTAAAGCCCGTTGCCGTTCCTTCCGAAACCCATAGGGTATAGTTTTCTTTTATAGGATCCCTTGCATTTAAAAATAATTTTCCGCTTGAAACTGCATGATAATCTACATTATCCATTGCAAATTCGGGCGTTTGAGCGTTTGAATGGGCAAACAAAATAAACAAAGCTGCTGTGAAAAGTAAATGTTTTGATTTCATAATGCGTGTTTTAAAATGTTATTGATAGGACTTTATTTTTTGGGATGAATTTTTAAAGATTTATTCTTTTACAAACCGCGAAACGCTATTCCCATCTTTCGACTGTATTTGAACGAAATAACTCCCGCAAGGTAAATTTCCAACTTCAAGCAAAGTATTGTTGCTGGTTATTTTTCCTGAACGCACGGTTTGGCCCATGATGTTGAGAACTGTGTAATTGGAATCCATCAACCTTGAATCGGTTTTTATGGTTAATTGGTTGTTTGCAGGGTTGGGGAAAAGATGAACTCCAGCATTTAATTCCAAATCATTGGTTCCTGTTGGTGTTGAAAGTTTAATAACCACAAAATCATCTCTTCCGTGACCAGTAGGTATCGCATTATCTACAGTGTCGAAAATGCCGCAAATGATAAACCCCCCATCGGTGGTTTGCTGTATTTCAAAAGCATAGTCGGAAAGCTCATTACCAAAACATTTTTGCCAAATTACCGTGCCATCGTTGCTTAATTTTATAATCCAAAAGTCAAATCCTCCAATGTGTAATCCTGTTAAATCGAAATCTTCCGATTCAGAGTAGCCTGCGGCAACATAACCTCCATCATTAGTTTGCACGATGTATTCAATAATGTCATTCTTGGATCCCCCCAGATTTTTCTTCCATTCAACTATTCCGCTTTTGTTCATTTTTACAATCCAACTGTCATAAGCCCCTTTGTTTGTAGTAAAGTCTCCATATGTCTTTGATGAAGAACGGACGGCCGCAACAAAACCTCCATCAGCGGTTTGTTGAATATTGTTTGCGCCATCTCTAAGGAAGCCGCCCATACATTTTTGCCATTCGATGTTGCCTGCGCTGTTTAACTTTGCTATCCAGGCATCATCCCAGCCATTGTTTCCAGAAATATCCCCATCAGTTGATTCAGTAGTTCCAGCCACGATATATCCTCCATCGGCAGTTTGTCGGATACTATTCCCTTGGTCATAGTCGTAACCTCCCAAGGTTCTTTCCCACGAAATCGCACCTGCATCTGTTAGTTTTACCAACCAGAAATCAGCGTCACCCCGGTTTACGCTCACATCCCCATCATTGGACTCCGTGCTTCCAAACAGGATATAACCCCCATCGGTAGTTTGCTGAACGGAGCCCAACCAATCATCCTTCGTTCCGCCAAGCATTTTTTGCCACTCCAAATCGCCTGTGCTGGTGAGTTTTATAATCCAGATATCTGTTCCGCCATGATTGCCCGAAGCATCGCCATCATTTGACGATGAATATCCACCCACAACATACCCGCCATCGGTGGTCTGCTGAACGGAGTATGCTCTGTCGTTTTTTGTTCCACCAAAGCATTTTTCCCAGGAAACGACGCCACTACTGGTTAATTTTAAAACCCAATAATCAGCACCGCCATGATTTCCTGTTACATCCCCGTCGGTGGATTGGGTATGTCCGGCAACGATATATCCACCATCCTTGGTTAGTTTGATGGAATGTGCTTCCTCATTATGAGAGCCACCAAAAGCTTTTTGCCATTCGATGTTTGGCTGCGCCTGAATGTTTCCTATTGTTAAGCACAAAACAATAGTTGTAAATAAATTTTTCATCATAATAAAAGAGTTTAATATCTATTACAATATCGGGAAAAGGGGTAAAATGTCATCAACAATTGACCTTTATTTTTGACAACGCTGTTACTGAACCATCAATTTGTCTTTCCTATTTTCCATTTGCCAGATATAAATGCCGGGTTGGAGCGAGTGGATATTGATGTTTTGATTGGGCTCGGTTAATACTTCAGTCAGCATTATTTTCCCTTGGATATCGTAAATCCTGAACTCGCCTTTCGCGGCTTCATTTCTTATTTGAATTTCACTTCTTGCGGGATTGGGAAATATACTGAATTGTTGTTCGCTTAATGTTTCAACAGCGCTAACCACAATTGGGATACGCGGTGCATAGAAAATTTGATAATTTGGTGTGTTGTTTCCTCTCAAATAACAATTGTAATACATTGTACTATCCGCTACAGCGATATAATTATTGTAAATGGTTTCCTGTGCCCTCGCCTGATTGTTGTTTAGCATGGTCCAATTGCGAGTAACCGGTGCCTGTGAAGAAAAGAAACCATAAGGGCTGGTGCAGTAAAAAACATTGTCGGGACTTAAACTAACGTTTGTGATTATTGACGTAAACGGTAACAGAAAACCAACCCACTTTGGGTTACTTTCTGTTGTGTAGCCAAAATTTGAACCAGATTGAAAATATAAAGTATCGCTCTTCCACCACAAGTGACGCTCTAAAAATGAATCGAGGTTATTTGATTTTGAAATATCCTCCCAAGTGCCTCCGTTGTTTGCCGAGCGAAACAATTCCAATTTTTCGGTTATATAAAACAACTTGCCCTCCGGGCTTCTAACTGCGCTGAAAACTTCCTTGGGAGTGGACACTGTTTTAAATGTTTTGCCATTATCAACCGAATAAGCAAACCCGCCAGATGTGGAATAATATAAGTTGCCAAACTGGTCGCGCCGGAACAGCCTGCCTGCAACCCCGGCAATTTCTGAATGCGTTTTGCCGTTGTCGGTACTTTTGTACAAATGGGGTTCAAGCCCGGTTGTGCTGGCATTTTTAACCAGGTATAAATCACCGTTGTTGGCATAAAAAGCAGTGATGTACAAACCTTCTGCTATTTCATTGAAACTGCCGCTTGCGGTATTTTTTGCATACACTTTTCCGGCTTGCTTTACCGGGAAAAAAACTTGTTGGTCCGAGTAATAATCAACCACCAAACGGTAGTTTTCGGCACCGGTGTTTTCCGGCATCTGAAATTCCTTGAACGTTACTTGTGCCTATGCAGCCACCATGAAGCAACAAAATGCGATAGTGAATAATTTTTTCATTTTTTTGAATATTATTAAGAAGTTATTAGCCTTCATTTGGTTCTATAAAATATGCAAATTCTTAAAACCTGAAAGGTTGGGATGATTATAGAATGTTAGTTCACGTGAGTTCTAAACCGCAAAGCGGTGATACTATCCTGTCATGCCTTCGGCATTTTCCCCAATACCAAACATCAATTTGCTATAATCATTTCATACCTTTCGGCATTGAACAGTTCTATGTCTGCCGCATTATCCGTTATAGAGCCTTTATTCCTTTATAAACCGCGAAACCTTGCTGCCTTCTTTCGATTGTACCCGAACGAAATAACTCCCGCCCGGTAAATCCCCAACTTCAAGCAAGGTATTGTCGCTGTTTATTTTTCCTGAACGCACGGTTTGCCCCATGATGTTGAGGACAGTATAATTGGAGCCGATTAATTTTTCATCGGTTTTTATGGTTAACTGATTACTTGCAGGATTTGGAAACAAAATCAATCCAGAGTTATCAAAGGCGGCATCGGTAACAGCAGTGTTTGGGGTACCAATCCGATAGAGTTTCTTACCAAGATCTGTAAAATACAAAGCATTGTTGTATCCTCTTAATCCGGTAAGCCTGTTCACGTCAACCAACTTGCCGGGGCTATATGCAATAAGTTTTGTGTTTGCGGTGGTGCCATCGGTTTCCCAAAGGTCATTGTCCAAATAATTGGCTCCGCCTCGATCATAATTACACAAAAAATACAATTTGCCATTTGCTTGCACAAAATTCCTTGGACTGTCGGTACTTTTGCCGCCGGATATCACTTTTACCAAATTGCCACCACCAGGCTTCCCTTTTGTTTTGTAGAGCGCATAATTATAGGATATTACTTTTTTGCTTACAATTTTACCATAATAAAGCTCTCCGTTAAAAACAGTAATATCCCGTCCCACGCTATCTTCTACCATAGTGGTACCTGCCGCCGTACCATCGGTCAACCACAGTTGGTAGGGTTGTTTATCTCCGAAAGCTATAAAATATGCTTTCCCGTTATATTCAATAGGCATACTTGGGCCATAAGAATTTTCTTTTGGGGCAATATCTTTTAATAAATGCGTCCCTGCTTCAGTTCCATCGCTTACCCACATCTCTTTGCCTTCATTTTCAGTATTTGCACTGAAGTACAGTTTACCGCTAACGATGTTGAATCCGGACGGATTACCGCTCCCATCTGGGTTGATGTCTTTAAATAATTTTGTACCTGCTGATGTACCGTCGCTTACCCACAATTCTTCATTGTTTTGTGCGTTTCCTGCGTTAAAAAACATTTTGTTTTTATAAACGATTGCATATCCGTAACTAAAACTATCCCCAGCACCTGGATTAATGTCTTTCAATAATTTTGTCCCACTTTCTGTACCATCGCTTACCCAGAGTTCTCTTCCGTACTCGGCATCCTCACCAATAAAATAGAGTTTGTTGTTAAAGGCTGTCAGAATAATTGAAGAACCTGTTTTGGCAGGTTTCAATTTCTTCACTAAGGTCGTACCCGCCTCTGTGCCATCGGTGACCCAAAGCTCCGCATATTGTTCTGCATCATAAGCAATGAAATAGCTTAACCCGTTACATTCAACATAGCGGTTGTACATAGGTGTCGAGATTTCTTTTAAAGGGCTTGAGCCTGTCGCAGTTCCGTCCGAAATCCAAACGCCACGATATTGAGCTTTATAATCAATTATTTCTAAAAATAATTTCCCGTTTGAAACTGCAAGATAATTCACATTATCCATTACAAATTCGGGCGTTTGGGCGTTTGAATGGGCAAACAAAACAATCAATACTGTTGTAAAAAGTAAAAATTTTGATTTCATGATGCGTGTTTTAAAATGTTAATGATTTTGAATGAATTCCTAAAGATTTATTTCTTAATAAACCGCGAAACGCTATTACCATCTTTCGATTGTAACCGAATTATATAAGTCCCGCCAGGCAAACCCCCAACTTCAAGCAAAGTATTATCGCTGTTTATTTTTCCTGAATGCACGGTTTGCCCCATTATATTGAGGACAGTGTAATTGGAGCCGATTAACTTTGAATCGGTTTTTATGGTTAACTGGTTACTTGCCGGGTTGGGGAACAACACCACTTCAACATTATTTTGGGCGAATTCAGTAGCTGAAGTGCTTGGGCTATCAAGTCTATACAGGGAATATCCTATGCCCGGGTTGTCCATAACAAAAAACAGGGAATTGTTAAACGAAATCAAGTCATATTCTCTATACTCCTCCAACAATTTCCCTTGATTGTCTCTCACAAGTTTGGTGTTTTCGGCAGTGCCATCTGTTTCCCAAATATTGCTGAATTCGTAGTCCTCTTTGTTGTCATAAATGGCAAAGTACCATCTGTTGTTTGCTTCCCGAAAGTGTACAGCATAACCGGAACTAGTACCGCCCTCAATAACTTTCACTAAGCTAGCGCCGCCCGGCTTCCCGTTGGTTTTATAAAGGGCATATTGCAGGCTATCCTCATCACTGATTAGTTTACTGAAAAATAGTTCGCCATTAATTATAGCCGAATGATATCCAACACTGTCTTCAAGCAAAAATGTACCCTCACGTGTACCATCCGTTACATAAAGCTCGTATGGTTTACTACTTGTAATGAAATATGCTTTCCCGTTAAGAGCCAGTGGTCTGCGCGGTGCGCCGCTATAATTGCCGGCAATATTCTTTAATAAAACCGTCCCATCTACTGTACCGTCGCTCACCCACAACTCTGTACCTTCAGCCTTTGTAGTAGCATTAAAATACAATTTATCATTTACAATTGTATAATTGTAAGGATAACTTAGTCCATCAGGGTTCAAATCTTTAAATAATTTTGTGCCCTCCACAGTGCCATCGCTTACCCATAATTCCACATCATAATTGTTTTTACCGAGTTCCATAAGTGCGCTGAAATACATTTTGTCCTTATAAACAATGGCTTCAGGATGATTTGTCAATCCATTTCCCTTTCCAGGATTCAGATCTTTAAAAAGTTTTGTTCCTTTCTCGGTACCGTCGCTCACCCAGAGCTCAGCCCCATGTTCATCATCTTTGACTAATAAATACAGCTTATTGTTAAATACCGTCAAAATGTAAGCAGAATAATCTGAAGGTTTTAATTCCTTCACCAAGTATGTTCCTGCTGTTGTTCCATCGGTTGCCCACAGCTCAGCAAGATAATCCTTGTCCACAGCAATGAAATAAATTTTACCATTAAGTTCGGTATAAATATTAGCTCCCGGAGTATCGAGCCCCTTTAAAAGGGTTGTGCCTGTTGCGGTACCATCAGATACCCAGATTTCCTGGGTTTTTGTAATGGAGTTGTATTTTTCCATAAATAATTTATCGCCGACAACGAATATGTCTCTTGCGTTATCCATCACCCATTCAGGTGTTTGGGCGTTTGAATGGGCAAACAAAACAAACAAAGCTGCTGTGAAAAGTAAAAATTTTGATTTCATAATAATGTATTAAATAATTAAAAGAGTTTAATGTCTGCTATCATATCGAAGTATGCAGTAAAATGTCATCATGTTTTTTTATAATTTTTTTTGATGACATTTTTCTTGGGGTAGGCACTTTGCATTTCGGGGCCGCACTTTGAACGCATGAACGACAATCCTGGAAGATTTACCCGTCAAGCGGCTCCCACAAAGTTTTCTGTAATCCTTGCATCCTTTCAGGATTAAAAGCAAGCCGGAACGGCTGATGATAGGATTATAGCTGAAAAACGATAGTGATGCCCAAACCCGGAACGGGTGACATTCTTTTCTTCAATACCCTACCCGTCGAGCGGATTATCCCATAGGTCCATCGGACTCTCCATCGGTTCATTGAACTCCTTTAGAGAGTTCTATGAACCTTTGGAGGATCACTTTGTGAAAGGCCACTGGACGGTTAAGGTTCGCGTGGGATATTATCCCCGCAGAAAAGCGTCAATATTCTTAGCGGCCACCTTTCCGGCTTCAATAGCATGAACCACGAGACTGGCGCCTTTTTCAACATCGCCGGCTGCAAATATTTTCTCTACCGACGATTGTTTGTTTCTGTCCACTTTTACGTTTCCGCGGTGATCGTATGCCACACCCAGGGCATCAAGTAAGCCCACATGAACGGGCTGCGTGAAACCCATGGAAAGCAATGCCAGTTCAACGTCCATAAATTGGGTGGAGCCCGGAACTTCCTGCATCTGCCATTGCCCGTTTTCGTTTTTTACCCATTCCACCTGCACCAGTTCCACTTGTTTCAACTTGCCATTTTCGCCAATAAAGCGTTTGGTGGAAAGGTTCCAGCGGCGTTCGCATCCTTCTTGGTGCGAACTGGACGTGCGCAGTGTGTTTGGCCAATAGGGCCAGGGATTGTTGTTTTCGCGCTTTTCGCCCGGCTTTGGAAGGATTTCGATTTGGGTAACCGAGCGTGCTTTTTGCCGGATTGAAGTGCCTACACAATCAGAGCCGGTATCGCCACCGCCAATCACCAACACATTTTTATCTTTAGCCAGAATTCGTATATCCTCCTGAATAGTTTGGCCTGAAACCACCTTGTTTTGTTGGGTTAAAAAGTCCATGGCATAAACCACGCCTTCCAAATCGCGGCCTTCCACCTGCAAATCGCGTGCTTGTTCGGCACCAACCGCGAGTAAAACAGCATCGTATTCAGTCAAAAGCTCGTCTTTTAAAACATCGATGCCCACATTCACATTGGTTTTGAAGATAATGCCTTCGTCAACAAACAAGGCCAGGCGCCGGTCGATAATTCCTTTATTCAGTTTGAAATCGGGGATGCCGTAACGCAGCAGGCCTCCGATTGCGTCATTCTTTTCAAATACGGTAACGGTATGCCCCGCGCGGTTTAACAAATCGGCAGCCGAAAGCCCGGCAGGCCCGGAGCCGATCACCGCTACTTTCTTTCCCGTTCTCGTTTTGGGCGGGTTGGCCACCACAATTCCCGCATCGAAAGCCTGTTCAACGGTAGAACATTCGTTTTCGCGAATGGTAACCGCTTCATCGTGAATGGCCAGTACACATGCTTTTTCGCAAGGTGCCGGACAAATGCGCCCGGTAATTTCAGGGAAGCTGTTGGTGGAATGTAGGATGTGGTAAGCTTCATCAATCCGTCCGCGGTAAATTGCATCCTGCCATTCCGGGATTTTGCTGTTCACCGGGCAGCCCCAGTGGCAAAACGGAATGCCGCAGTCCATGCAGCGTGATGCTTGTAATGCTCTGTCCTTCGGGTTCAGCGTTTGCTCCACCTCACCAAAATCGTGTGTTCTTTCCTGTATCGGGCGGTAACCTGCAACTTTGCGCGGCACCGTCATAAAACCTTTTGGATTTCCCATGGCTTCGTTCCTATTTTTTGAGTTTACTAATCTGTTATTGAATTAGGCATTTTATTAATACACAAAAACATTTTTGAATGGGGTTAAAACCCCTATTCTCATTGTATTTCCTTAATCCGTTCACTTTAGTGAACGGCAATTTATATATCAGCTTCAACTCTCTTGGGCTTATATTGCCCCCGATTGCTTCGGGGCAGGCTGTCTGCTTTAGCTGACGGTCAAGATAAATTGCTGTTGACCTGGGCTTTAGCCACATTTTGATTTATTTCTGTTAAATACCTAATTCAAATTTCCTATTCATGCCGCGAAGGGTCGTCTTCGGTAAGCTGAAGTTTTTTTTTCAACTCCCTGAGCTTTTGCTCTTCCAATACTTTCTTGTATTCGAATGGAATCACCTTCACAAATTTTGGCAAGTATTCTTCCCAGTGGGTAAGTATCTCCCGGGCGAGAGAACTTTGCGTATAAATCAGGTGATTGTTGATTAGAGTTTGCAGTTCTTTCACATCGGTTTTATCTTCTACCGGCACCAAATCAACCAAGCCTTTGTTGCAGAAGTAGGCGAAATCGCCGTTTTCATCTAACACATAAGCAATGCCGCCGCTCATCCCGGCGGCAAAATTACGCCCGGTTTTTCCCAGAACCACCACACGGCCACCGGTCATGTATTCGCAGCAATGGTCGCCTGTCCCTTCGATTACGGCAATAGCGCCCGAATTACGTACGCAAAAGCGTTCACCGGCCACCCCGCGAATGTAGGCTTCGCCGCTGGTAGCTCCATAAAACGAAGTGTTTCCCACAATGATGTTTTCTTCGGGCTTAAAAGTGGATCCGATTGGCGGCACAACAATGATTTTACCGCCCGACAGTCCTTTGCCGATGTAGTCATTCGAGTCGCCTTCTAAGCGAAGAGTAACGCCCTTTACCAGAAATGCCCCAAAACTTTGCCCCGCGGTTCCCTGAAAGTTACAGTTGATGGTATCTTTTGGCAAACCCGCTTCGCCGTATTTGCGCGAAATTTCGCCTGAAAGCATTGCCCCTGTTGTGCGGTCAACATTAATTATTTTATGCGAAATCCAAACTTTCTCCCCTGCCTGAACCGCCTTTTTGGAAAGCTGAATTAAATCCAAGTCGATGTGCCCCGTGCTGATTTGTGTATTGGTGGGTCCCATGTTGCGAATGGGGCTTTCCTTGGCCTCCTTCGGAACATAAAGTAATCTTGAAAAATCCACGTTATTCATTTTCCAGTTTTTAACTTCCGGGTTCACCTCCAGCAAGTCGGTACGGCCAACAATCTCATCAAATTTGGAAAAGCCCATTTCGGCGAGGTATTCCCTGACTTCCCGGGCTAAAAAACGGAAGAAATTGATGGAGTATTCCGATTTGCCGATAAACCGTTTGCGCAGGGTTTTGTCCTGCGTGGCAATTCCCGCAGGACAGGTGTTCATGTGGCATTTACGCATCATGATACAGCCTAAAACGATTAATGCCGAGGTGGCAAAACCGAATTCTTCGCCACCCATGCAGGCCAGCGTAACCACATCGCGCCCTGTTTTCAGTTGCCCATCAACCTGGAGTTTTACCCTGCCCCGCAGGTTGTTCAGAACCAAAGTTTGCTGCGCTTCGGCAATCCCGAGTTCTACAGGCAATCCCGCATGTTTTATCGAACTTGCGGGGCTCGCTCCCGTTCCGCCGTCGGCACCGGAGATGATGATAACGTCGGAATAGGCTTTGGCCACACCGGCAGCAATGGTTCCTACACCGTCTTCAGAAACCAGCTTGACTGAAACTTTTGCACGAGGATTGGTAATTTTCAAATCGTAAATCAATTGAGCCAAATCCTCAATAGAATAAATGTCGTGGTGCGGTGGGGGTGAAATCAAGGTTATCCCGGGCGTGGAATTCCGCAATTTCGCAATGATTTTATCTACTTTAAATCCCGGCAACTGACCTCCTTCGCCCGGTTTTGCCCCTTGTGCAATTTTAATTTGGAGCTCATCTGCATTCATGAGATAATTGTTGGTGACGCCAAAACGCCCCGAGGCAACTTGTTTTATACGGCTGTTCCGCTCCGTGCCGAAACGTTCCGGATTTTCACCGCCTTCGCCCGTATTGCTTCTGCCTCCAATAGTATTCATGGTAATGGCCAGCGTTTCGTGGGCTTCTTTGCTAATGGAGCCGTAGGACATCGCTCCGGTAACAAAACGTTTCATAATTTCCTCTACCGGTTCAACCTCGTCCAAAGGGATAGGGTTCTTTTTGAATTTAAAACAACTGCGGATAAAGGCCGGTTTGCTGTTTTGTTTGTCCACGAGGCTGCTGTATTCTTTAAATTTCGAATAGTCGTTGGTGCGGGTCGCCCATTGGAGCAAGCCAATACTTTCCGGGTTCCAGGCGTGGTGCTCACCATTTTTCCGCCAGGCATACACTCCGTTATTCTCGAAACGGAAAGGCTCGGGCGTATTGTCCGTAAGATAGGCCTTCTCGTGGAACATCAGGGTTTCTTTGCTGATTTCTTCTAAGCCAATTCCCCCGATTTTTGATTCAGTTCCGGTAAAGTAGTTGTCGATAACTTCTTTTCCGATGCCAATTGCCTCAAACATTTGAGCCCCATGATAGCTTCGTAAGGTGGAGATCCCCATTTTCGACATGACCTTTAGTAAGCCTTTATCAATTGACTTGATGTAATTTTTGCGTGCTTCGCCGTATTCTAATTTAAGCTTTCCTTCTTTAACTATGTGATCAATAGCCGCAAAGGCCAGATAAGGGTTAATAACGCTGGCACCATATCCCAGCAAAAGAGCAAAATGATTGAGTTCGCGGGCTTCCCCGGTTTCAACAATAATGCCTACCTGCATTCTTTTTTTTGTGTTTATAAGGTGGTGATGCACGGCAGCTACACCAAGCAACGAGGGTATCGGGGCGTATTCCTGTGAAATACTCCGATCGCTTAGGATGATGTAATTCTTTTTCTCATCAACCGCTGCCTCGGCTTCGGCGAGCATTTCATCGATTGCTATTTGCATGCCTTGCTTTCCTTGTTTCGCCACAAAAACCATAGGAATAGTTTTATGGCTGAAAAGCTCATCTTTCATGTCTTTAAATTTTCCCAGGTCGGTATTGGTGAGAATGGGACTTTGAAACCGCACCAAACGGCAGTGCTCGGGAGACTCGACAAGGATGTTCGATTGCAGGGAACCGATGTAATTGGTGAGGGCCATCACTAAACCTTCGCGAATGGAATCGATGGGCGGATTGGTTACCTGTGCAAACATCTGTTTAAAGTAATCGAACAGGCGCTTTGGCTTGTCAGAAAAAACTGCAAGTGGTGCATCGTTGCCCATTGAGCTCGTTGGTTCCACACCTGCTTCGCACATGGGCTGAATGATTTCGTACATCTCCTCTTGGGAATAGCCAAAAACCTTCGCACAAGTTTCGAAATTGTCGATGGCAGAGCGTACACGGGTTTTCACCACGATGTCCTTCATTTCTATCCGGTTTTCTTTCAGCCACATTTGGTAGGGATTGCGCCGGCTGAGTTGAGCTTTCACCTCTTCGTCAGGAATAATAATTCCCAATTGTGTATCCACCAATAATATTTTACCGGGGCGCAAACGGCCTTTCGATTTTATTTCTTCGGGTGCAAAAACCTGAACTCCAACTTCGGAACCCATCACAATCAAATCGTTTTTAGTGATTATGAACCGCGAAGGGCGCAGGCCGTTGCGATCGAGGGTGCCTCCAATGTATCTGCCGTCGGAAAACAACATGGATGCCGGGCCGTCCCAGGGTTCCATAATGGTAGAATGGTATTCGTAGAAAGCCTTTAAACTATCAGGTATTGGGTTTTTCTGGTTGAACGATTCGGGAATCATCATGCACAAGGCATGAGGGATGGAGCGGCCCGTCATGTGCAGAAATTCCAGCACATTGTCGAAGGAGGCCGAATCGGACTTCCCGGGTTCGATCACAGGCAACAGTTTTTGAAGGTCTTCGCCAAATACTTCCGATTTCATCAAACCTTCGCGGGCCTGCATCCAAAGGCGGTTTCCGCGCACCGTGTTAATTTCTCCGTTGTGGGCAATTAAGCGGAAAGGCTGCGCCAGGTTCCAGGTGGGAAAGGTATTCGTACTAAAGCGGGAATGCACTAAGGCAATGGCACTTTTAAATTTTTCGTGGTTGAAATCAAGAAAATAATCGCGCAATTGCCCCGGAGTGAACATTCCTTTATAAACGATAGTTTTGCACGAAAAACTGGGTTGATAAAAAGCATCCTTGAAGTTGAGTTCCGAGTTTCGCACTTCGTTTTCAACAAGTTTCCGCACCAGATAAAGCTTTCTTTCAAACATGTCTTTTTCCAGGTTTGCCGAAACAAAAATCTGTTTCACTGACGGTTCGGTTGTTTTAGCAATTTCACCGGGAACTGAGCTGTCAACCGGCACGTCGCGGTAGCTGATCAGTTTCAAACCTTCCTGTTCAATGTGTTTATTCAGAATAGCCATGCACGAAACGGCTTCGTTTTCGTCTTTTGGAAGAAAGACAAGTCCCGTTGCATATTTTCCCCTTTCGCCTACATCTATATTCAGCACTCCCGCAATAAATTCGTGCGGAATTTGCATCAGCAAACCGGCTCCGTCGCCGCTGGAGTTATCGGCACTTTTGGCACCCCGATGATCCATGTTGCGCAGCACCTCTAATCCGCGCATCACTATTTCGTGCGAGGATTCGCCTTTTATGTGGGCCACAAATCCAATCCCGCAACTGTCGTGTTCATTTTCCGGCCGATATAAACCCTGAGCTGGTGGTAAACTGAAATTTAGCATCTTTTCTCTCCTTGTCTTTTAGCGTTTTCAGTCAACATATAGTAATTCAGTTCAAAACAGAATAACTACAAATTGAAAGATAATGACATTGTAAAATTACAATATGCAATCAAATATACTGTATTGCAAGATTAAATCTGCTTATAGGTGCTTAATCAAGCTTTAAGATAATGTAAATTTAATTTTAATGGCCTTGAAGTTTTAAATCAGAATGGCAATGTTTACTGTTTATGCGCTGTCAAGTGAAGTCAGGAATTGCATTTATGTCGGGTTGACATTCAACATATAGAGTTGACCGGCCTTCTGCAAGAGCGCGTGAGAAATTTTTGAAAATCAGGGGTTGGCAAAGAATTCTTGCACCAAATAAATAAATCGAAAATAGTTTGAAAATGTGTTTTGGTAATTCAAGTGAAATAAGTAGTTTTGCGAACCAATTTCAACAAACAGAAAATGCCCAGGTGGCGGAATTGGTAGACGCGCTGGATTCAAAATCCAGTTTCCGCAAGGAAGTGGGGGTTCGATTCCCCCCCCGGGTACTCAAAGGGTCTGATAATCCACTGATTGTCAGGCTCTTTAAATATCTGAGGTAGCCAAGTTTTCTGAGGGTACGTTTAACGATTACTTTCAATTTGGCACTTATACTTTTTTTAAACTGGACTCATTCTTTTCTTTCAATCATAGTTTTATGAGTGGAAGTTACAAAAACCTTATAATTTTCATATAATTGTTTTGGTCTCTACCAGTAATTGATTTCAAGGTTAGGTCTAATTCTTTCTACTTTAGAAATTTGCCAGGTTACAAAAAATGGGGATAGGTTACAAGTAGGGGAATGGGGTGGTTACGAGTACGAACAGATAATAGAAGCTATGGCCTTATACTTAATGAGGGGAATGGGAAGAATGTAAAATTAATAAGTTTTCAAATAAGTTTGAAAAATTTCATATATTACATCCTATGATACAGAAAATTGAAACAGAACGAATTCCAATAAAATTATGGCTTGATGATTTGGAGTCCGGAGCTTTGGACCAAGCTAAAAATTTGGCCAATCTCAACATTTCTTTCAGGCACATCGCCATTATGCCCGATGCACATCAGGGATACGGCATGCCCATTGGTGGGGTTATGGCGACAAAAGATGCCATCATCCCCAATGCTGTGGGTGTGGATATTGGTTGCGGAATGTGCTCTTTGAGAACGAATCTAAAACACGTTGAACAAAAAGGCCTGAAAGAAATAATGGGCATAATTCGCAGGACAATACCCGTAGGATTTAAGCACCACAAAAAGAAACAAGATGAGCGTTGGATGCCCGTCAGGGAAGACGAAGATATGCATGTTGTTAATCAGGAATACCAACAGGCACTCAATCAAATCGGGACTTTGGGCGGAGGTAATCATTTCATAGAAATACAAAAAGGAAGTGATGGTTATGTATGGCTCATGGTACACTCCGGTTCCAGGAACATAGGCTTTACGGTAGCGAATTATTACCATAAAAAAGCAGTAAAAGAAAATGCGGAACGTAAAGAAAATGATATACCCAAAGACCTTTCCTATTTTATGCGCGGAACGAAAGGCTATGATGATTATTTCAAAGAAATGAATTACTGCATTGAGTTTGCGCTCCAAAACAGGAAGCTAATGATGGAAAGGGTTAAAGATGCTTTTACAGAAATTGTTCCGGGGGTCGAATTTTCTAACTTCATCAATAAGCCACACAACTTTGCTGCATGGGAAAATCATTTTGACAACGAGGTGATTGTACACCGCAAAGGTGCTACCCGGGCAGAAAAAGGAGAATGGGGCATGATTCCGGGTTCGCAGGGCACCAGTTCATTCTTGGTAAGAGGAAAGGGGAATCCGCTTTCTTTCAATTCCTGTTCTCACGGAGCGGGAAGGATGATGAGCAGGAATGAAGCCCGCAGAACTCTGGATCTAAAAGAGGAAAGTGAAAAATTGAATGCCTTGGGCGTAATCCACGCTTTACGGCATAAAAAAGATTTGGACGAGGCTCCGGGCTCCTATAAGGACATACAAGAAGTAATGGCCTTGCAAACAGATTTGGTAGATATTCAAGTGGAACTCACACCACTTGCGGTGATTAAGGGTTAAAGAGATGCAGTAGGGCACTCGTTAAAACTTAGCCTCTATATATCCTGTTCAGGTTTTCCACCAACAAATGTTTATGGGTGGTGTCAATGTAATTGGTCATAACGTTTTTTCGCTTTCCTTTTAAATTCTCCTCATCACAATTGAACATAAATAAATCTTTAAATGTTAAATTTGTTTTTCTACTTAAATCGCCGTAACTTTTCTTACTCATTTAAGATTCTACAAACCAGATTCTGAAATTTTATTTATTAACTAAAACAGGAGGACGTTATGCCAAATCCAGGTCAAGAACTGTCGAGTATCGATTTTGAATCGATGATTGGCGGGCCGTTGGTAGCAGTGATTCACGCACAAGCGCAAGCCGCTATGTCAACGGTAAATTTCATTAAAGAAGTTGGGTTTAAAAAACCTGCTTCTGCTGAGGATGCAGGAGGTGATACCTCTACGGAAGAACCGATTTATGTTACTTTCAAGTATCCCAAAGAGCTAAGCCCTTATCAGCCGGCAGTGCCGGCAGACCCTGCCGCAACGCCACCAGTTACTGGCTCGCCTGCAGTTGCAGCGGTGTATGAAACTCAGGAACTGAATGTTCCTATTCTTACTATTTTGCCTATCCCATTTATCCGGATAGATGAAACCACGATCGATTTTAACGCTAAAATCAATTCGGTGGAATACACGAGAACCAACACCGATCTCAAGGTAAATGCTTCGCTTGAAGCCAAGGCCGGTTGGCTTTGGGGCTCTGCAAAGCTGAAAGTTTCAACTTCGTACCAGCGGACCACAACCCAAGGGAATTCGGTAAACCGGACTTATTCCATGGCTGTGCACGTGAAGGCGGTCCAGGACGAAATGCCTGCAGGAATGGAGCGGATGTTGGGCATCCTCGAAGGTGCGATAACATCTGTTCCGGCATCCAGCTAAAACAAGGCGAAGTGCTTCACTCAAAAAATAAATTACCTGCCACTGCAGGTAATTTATTTTATTTCACTTAAACAACACCAAACTCAAGTTTTGAGCAACCACATTCAAAAAATTAAACAAAATTAGCCATGCCGTATATTGGAGATTTTTTAGGACAATTGATGGCCGAAGTGACCATAGCCAGAATGAAAGCTGATTTAGAAACAGTTAGAATTGCCGAAATTTATGCGTCCCACCCCTTGTTAAAAAATATGCCTATCCCGCGTTTTCGACTGCCAACCGTTGAAATCGACGTGCCTATGGTAATAAATAACATGGAGCAGCCTGACGAAAATGCAAAACCGAAGATGGTTGAACTGAAGATAGCCTATAATAATTTGGTTTCGGCAGCATTTAAAGAAGAGAATATAAAATTATCTGCCGTTCAACAAAAAAGGATGAACGAAATTTTAGAAAAAGAATTCGAAAGGATGGATAAACCCAACGAGCTAATCACCTCATTAAATCAAGTTGCCGATAATTTTACAAAAGCCACGTCAAGAGGGCTAAAAGAACTGGGAATATTGACCGATGAATCAAAGATTTCGGGATTTACGAAAAAAATCCAAACGCTTAGCCGACAAAAGTTCCAGGATTTCCGCAAACCAACTACCCGATTGGATGCACTGATAAAAACATCTGAAATCAAGGAGGCCGGTCCGAAAGAATCTATAGCCATATTCCGTTTGAAAATTGACGAAGAAGCATACGAATGGACAACGGTGGAAACCGACGAAGGAACATCGGATAAGCTTGTAATTGAATAACGCTATGCTTAAAATTCTAAATTTTGAGGAAATACTGGCCTTAATGAATGAAATTTCAGGGTTGGTTGACTTGCACGATAAAAAGGACACTTTCTTTTCGACGAAAGCAAAAGAGTGGTTAAGAAAATTGGAAAAAACCCTTGAAAACAACAAGCTGGCGATTTCCGGCAATATTGGTGCTTTGCGGTCGCTACTAATTTCGGCAGAACAAGGGGCGATACCCGCTCCCATTCAACTGACAAGTGCACCCTCCCGTAAAAAAATTACAAATGCAACAGCAAGTTACGCCATTCAAAAAGCCAGTGAAACGGTTTCCAGTTTTCTGACCAAAGATTACGAACGCTTTTCTGAAGCGGAGCGACAGACCAATCAACTGGTAACTTATATGGAAGCAAAAGGATTGTTGCATGGGTTCAACTACCAAAACATGAACACCGAAACACTTAAGAATATTTGGCAAATTATTCGCTCAGATGCTGAACTTGCCCCAGGCGCGGTTAGCATCGAAAGTCTGGTCGGGCTTTATGATGCCTTGATTATCCTGAACCGGCGAATCCTTTCGCAGAAAAAATAAACCGTTACCTCTATTGCAATTTTGCAACTTCTTTGAAAATTATGCCTTCTTTTTGATTGCTATAACGCAATTCCGGTTTACTTGCCATAATTGACAGGCTGGGTCGTTCCGTTCAGGTTTTCTACCAACAAATGTTTATGGATGATGTCAAGAGCCTGCAAAAGCGTTTTGTCGATTTTTTTGATGATGGGGTAAAAACCTTCTTCCCCGATTAAATTCCGTGCGATGTATGCCTTTAGTTGGGTGCTGATAATTAAACCTGAATCCTTCAACCCTTGTTCGTCGTGGGGAACTCCTTTTCCGGCTGCATATTTCACAAATTCGTCCAGTATATTTTTATTATCCAAGTACTGCTCAATTTCTTCGGCTGTTTTAAATTTTGCAAGTGCCTTCCGGTGTTCGTCGGCATAGGCATAGGCATAAGAATAAATCAGTCCTTTGCGGAAGATGTTGGTAAAATATTCCGAATTGCCCGTGGTGTCGGCAGGCACAAAAATATCGGGCATAATGCCGCCTCCGCCATACACCGTGCGTCCGCTTTTGGTTTCGTATTTTAACGAATCGGCAAAATGAATGCTGTCGGCCACCAATTGCTCCATATGATGAAATCGCTTGTAAATATTTCCATAATATTCTTCATTTCCATTTTCGTACGAACTTTGAATGCAACGGCCACTGGGCGTGTAGAACCGGGCCACGGTAAGCCGCAGTGCCGAGCCGTCCATCAGCGGAATTTGTTCCTGTACCAAGCCTTTACCGAATGACCGACGACCGATCACAATGCCGCGGTCGTTGTCCTGGATGGCACCTGCAAAGATTTCGCTTGCCGATGCTGAAAACTCGTCGATCATCACATATACCTCAATATCCTTGAACGTGTTTCGTCCCGAAGCATTATAAGTTTTTCGCGGTTGGTGCACGCCTTCGGTATATAAAATTGGCTCGTCTTTCTCCAGAAATTCGTCTAACATTTGCAAAACGGCAACCAACGAACCACCAGGGTTTTGGCGCAAATCAACAATCATCTTTTTTGCGCCTTCTTTTTGAAGTTTCTTCATGCCGTCCATAAAGTCATCATAGGTTTTGTTGGCAAAGCGTGAGATTTTGATGAATCCTGTTTCGGGCTCAATCATGTATGAAATATCGATACTGTACAGGGGGATATCACCTCTGGTAATTTCAAATTCCACTTCTTTATCTACCCCTTTGCGCACCACGCCTATTTCTACTTTGGTATTTTTGTCGCCGCGCAAAAGTTTTAAAACGGTATTGTTGCTCACTTTATTTCCGGCAATTATGGAATCGTTAACGCGCACAATCCGGTCGCCGGGAAGCACGCCCACTTTGCTCGATGGCCCGTCCAAAATCACTTCCACCACCCGCACCGTATCTTCCATAATGGAAAACTGGACGCCGATGCCCGAGAATTTTCCGGTCATTTCCTCCTGAACTTCTTTCATATCTTCGGCGGGAATGTAGGTGGTGTGCGGGTCTAAGTTTTTTAACAACTCGGGAATGGTATTTTCCACAAGTTCGCCTGTGTTCACGCTGTCCACGTAGCCCTGAGCTATCAAATCGAGCACCGTGGAAATTTTGTTGGTTTTTCCTGAACTAAAGCCGGTAAAACCCGGTTGGCTGTTACGGTTCAACAGGTTTCCGATGAGAATTCCAGCAGCTACTGCTACAGCGATTACGATTGGGATTAATGGAGATCTTTTATTCATCAATGTTTTCTTTGTTCTTTTTCAAATGTCAACTTGTTTTACTTCGATGTTGGCACGTTTCAATAAGTTGATTCCGTCTTCTATCCGGTAGTTTTCGGTAAACACAACCCGCTTAATACCTGCCTGAATGATCAGTTTCGAGCATTCCATACAAGGCGATGAAGTAACATAAAGCGTAGCATCCAAGCTGCTATTGCCCGATTTGGCCACTTTTGTGATTGCATTTGCCTCGGCATGTAAAACATACGATTTTGTATTATTGTTCTCGTCTTCGCAGATGTTCTCAAAGCCTGACGGTGTTCCGTTATAGCCATCCGAGATAATCATTTTGTCTTTTACTAATAAAGCCCCCACTTTGCGCCTTTTGCAGTAGGAGTTTTGCGACCAGATATCTGCCATTTGCAGGTAGCGTTGGTCTAACAATTGCTGTTTGTTGATCTCTTCCATTTTCTGTTTAATAAGAATTGATGTCCATTCCTTTAGATGAATTACAAAGGTAATAATGAAATCGTTTATTTACACTTGATAGCTCAAAGTACTTGCCGGTCAAACCTTTTTCTCCAACCCTAACTCTGCTGCTTTCTCCAGCATGAGCTGATACGCCTCTTCGAAATTATTGTGTATTTCACCCTCAAGAATAGCTTCCTTAATGGCATCTTTTATTATGCCAACTTCTTTGCAAGGGTTGAGGCCGAATGTTTCCATAATCAACTCGCCCTTCACCGGAGGTTGAAAGTTCCGGATGGCATCTTTTTCTTCAATTTCCTTTAGTTTTTCCCGCACCACCTGGAAGTTTTTCATGTAGCGCTTCACCTTTTCCGAATTTTTCGAGGTAATGTCAGCTTCGCAGAGTGTCATTAAATCGTCAATGTCGTCTCCGGCTTCAAACAGCAGGCGGCGCACTGCCGAATCGGTCACCACATCTTCGGAAAGTACGATGGGGCGCATGTGCAGCTCAACCATTTTTTGCACATATTTCATCTTTTCGTTCAGGGGTAACTTCATGCGTTTAAATATCCGGGGAATCATTTTCACCCCCACAAAATTGTGGGCATGAAAGGTCCAGCCTTGTCCTTCGATGAATTTTTTCGTGGCCGGTTTCGCTATGTCGTGCAACAGTGCCGACCAACGCAGCCACAAGTTGTCCGTGTTGGGTACAATCCGGTCCAAAACTTCTAAGGTGTGGTAAAAATTGTCTTTATGACCAATTCCGTTGACCCGCTCAACCCCTTTCATCTTTTGCAACTCCGGAAACACTATCTGCAACAATCCGGTGTCCTCCATCAGCTTAAAACCTACTGACGGTTTTTCAGACATCATGATTTTATTCATTTCATCGATAATCCTTTCGCCGGAAATGATGCTGATTCGCTCTTTGTTGCGGGCAATCGCGCTTAAAGTTTCTATATGGATTTCAAAGTTTAGTTGTGTCGAGAAACGGATGGCACGCATCATGCGCAGCGGATCGTCGGAAAATGTAATATCGGGGTTGAGAGGGGTGCGGATGATTTTGTTTTCGATATCTTCCATCCCATTAAATGGATCGGTCAACTCCCCGAAAGTCTCTTTGTTTAAGCTCAATGCCAGAGCGTTTATGGTGAAGTCCCGCCGGTTCTGATCGTCTTCAATCGTCCCATTTTCCACCACAGGCTTTCGTGAATCGGGTTGATACGACTCTTTCCGGGCACCCACAAATTCAATTTCCCAGTCTTTGTATTTCAACATGGCCGTGCCAAAAGTCTTGAAAACCGTAACGCGGGGCTTGTTCTTCAAATTCTCGGAAACCTTTTTCGCAAGTTCTATTCCACTGCCAACGGTAACAATGTCAATGTCTTTTGACGGGCGGTTTAAAAAAATGTCGCGAACGAAGCCACCAATCACATAGGTTTCTAATTGCATTTGGTCGGCTGTTGCCCCAATTTCCTGAAATATTTTATATCGAAGTTTTCTGTTCATTTTTTGTTTATTACCTTAACCGTCCGACAAAATACCTGACAGGTTTTGGAAAAAGTGTGACAAAATTACAATTATTTCCCCTAAAACAGGGATGTTTTTGTTATTTCGCAGAAAGGCACTGTTGTTGATATTTAGGTATCGATATAAATGGATATGTATTTGATTATTAAAAATGAATATTATGTTAGAGCATTTGACAAAAGAAACCTTTAAAGAGAAAGTCTTTAATTTTGAGGAGAACAAAGAGTGGAAATATGAGGGCGAAAAACCTTGTTTGATTGATTTCTATGCCGATTGGTGCGGCCCGTGTAAAATGGTTGCTCCGGTGTTGGAAGAACTTCAAAAGGAATACGGTGACAGTATTGTTATCTACAAAGTGAATACAGAAGAACAGCAGGAATTGGCCGGAATGTTCGGTGTACAGAGTATTCCTTCTTTGCTTTTTGTTCCGCAGGAAGGACAGCCGCAAATGGCGATGGGCGCGCTGCCAAAGCCCACTTTTGAGCAAGCGATAGCCGATGTGTTGAAAGTGGAAAAACCTTCGCTGAATTAAAAACAGCCTAAGGCTTTTTCCAACTGAATTCCGCGCGAACCTTTGATTAGTATTTCACCCGCGCTGATTTTGTTTTTCTGCAAATAGTGGCAGAGTTGATTTACATTTTCAAAGGAGCGGCAGTTGAAGTTATCGGCGATTTCTGCAAAATGTTTTCCAACTACCAGGACTTGTGTGCCGGGATAGTTTTGGAGAAGTTCCAAAATGGCGATATGTTCATCACGGGAAAACTCTCCCAATTCTAACATGTCGCCAAGAATGAGCAAGGAATTGCCTGAAACTTTCGATAAAAAACTTTTAATGGATGCTTGCATGCTGGTAGGATTGGCATTGTAAGCATCCATTGTTATTTTCAGCCCGTTCTTTTCAACCAGTTGCGAGCGGTTGTTTACGGGGTGATAGTTGTTTAATGCCTGCTGTATTTCTAAGGGATCAACCCCGAAATAGTTCCCAATGCAGGCTGCAGCCATCACATTTTCAAAATTATAGTCGCCCATTAAATGCGTGTTGATGTACAGCACACCTTTTCTGAAGTTTGCTTTTAGATTTAGGAAGGGTGGCGATTTCAATAATTCTCCCGTGAAATCGGCATCTGTGGTTCCATAGCTTATTTTCTTATTTAACCCTCCTGCCAGTTCCGTCAGAATTGGATTTCCTGAATCATAAAAAACAGTCCCATTATTCTGCTCCAAATAATGGTACAATTCCGCTTTTGCTTTTTTCACCCCTTCAAACGAGCCAAACCCTTCAAGGTGTGCTTTGCCAATGTTGGTAATTAGTCCGTAATTAGGTTCAGCAATGCTGCACAGCTCGGCTATTTCGCCCCGGTGGTTTACGCCCATTTCAACCACGCCAAACTCCGTTCCTTTGTCCAGCTCTAATAGGGTTAGTGGCACTCCGATGTGGTTGTTTAAATTGCCTTGGGTGAAACCGGTTTTGAATTTCTTTGCCAAAACTGCCGAAACCAGTTCTTTTGTAGTTGTTTTTCCGTTTGTGCCGGTGATGGCTAAAACTGGTATTGCAAGCTTTTTTCGGTGAAAGTTGGCCAGGTTTTTCAGGCTTTGCAAAACGTCGTCAACTAAGATTGTTTTTTCGGAGATTGTAAATTCCCTCTGGTCCACTATGGCGTATGCTGCGCCTTTTTTTAGTGCATTAGCGGCAAACTGGTTGCCGTTAAAATTTTCTCCTTTCAGAGCAAAGAAAATGCTGCCGGGTTCAATACCCCGGCTGTCAGTGGAAATTCGCGGATAGTTTTCAAAAATCGTATAAATCTGCTCCATACTTGTCATAAATTCAAAAATAAAAAAAAGCTTCATTATATAATGAAGCTTTTAATATCGTTTGATAAAATTTTTAGAATCCTTCCGGACTTCCCACCCGAATCATGGCACAGCGGAAGCCTAAGTCGTTTTGCGCACTGGTTTGTTCCAAAAACCTTCTGGTTCCTGGCGCTAACCAATAGGGGCGATCTCTCCATGAGCCACCTTTATAAACGCGCACCTCATCAGTAATCAGCGAAGAAAACGCACCGGGGCGGTCATCCTGAATGTACATATCATTTGTGGTATTGTTTTGTGCTGCATTCCAGTCGCCCGTCTCTACAATTTGAGACTTGGGATCTCCGTCACCAAAATTTCTAAAATCCATGCCTGGTATGGTGTCTTGAACCAACCTTCCAAATTCGTCGCGCACAAGAGTGCCGCTCTGATCCCGGCGATATTCCGTGATCACGTTTCCCCGGTAGGGATTAAACTCTTCTACATCAAGGAATGAGGTTGGCCGGTAAACGTCCGAAACCCATTCGTTTACGTTTCCAGCCATACAGTATAATCCAAAGTCGTTGGGTTCATACGAAAAAACAGGGGCTGTAATATCTGCATTGTCGTTCAATGCTCCGGCCATCCCCATCATGTCTCCACGTCCGCGAACGAAGTTGGCTCTCATTTTGCCTTTTCCTTTTTTGGAATCCTTACGTAAATAGGCACCGTTCCATGGGTAAATTTTACGGTCTGTCAGTAATTCTCCATCGGTGTTGCCGATTAAGCCATAGGCCGCATATTCCCATTCGGCTTCGGTTGGCAAGCGGTAGCTGGGTAACATGATGCCATCTTCCCAACGAACACGCGCGGTTGTACCATCCGGATTCTGTTTGGGTTTATCCCCTTCAGCTCCTGCGTAGAGCCCTGCTAAATAAGTGTTTGAAGTGTAAACATTCTGCCCTGCTTGTGCATTGTCGTGCTGCAAAATACCGCGTTTGATCAGGATTTGTTCATTCACACGGTCGGTACGCCAGGCACAATATTGGTCGGCTTGCTCCCATGTTACACCCACAACAGGGTAATCGCTGTATGCCGGATGCCTGAAATAATTCTCGACATACGGTTCATTATATGCCAGTTCACTTCTCCATTTTGTGGTATCGGGCAAAGTGGAGTTAATTTTCGCAAGGTTGCCGGGGTATATGCGGGTTGTCCAATGCACAAATTCCCTGTAATCTTGGTTTGAAACCTCTGTTTCATCCATATAGAACGACGCAACGGTAACCCTTCTTGGGAAATTGTCCCACTTAAACATTACGTCCTCTTCAACGCGACCCATTGTAAAGGTGCCACCTTGAATAAAAACCAGCCCGGGGCCGGCGTCTTGTTCATAACCCGATTCATAAGGAATGTTTCCGCTCTCCTCGGAATTGTATTGCCAGCCTGTGGTCCGGGAAACTGCGTTTTTGCCCTTTTTCCCAAACAAACCACAACCCGATAAGGCTACGGCCAATAAAATTATGAACAAAGTTTTCAACTTCATCATCTTCATTTTTGTTACTTTTCTAAACGACACAAATATAACCAAATTGATCAATTCTTATTGTTTGACCATTTTTAAAAATTTTTACGTTCTACGCGCAAGTTGGTATCTTTGCACGTCAATAACGTGTCCACTTGTATTTCTTGAAACGGTATTCTGCAATATTTATTTTCTATCTACGTTTAAAATCTATTAAATACATAGCATCTTTATGAAAAGATATTTATTCCTGTTGTCCATTATTATTGTTGCTTTTGCCTCAGGCGATGTTTCAAAAGAAAGAATCGTGCTGGATTGGGACAAATCTCTTTTCACAAACACTGAAAATAGCGGGAGTTTCAAATTATCATTCACAGATGCGGAATATGTGGGCGACTCCGCAAAAATCCCTGTTTACTTCAGGGTTTTCAATTTGAATAACAACAGCAGCGACATGCATTTTTCAATTGAAAACTGTCAGTTTGAGGCGATTAAAGTTCCTGCAAATTTCGACTATAGTCAAATCGAAGAGGAAGTTCAAATCAAAAAAGATAGGCTTAAATCGGGAGGCACAACGCTTGCTCATCTCCAAATTATACCGGTAAAACGAGAAGGAGACAAGGTTTTTGTGCTGAAGGGTTTCGAACTGAAAAAATACACGTCGAACACAAAAAGTGCGAAAAAGATTGCACATAATTGGAAAACCGAATCGGTTTTGAAGCAAGGGAATTGGGTGAAAATAAGCACAAATCAAAAAGGCATTTATAAAATAACCTATTCCAAGCTAAAAGAATGGGGTTTTTCTAATCCGGCCAATGTAAGTGTTTTTGGAAGCGGAGGTATTTTTTTGTCTGAAAACCCCGGAACAATAAATTACGACGACTTGCCGCAAAGTGCAGTCTGGCATGGGAAAAACAACGGAGCGGATTGCTTGTTTTTTTATGCTCCGGGAGTGGTGGAGTGGACCCTAAATCCTTCGACCAACCTTTTTGAGCATCGCATGAATGATTATGCCACAAAAGGGTTTTTCTTTTTATCGGAAAATGCCACTGCTCCAAAACTTATGAAGCAACTTGACCGTATTGAAAAAGAAGCCACCCACCCGGTCAATTCTTTTGATGCCTATGATGTTCATGAGAATGATCTGGTTAATGTTCTTCCCTTAGGTTCAGGCAAGAATTGGTATGGGGAAAGTTTCAGGAACAGTTCCTCACAAAACATAAATTTTGATACCAAAGATATCGTAAACCCTACCTTGCTTACCGTACGGATTCGGGGAGTTGCAAGGTCGTTTAAACCCTCGGAGCTGACGGTGAATGTCAATCAGCAGAAGGTGGGGGGTGTGAAGTTCTCGAATGTCAACACCTCAAGTCAATCCTCCAATTTTGCAGATTTGAAAACCGGGTTATTTACCAGCGAAATACAAGGGGAAAAAGCTGTGGTGGGTTTAAAGTATTATGCTGATAAAGCAGACAACATTGCTGTTGCATGGCTCGATTTTGTGGAAGTGAATTACCGGAGAAAACTGAAATACGATAATTCACCGCTTTTTTTCCGCGATGCTACTTCGATAGGAAGCCAGAATATTGCAGAATTTTCAATCGAAAACGGATCAGCAGATTTAAAAGTGTACGACATCACGGAATGGAACGAAGTTCGCCAGGTGCCTGTGGATCTAACTGGGACGCAAAGTAAATTCAAACGGCCTGCACAGGAATTGCGCGAATATGTAGTTTTTAAAGATAACGGGAGTTTCCCGGAACCCGAGTTTGTAGGCGAAGTAAAAACCCAGAACCTGCACGGGCTTAAAACGCCGGAGTTTTTGATTGTTTCGCATCGCAATTTTATGGGCGCTGCCAACCGATTGGCCGACTTTCATCGCCAATACGACGGAATGAGCGTAGAAGTAGTTTTGGATACCGATGTTTATAACGAATTTAGTTCGGGAACAAAAAATGCCACGGGAATTCGCAACTTTATCAAAATGTTTTACGACCGGAATAATGGGTTGAAATATGTTTTGCTCTTTGGTAACGGAAGTTTCGACAATAAAAACGTGCGCCCCGGCACGCAAAATTTCATACCTACTTTTCAGTCGGAAAATTCATTAAGTCCGGTGGAATCATTCGTTACCGACGATTATTTTGTGATTCTCGATGACGGTGAAAGTGTGTATAACGGAGCCGTTGACCTTGGGATTGGACGAATACCGGCAACTACCCTCTTTGAGGCCGATTTAATGGTAGATAAAATCCTGAAATACTACGCTCCCGAATCGCACGGAGATTGGCGGAATGCGCTTTGTTTTATTGGCGACGATGAGGATGGAAACCTCCACGTCTCGGATTCTGAAAAGCTGACCAACCAGATAAGTGCGACGCACAACGGTTTTGTAATCGATAAAATATATTTAGATGCTTACCCGCGGGAAACTACCTCAAATGGAAAACGATATCCGGATGTAACCGCGGCCATAAACCAACGCGTGAAGGAAGGGGTTTTGGTGCTAAATTATGTGGGTCATGCCAATACCAGCTATATGGCCGACGAACGTGTACTGGACATTAGCCATGTTAATTCCTGGTCGAACGCGAACAACCTGCCCATCTTTGTTACAGCTACCTGTGAGTTTAGCCGTTTCGATAGCGACGAAAAGTCAATTGGCGAATACGTGCTCTTTAATGCCGGTGGAGGCGGAATAGGACTGTTTTCAACAACGCGTCTCGTATTTGCCTATTCCAACTATTTATTGAGCCGCAGTTTCTATTCGTTCGTTTTCGAAACCAACGAAGAAGGTGAAAAATATCGCTTGGGTGACATCATGCGCCTGTCAAAAATCAATACGATCAATACCATTAATAAGCGTAACTTTTCTTTATTGGCTGATCCTGCATTGAAACTTTCGTATCCAAAACACAAAGTAATCACCACAAGCATTAACGGGAAAGATGCAACAGCATCCAACGATACCATGAATGCACTGCAACGAGTGGATGTTAAAGGGATGGTGGCGGATAATGACGGAAATAAACTCAATGGATTTTCGGGAGAAGTTTCAGTAACTGTTTTCGACAAAGAAGTGATGATGAGCACGCTGGGGAATGGGGGAGAGACGCCATTCGACTTCCGCGTGCAGGAGAACATCATTTACAAGGGCATGACCGAAGTAAAAGACGGGGATTTTGCTTTTAGCTTTGTGGTACCTAAAGACATTTCTTATGCCTTGGGCCAGGGAAAGATAATGTATTATGCCACCGACAAGAAAGAGGATGCACATGGCGCTTTCGATAATTTTGTGATCGGCGGTGCGTCAAGCGGCACGGTTGTGGACAACCAGGGACCGGAAATCCGCTTGTTTATGGACTCTGAAAATTTCGTTCCGGGCGGCAAAACCAGTAAAAATCCCACCTTGCTTGCCTTCATCAAAGATGAAAACGGAATAAACACGGTGGGCACCGGAATCGGACACGACATTACCGCAGTGTTAGACGAAGATTATTCGAATGTAATGGTTTTGAATAATTATTATAAAAGTGATTTGAACGATTATACCAGTGGAAAAATAACTTATCCATTTCAAAACCTGGCTCCCGGCAAACATGTCCTGAAATTAAAAGCCTGGGACGTGGCTAATAATTCCTCGGAAGCCGAAATTGAATTCGAAGTTACCGGCGAATTTGTAATAAATGAAGTCAGCTGTTACCCGAATCCTGCCAGTGTGTTTTCCTTCTTCACTTTTGAACACAACCAATCGGGCTCAATTCTGGATGTGGTCATCGAAGTGTTCGACCAACAGGGGAAACGAGTGGATTATATTGTTCAGCAGGTAGGTTCAAACGGTGTAAAAAGTAACCCTGTTCGCTGGGAAATTAATAATACTCAAGTGCCTGTGCGCAGCGGCTTGTACATTTATCGCGTGTCAGCTAAGAATAACGACGGCGAAATTGCCTTTCATTCGGGAAAAATATTGGTTTCACGCTAAATAATTTTGTTGACAACGAAATTTTTGGACGAATCATTCGTTCTCTTGTTTAGTTTAACGGCGACTGCAAAAGCAAATATTCTATCTTTGCGGCGCTCAATTTTTAAGATTATGATTAAATTATTTCGATTTTTCTTTGTTCTATCCGTTCTGATAATGGTTTCGGAAATTGCGATGACACAGTCCACTACGTCGGGTGCCAATACGATTACTACTGCGGTTCCGTTCCTTTCCATCACACCCGACTCAAGGGCCGGTGCTATGGGCGACGCGGGCGTTGGTTTATCTCCCGATGTCAGTTCGCAACACTGGAACCCCGCCAAATATATTTTTATGGAAAGCGACATGGGGGTAGGTTTGTCCTATTCGCCCTGGTTGCGGAATTTGGTAGACGACATTAACCTTTCGTATTTGTCGGCTTACAAAAAACTCGACGATGTGCAGGCAATTAGTGCTTCTTTGCGTTACTTTTCATTGGGCGATATTCTTTTTACTACTGAAAGGAACGAGCCGTTAGGACAACAAAGTCCCAACGAATTTGCCGTTGACTTTGCCTATTCGCGTTTGCTTTCCGAGAAATTTTCGGGAGCAGTAGCCATGCGTTATATCCGTTCCGACCTCACCGGAGGCCAACTGGTGGGTGATGTGGAAACCAAAGCAGGAAACGCTTTCGCTACCGACGTTGCATTTTATTACTACAATAAATTCAGAGCCAACCGGAAAGACAATGTTTTTTCTGCCGGGATCAACATTCAAAACATTGGTTCCAAAATATCTTATACTGACGGTGAACTGAAGGATTTTATTCCCACCAATTTGATGCTGGGTGCCGCTTACAGCACCGAAGTGGATGATTATAATATGTTCACCTTCTCGTTTGAAGCCAATAAGTTGCTTGTTCCTACACCCCCAAAATATTCAATTGACTCTTTGGCGGCAGGAGTTGTCGGATCACTTGGAAATTACTCCGACATCGGCCCGATAACCGGTATTTTTAAATCATTTACAGATGCGCCCGGAGGATTTCAAGAAGAAATCAACGAGATTACATGGGCTTTAGGGGTTGAATACTGGTACAACAAACAATTTGCGCTGCGTGGAGGATATTTCTACGAGCATGAGAATAAAGGGAACAGGAAATATTTTACTGCAGGAGCAGGACTAAGAATGAACGTTTTTGCACTCGACTTTTCCTATTTACTGCCTACGCAACGAAACCACCCTTTGGAAAATACACTGAGGTTTACCTTGTCTTTTGATGTTGACGCATTTGGAAAACAACGCTAATGGATTTACGAATCGGATTTGGATACGATGTACATCGCCTTGCTGAAGGGGAAACGCTCTGGTTGGGTGGAATTTTAATTTTGCACCACAAAGGCACGGTGGCTTATTCTGATGGCGACGTACTGGTTCATGCAATCTGCGATGCTTTGCTCGGGGCACTTAAACTTCGCGATATTGGTACTCATTTCCCCGACGATGCTGCGGAGTTCAAAGACATCGACAGTAAAATTTTACTGAAAAAATCATACGAACTGGTAAAGGCCAAAGGATATGAAATTGTGAACATCGATTCTACAGTAAGTGCTCAGCAACCAAAACTCAAACCCTATATTCCTGAGATGGAAGCAACCATGGCAAATGTGTTGGGAATTGATGTGGATCAAGTTTCCGTGAAGGCAACCACAACGGAAAGCATGGGTTTTGAAGGACGTGAAGAAGGCATTTCGGTGAATGCAGTTGTTTTGCTCAAAAAAAGTAAAAATGAAAAATAAAAAAACATTGGTTATAGGGGCAAGTACTAACCCCGCCCGTTATTCTTATCTCGCCGTGAATTCACTTCGAAAACACGGCCACGATGTGATAGCACTGGCAAAAAAAGAGGGAAAAGTGGCCGACGTGCCGATTCAAACAAATTTCCCGAAAGAGGAAGATATTCACACCGTTACCCTATATGTGGGTGCAAAACATCAGCCCGAATATTACGATCTTTTGATAGAATTAAAACCGGAAAGGGTGATATTTAATCCCGGAACGGAAAATTTGCCGTTTGAGGAAAACCTGAAGTCCAATGGTATTGAGGTAATCGATGCCTGTACATTGGTGCTGCTAAGTACCGGTCAATTCTAATCACGCACAGAAAACCATGTTTGAGGAGCTAAAAACGTACGATGAATTCCTTTCCTTTATTGAAAAGGAAACTGCGGTGCTGACCTATTTCTCAACAGAAGCCTGCCGCGTGTGCAAGGTTTTAAAACCAAAAATCGAAGCACTCGTTCAATCCGAATTCCCGAACATCAAACTGCTTTACATTCAATCCGACAAGCAGCCCGAAATAGCGGCACAAAATCGTGTTTTTGCTGCACCCACTATTCTTGTTTTTTTCGACGGAAACGAACACATCCGAAAGAGCCGTAACATTGGAATAAGCGAGCTCCGAATGGAATTAGAACGCCCGTATTCCATGCTGTTTTAAAGAATATTCCACCATTCCTTTCCTGCTCGCCCTTCATAATCAGGTATCCGGCGATTAAATATTGCCATTCCCCGAAAAGGATACGCGTTTTTAATGTATTTTTGAAAAGTTTGTAATCATTAAAAACAAAAAAATCATGAAAAGAATAAGAATTGGATTGTTTGCCGTTGTAGCTGCATTTTTATTTTCCAGTTGCGGATACAATAAAATGGTAGAAATGGATGAGCAGGTTACCTCGCAATGGGCACAGGTCGAAAACGTGTACCAGCGTCGTGCCGATTTAATCCCCAACCTGGTAAATACCGTTAAAGGGTATGCTTCACACGAACGTGAAACATTGGAAGGGGTTATAGAAGCGCGCTCAAAAGCAACTTCCGTCAACATCGATCCGTCTAAATTAACTCCAGAAACCATCCAGCAGTTCAATCAGGCGCAAGAGGGTTTGTCCTCCGCTTTAAGCCGCTTAATGGTGGTTGTGGAGCGCTATCCCGATCTGAAAGCCAACCAGAACTTCCTTGAATTACAGGCTCAATTAGAAGGAACGGAAAACCGGATTACGGTGGAAAGGATGAAGTTCAACCAAACCACACAGACGTATAATGCATACATCCGCCAATTTCCGCGAGTGATTTATGCTGGCTGGTTAGGTTTCGATAAGAAAGTTTATTTTGAAGCACAGCAGGGAGCACAAAAAGCTCCTGAAGTACAATTCTAAGCACTTCTGAAATGAATCTCGAGAAATATTTTACCGAAGAAAACAAACTCCAAATCGTAAATGCGATTCGCGTTGCTGAGACAAATACCTCGGGTGAAATTCGTGTGCATATCGAAAAATTTTGCAAGGATAATGTCTTAGACCGAGCTGCCTACATTTTCGCAAAACTGGAAATGCACAAAACAAAACTTCGCAACGGCATTCTTTTTTATGTGGCTTTTGAAGACCACAAATTTGCAATTCTTGGTGATGCAGGGATTAACGAAAAGGTTGCCGAAAACTTTTGGGACGAAATAAAAGAACTGATGCTCGACGAATTCAAACAAGGGGAATTTGCAAAGGGGATTTCAAAAGGGGTCATCAAAGCAGGTGAACAATTGAAAGTCTATTTCCCTTATAAAAGGGACGATGTGAACGAACTATCAGACGAAATCTCATTTGGGGACAACGAATAAGACATGAAGAAAATTACAACTTTATTACTTTTTACTATCTGTTGGATCAACGGGCTGTATGCGCAGATCCCGGACAGGCCCAGCCCGCCTCGTTTGGTAAACGATTTTGCCAATATATTAGATAAGAGCCAACTTGATCGTTTGGAAAGCGATCTCGTAGCGTTCGACAAGGAAACTTCTACACAAATTGTAATTGTTACGGTGCCGGACCTGGCGGGATACGACAAAGGCGATTTTGCTTTCCGGCTTGGCGAAAAATGGGGCGTGGGTCAAAAAGGGAAGAACAATGGAATTGTGATTTTGGTTAAACCGAAAACTACGGAAAGCAGCGGTCAGGTTTTCGTGGCAACCGGTTATGGCCTTGAGGGTGTTTTGCCCGATGCGATTGTAAACAACGCCGTGGTGGACAACGAAATGATCCCCTCCTTTAAAGAAAATGATTATTATGGAGGTTTGGCAAAAGGCGCCAATGTGATCATGCAAATTACGCGCGGCGAATATTCTGCGGAACAATATCAACAGAGCGTGCAGCCAGGCGGAGGTTCTATCGTGTTTTTTATTCTTTTGTTTATCTTCTTCTTTTGGATATTTGGTCGCAAGCGGCGCAACCGCTTCTATTCACCCGGTAAGAGTTTACCGTTCTGGCTGGCGATGAGCATGTTATCGGGCAACCGCCATTCTGGTGGCGGGTCGTTCGGCAACTTTTCTTCTGGCCGCGGTGGTTTTGGCGGCGGTGGTGGCTTTGGCGGATTTGGCGGCGGAAGCTTTGGTGGCGGCGGTGCGGGGGGAAGTTGGTGAGCGCGGTTTGAAGTTTCGAGTTGAAAGTTCCGAGTTGAAAGTTATTAGCCGTTTTACTTGGTTGATGAGTCCGGCAAGAATATGGTTTGTTCGCGGTTTGGGCCTACCGAAGCGATAGAAACATGAATGCCAATTTCTTCTTCAATAAAATGGATGTAGTTATTGAGTTCTTCCGGGAATTCACTTTTATGTTTTACTTTGGTCAAATCGGTTTGCCAGCCGGGAAACTCCACATAAATAGGTTTAACCTTGTCGCCCAACTCGAAAGGGAAATATTCTACCACTTCACCATCAATCTCGTAGCCAATACAAATTTTGATTGTTTCAAATTGATCCAGCACATCGGCTTTCATCATAATTAATTCACTGACTCCGTTGAGCATCACTGAATATTTCAGGGCCACCAGATCCAGCCAGCCGCATCGGCGCGGCCTTCCGGTAGTAGAGCCGTATTCGTTGCCCGCATCGCGCAATTTTGTGCCTGTTTCGTCTTGTAACTCAGTGGGGAAGGGACCCATGCCAACGCGTGTGCAGTAGGCTTTGAAAATACCGAGAACCTTGCCAATATCCTTTGGCGCAACGCCCAAACCAGTACATGCACCGGCGCAAACCGTGTTCGAACTGGTTACAAAGGGGTACGAACCGAAATCAATGTCAAGCAAAGTGCCCTGCGCACCTTCTGCCAGCACCGATTTCTCCTCCTTCAAAAGCTGGTGAATCATGTGTTCGCTGTCAACCACCTCGAAAGACTTCAGCACTTCAACACCCTCAAACCATTCTTTTTCGCATTCATCCAAAGCACTTTCGAAATCGTATTTGAAAAGATCGCGAAGTATAATTTTATGATTTTCGATGCGTGAAGTATATTTTTCTTCGAAATTGTGAAGCATGTCGCCCACGCGTAAACCATCACGCCCGATTTTGTCTTTATAGGTTGGTCCGATACCTTTTAGCGTGGAACCAATTTTAGATTCGCCCTTTTGCTGTTCCGAAGCGACATCCAAAAGCCGGTGAGTGGGCAATATCAGGTGTGCTTTTTTCGAAATAAAAAGGTTTTCAGTAATATCCACATCGATTTTTTGAAGCGAATCGATTTCTTTTTTAAAAATGATAGGATCGATCACCACGCCATTTCCGATGATGTTGATTTTGTTTTCGCGGAAAATTCCGGAGGGAATAGTATGCAGTACATGCTTTATGTTGTTGAACTCCAAGGTGTGCCCGGCGTTTGGGCCTCCTTGGAACCGCGCAACAACATCGTATTTTGGAGTCAAAACGTCCACAATCTTACCTTTTCCTTCGTCGCCCCATTGGAGGCCAAGCAAAACATCTACTTTCATTGGAATCTCATTTTTGTAGTACATACAAAACCGCGAAAATGGAATTGATGTAATGTCATTTTCACGGCTTTCAAAATAACTGCTAAAAGTATATAAATTTTAGTTATGCAGAAAACAAAACAGAGGGTGAGGGAAGGATTTCATAAAATGTTAAGCCGCATAATTAGGTGAACTACCTTTATCCAGGTACCTATTTCATCCGGGTACCATAAATATATAGGGTGTGGTGCGATAGGTCGAAATTATTCCGGCGACAGGCATCTTCAATGATCTCGCGAATACGTGGATCGTAGAATTCCACCACTTTCCCGCTGACCATGTCGATCAGATGGTCGTGCTGAAGGGTTGCAAATGCCTTTTCAAATTGGGCAATGTTTTTTCCAAACTGGTGCTTTACGACCAATTTGCACTCCAACAATAAATCAATGGTATTATAAAGCGTGGCACGACTCACTCTATAGTTGTTGTTTTTCATTGAGATGTACAACGATTCGATATCGAAATGTCCATCGCGATTATAAATTTCTTCAAGAATGGCGAACCTTTCCGGGGTTTTTCGGTGGCCGTTTTTTTCAAGGTATTCGGTAAACATAGTCCGGACCGTTTCCTTGGTTTTTTGGTTATCCATAATTAGACCAATTTTAAATAGGCTCAAAAATAGAATATTTTTTTGAATTTTTTGAATGAATGAAATTAATCGTTAAGGGTCATGTTGCGCGAAACATTTTCAATCCCTTTTATTTTTTTGAGTTGGTCGATTAAATTATTTAAGTCATCGGTGTTATGAATGTAGATAAACAGGTCGCCTTTAAATATCCCCTCGTTGGTTTCAAATTGCACCGACCGCATGTTAATGTTATGTTCTTTTGAGATAAGGGTGGTTACCTGATTCAGGATTCCTATGCGGTCGAACCCCTCAATTTGCAAACGGGTGAGGTACGATTGCCGTTTAAATTTTGTCCACTCTGCAGCCACTATCCTTTCTCCCTGGTTGGCAATGTATTTTGCCAATACCTGGCATTCTGCTTTATGAATGATGACTTGTTCGTCGGTGCTTAGGCAGCCCAGCACCTGATCGCCGGGAATTGGATTGCAACATTTGGCTAAAGAGAACGATACATTATCCTGGTTTTCTTTCAGCAGGAATGTTTTTTTCTTGTCGATTTTATTTTTCGATGAGGATTTTTCATCCTCCGATTTGCTTTTTTTGCCACCGAAGGTAATGTTCCAGTATTTCACCAATTTATTTTCCGATTTCCTGCCTACAATTTTATTTAACTCAGTTAGTTCCAGGAAACCCATCCCAAGTTCTGAGTAGAGTTGTTCTTTATTATTCAGATTAAAATGGGCAATAATTTTCTTCAGGTTATTGGCACTCATCGGGGCACCCACTTTAGCAAGAGCTTCTTCCACCATAATTTTCCCGTTTGCGATGTGTTTGCTTTTTTCGAGTTTAAACGCATCTTTAATCCGGGCACGTGCTTTGGCGGTTTTTGTGAATTTCAGCCATTCCAGCTTAGGGGTTTGATTTTCGGAAGTCAGAATTTCTATTTGATCGCCATTTTGAATGACGTGGTTGATGGGTACTAATTTTTGATTGATTTTTGCTCCGATACATTTATTTCCCAAATCAGTATGAATGTCGTAGGCAAAATCGATAATTGTTGAGCCATGAGGCATGGAAATCATTTTGCCTTTTGGGGTAAAAACGTTGATGTCCATGCTGTATAAGCTCAGTTTGAAGTCGTCTAAGAATTCGAAGGTGTCCGAATCGGGGCTCTTAAGCTGCTCGCGGATACGTTCAATCCAGGTTTCCAGTTCATTTTCGTAGGTGCTGATGTCTTTGTAGCGATAATGTGCGGCAAATCCGCGGTCGGCAATTTCGTCCATCCGTTCGGTTCGGATTTGCACTTCCACCCATTTGCCTTGCGGGCCCATAACGGTAACGTGCAGTGATTCGTACCCATTGGCTTTCGGCAGGTTGATCCAGTCGCGGATGCGGTCAGGCTTTGGTTTGTAGATGTCAGTTACAACGGACAAAACGTCGAAGCACTGTCTCTTTTCAGATATTTCAGGGTCGGGTTTAATGACGATTCGTATGGCCAGGATGTCATAAATTTCATTGAAAGTGACCCCTTTCTTTTTCATTTTTTGCCATATCGAATAGCTTGACTTTAACCGGTGAGTAACGTCGCAATCAAATTTTTCGGCCTTCAGTTTGGCTACAATCGGCGTAATAAATTCGTTTACCAGATAAATTCGCTTTTCTTCCTGATTATGCAGCAGGTATTTGATTTTATTAAATTCGTCAGGATGTTTGTATTTGAAACTGAGCTCTTCTAATTCGGTTTTTAAGGCATATAATCCTAAGCGGTGTGCCAGCGGAACATAAAGGAAAAGGGTTTCACCCGCCACTTTCATTTTTTTGTCGGGTGGCATTGAATCGAGGGTCTGCATATTATGCAGTCGATCCGCAATTTTTATCAAAATAACCCGTACATCCTCCGAGAGGGTCATCAATATTTTTCTCAGGGTTAAAGCATGCTGCGAGTCGAAGTCGCCCGATAGTTTAGTAAGCCCGTCAACGATAATCGCCACTTTCTCACCAAACATATTTTCGATGTCCGAAAGGCGGTAGTCGGTATCTTCCACCACGTCGTGCAATATGGCGGCAACTATTGAAGTGGCACCGAGGCCGATGTCTTTGGCCACAATTTTCGCCACAGCAATAGGATGTATAATATAGGGTTCGCCCGATTTGCGCCTTATGCCTTCGTGCGCAGCATTGGCAAAGCGAAATGCTTTTTCAATCCGGGCAAGCCGCTCTTCGTCGAATTTATTGCGGATTTCCTTTAAAAAATCCTCATAACAATCTTCGATATGCCTTATTTCTGCTGGTGTAAAGTGCTGCACTGAAATCTGTTTTGTTCGTTATCTCTTTCCGTAAGGGATTGAATATATAAATTCTTTCCATTTGCGGGAATTTTGTCCCGCTAAATTATGGCTTTTTTTGTCACCTTTTAATATTGAGAGGTGCTGGGTTAATATTAAATTTAGAAATGGTTTTATTGAATATCACCTTGATTCAATCTCTCCGGCCAAGCGGAAAATGGAGGAAGTCATTTTATCCCAGCTAAACCGTTCTTTTTCTTTTTGGACATTATTCGTGAAAGTTGCTCTCCGCTTGTTTTGAAAGAAGTCGATGAGGGCTTCCCTGATTTTCTCAACCTCAACCGGAACCACATAACCCACGATATTATGCGGCACAATTTCGGGTAAGCCCCCAACATCGGTCACCAACATCGGCTTGTTAAAATGATAGCCAATTTGGGTAACCCCACTTTGTGTGGCCGATTTGTAGGGCTGGGCTACAATGTCGGCAGCGTTAAAATAATGCGGAACCTGCTCGTTGGGGATGTAATCGGTTTTCAATATTACTTCCTGTTCCAGGTTTAACTGATGAATTAAATCCGTGTACCGCTTCTCATCCGTGTAATATTCCCCGGCCACGATCAGTTTTATCCGGTTTATTTTGAAATACGGATCGTCAAAGGCATTAAGCAAAAGATCAAGCCCTTTATAATCACGAATGAAGCCAAAAAACAACACATAGCGGTATTCCGCGGAAAGATTAATTTTTGCAAGCGCTTTCTCCCGTTCTTCAATTTGACCATAATGGTCGTAAATAGGATGAGGCGTTAGTAGTTTTGGTTTTTGGAAATTGAATTTTTCTAAATCGGATAGCACACTTCCCGACATGGTGATAAAGCCATCTACCGACTGTATAAAATATTTGCATAATAAATTGTCGCCTATCCTTTTTTCGTGGGGAACAATGTTGTCGGCAATCGAAATAATTTTTGTATGGCGGTTGCGGGCTACAATGCGGCAGATACTCCCTAAACTCATAGCCATAAACGGGATCCAAAACCGTACAAGCAGCAAATCGGGTTGTGATTTTTTTATTTTACGGCCTGTTTTAATCCAATTCAGGGGATTAATAGAATTGACTTCGCGCGAAATGGGAAAATCGAACGTGGTGCGACCTTCCGAGAACTGGGTTTTTCCGGGAAATAAAAATTTGGGGTATTGAAGGCTGAAGGATACGATGTTGACCTGGTGCCCTTCGGATTGAAGCTGCGTTGCAAGGCGTTCGTTCAATGCCGCTATCCCGCCTCTGTACGGGTATGCAGGCCCGAGAATAGTTATCTTCATGTTATTTTTATTAATTGAAAGTCCATTCCACTTTCAGGTTAAATATGGTTTCTTACGAAAAGCATCCTTTTAACTTCTTTGCCACAAATCTATCAATTGGGAAGCTTAATTCACCCTCTTCCAAATCTTTAACTCTTTTCCAACGGAAGCTTTGGTTTCCATTTTTCATTTCTTCAAAACTAAAGGGTTCCACGGATACTTCGAAAACGACAGGTTCTCTGAAATTGGCCAGATAATAAATGCTGATCAGTTGGGCATTTTCAAAAAATAGCGCTTTTTGGTAGAAACCGGTAGTGTAGAAATGTTGAATGTTTTCCAATTCCTGCCCCTTGCATTCTTCTTTAATTTCACGAATTAAACAGTCGATCGGGCCTTCGCCAAATTCTAAACCGCCGCCCGGAAATTTACTCATTTTTGTGTCCAACTGATATTCGTCCGAAATAAGTACTTCATCTTTTGCATTGATGATAAGCCCGTACACACGGATTATAAATTTTCCTTCCTGACTCATTGTTCTTCAGTTTTACTATCGATGAAGTTGATGATTTGTGGGATTTCGCTGGGTTGAAACCACTTTATTTCAGTGTCGTTTCGAAACCAGGTCAATTGTTTGCGCGCGTATCGGCGTGAATTTCGCTTAATCAATTCAATCGCTTTTTCGCGCGAAATTTCACCGTCGAAATGAGCGAACCATTCGCGGCAGCCTACTGTATTGAGGGCATTTAAGTGTTTTAGCGGATAAAGTTTCCGGGCTTCGCCTTCCAATCCTGCTTCAACCATTTCATCAACCCGTTGGTTAATGCGGCGGTGCAAAGTTTCCCGCTCACAATCCAATCCGATTTTCAGGATGGCAAACGGCCTTTTTCGGTTCGGGTTCGAACGGAAAGAAGAATACGGCTTTCCGGTCATCAAACAAATTTCGAGCGCATGAATTATGCGGTTTGGGTTTTTCAGGTCAACGGCTTCATAATAGTCCGGATCTAAGCGCTTTAATTGAAACCGCAGGCTTTCTATCCCTTCTGTTTCCAATTTCGTTTTCAATGATTCCCGGATTTCGGGATCAACATCGGGCATCCGGTCGATTCCTTTGCAAACTGCGTTGATGTACAACATTGAGCCGCCGACCATCAACACAATTTTATGATTTTCAAATAAGGTTTCCAATGTATTCAGCACCAGCGATTCGAATTTGCTGGCATTCAAGTTCTCGCTGATTGAAAAAGATTGGATGAAATGATGTTTTATTTCGGATAGTTCGGAAGGGGAAGGAACCGCGGTTCCTATGCTGAGTTCTCTATACATTTGGCGCGAATCAGCGGAAATGATTTCGGTGTTGAAATGCTTTGCTATTTCAATGCCAACGCGCGTCTTCCCAATTCCGGTAGGGCCGGTTAAAACAATCAGGTATTTTTTCATGAATACATTTGACAAGCTGCAAAGTAAGGACAAAAAAAAGACTGTCCAAAATTGAACAGCCTGTGGTTTTCCTAAAATCGGAAGTGATTAAAAATCGCTCATCTCCCCATAAATCTCGGTGTAGTCTTCAAGTTCTCCAAAATCCATGTAAACTTCTTCTTCATGTTGGTCAACAAGATCTTCAAAAACTACAACTTCCTCCCCTAAAACCTGGACAGGAGTTTCACCTAATTTTGTGGTGACGAACGGTTCACTAAGACTTCTTTCCATAATTATATCCGTTAGTTCTATTAATAATGACCGGTCGTTTAAAAAATCAAAAGTGTAAATTAAAGTTTGTCCCTGCAAACGGACTAAATCGACCAATCTTGTTTTTTGCATGATGAAATAAGCTCCCCCGTTCAATCCAAGATCAAGCAAGGAAACTTCTTTCAACTTTAGAAAACTCTTGTCGGAAATAAAAAACGACGCGAGCTGGTGAGATTCGTATCCCAAACTCTTTTGGATAATCGAATGAAAGTCGAAAAAGGTATGCGTAGAAGCAATCTTTATTTCGAGTTTGAAATCTTGAGATTCTTGTGAAATGATTTTAAAATGATAAATCATGAAATTTTCACTTTTTGAATTGTTTTTCAAATTTTAGATGTTTTTATCCAAAATCCAAGGATTCAATCTCCGATTTTTTAGACAAAAACTATCGGAATGATTTGAAATGGTCATTTTTGATTTGGGGAGCCTGTGCTCAAAGCACTGAATAATAACACTTTTAACTCCTTTTCTATCGTTGTTGATTTTTGGTTTTTTGTCGATTATCGACTCCTTTAAAAAATGTTAAAAGAATTTCCATAGGGGAAAATATCGAACAAATACGTCAGACATTCGTTAAATCAGCCTTTTCAAGTCTTCAAAAGTAAGGAGAAAAGATTTACTGTTTTTTCAATCGAATGGATGCAAATTTCCGTTTTAGTCTTACTTTTATTGCCAAATTACCATCCATGCGGCGAACTGCATTATTTGTTGAAAATGTCCGGATAGCTCTGCAATCCATTCGGACCAATTTGTTGCGGACGGTGCTCACCGTCTTGATTATTGCGGTCGGAATCACTGCCTTAGTGGGTATTTTAACAGCCATCGACTCGATTAAGAAATCGATTACAAAAGAATTTACGGTGATGGGGGCGAACACATTTTCGATTGTTAGCCAGGGAATGCGGGTGCAGGTTGGGCATCAACGGTACCGTACCAAAAATTACGCATACATTTCATTTTACGAAGCAAAAGAGTTTAAAGAACAATTTAATTTTCCGGCCATCATCGCCATTTCTGTAAATGCAAGCGGCGCGGCCACCTTAAAATATGGATCCGAAAAAACCAACCCCAACATCAACGTAAGGGGGATTGACGAAGATTATCTTTCCACAGCGGGTTATGAGGTGGAAAAAGGAAGAAGCTTTAGTCCCGACGATATTCAGGGCGGGAGAAGTGTTACGCTCATCGGAAGCGAACTGGCGAAACGTTTATTCAAAGGCGGGGAAAATCCGTTGAATAAAGTCATAAGTATCGGCAGCGGTAAATATAAAGTTGCCGGGGTGTTGAAAGCAAAGGGCAGCGGCTTTGGCGGGAGCAGCGACATGGTATGTTTTTTACCCTATACCAATGTGCGCAACTATTTCTCACGGCCAAATATGAATTTTGATATTCAAATAAAAACCAGTCAGGCCGAATTGTTGCCGGCGGCCATCGGCCAGGCGGAATCTACTTTTCGGGTAGTCCGGGATTTGGAACCTTTAGACGAAACGGATTTCAACATCGAAAAAAGCGACAACATTGTCAATATTTTGTTAGATAACATCAAGAACATTACGATGGTGGCCACCATTATCGGGTTCATTACACTTTTTGGCGCAGCTATCGGCTTAATGAACATCATGCTGGTTTCGGTAACTGAGCGCACCCGTGAAATTGGGATACGCAAAGCAATTGGGGCAAAGGGGCTCACCGTGAAACAACAGTTTTTGATTGAAGCCATTGTTATTGGTCAAATGGGTGGGTTCCTTGGTATTTTTCTCGGCATTCTGGTCGGGAATTTGGTTTCGATAATGATTGGGTCGGCATTTATTATTCCCTGGACCTGGATTTTGCTTGGAGTTTTGCTCTGTTTTATAGTAGGAGTAGTATCGGGCTACTACCCTGCCCAAAAAGCCTCGCGGATGGATGCCATTGAATCCCTGCGTTACGAATAGCCGGAGAAATTTTCAACCACAGGTTCACAGATTAAGAATTTTTAAAACCTTTACTGATGGAAAACCGCATTTTTACTTTGTATCCGTTAAACGCCTAATTCAATTAAGTCTTTTCACACCTATACAATTCCTTATAAAGCAAAAAAAAAGGATGCTGGGAGGCATCCTTTTTTTATCTATAATATTGTGGGTGTTGTTATTTTACTGAATCCATGTACTGGATGAACTCAACTACTTTTGCTGAATAACCAATTTCGTTGTCGTACCAGGCGATTACTTTCACAAAAGTATCGGTTAGTGCAATCCCTGCAGTGGCATCAAAAACTGAAGTTAGCGTTTCACCGATAAAATCGTTTGAAACAACTGCATCTTCCGTATAGCCCATAACTCCCTTCATGGTGGTTTCAGAAGCTTTCTTCATAACGGCACAAATTTCTTTGTACGATGCTCCTTTTGCCAGATTCACGGTTAAGTCAACCACCGAAACATTGGGTGTGGGAACACGGAAAGCCATTCCGGTCAATTTTCCGTTCAGCTCAGGAATTACTTTTCCTACTGCTTTAGCGGCTCCGGTTGATGATGGAATAATATTCTGTGCTGCACCGCGGCCGCCTCTCCAGTCTTTTGCCGATGGGCCGTCAACTGTTTTTTGGGTAGCTGTAGTGGCATGAACGGTAGTCATTAAACCGTCAACAATGCCAAAATTGTCGTGCAAAACTTTGGCAAGAGGTGCCAAACAGTTTGTGGTGCACGAAGCGTTCGACACGAAAGCCATGTCGTTTTTATACGAAGTATGGTTAACGCCCATTACAAACATTGGCGTATCGTCTTTCGAAGGAGCCGACATGATTACTTTTTTTGCACCGGCGTCAATATGTCCTTGAGCCGATTCTTTGGTTAGGAATAAACCGGTGGATTCAACCACGTATTCTGCCCCAACTTCGTTCCATTTCAAGTTTGCAGGGTTCTTTTCCGAAGTAACGCGGATAGTTTTTCCGTTTACGACCAAAGCTCCGTCTTTTACTTCAATTGTACCATTAAATCTACCGTGGGTAGAATCGTATTTTAACATGTAGGCCATGTAATCAACATCAATCAGGTCGTTGATACCAACTACTTCAACATTATCAGTTGTTACGGCAACACGGAACACAAAACGGCCGATACGGCCAAAACCATTAATACCTATTTTAATTTTCGACATAGTAGTGAAATTTTTTAATTATTATTATACGAGTAATTTTATAAACAATTCATTTTCAGGTGTGAATATTAAACTTTTTTTAAGTCTTACAAAGTAACTACTATTATTTTATTGAATCAAGCCGCTTTTTTAAATTCCCAAAAAATCAGGCAAGCTTAATATTAATTTAAGTTGCAACCCCTTGTTTTCAGTCAAACTCAGTCTAAAGCTGAAAAATGAATTGAATTAGGCACTTTGTCAATACATAAAAAATATTTTAGAATGGGGTTAAAACCCCTTAACCATCAGTGTTCCTGTAATCCGTTCACTAAAGTGAACGGCAATGTAAGAACTCACATTCAATTATGCTGTGATTTTATTGCCCCCGATTGCTTCGGGGCAGGCTGTCTGCTTTAGCTGACGGTTTATGTAAGTTG
>CAZNEV010000025.1:16534-62004 GCA_964572085.1 uncultured Maribellus sp. | reverse complement strand
TACCGTAACACCGCCCAATTGATTTGAATGAAAATGATACTCGCCGAATTAATGCCCATATTTCGCCTATCTCCCTATTACATTTTATTTTCTTAAATTTTCAACCCAATCCATGCATTAGTTGATTGCCTCCCAAAAGTAAACAAAGGTTTTTAAGTTTCATTGAGTCCGAATGAATTTTAAACATCGTTTTACCCACTTCGGAAGTACCCTACCCCACTTAAAATACTAAACGTTTAGGTTTTTGAGCTTTGGTGGAATATGGGGTCGTACCGACCACCAGAATGCTAAATTATTTTAGGGCTATGTGGCTTTGTATGGATAATCTCTAAATCTACATTTTTCAAACCCGAAGGGTTGGGATGATTATAGAATGTGAGGTCTCCCGAGTTCTAAACCGCGAAGCGGTGGTATTATCCTGTCATGCCTTCGGCATTTTTTCCATTGCCACATATCGTTTTACTATAATCATTTCATGCCTGTCGGCATTAAAGAAGTTCTTTATCTACCCACATTATCCGTTATAGAACCTATTATTTTAGGGCGATGTGGTTTTATTATCATCAATAATTGTTTCTAACCAGATTGCAACATATCATCCAATAACAGTAAAACATCTCGGTTAGACATAAATTAAATCTGAATTAATAGCTTTTAAGTATTTTTCTTTGACTCCTTTCTTTGAAACATTTATGTTTTACTGTTCTTCCAACTTCTTTCCCTATTTTTGCGGCGAAAGGGAAAAACAATGAGACAAGGGATTTATCCTGAAAATTTTGAGAACAAAATCGGCTTCGACCGCGTGCGTGAATTGCTGGCCGACAAATGCCTCAGCGCAATGGGCCGCGAGTGGGTCGAGGAAATGGGCTTTGGCCAAAACTTCGAGGCCTTGTCGCGGCAATTGGGCGAAACCGAAGAATTTTTGCGCATCGTCCGTGAGTTCAACAACTTCCCCTCCTCGCATTTCTACGATTTGCGGGGCGCCCTTCAGAAAATAAAAATTGAAGGCCGGTTTTTGGAAGAAAGCGAATTGTTCGACCTGAAACGCTCCTTGGAATCGGTGCGGGCCATCGTTTCGTTTTTCAACAAACAGGAAGAGGAAATTTTCCCCCTGCTGAAAAACAAAACCCAAAGCGTGCAGGTGTTTCCCTACATCTACGACCGCATTGATGCCATCATCAACAAGTTCGGGAAGATAAAAGACAACGCCACGTCGGAACTTTCGCAAATCCGGAGGGACATCCTCACGCGGCAGTCGAACATGTCGAAACGCCTACATGCCATTTTAAAACAGGCGCAAAAAGACGGGCTGGTGGACGAAGATGCCACGGTTTCCATCCGCGACGGGCGGGCGGTTATCCCCGTTTCGGCAAGCCACAAACGCAAACTGAAAGGGATTATTTACGACGAATCGGGCACGGGGAAAACCTCGTATGTGGAACCCAACGAAATCGTGGAGATGAACAACGAAATACGCGAGCTGGAGTATGCTGAACACCGCGAAATCGTGCGCATCCTCACCGATTTCTCCAACGACATTCGCCCCTACCTCAGCGATTTGTTTTATTCCTATGATTTTCTGGGCGAAATCGATTTCATTCGTGCCAAAGCCCTTCTTGCCGCCGAATTCAACGCCATCCGCCCTGAACTCTCAGCACAACCCGTTATCGATTGGCGGGAAGCGGTTCATCCGCTTTTATTGCGCACCTTAAAAAAGGAAAAGCGCAAAATCGTTCCATTAAACATCGAACTGAATGTGGAAAAACACATCCTGCTTATTTCGGGGCCGAACGCGGGAGGAAAATCCGTATGCCTTAAAACAGTGGGTTTGTTGCAATATATGCTTCAATGCGGCTTGTTGATTCCTTTGAGCGAAGCCAGCAAAACGGGGATATTCAGTCGGATTTTTATCGATATTGGCGACGACCAATCGCTGGAAAACGACCTGAGCACCTACAGTTCGCACTTAACGAACATGAAACATTTCGTTAAAAACAGCAACGAAACCACCCTAGTTTTAATCGACGAGTTTGGTACCGGCACCGAACCCATGCTGGGCGGCGCCATTGCAGAAGCCATTCTTGCCGACCTGAACGAAAAACGAACTTTCGGCGTAATTACCACGCACTATACGAACCTGAAACATTTTGCTTCGTCGGCAGAAGGCATCGAAAACGGCGCCATGCTCTACGATTCGCAAAACATGAATCCGCTGTTTCAATTAGAAATAGGCAAACCCGGCAGTTCGTTCGCCTTCGAAATAGCACGAAAAATTGGCCTGCCTGAGAGCATCCTCGAAAAAGCCACCGAGAAAATCGGTAAAAAACACATCGATTTCGACCGGAACCTGCGGCAAATCAACCGCGACAAACGCTACTGGGAAACCAAACGGAAAAAAATCAGGCGCGTGGAAAAGCTGACGGACGAAATGGCCGAGAATTACGAAACGGAGCTAAAAGAAACCCAAAAGCTTCGAAAAGAAATCCTAAAAAAAGCCAAAGAGGAAGCCGATGTTTTGCTCTCGGGCGTGAACAAACGCATTGAAAACACCATACACGAAATAAAGCAGGCACAAGCCGAAAAGGAAAAAACCAAAGCTGCCCGTGAAAAGCTGGTCGAATTGAAAAAGGATGTCGTCCGAAAAACTTCGGGCGATGATGGAGTAATTGGCGATAAAATTGCAAAACTTCAGGAGCACGAACGCAAACGCAATCTGCACCGCGCGAAAAGCACGGACGAACCCATTCCGAAAGAAAAATTGGAGAAACGCATGGAACTAAAGCCCGGCGACAAAGTCCGCATCATCGGGCAAAATACCATAGGCGATCTCATCGAAATCAACAAACAAAACGCGGTGGTGGCTTTCGGCCAGCTTATTACCACAATGCCCCGCAAAGAAGTGGAACGCTTAAGCAACAATGAAGCAAAACAAGCAGAGAAGAACCAAGGCCGCGGTCGCTCGCGTTTGGCTTCCAACTTTTCGGAAAAACGCCTTTCCTTTAAATCTGAAATCGACATCCGTGGAAAACGTATGGAAGAAAGCATATCAATTATCCAGGCTTTTATTGACGAAGCCATTATGTTCGAGGTTTCACAATTGCGAATTCTCCATGGCAAAGGAAGCGGCATTCTGAAAGAAACCATCCGCGAATACTTACGCGCCGAACCCATGGTGCGCAACTACAAAGACGAGCACGTGGATTTTGGCGGTGCCGGAATAACCATCGTGAATCTGGCTTTGTAGTATTCTGCTATAAATTTTTCAATATACATTAACATCCTCTTGTCTTTTTTCACTAAATTGTAGCTATTAACTTTAAATTGATAGTTATGAAAAGGCTGTTGTGGATCGTGCCCTTAGTCATTGTTTTTGGGGTATTTGCATTAATTCTTTACGTTAAATTCGTACTCCCGAATGTTGGCCCGGCGCCTAATATTAAAGTTGAACCCACTGCTACCCGGTTGGAACGTGGCAACTATCTTGCTAATTCTGTGATGGCTTGTGTTGATTGCCACAGCCAACGCGATTATTCCATGTTTTCGGGACCAGCAACAGGAATCAGGTATGCAGGTGGCGGCCCCGAGTTTACCAAAGAAACCGGAGTACCCGGAAACTTTTATGCTCCAAATTTAACTCCCTACCATTTAAATGATTGGACTGACGGAGAAATTTATCGTGCTATTACAGCCGGAGTTTCAAAAGACGGAAGGCCATTGTTTCCTGCCATGCCTTCGCATTTATACGGTCAGGCCTCGCAGGAGGACATTTATTCGATAATTGCCTATTTGCGAACTTTACCTCCTTATGAAAACACGGTTCCAAAGCCGGACCCCGATTTTCCGTTTAGCCTGATTTTGAATACAATCCCAAAGAAAATTGAACACGGAACAATTCCGAATCGCGAAAATAAAGTTGAATATGGCAAATACATAGTTACAATTGCAGTTTGTATGGACTGCCACACTCCCATGAAAAAAGGACAACTTATACAAGAAAAAGCCTACGCCGGAAACCTGGAATTTATTTTACCGACCGGAATTGTGCGCTCATCCAATATCACTCCTGATAAAACAACAGGAATTGGGAACTGGACGGAAGAAATGTTTGTGAACCGGTTTAAAGCCTATTCGGATTCTGCTTCTATTCTGCCCACAGTTGAAAGCGAATTTAACACTGTTATGCCATGGACTCTTTATGCTAAAATGAATGAATATGATCTGAAAGCCATTTTCGCTTATTTACACTCTTTGGAGCCGATAAATAGCCAAGTTGTGAAATTCACTCCAAAGTAAGGATATCTATAAAGTGCCTAATTCAATAAAACATTCCACAATTTTCATTTTTGGGTCGAAGGGATTGAGATTTCTCAAGCCGAGTGATTGGATGGCAACCTCTACAATTTCTTCATCAGAAATTTCGGCTGAAAGGTTTTGTTTTTTCAGATAATGCTTGCCAGCATCTATCAATGCTTTCAGCGGAATTAAACCGATCAATTCGGAACCCGTTACCTTCACACCGCGCATGCGGGCTTTTTCAACAACTTCATCAAAAGCAATATGAACCGGAGTAACATTAATATCCATCAGGTTCATAGAAACTTGTGCAATGCCGTATTCCTTGATGTACCAACCCATAGCGCGTGTTTTTTTCAGCGAACCGGGAATGCGGACAGGCGTTCCATCTTCGTTCCGCATAATTTTTCCCGCTACCGGATCACCTTCCCGCAATACCCTTCCCGATTCGCGAATATCAGCCGCAATGGCATTGGCCACTGCTACCGAATTTGTTTTAAGGTTGATGTTGTAGGCCACCAGAAAATTTCGTGCGCCAATGGCCACTGCACCGCTTGTCACCACCTTTCCCGGCCAGGTATGCGGGCCAAAATCAGGTTTTCCATCCGTGCTTTCCATGCGGATTTTCAGGACTTCGTATCCACCCATCCTGCAATACGCTAAACTTTTGCGTTCTTCTTTGAACGCGGCATTTTCGTAACAATACACCGGAATCTGCAACTCTTCTCCCACTCGTTTTGCCAATTGACGGGCGAGTTCAACTACTTCGTCCATTTCAATATTGGCAACCGGCACTAAAGGGCACACGTCAGTTGCACCAAATCGGGGGTGCTCGCCTCTGTGTTGAGCCATATCGATTATCTCCGATGCTTTTTTTATTGCCTGAAAAGCTGCTTCCACTACTGGACCTGGTTCGCCAAAAAATGTAATCACGGTGCGGTTAGTCGCTTTTCCGGATTCAACGCCGGCAACCAGAACGCCATCAACCTCTTCAATGGTTGCCACTATTTCATAAATAATCTTTGGATTTCGTCCCTCCGAAAAATTAGGTACACACTCGATTATTTTTTTCTTTCCCCTTTCGCTCATAACGCACAAGATTTTGTCCACTAATTGCACGAATTACACGAATCTAAAAAATTAGTGAAAATTCGTGCAATTAGTGGATAATTTTCTAAAAACTCACTATAAATAAAAACTCATCTTTCGCAGCCATGCTGCTTGAAGATTTCATTTGATATCTTTTATTCTACCATACTTTTGCGCCTCTGGCGCTTCAAACCGAAATTTAAAAGCGGCAGCGCTGCAAAAGTATGGTAGATATGGTAAATAATGAGAAGCCCGGTAAGCATCAAGCACCGTAGGTGCGAAACATGAGAAATAATATTTGCCACGTCCACCGCGGTCTTTGTACCGAACATCAAAATGAATAACTTCGATTTTGTTATATAGTAGATTTTGTCCACTAATTGCACGAATTACACGAATCTAAAAAATTAGTGAAAATTCGTGCAATTAGTGGATAAACTTTTCTTACTAAAGCACTTGCACTTCGCCGTTGAGGATAACGGTTTCAATGAGGTTGCTACCGAAATGGAAAGGCAGGCTCTCTATCCCGGCCACGTCGGTTGTGATAAAAACATTGGCCATTTTACCTTTGGTGATGCTCCCTAAGCTGTCGGACACACCCATGGCATAAGCAGAATTCAGGGTTGTGGCATTGATAACTTCCTTCGGTGACATGCGATATTTAATACATCCCAACGACGAAATAAAACTCATGTTGCCGCTTGGCGCTGTGCTGGGGTTATAGTCAGAAGCCAAAGCAACAGGCAATCCCGTATCAATCATTTTTCGTACAGGCGGTAATTTCGCATCCCTGAAAAAATCCGATCCAGGTAAAATGGTAGGCATCGTTTCCGAATTTTTCAGCAATTCAATTTCTTCGTCGCTTAAGAAGTTTAAATGGTCAACCGAAAGCGCATTGTATTTTTTGGCAATTTGAACCCCGCCACTTTCACCAAAATAATTCGCATGAATTTTTGGCCGCATTCCGTATTTTATGCCCGCCAAAGTAATTCTATCTACATCGTCGGGAGAAAAGGAATCGCTGAACACATCGATATAGTCTGCCAGATCATCTGCTGCGACCTGGGGTATCATTTCGTTAATCAGGAGATCAACATACGCTGGAACCTTGTTGCGAAAAGCTTCGGGCACCGCATGAGCACCAAAAAAAGTGGAACGGACGCAAATTGGAGCAGTATCTTTTAATAAGCGCACAACCCGCAGCATTTTCAGCTCCGATTCCGGATCCAGACCAAAGCCGCTTTTTATTTCAACGGCACCGGTTCCCTGTTTCATCATTTCCACTATGCGTTCCAATGCAACACGGAACAACTCATCTTCAGACATTTCCCGAAGTTGCTTGGAAACCTTCAAAATATTTTCGGAATATTTTGTCCCGTTTAATCCCGATATGCGTTTCTCAAACTCTGCTTCACAAGGATGGGGAAAAACCACATGGGTGTGCGGATCACAAAAACTTGGATAGACCAGACGATTGGAGCAATCTATTTCGATAAGCAGATCATCGTCAAGATATTTATCTTTTAATTGATCCATCCGGCCCAACTCCTCAATTACTTCATCGCGGATGATAAGAAAAGCATTTTTAATGGTTGAAACGGTTGCCATTTCAGAGCCCGCCCGGAAAAGCAGCGGTTCGTTTATCACCTGCACCAACTCCTTGATGTTCTCCAATAATATTTTCATGAATTTTGATTTTGGAATAATAAAAGATACAACAATGATTTGGAAAAGACAGTACAAATTTCCGATTATGCTAATTTTTTATTTTGGAAAACAACTGCTCCCCAATCAATATTTTCTATTTTCGGAAATTTTAAATCAAAACTAATGCTACAAAGAGTTCCGCACACTTATGTTATTGTATTTGTACTTTTGGTGGTTTGTGCAGTTTCCACCTGGATTATACCGGGTGGCGAATTTGCCCGTCAAACCGCAACCGTAAATGGAGTTGAACGGGAAATTATTGTCGATCACTCGTTCCAATTTGTGGATAGCAGCCCCCAAACGTGGCAGATTTTCTCAGCGTTCTTCGATGGTTTTGTGAATACAGCGAACATTATCGCATTTATTCTGATGATTGGCGGGGCGTTTTGGATTTTAAATGAAAGCAAATCAATCGATATCGGCATCTATTCTTTCCTGAAGTTTTCGAAGAGCTGGGAAAAGTCGAAGTTACTGCGGAAGGTGGGAGTCAACAACATCATTCTGATTGGCATAATGTTTATTTTCAGCTTATTCGGTGCGGTTTTTGGCATGAGCGAAGAAACCATTGCATTCACTATTATCTTTGTGCCGCTGACAATTTCTATGGGCTACGATTCCATTGTGGGCGTTTCGCTTTGTTTTGTTGCCGCCGCGCTGGGTTTTGCCGGTGCATTTTTGAATCCGTTCACGGTGGGCATTGCGCAGGGTCTATCCAACATTCCGTTGTTTTCGGGAATTGAATACCGGATTTTCATGTGGATAATCATTAACATGGTTGGATTTGCCTTTATTTTGCGCTATGCGGCCAAAATTCACAAAAATCCGAAATCTTCGCCAGTTTATCAGGAAGATCAGCATTGGCGCGATCGGAGCAACGAAACAAATGTTGATTTTCAATTCGTAGTGCCACGTGGGGCATGGGTTTCATTTGGTATCATTTCAATAGCACTTGTATTATTCTCTGTTTTTCATCCTGTTTCCTTGCTGAAAATAGGAAACACTGAAATTGTTTTTCCGGCAATACCTGTTGGCACCGTTGCATTTATTTTATCGGGATTGCTCTCCCTACGAAAAACAGTGCATTATTTCATTTTAAATCTGCTGGGGTTCACCATTTTCTTTTTGATTGTTGGCGTAATGGGATACAACTGGTATGTAATGGAAATTGCCACCTTGTTTTTTGCGCTGGGAATTGCGGCAGGAGTTGCGGCAGGTAAAACACCAAACGAAATCACGAAGTTGTTTATTGATGGTGCAAAAGACATCATGTCAGCCGCATTGGTTGTTGGTTTGGCAGGTGGAATCATCGTGATTTTGGAAGACGGAAACATTATCGACACCATATTATATTATTTGTCAGAATCGATGGCCGATTTGGGAAAAGTAGGATCGATAAGTGCGATGTATTTGATCCAAACGGTGTTGAACGTTTTCATCCCCAGCGGTTCGGGAAAAGCCGCGCTGACGATGCCCATGATGTCGCAATTTTCGGACCTGATTGGCATCTCGCGGCAGGCCACAGTTGTGGCATTTCAATTGGGCGACGGTTTCACCAACATGATTACACCAACCTCCGGCGTTCTGATAGGGGTTTTGGGCATTGCACGGATACCCTATGAAAAATGGTTTCGCTGGGTGGCACCCTTCATCCTGATATTAACCTTTCTGGGCTTCCTACTGCTTCTGCCAACGGTTTTAATGACCTTGAACGGCTTCTGAAAACGAACCCAAAGCGCATAAAAAAAGCTGCATCCGTATGGTGCAGCTTTTTTTGATATTGCGTACTTATTTGCGATCCATTTCGAGAATGGTAAACTCAGTACGGCGGTTTTGGCGGTGTTCATCATCGGAACATTCCACGCCGTTTGCACAGCGGTTCACCAATTGGCTTTCGCCATAACCTTTTGCCATTATCCTGCTCTTTGAAATTCCTTTGCCAACAATGTACCCAACCGCCGAACCCGATCTCTTCTGGCTCAGTGTTTCGTTGTACGAATCGCTTCCCCGGCTATCGGTGTGCGACCCCAGCTCCACTTTCCAGCTTGGATTCTCATTTAGAACTTTCACCAGCTTGTCCAATTCAACTTCCGATTCGGGGAGCATATCCCACTTATCGAAGTCGTAAAAGATATTTTCCAAAACAAATTTTTGGCCCACTGTCACCTTTTCTACCCAAATGGTATCGTGGAATGTACCATAAGGCTGATTTGCCGTTGAAATGCCGATTGACGCGTTCTTATAGCCTTCCAGCTCCGAAGTGGCTAAAAGGGTACTATTTTCCGATAAGGCTCTGGTAATTGTGTGGCCGGAAACAACTCCTGCAACATTGTCGTTAAATTTAACTTTTGGGTTGGCAATAGGCGACCCCGTTTTTTTATCCGCCACAATCAATTCGAGATTGTATTCCCCTTTAAACAGCACTTTATAAATATCGTCGTCCCCCAATCCTCCGGCTCGACGCGAAACAAAATAGCCCAAATTTTCATTGTCGTGGATGACCAGGCCAAAATCGTCCTCATCAGTATTCAATACATCTAAACGTTTCGGTGCCGAAAAATCCTTTCCAGTGATACAGGAATACAAAATATCGAAGTCCGCTTTTTGGTCATCATCTGCATTGCTGGCATAAAACAACATTGAACCTTTAAATAGGAACGGAAACATTTCGTCCTGCTTTGTATTGATTTTCGCACCAAGGTTAATTGGCTCGCCCCATTTTCCGTTGTTCCTTATCGATATGTATAGATCAGTTTCTCCAAATCCTGAACCCGGCTTGTTTGATGCAAAAATAAGCGTATCCCCTGTAACTGAAATGGCCGGATGACCAACAGAATAAGTGGGATCGTTGAAAGGGAACTCTTCCGTTTGTTTCCATTCTCCGCCCGTTTTCTTTGCAATGATGATTTTTAAACGAATGTCAGCCTTTCGATACACCTTGTTTTTTATGTCCGGATTTTCAAAATTACTTAGTGTAACAAACAATTCCTGCGTTTTGTCGCAGAATGAGACAGGTCCTGCATGGTAGCCTTCGCTGATTTTATCAAATTGTGAACGCTTGTCACCAATTGCGTTACCCTCGGCATCCATTTTTAGATTGAATAAATTGTAGAAAACGTCCTTCTCTTCTCCTCTCGAAAGTAGGGAAATTTCTTCGTCCGTATATGCGGAATACCAGAACTCACCTGCCACAAACGCAGGTCCAAAGTCACTTTGCGAGGTATTAAGGTCCGTTTTTTCAATTTGGATTTTTCGCTGTTCAAAAAAATCACAGTGGTTTTGTGCAGCGAGTAACATGGGCAGTACGCCCAACGTTAAAAACACTATTTTTTTCATACTTAATTGAATTTAGGAATGTGTAAATTTTTCACCTCGCCAAAATTTGCAAAATGGATGCCAACTTATCTTTTGGTCAATAAAACCACATTCTCTACGTGATGCGTATGTGGAAACATATCCACCGGTTGTATCTTTTCAATTTTGTAATCTTCGTCAAGTAGGCTTAAATCGCGCGCCTGAGTGGCAGGATTACAGCTCACATATACTATTTTTTCCGGCATTGTTTCCAGGATGGATTTAATCACGTCGTCGTGCATTCCGGCGCGTGGCGGATCGGTAATAATTAAATCCGGTGCTCCCTGCTGCTCTACAAAATCAGAATTTAAAACCTCTTTGATATCCCCTGCAAAGAAAACCGTGTTGTCGATATTGTTTAGCATTGAATTCTGTTTGGCATCTTCAATCGCTTCCGCGACGTATTCAATGCCAACCACTTTATGTGCATTTTTTGCAAGAAAATTGGCAATGGTCCCTGTGCCGGTATATAAATCGTACACTGTTTCATGGCCTTGCAATTGGGCAAAATTGCGAACCACCTCATATAAACGGTAAGCCTGCGCCGAATTGGTTTGGTAAAAACTCTTTGGCCCGATTTTAAATTTCAGCCCTTCCATTTCTTCTAAAATGTAATCACGCCCGTTAAAAGTCACAATTTCCTGATCGGTAATCGTATCGTTGCCCTTTGAATTGATGACATATAATAAGGATGTGATTTCAGGAAATTTCAATTGAATTGCTTTTAATAAATCCTGCCTTGCATTTTCGTTTTCTTTGTAAAACGAAACAATGACCATGGTTTCACCGGTAGAACTGGTGCGGATAATCAACGTTCTTAAAAAACCGGATTGTTGTTTGATGTCGAAAAACGACAGCGAATTCTCGAGTGCATATTGGTAGATGAAATTTCGAATGGCATTGGACGGTTCCTGCTGCAGCCAGCATTTATTAATATTCACAATTTTGTCGAATAATCTGGGGATGTGAAATCCTAACGCGTTCAGTTCAACATTTTCCGAATTCATTTCGCCAGGGGTAAGCCAGCGTTTATTGGAGAATGTGAATTCCAATTTATTGCGATAGAAGGTATTGTTTTCGGAGCCAATAATGGGCATCACCTCCGGAAGCTCCATTTTGCCAATTCGCTGCAACTGGTCAGCAACTTGTTTCTGTTTATGAAAGAGTTGCTTTTGGTAGGGTAAAAATTGCCACTTACATCCGCCGCAAACCCCAAAGTGTTCGCAAAAAGCTTCCACACGGTCCGGCGAATATTCATGAAATTTAGTGACCACGGCTTCTGCATATTTTTTCTTTTTCCGGGTAACCTGTAAGTCCACCACATCGCCCGGAATTGCATATTTTGTAAACACCACCATATCACCAACTCTTGCCAGTGCCTTCCCCTCGGCTCCAATGTTCTCAATGGTTATTCTTTCGTAAAAAGGATTTGATCTTTTTCTTCCCACTTTTATTTTTTCTGCAAATATAATGGTTTGAACAAGATGGCATGGGTGCGAAACCTTCCAATTGTTCCCATATAAAAAAGGAAATTCCCATTTAGAGACAACGGACGTGTTTTTGGCACTAAAAGTCACATTAATTGTAAAAGTGCTTTTATGAATGAAACTTTTTACCGTATCTTTGAATCGATTTAATGGTTGGTTTTATTTCTGTAATAAAACTTAAAAGGGGAAAGCAACTTCTGTATTTATGATTGGTTTTGTGTTTAGGGGTTTGTAAATCATCAATCATCTTCAAAAGCGTCCATAGTTCTTTCCCCTTCCTTCTTTTTTGCCCGCGAGGGTATTTTTTTTGCCCAATCCTTCTACATTTGCCCCATATTAAAACCGCTTGTCCCAACCGGGGAGAACGCTTCGGTTTTTAGGCATTTTACTTAATTTAAGGCTTGTAAATCTTTGAAATGGCATTTCCTCAACTTATCTTTGAAGTGATTTAATGGTTGGTTTTATTTCTGTAATAAAACTTAAAAGGGGAAAGCAACTTCTGTATTTATGATTGGTTTTGTGTTTAGGGGTTTGTAAATCATCAATCATCTTCAAAAAGCGTCCGTAGTTCTTTCCCCTTCCTTCTTTTTACCCGCGAGGGTATTTTTTTTACCCGATTCGTAATTTATCCCATGGACAGATTTCAAAGATTGACAATCAATCGCTTTCACGTTTAATCATTATCTTTGCCCGCTTTTAGCATTTTACTATGATTTCGATAGACAGGATAAATTTAAACTTTGGCGGATTCGACCTTTTTAAGGACATCAGCTTTATGATTAACCAAAAGGACCGGATTGGCCTTATTGGTAAAAACGGGGCGGGCAAAACTACCTTATTAAAAGTTATTTGCGGCATTGACCTGCCCACAAGCGGAAACGTGGGTTCACCAAAAGATACAACCATTGGGTACCTGCCCCAACAAATGAGGTTTTCGGACAAGCGGACGTTGAAAGACGAAACGGCGTTGGCTTTTGAAGAACTGATTGGGCTGGAAAAAAAGATAGCCCGCTTAAACCTTGAAATCGCTGAGGACGAAGATTATCACTCGGCAGAATACCTAAATAAGCTCGACAAAATTACCGAACTCAATCATCGCTATTCGATTTTGGGAGGCGAAAACTATGAGGCAGAACTTGAACAAACCCTTATAGGGCTTGGCTTTGAACGCACAGATTTCACCCGGCCCACTTCCGAATTCAGCGGCGGCTGGCGAATGCGGGTAGAATTGGCCAAACTGCTGCTAAAAAAACCCGATGTATTTTTATTGGACGAACCAACCAACCACCTCGACATCGAATCTATTCAATGGTTAGAAGATTTCCTGAAAAATTATAAAGGCGCCATTGTTCTGGTTTCGCACGACAAAGCTTTTCTTGATGCAGTTTGCAACCGGACGATTGAGATTTCGCTGGGGAAAATCAATGACCAAAAAATGAATTATTCCCGGTTTATGGAGTGGAAAAAGGAACAACGGGAGATTAACCTGGCATCATTCAGGAATCAGCAAAAAATGATTGGGGACACTGAACGGTTTATTGAGCGGTTTCGATATAAAGCAACAAAATCGATACAGGTGCAGTCGAGGATAAAACATTTAGACAAGATCGACCGCATCGAAATTGAAGAAGAAGACAATTCAGCTTTAAAAATCAGTTTCCCTCCGGCACCGCGTTCGGGCAAAGTGGTGGTAGAAGCCAAAAACATCAGCAAATCTTACGGTAAAAACCTAGTGCTTGACGATATTGACCTCACGATAGAGAGTGGGGAAAAGATTGCCTTCATCGGACGAAACGGAGAGGGGAAAACCACATTAGCCCGAATTATCATGCAGGAATTGGAATACTCGGGCGAATTAAAATTAGGGCACAATGTTAAAATAGGATATTTCGCCCAAAACCAGGCGCAACTTTTAAACGACGAATTAACGGTTCTTCAAACAATCGACGAAATTGCAGTTGGCGATGTAAGGACAAAAATCAGGGACATACTGGGTGCTTTTCTGTTTTCAGGCGAAGATGTGGCGAAAAAAGTGAAAGTATTGAGCGGTGGCGAAAAAACCCGGCTTGCTATGATTCGATTGATGCTGGAACCGGTAAATTTCCTGGTGCTTGACGAACCCACCAACCACTTAGATATCCGTTCAAAAGAAATATTGAAAAACGCAATGATCAATTTTAACGGAGCCATTCTTTTGGTTTCGCACGACCGCGAATTTTTAGACGGTCTGGTAAATTGCGTGTACGAATTCAGAAATAAAAAGGTAAAGCAGCATTTGGGCGGAGTTTACGATTTTCTTCAAAAAAAGAAAATGGAATCGTTGAAAGAACTTGAAACGCGAAATAAAAAAGCGGGTTCAGAAAAGGATAATTTCAATAAAAACAATTCCAGCCAGGGATTGAGTTTTGAAGAACGGAAGGAAGTCAGCAAAACCATAACAAAGTTAGAAAAGCAGGTGGTAAGCACCGAGGAGGAAATCCACCGCCTGGAAAACCAGAGCGACCAATTGCACCAAGAGTTATCGACACCCGAAAACTTGGAGGACCACACTATTTTCGATCGCTACGAATCGATAAAAAAAGAGTTGGAGACGCTGATGCACCAATGGGAAACGGAAAACAAAGAATTAGAGAACTGGAAACTGAAAAAAAATTGGTAATGAATAAGGAGGATTATATTTTTGGTACCCGTGCGATAATTGAAGCTATCAACAACGGACGAACAATTGAAAAAATATTGATTAAAACCGGATTGAGCAATGAGCTTTTCCAGCAGCTACATGTTTTAATCAAAGAAAATAACATAGCTACTCAATACGTGCCGCTTGAAAAAATTAACCGAATCACACGAAAAAATCATCAAGGGGTTTTAGCATTTGTTTCGCCAATTGATTATGCCAACATTGAAACACTTTTACCGGGTATTTACGAAAGCGGAAAAGATCCGCTGCTTTTGATATTGGACGAAATCACCGATGTGCGAAATTTTGGGGCTATTGCACGAACGGCGGAGTGTGCGGGAGTGGATGCCATTATTATTCCTGCCAAAGGAATGGCACAGATTGGCAGCGATGCCATGAAAACTTCGGCAGGGGCACTCAACCATATTCCAGTATGCAAAGTGAATAACCTGGTTCAAACCATCCACTTTTTAATCGATTCAGGAATTCGTATTGTTGCAGCGACCGAAAAAGGGGATAAATTCTTTACCGAAGGAGATCTTCTCTCTCCTTTGGCCATAGTTTTAGGTTCTGAGGATACAGGAGTTTCTCCCGCTATTTTAAGTCTTGTTCACGAAAAATTAAAGATCCCGATTATAGGTGAAATCGAATCATTGAACGTTTCGGTATCAGCGGCATTAATGATTTATGAAGCAGTGAGGCAGCGGGGCTGGGCTACTCAAAAACCTGAATGGTCCTTTTGAACGACTCTTCCAACGAAATAAAAGTTTCGGTACTGGAAACCCCAGGTATTTTCTGGATTTGTTTGCTTAATATTTCTTTTAGATGCTCGTTGTCTTTGGCATACACCTTAATAAAGATTGCATATTGCCCCGTGGTGTAATGACATTCCACGATTTCGGGAATCTTTTCGAGATGTTGTACAACTTCGGAGAACAAGCCACCTTTTTCTAAAAACATCCCTATATAGGAACAGGTACTGAAGTCAACCTTCCGGGGATTGATGTTATAGCCTGAACCGACAATAACTTCCAGTTCAACCATCCGGTTTACCCTTTGATGAACGGCAGCGCGTGAAATACCAACTTCATCGGCTACATCTTTAAAAGGAATCCTTGCATTATTGGTAATGATGTCCAGGATTTTCAGATCAGTGTCATCCAGCCTACTTTTTAATGTCATACTCATACAATTTTTAAATAAAAGTACACAAAACAAAACAAATCAATTCAATTCACGAACATTTTCGACAATAAAGACAACAAAATTACAAAACAAAATAATTGGCCATTATTTTAAATAAACAATTAAATATTATCTTTTTGATATATTTTATAGCTGAATAATATATTTATGCTACTATAACATTTTTTTTATGGAATTTTGTAAACACAAGATAGTTTTACAAACTATCATAAAGTCAAAATACTTAAAAGAAAAATGAGATGAAAAGTGTGGTACGCTGGTGGTTAATCTTAGCCTTGCTTGTGATTGTGGCATTTTTAGGTGTTATCATCCCTTCGGGAATAGGCGTTGAGGACTATTCAAACTTAGTTCCAGGCGATACGGCATGGATGCTTACTGCAACCGCACTTGTATTATTGATGACCCCGGGGCTCGCATTTTTTTATGGCGGAATGGTTCAGTCGCGAAATATCATTTCAACAATGTTGCAGAGCTTTGTTGCCATGGGTGTGGTAAGTGTTCTATGGGTAGTGGTTGGGTTCAGCATTGCTTTCGGAGAGAGCATCGGAGCACGGAAATACGGCCTTTTTGGAAACCCCTTCACTTATTTCATGTTTCACGGGGTTGGCGGTGGAACAAACCCCGATTTTTCCCCCACCTTTCCATTTGCAATATTTGCCATGTTTCAGTTGAAATTTGCCATAATTACTCCGGCATTGATTACCGGCTCTTTTGCCGGACGGGTGCGTTTTAGGGCTTACATGCTGTTTATATGTTTGTTTTTGATTTTCATTTATGCCCCCTTAGCCCATTGGACCTGGCATCCCAACGGGTTTTTACGCAATTGGGGTGTGCTCGACTTTGCCGGCGGAACGGTTGTTCACATGTCAGCCGGGTTTACAGCATTGGCAGGAGCCCTTTTTTTGGGACGAAGAAAAGATGCCGGCACAGAATTCAGGCCAGCTAACATACCGTATGTTTTATTGGGTGCCGGGATGCTCTGGTTTGGATGGTTTGGCTTCAACGCCGGATCGGCGCTGGCGGCCAACGCCTTAGCAGCTTCTGCCCTGGTCAACACAAATACGGCATCGGCAGCAGCCATGTTGACCTGGATTTTTTATGATGCTGCAAAAGGGAAAAAACCTTCCGCTGTGGGGGCTTCCGTTGGCTTGGTGGTTGGTTTGGTTGCCATAACTCCTGCTGCAGGTTACGTGGATGTAGGATCAGCTATATTCATCGGAGTCCTCGCCGCAATAGTCAGCAATTTTGCCATTGCCCTAAGAACAAAGTGGGCTATAGACGATACCTTGGATGTTTTTCCGGCGCATGGCATGGGTGGGATAGTTGGTATGTTATCAACATCTGTTTTTGCACATGGCGTGGGTTTAATACATGGTGAAACCACCACATTCTTATTTCATCTATTAGCTTTGTTTATTGTGGGAGGCTTTACATTCGGGGGCTCACTACTTTTGTATAAAATTACGGACATAGTAGTACCCATGCGCATTTCGCCACTTGGCGAAAGTATTGGGCTCGACATTAGTCAGCACAACGAATCATATAATTTTATTTACAAAGAGGAATAAGCTGCCAACAAAAAAGCAATACCTATTTGTCGGCCGTTAAATTGCTATTTAATCGGAATTTGCCGTTTAAAATCCAACTCAAGTGAAATAAAGGTTTCGGTGCTGGCGATGCCTTCAATCTCCTGCAACTCTTCGTCGATAATTTGTTTTAAATGTCGGTTATTTTTTGTCTGGATTTTAATAAAAATCGCATACTGTCCTGTTGTATAGTGACATTCAATGACTTCGGGAATGTTGCGCAAGGCGGCCACTACTTGTTTGTGCGACTTGGCCTTATCTAAGTAAAGGCCCATATAGGCACAAGTGTTGTAGCCTAACTTTAGCGGATTTACGATGAATTCGCTACCTGTGATTACCCCAACATTCAAAAGCCTTTGAACCCGTTGATGAATGGCTGCCCCTGAGACACCACATTCACGTGCAACTTCCAGAAAGGGAATCCTTGCATTTTTAGTTATTAACTTCAGGATTTTTTCATCTAACGTGTCTATTTCGGCAGCTTGCTCTAAATAATCTTTCCTATTCATTTCTTTCAAATTACTATGCAAAAGTATGAAAAAACTATAAATTATAATTAAAACCTCCAAGAAGAGGCCAATTGATTATAGACTGTAATTAAACTCCATTAGCGAGTATCGTTTCGAATTATGCTTTTTGCACGAGATTCAAAATATCAGCCCCCGAAGGTTGCTGAAAAACTTTCAATTCGAATTCAGGAATGACGGCAAAAACATGATCGAAAATATCAGATTGCACGCCTTCGTACACCGCCCAGACGGTACTGGTGCAAAACACATAGATTTCTATAGGTAGCCCTGTTGCTGTGGGTTGAAGCTGACGCACGAGAAAAGTCAGGTCTTTGCTCACCATTGGATGTTGACGCAGGTAAACCTCTAAGTATTTTCTAAAAATCCCCACATTGGTTTGGCCCCTTCCGCTAATCCGGTCTTCTTCGGAAAGGTTTCTGTTCTCATTAAACTCGCGAACCTCCTGTTCTTTTTCTTTAACGTAATCACGTATCAGATCGAAACGTTTAAAACGATTCAGCATGGCCTCATCACAAAAGCGGATGCTGCTCATATCAATATAAACCGAGCGTTTAATGCGCCTTCCACCAGCTTCCTGCATGCCCTTCCAATTATTAAACGACTCCGAAACTAAGGCATAAGTAGGGATAGTGGAAATGGTTTTATCCCAATTCTGAACTTTAACGGTGTTTAATGAGATGTCGATTACATCGCCGTCGGCACCATGGCTTTTCATTTCAATCCAGTCGCCAATTTTTACCATTTCATTTGCCGAAAGTTGAATAGAAGCCACAAATCCCAATATGGTATCTTTAAAAATCAGCATCAACACCGCGGCCATTGCACCTAAACCCGCCAGCAATACCGTCGGGTCACGTCCTAACAAAATCGAAATGACAAGTATGCCCATCAGGAAAAAAAAGAGAATTTTCAACAACTGAATGTACCCTTTTATTGGCCGGTTAACGGAATATTCCGTAGTATCGTAAATCTCACGAAAGGAGTTTAACAGCGAATTGACCACAAAAATGACGACTGCTATGAAATAGATTTTGGAAATATTAAGAAGAAATGCAGTCAACTCAAAATAATAATCCTGAGACAATGTGGCTAATGCAGCGTCACTCAGTTCGGTCAGCGGCCGATGCAGGTCGGGATAGGAAAAATCGGCTGCATAGTACAATATGAAAGCCGGAACAAAATGAGCTAACCCACTAAAAACCTTATTTCGCAATAAAATATCATCCCAGGTTGTTTTGGTACGTTTGGCAATTTTTGAAATAACAGCTACCAAAATCCGGCGGGTTAAAAAATGAGCCAGCCATGCAATAAAAATAATAAGAAGAATGCATATGAGGGCCGCTATAGGCTTGACCAATATTTCGGGGAAAGCAATTCCGCGAATATATTTCACTAAAAATTTAAAAAGAATGTTCATACTGTATTTACTAATAATTGTAACTTTCGCTCAAAAATAACAAATGCTTTCGAAATGAACCTGAAGATTTTCCTCATTTTACTATTATTGCCCGCGATTTCGCTTTCTCAGACTGATTTTAACCATCATTTTGAAAACAAATCTATGCGATTCGATTTTTTGCTGGGTGGCAACAAAGACGAAGTCAAAGTTTTCCCTCAACAAATAAAAGAAGAGCCTTTTTGGGGCGGAAGCAAAAAGAACCTAAGCGATGATTTTAACTCCGGAACCTACCGTTTTCGGATTTTCGATTCAAAATCAGACAGCCTGATTTTTTCCAAAGGATTTAGCACACTCTTTCAGGAATGGCAAACAACGGCAGAAGCAAAATCCATGGACAGGACGTTTTATCAGGCGGCCATTTTTCCCTTTCCTAAAAATAAAGTAAGGCTGGAAATTGATATGCGGCAATGGGACGGAAGTTTCCAAACCGTCTATAAAACAGAAATTAATCCCGACGATTATTTTATTCTGAAAGAACAACCATTTCAGTTTGAAACAACTAAAATAACCGACAACGGAAAACCGGACCAAAAGGTGGATTTGGTAATTCTCGCCGAGGGTTATACCGCCGCCGAAATGGAAAAATTTGTGGAAGATGCCCGGCGGGTTACCGGCTATTTGTTTAACGAAGAACCCTTTAAATCGGAAAAAGAAAAATTCAACGTAACGGCAATCCATACTCCTTCTTTGGAATCTGGAACTGATGTCCCGGGTGAAAACATATATAAAAACACCGTTTTTAACTCCACGTTCTACACTTTTAACGTTTCGAGGTATTTAACCACATCCGACATGAAAAGCATTTACGATGCGGCAGCAGTTGTGCCTTACGACCACATTTATGTTTTAGTGAATTCTGAGCGCTACGGCGGAGGCGGATTTTATAATTTTTTGTCCATCTGTACTGCGGACAACTCGCTCACCCAAGAAGTATTTGTGCATGAATTTGGTCATGGTTTGGCCGGTTTGGCCGATGAATATTATACGTCGGACGTGGCATATGAAGATTTTTACAATTTGGAAGTCGAACCCTGGGAGCCGAATATCACCACCCTGGTCGATTTCAATTCAAAATGGAAAGCTATGGTTGCCGATTCGGTGCCGGTGCCAACACCTCGAAAACCGGCATTTAATAGAACAGTCGGGGTTTATGAGGGCGGCGGCTACACGAGCAAAGGCATTTACAGCCCCTACATCGACTGCCGCATGAAAAGCAACGAAGCCGGCGAATTTTGCCCGGTTTGCAAAGAGGCAATTAAACGAACGATTGATTATCATACAGATTGAGTGTAAACAAAAACGGATGAAGTTAACTTCACCCGTTTTTGTTTACACTCAATTTTTGCTTATTTATTCCGTTTTGCCATTTTACTGGTAATTAGATGGGCCACAATCAGCCCAATTCCTCCCAGCAACAAAATCATTGAAAAATAGGCGGTGATTTCGTTGATGACCATAGACAAAAAATAGGCGGCAAATATGCCCAATGCAACGAAAATCAAAAAGATCCCCCATTTCATTAAACTATATTTCGATGCTTCGCCTTTAAAAATCCCTGCATCCAAACCTTTTTCCACTAAAGCCAACCGCTCTTTTGTGCGAGTTGTCCAATAAACGTAGAGAATGGCAAACAATGCCAGAAAAAATCCGATTGGTACAAATATTCCTTCCATGATATTACGTATTAAATGGTTATTATTTCAAATTTCTGACGTTTTGACGCGGTCGGTTACGATCGGTTACAAATTGCCGCAACTTTCATCCAAAAAATTGTAACCCACAACAATTTTTTACGTCAAATCGTCGTATGGAAAAAAAAGACGATATCTATTATATAGAAAAAGTAATCAACGGACAGACCAATTACTTTTCCTATCTGGTTGAAAAGTATCAGGATATCGTATTTTCAATTGCATTAAAAGTTCTTAAAAACCGCGAAGAAGCTGAAGAAATGGCCCAGGAAAGTTTTATAAAGGCGTATAAATCGTTGAGTACATTTAAAGGAACAGCAAAGTTTTCCACGTGGTTGTACCGCATTACCTACAACACTTGCATTTCGGAGGTGCGCAAAAAAAGGCCACACTTTGTTTCCACGTCCGATGTTCAAATTACAGATGAGGCAGATGAAATACACATCGACGGTATTCCCGAAGAAAACCGCGCAGAGTGCGTTAAGCTGGCAGTGGAAAAACTACCGGAGGACGAATACACGCTAATCATACTTTACTATTTCGAGGATCATTCAATCGAAGAAATCAGCAAAGTGACCCGGCTTTCAGAGTCCAACGTAAAAGTAAAACTACACCGCGCACGCAAAAAACTATATACAATATTGGGCGACATGATGAAACAAGAAATTTACACAATATGAAAAACGAATTGGAAGATAGTAAATTGAAGGCCTTGTTCCGCGATTTTAAACCGGAATCGCCGACGGAAGGCTTTTCGCTCCGGGTAATGGAACGAATTGTAAAGGAACAGCATTCGTTAGAAAAAATTAAACCGGAGCGTTTACTTGGCAAAGGGTTCTGGATAATTACAGTGTTGTTTGTTGCACTTTTAGCAACCGTATTTTTTCTTTCGAATTCAGGAATTGAAACCGGCAACTCTATTCCAGAAATGTTGCCAAACTTGCAGGCCAAATTCTCAGACGGATACGGCTCTTTTTTTTCCAAATTGGGGAACGCACCGCTCAGCATTGCAGGAATTTTTTTGGCCTCTTCGGTTTTGCTTTTTGTCGATCACGCTGTGAACGCACATTCGAAAGCCTTGGCTTAACTGTGACCTTAAAAAAAATGGGATTTCGGAATTCAACAGGGTCAAAAGCAAGTTTCCGTTTTCAGAAATTCTCCAACATATTGCTCCACTCCTTGTTCCAATTCGGTGAAAGCTTTGGTATAACCAATACTCCGAAGCTTTTGAATTTCGGCTTCTGTAAAATATTGATACCTCCCGCGCAAATCGACCGGGGTATCCATAAACGAAATATTCGGCGTAAGCTTCATGCTGTGGAATACCGATTTAGTTAAATCGAGAAATGAGCGTGCGTGCCCGGTACCCACGTTGTAAATTCCGGTGCTTTTCTGCGTTTCCATAAAATACAGCATCACATCGGCAATGTCTTCCACAAAAATAAAATCGCGGCTTTGTTCGCCGTCTTTATAGTCGGTATGATGCGAACGGAACAACTTCATTTTCCCGTTTTCCTTAATCGTTTTATAGGCATGCAACACCACCGAAGCCATCCGCCCTTTATGGTATTCGTTAGGTCCATAAACGTTAAAAAATTTCATTCCTGCCCAAAACGGAGGTGTTCTCACCTGTTTCAAAGCCCAGACATCGAAATCGTGCTTCGACCAGCCGTATAAATTGAGTGGCCGCAAATGTGAAATGTTTTGATGCGAGTCGGAAAAACCCACTTCCCCATTTCCGTAGGTTGCCGCCGAAGAAGCATACACTAAAGGCACCTGAATTTCGGAACACACATTCCACAGCCTTTGCGAATAAATCAAATTAAGTTTCTGGTACAAATCCGGTTCTTGTCCCACTGTATCCGTGCGGGCGCCAAGGTGAAATATAAACTCCACTTCGTTGGCATGCTTTATTAGCCACTTAAAAGAATCGTCGCGGTTGATTATTTTACGGTATTTTTTGTGCAAGAGATTAAGGTCTTTCCGCGGATCGTCAAAGGTATCCACAAGTATCAGGTCGGAATACCCTAATTTATTAAGCTTTCCTACCAAATAACTCCCGATAAAACCCGCTGCGCCAGTAACAACTATCATATTTTAAGTGCTAAGTTCATTGTTAGTGTTGTTTTCCAAAGAAATGGATTTGTAGTATAAACTTTGCGTTGATGCTTTTATTGTTTTGGATCGTAAAATAAATTCATGCTATTTCAAACTACAAAAATATCGTTGGGAAGGGCTTCTATAATCCCTGCTTTTCCCGCTTTTTGGAATAGCTGCTTTACCGCACTTTCTCCGGTTTTCCCCAACTCTACGGTATAATTGTTCACATAAAGTCCAATGTGTTTTTGAATTACTTCATCATCCATTTCCTGGGCGTGGTTTTTAACGAAAATCCTGCTGGAAGCCGGGTTTTGCAGAGCGAATTCAACACTTCGTTTTAAAACCCGGTTCACTTTCTGTTGCACATCTTCTTCCATTGTTCTTCGAATAACAATTCCGCCCAATGGAATGGGGCAATTTGTTTTTGCTTCCCAATCTTCGCCCAAATCCATAATTTTCTTCAAGCCTTTTTTCTGGTAGGTAAACCTGTTTTCGTGAATAATGACGCCGGCATCCACTTCGCCTGAAAGAATTACTTCTTCTATATCGGAGAACAGATATTCCGTTTTGTTTTTTGCTGAAGGGAAAGCGATGCTGAACAGTAAGTTAGCAGTAGTATGTTTTCCCGGGATTGCAATTTTCAACGCTTCCACTTCATCCTCATAAACTTTGTGCTTGCTGATAACCAAAGGGCCGTTTTTGTGCCCTAAGGCACTTCCGGATGTCAACAATTTGTATGATTCCGCGAGGTAGGCATAAGCATGGTAGCTAAGTTTGGTAATATCAATGTTTCCGGCGAAGGCATTTCGGTTCAGCTCTTCTACATCGGCCAGCAAAACATCAAATTCCAATCCTTCGGTATCCACCTTATGATGGGTCATCGCATCGAAAATAAAGGTATCGTTAGGGCAGGTTGAAAACCCAAGCGTAAAATTCATTGTTCAAATTTTGTCCAAAAATAGTAAAATCAGAAGACAGGCACCGCATGTTTTTTCAAAACATTCAATACCGATTCTTTCAAATTTTCAAGGGCAAGCGGGATGTTCCATTGGGAGGAATCACGGGGTTCGACATAATTTGAGATGGCCCTGATTTGGCAACAAGGAACACCCAGGCAGGTGCAAACATAGAAAACGGCGGCTCCTTCCATCGATTCAATTTCAGCCGGAAATTTGCTCCGGATTTCGGCAATGCTCGATTCCCTGCCGTGGCTTTTATTGGTGGTGATGCCTTTTACTCGTTTCAAATCGCCAAAATCGGCACAATCGGTCGCTTTTAATGTTGCATTTTCAAACGGGAATTCATTGGTTTCCATAAAGCCCGACTCAAATAAAGTGAGAAATTCATCCTTTTTCTCAATCCCTAAGTCTGCAAATTCTTCGGAAACCACATTTACCACTTCGCCAATTGCCAGCCCGCGGTTCAGGGCACCCGCAATGCCTATATTGATTACCGATTGATAACGATTTTGAAATAAAATCTGCGTTAAATTAAACGTAGTGAAAGTAGTTCCTATCCCGGTTATCAGAACGTCAATTTCTATTTCGCCCAATTGGTATTGTTTCAGCAAATGGCCTTTTTCCTCCATTTTGCCCAACTCATCGGCTATCATTTTAACTTCCATCCATGTGGCGGCAACTAGTAATATTTTCATCTGTTTATGACTTATCAAATTTCAAAAATCTAAATCCTTCTAAACTTTCATACTGATTTTTATAAAAAAAGTTAATCTTTGCAACAACTTAAAATTGAAACAGCATGGGTTTGCATGGAATTAACAATTTGAACAACTACGAGCGGATCGACAATTTTGACGAAAACGCTACGGCTGAACTATCTAAAAACTACAAAAACATATTGGAAATACTCGGGGAAGATGTTTCGCGTGAAGGCTTGGACAAAACGCCTCAGCGGGTCGCAAAAGCAATGCAATTTTTATTGCAGGGTTACCAAACCGATCCGGTAGAAATATTAAAATCGGCCATGTTTAAAGAAGATTACCGGCAAATGGTGATTGTGAAAGACATTGAAATTTATTCGATGTGCGAACATCATTTGTTGCCTTTTTTTGGAAAGGCACACGTGGCCTATATACCGAACGGAACAATAACCGGATTGAGCAAGATTGCACGGGTAGTGGATGTTTTTGCCCGGAGGCTGCAAGTTCAGGAACGGTTGACGATGCAAATAAAAGAGTGCATCCACGACACCCTGAAGCCACTTGGTGTGGCGGTTGTTATTGAAGCACAACACCTCTGCATGCAAATGCGCGGCATACAAAAGCAACATTCCATTACAACCACCTCCGATTTTACGGGAGCTTTTCAGAAAACGGCCACGCGCCAGGAATTTATTAAACTGATCAGTACAAAGTTTAGTTAGAAATTTTAGAAGAATTCAATACACACCGGTTTGTGCAAACTAATTTGGTTGCCGGTAAATGTAGGCATGCCAGTTTCAGGATTCAGTTTAAAAACCGTGATGTTGTCGCTCCTTTCGTTGGCAACCAGCATAAATTTGCCATCGGGAGTTAATCCAAAATTCCTTGGCCAGTTCCCTTCCACCGGGACAAAGCTTACCGTTTTAAGCTTCTTCGAATTATCATCAACCGAAAAAACCACAATCGAATTGTGCCCCCGGTTGGAGCCGTACAAAAACCTGCCATCTGCCGACAGATGAATATCGGCACAATAGCTTTTACCTTCAAAACCAGTAGGCAAGGTGGAAATGGTTTGCTCTTTCGTCCAGTTTTCACCTTTCAAGGTAAAAGATGTCAGGGTTGAATTCAATTCGTTGATAACATAAATCGTCTGTCCGTCGGGGTGAAACACGAAATGGCGCGGGCCAGCACCCGGTTCGGTTTTCATAAACTGCTGTCCTTCCTGTACTAATTTTCCTTCTTTTAAGGTGAAAATATCGATTTGATCGGTACCCAAATCAGCACTAAAAACCTGGTTACTGAATGGGGAAAATTTAATGGAGTGAGCGTGAGGCTTCGATTGACGTGTTTTATCCAATCCTGCCCCTTCGCTTACAATCACCGATGCGGCAGGTAGTAGCTTACCCTCATCAGAAACGGGATACAAAGAAACCGTTCCGCCGCTATAGGTGGCAATGGCAACAAAACGTCCGTCGCCCGAAACATCCACATGACAGGGGTCTCCCCCATTCGATTTTTGTTTGTTCAGAAATTTCAACGAGCCGTCCTGGTTGATTTTATAGGCAACAACATATCCGCCCGACTCTTCCACTTGAACTGCAGGGCGTGACACCGCATATAAAAACTCTCTATTGGGCGAGATTTTTAAGAACGAAGGATTATCAATCCCATAAAATGATTTTAGTTTAATAATACTTTCCGTTTCAGGATTGAACTCGCACAGGTAAATTCCCGGCGATGATTCGGATGTAAAAGTTCCCACATAAAAGCGTTGAGTATGGGTTGTTTGACTAAAAGCGCACTGGGCAAGAATAAAAAAGGCGATAGATAGTAAGATTCTGCTCATTTTGTCGTAATTTTTCGTTTTAATGATCCAAAGTTGCATTTTGATTGTTACAAAATACAAAAGGTATAATAATAGTATAATTAAAAACTAAAAGTATGAAAACAATTTTAACTTTTCTATTCGTGTTGATGATTGGCGCATCAAATTTCTCAAGTGCCCAAAAACTGGAAAAAGTGTGGGAAAGCACAGCAGCCCTAAAAGCCCCGGAATCCGTAATTTATGACACGGACCGCGACGTTATTTATGTATCCAACATTAATGGCGATTCATCAGAGAAAGACGGGAACGGATTTATTACCGTTTTGAATCCCGATGGCAGCTTAAAAAACCTGGAATGGATAAAAAAGCTGAATGCACCAAAAGGCCTGGCAATCGATAAGGGAAAATTATACGTTGCCGATATTGATCAACTGGTGGAAATTGACATCGAAAAAGGAAAAATCCTCAAAAAGTATGATGCTCCCGGAGCGGTTTTCCTGAACGATGTAACGGTTTGCTCCAATGGTATGGTGTTCGTTTCGGATACGCGCACCGCAAAAATCCATGCATTGCACCAAAATGAATTTAAAGTTTGGTTCGAAGGAAAACCCTTAGAAACGCCTAATGGCTTGATGGCCGAAAAGGGAAAATTATTAGTGGGCGACAAAAATATTTACGAGATTGACGTGCTCACGCAAAAAGTGGAACTGCTGATTGAAGATGCCGGGGGGGTGGACGGACTGGAGAAAGACAACGATGGCAACTTCGTTTATTCCAACTGGCCGGGACGGATATTTATCCACAAAAATGGCAAATCGATTAAATTATTAGACACAAGCGAGGAAAAAATCAATACGGCCGATATCGACTTTGTGTTAAAGCTCAATTTGCTGTTGGTCCCTACTTTCTTCGATAACCGGGTAATAGCCTATAAAATAGTCGATTAACACTCAAACCCTTCGAAAATATTCTTTTCCGGCGTTGCAAATCGGGCATTTATAATCTTCCGGTAAATCTTCGAAAGAAGTTCCGGGGGGAACACCAACTGCAGGATCACCTTCTTCCGGATTATAAATGTATCCGCATATGGTGCAAATATAGGGGCTTGGCTCCTCGCCGGCAGATTTGTTTTCCGGAGTTGGGCTTTTTTCAATTTTTGGTTCAGCTTCGGGAACAACTTCGCTGTCAAGCTTTTCCTTTTCGATATAAGTTGGAGCATTTTTGGGTGCCAGCATTTTATATTTCTCGCGGTAATACTCATACGTGAGTGGCTCTTCTCCTGAAATAACATCGCTGTCGAGCACTTCACCTATAATTAGCATATGCGATCCGACATCAACGCTGCTCACCACTTTACAATCGAACCAGGCGATCGATGAAGTAAGGATAATCGGTGCGCCGGTTATCGATGTTTTTGTTTCAATGTTTCGGAATTTGTTGATTTCTGCGCCCGACATAAAACCAAACTCGCCAATTATGGAGGTATCCGCTTCTTTCTGCAAAACCGAAATGGAAAATTTTCCGCTTTGAATTATTTTATCGGTCGTAAAGTTGTTTTTATGGCTGCTCACTGCAATTTGCGCGGGGCTACTGGTTACCTGAAAGACGGTATTGCCGATGTAACCCAATTTTTTCCCGTTCAATTCGGTGGCGATTAAATATAATCCGTACGACAACCTATGGAATGCTTTATACTTCATTCTACTTTTTTTGTGATTTCATTGGAAACCCAAAAATGAAAAAATTCTTTGGCTTTAGGGATATTTCTTGCAAATTAGTCCCAAAAAACAAAATGTTGTCTCAATAGGGGAATTAATTCAAATAATTTTTCTACTTTCATCCCGAATATTTGTTCACATTAAATCAATCGACGCAAAACATTTACGACTATGGGACCCAATCATAAAATTAATAAACAGTACAAGGTATATGTTGTGGAAGACAACGTTCTTTATGCCCAAATTTTAAAAAAACAGTTGACGGACGATGGCTACCAGGTAAGAGTATTTCATAATGGCCGCGATTTTCTGGCCAACATTATAGACAAGCCCGATGTGGTGACACTTGACTATACTTTGCCCGACATGACGGGTCACGAGGTACTGAAAAGGATACAGAAAAGGATTCCCGAAACGAATGTAATCGTCATATCCGCACAGGAAAACATCACCACGGCCATCGATCTGATGAAAAACGGAGCCTACGACTACATTATGAAAGCTCCGGACACCCGTGATAAGTTGAGCAATATCCTCAAAAACATTTATCGCACCGATGAATTACGGAGCGAAAATGAACTTTTGAAAGACGCGGTAAAAGAAAAGTTCAATTTCAGAAAACTGATGAAAGGGAACAGTCGCGAAATCGATCAGGTTTTTGATTTGATGGAAAAAGCTTCTCAGACGCAAATATCGGTTTCTATTTCGGGCGAAACCGGCACGGGCAAAGAACTTGTTGCCCAAGGTATTCACTACAATTCGAAGCGAAACAACAAACCGTTTATCGCGGTCAACGTTTCGGCCATACCGGAGGGTTTGATCGAAAGTGAGCTTTTTGGCCATGAGAAAGGTGCTTTCACCGGTGCTGATGGAAGAAAAATCGGAAAATTTGAACAGGCCAACTCGGGGACATTGTTTTTAGACGAAATTGCTGATTTAGACGTTAGCCTTCAGGCCAAATTGTTGCGCGTGATCCAGGAGCGCGAACTGGTACGCTTAGGCGGTTCGGAAATTATACCTTTAGATGTGCGCATCATTACTGCAACCCATAAAAACCTCGCCAACCTCATCACTGAAGGCAAATTCAGAAAAGACTTCTACTACCGCCTGTTAGGCTTGCCTATTGAGCTTCCTCCCTTGCGCGAACGGGGTAACGATATTATTTTACTGGCAAAACATTTTGTTAACGATTTTTGTATCGAAAATGAAATGGAACCTAAGGATATTTCGGACGACGCGAAAAAGCTATTGTTATCGTATCACTATCCTGGAAACATCAGGGAGCTTAAAGCTGTAATGGAACTGGCATGTGTGATGAGCAACCGCAACGTTATAAAAGCCAATCATTTAAACATGAACGTTGACGATAGCGTGGAGAACCTATTGGCCAATGAAAAAACGCTGGAAGATTACACCCACGACATTATTAAACATTTCCTGAACAAATATAACCAAAACGTCAGGTTGGTGGCATCAAAACTGGGAATTGGCAAATCGACCATTTACCGCTTGTTACAAAAGAAAGAAATAATGGCATAAAAAACCCCGGAAGAAAATCTTCCGGGGTTTTTCACATCGCACATTTCTTAAGCTTCCGCATAACTGTTGATACCTAAAGTTTCCATATTTTTATCCACTCTTTTCACTAAGCCTTGCAGCACTTTACCCGGTCCGATTTCGGTGAAAGAAGTTGCACCATCTGCAATCATATTTTGCACGGTTTGCGTCCATTTCACCGGCACCGTTAGTTGGGCAATCAGATTTTGTTTAATCTCCCCCGGATCGGAAACAGGCTGTGCATTCGCATTTTGATATACCGGGCAAACCGGTTTGCTGAAGGTGGTTGCCTCGATTGCAGCCGCCAATTCTTCACGGGCAGGCTCCATCAAGGGAGAATGAAAAGCACCGCCAACAACCAGCTTCAAGGCACGTTTTGCGCCTTTTTTGGTGAGTATTTCACAGGCTTTGTCGATTCCGGAAATGGAACCTGAAATGACCAACTGCCCCGGGCAATTATAATTTGCAGGGACAACGATATCCTCTATTCCAGCACAAACCTCTTCCACAATATGGTCGTCCAATCCTACAATAGCCGCCATGGTCGAAGGTTCCGCATCACATGCTTTTTGCATGGCGAGCGCACGTTGGTACACCAATTTCAAACCGTCTTCAAAAGTCAACGCCCCGTTGGCCACTAAAGCCGAAAACTCGCCAAGGGAATGGCCGGCAACCATATCGGGCGCAAAATCTTTGACCGTTTTTGCCAACAACACCGAATGTAGGAAAATGGCAGGTTGGGTAACTTTCGTTTCCTTCAAATCATTAATGGTCCCTTCAAACATTATTTTTGTGATGTCGAAACCCAATATATCATTTGCTTTATCGAACAAAACCTTGGCTTCGGTAGAATTCTCATATAAATCTTTTCCCATTCCGGGATACTGCGCCCCCTGACCGGGAAATACGTATGCTTTCATACTTTACATTTTAATTTTGCGCAAATATATGGATTTATGTTTTATGGTAAAGGTTTGGTAAAAAAACATCATTATGATAAATTATTCCACAGTAACACTTTTCGCCAAATTCCGGGGTTGGTCCACGTTGCAACCTTTGAGCAAAGCAATGTGGTATGCTAATAGTTGCAAGGGCAAAACGGTTAACAAAGGCGCCAGGGCCGGATATGAGCCGGGGATTTCAATCACGTCGTTCACCATCTCTATCAATCCTTTGTCGCCTTCGGTAACAATGGCGATCACATTTCCTTTCCGGGCTTTCACTTCCTGAATGTTGCTCACTATCTTCTCGTAATAATCGTCTTTTGGAGCGATGACAATAACGGGCAGGTTATCGTCAACCAACGCAATCGGACCATGTTTCATTTCGCCCGCCGCATATCCTTCGGCATGAATGTAGGAGATTTCCTTCAGCTTCAACGCACCTTCCAAGGCCACCGGGAAAAGATAGCCGCGCCCTAAATACAATGCGTTGATGGCGCTTTGGTATTTTTCGGCAATCAACCTAATTTTCTCGTTGTTTTGAAGGATTAGGCGGCCCTTTTCTGGAATCGCAGCTAAATCCTTTACCAGAGCTTCATATTCGACGGCCGCGATGGTGTTTTTTGCACGTGCCAATTTCAACGCCAACAGGGTGAGAACGGTAACTTGTGCCGTAAACGCCTTCGTTGACGCCACGCCAATTTCAATGCCGGCATGGGTATAAACCCCTGCTTCGGTTTCGCGTGAAAGAGTTGAACCTACCACATTACATATTCCCAGCACCGTTGCCCCTTTTTCTTTTGCCAAATGAAGAGCGGCCAGCGTATCGGCGGTTTCGCCACTTTGGCTGATTAAAATCACCACATCTTTTTTACTGACAACCGGTTTACGATAACGGAATTCGGAGGCATACTCCACCTCAACGGGAACCCGTGCATATTCTTCCAACAAATATTCGCCGATTAGCGCCGCATGCCACGAGGTGCCGCAACCGATAATAATTATCCGTTCAGCTTCCATTATTTTTGGAAATACATTCAACAAACCGCCAAGAACGATTTCCGAGCGATCCGGAATCAAACGCCCTCGAAAAGTTTCTTCGATGGTTTTGGGTTGCTCAAAAATTTCTTTTAGCATAAAATGCTCAAAATCACCCTTTCCGAGCTTACCGATTTCTAAACCGAGCTTGCTGATTTTGAGCGAAACCGGATTGTTTTGTACATTTTTTAACGTGAAACTGTCTTTTTGAATGATAGCGATGTCTTCGTCGTTTAAATACACCACCTGATCCGTGAATTCGGCAATGGGGGCGGCATCGCTGGCGATAAAATATTCGCTATTTCCTAAGCCCACCACCAAGGGGCTACCCTTTCGCGCCGCTACAATTTTATTTTTTTCGGCACTGCACAAAACCGCAATTCCATATGCCCCCACTACTTTCGACAAAGCAAGTTGCACAGCCATTTCAGCATTTATTTCTGAGCTTTGTCGGTAGAAATACTCAATTAAATTGGCTAAAACTTCCGTATCGGTTTCGCTTTGAAAAGTATAATTGTGCTTAACCAAATCTTTCTTCAACTCCGCATAATTTTCGATGATGCCGTTGTGGACAACAGTAAATATTCCTTTCATAGAAAGGTGCGGATGAGCATTTTCGTCGTTTGGCTCACCGTGGGTGGCCCAGCGGGTATGCCCTATCCCGATGTTGCCCGCGTGGTTTTGGGTTAAAGCAAAATTTTCCATTTCTTCCACTTTGCCCTTCTTTTTAAATACGTTTAAACTGCCGTTCAAAATGGCAACCCCCGAAGAATCGTAACCACGGTATTCCAACCATTTCAGTCCTTTTATTAAAATCGGGAAGGCTTCTTTTTCTCCTATGTATCCTATTATTCCGCACATAATTTGAGTTTAAAGTTTCGAGTTCAGAGCTGTCAAGTTTCGCGTTTTCCGGGCAAAAGATTTGTTCAAACCGCTTGGAGTTGTAACATTTTGGTCATTAATTCGATGATTTCGTTGCCGAGTTTTTCTTTTTTGGCGATGTGCAGGTTAATAGCTATAACGGTTTTATTGCTTTCGAACTCGCCCCTCACCTGGGCAAAGTCTTCTTCGCGCGCGCCGTTTGTGCCATCTACTCCAAAACCGGTCATTTTGCTCATCGAGAATTCCTTTTTCGCATCTTCATACAGGCAGTGATCAATTTCCATAACGCTTCTCTTCCACTTTTCCACAATGAAAATGATGTCGGAGGCAATAAAATCATCGACGGACTTGCCATAAAATTTTTCAATGGCACCAGCGGCCCAAGTCCATTCATAATTGTAATAATTTTTATGCAGCACAGCTAATGCTGCATTTACCTCTTCGAGCGATGCGACTTCACCGTTTTCGATGGACACAAGCAACTGGTCGAGTGCTTCGAACGGACAAATCATACCGGAAAGATCTACCCAATAGTCTTTGCCCATAGCCGTGCCGGGCCGGAGTGCCTCACGAATATCCATGGTGCTGTTTATTTGCGTGTGGTGTAGTCGGCTAATAAGCGAGTTCCCAAGGAATTTCCATATTGCCATTTCATAGAGCTCAATTCCCCTGTCAAGTGCACGTTTTTCGATTTTCATTTTATCTAAACTATACACTGATGCTTCTTCGCCCGAAATATGACGAATGGCCATCAGCTTCTCCCTTCCGTTTAGCATTTTTTGTACGGTATAAGGGCTCAACAGATTGAAATTGATAAGGTCGAGCAAGTTGGAGTCGGTTCGCAGGTCGCGGCCCGGCCATTTTTGGGTGTCGCGTATGGTGCCAATGCTTTTCAGGTTGGCGGCAGGAACCAGAATGCTTTCGTCGTTGCTTTCAATTAAATAGGAAAACGGAAAATCGGTGGTGTCGCAGTGTTTGTAATGCCTGCCCATAACGAGCGAAAACGCCCCAATGCGCGAAGGCCATACCAAATACGATTCGCTGGTGGTTTTGCTCCCGCGCTCCATGATTCCCTGATGGATAGGGCCCAGTTTATACATATGATTGCTTTGGTTAGAACCGCTCCCGGCATTCAAAAAGGAAAACATTCCGGCAATCAGCAAAGTCGATTTATGGTGGGTTACGGTGTAGGGGCCGGCAAAAATGGAACAGGCCTCGCCATGAAAACCTTGGCAATTGGCAAAAAACAGTGAATTTACAGCCGAATAATGTTTGTCTAAGATACAGCCCTGCCCGATAAAACATTTTGAAACCAAAGTGGCATCGGTAATTCGTGCACCCGAGCTGACAATGAAATTTTCCATAATCACCCCTTCTCCAATTAAAACCGGTGCTTCGTAATTGCTGTTGATACTTCCGTTTTTAAGCTTTGTTGCCCCATCGATAGTCGTAGCAGCACCGGTTTTCACATTTAGCAAAGTATTGCAATTAAGTATTTTTGAATTGGCGCCTATGACTCCCATTTTGCTTTTCACAAAACCTGCATATTCAGATACCATACTCTTCAGCGCATGAACTAGTTTTGGCCGATGACGGTATAAACACATGATATACGCAACGTGGGTGGACAAATAATCATAAATGGGTATTTCGCGGCCGCCGCCCTCGTTAATGGCTTCCACCAAAACGCCATTACCAAATGAAGTTTCACCATCTACCGCAAGGGTGGTGATGTTGTGAATAATAACCCCTTCTTCGATAATATAGTTGGCAATGTAGCTTCTAACGTTGTGAATAAGCGCGTTTCGCCCGATTTCGCAATTGTGGAGCCACGCGTTATAAATGCCGGTTTTAAAGGTAATGCCGCCAACCAGGTTGACGGTTCCATTAAAGCTATTGATTCGGATGTGACCGCTGAACTTACAGTTTTCGATGTTGGAAGGATTAAAATCGTGGGAAACTTTTACCAAACCCCAGTCGGTTGAAAAGCAACCCTGATGGATCAATTGCCCGATTTCATCGTCGAACAAATTGCGGTAGTCCGCATTATTGGTTTGAATCATAAATCTGATGAATTAATTTTCCCAAATATAAGGCAAAATAAAAATCCATTCCTAACAAAGAACCCTACAAAACAATAACAGTAAAGTTAAAATACCTAACATATAAATTTATATCGCATCTGATACAATCGATTATAAGAGTATAAAACCTAACATATTTTTACAATTAATCCTATATAACCTAATTTCAGAGTTGTGAAAGATAATTCGCAAGCCGGATTTTCGGGGTGAGTTTCAGTTTTTTCCGCAAACGGACACGGGCTATTTCTACACTTTTAGGGGTGATATTCAGCAAACCGGAGATTTCCTTATTGGAAAGCCCAAGTCGTAAATAAGCACTCAATTTTTTATCTTTTGCAGAAATAACCGGATGCTTTGATTGCAGCCGGTTCATAAATCCCGGATGGATTCTTTCTATTTGGTTTTCAATCATGCCCCAATCCAAAAGCAAGTCCGATTTACTCTCCACCAGTTCAAGCAACTGCATCAGATCCTTTGAATCTTTTTCGGGACGATCGGGAACCAACATTTTCAATTGATTTGAAATTTTTGTGAGGAGTTCGTTTTTTTGAGAAAGTTGCAAAAGGAACGAAACCAGTTCACGGTCTTTGCTGCTCAACTCACTATGCAGCCTTTGCTTGGCCCGGTTTTCAATTTCTCTCGAAGCCTCCATTTCTTGGATGTGCCCCATAGCGCGTTTCAAGCGGGTAATATCTTGAATTGATGCCCTCACACCAAGGTATTTTCCGAGTTTATCATAAACACCCCGAACGTTCATCATGCACCATCGAAGTTGTTTTGTGCGTGTCAGAATCCGAAAATCGAGCAATTGGTTAACCACGAGATGATCCAACGAGCGCAACAAAAACTCGCTGTATTTTGTCCGGTCGGGTTCGTAAACAAGGAGTTGGTCGATTCCGTCGCACTTCACAATTTGGTTGGCCGTGTAACCCGTTAAATCGAAACAGGAAGGAGAGCAGTATTTTATCACCCCATTGGGATCAAACCAAAGTTCCCAACCAAAGGTGAAATCGGCAATCGATTGGTAAAACTGCCGCTGGCGCTGCTCTTCCTTTAATAAAGCGCGGGCATCTTCTAACTCAAACTTTTGCTCCGAAAGTTGTTTTTCGAGTTCCGCTATTTGGGTTTTATATTTTTCGTTGTTGCTTTCGGATGGCATGAAATGGCATTATTAATCGTGTATTATTTCTTTCAAAAATAGTCTTTTTCGATAACTTTGAGAGCAGGCAGGGGGGATTGTTTTAAAAAGGTTGGATTCTGTGGAGTGGCAGATATTGGTGTTTTTTCATCCGTATTATCCAGCATTCTAACACTGGTTGCTCGTTGCTGGTTGCTGGTTGCTGGTTGCTCGTTGCTGGTTGCTGGTTGTTTTCTGTCTCCCATCTTTTCCACTATCTTTGCACCTCTGAAAACAAAACAAAATGAAATTTGATGACTATTCCATCTCTTCCGAAATAAAAAAGAACATCGAAAAACTGGGGTTTAAACGGCCTACTGATATTCAGTTTAAAGCCATTCCACCAGTTTTGAAAGGGGAAGACGTATTGGCGATTGCACAAACCGGAACGGGGAAAACTGCCGCATTTGCCATTCCGGTAATTTATAAAATACAAACGGCCAAAAAATTCCATCCAACCGGAGGCATAAAATGCCTTGTAATGGTCCCGACACACGAGTTGGCTTTGCAGATCAACGAGGTATTCAACTCCATAGCACATAAAACGGGCGTTAAAGCGATTTCCATTTTTGGTGGTGTGGAACAGGCACCTCAAATCGAAATGCTACAAAAAGGTGTTGACATTTTGATCGCCACCCCGGGGCGGATGTTTGACTTGGTTAGCCAGGGCCATCTAAAGTTAAACCGCATTGAAATCCTCATCCTTGACGAAGCGGACCATATGCTCGATCTTGGGTTTATAAAAGATATTAACGATTTGATGCGTTTCCTCCCGCCGAAGCGACAAACCTTGTTTTTTTCGGCAACCATCAGCCCCAAAATAAAAAAACTGGCCTATTCCTTAGTCAGCAAACCTATTCGCATTCAGATTTCGCCAAAAAATCCTGTGGCTAAAAACATCGAACATTCGGTAGCTTTTATTGAAATGGACGACAAGCGGGCTTTTTTAGAACGATTGGTCGGGGAAAACCCGGAGAGCAAAATCCTGGTTTTCGTGCGGACCAAAGTGCGTGCTGAGCGGGTAAAAAAAGCAATGGAACGAGTGGAAATCATGGGAGAAACCATCCACAGCGATAAAGATCAGCAAGAACGAAGCACGGTGCTTGACCAATTTAAAGCCGGTAATTTAAGGCTATTGATTGCCACCGATGTGAGCGCCCGCGGGATTGACATTCCAAATGTTGATTTCGTAGTGAATTACGATTTGCCTGAAGTGCCCGAAAACTACGTGCACCGTGTTGGGCGCACCGGGCGTGGATCCAAAAAAGGCCAGGCGGTTTCGTTTTGCAGCAGCGAAGAAAAGGACATTCTACATGAAATAGAAACCTTTCTCGAAAAGGACATTATGGTATTGGAAATCGATAAAAATGCTTACCGCGAAACGCTCGATTTTACCAAAGATACCGATTTCAACTGGAAGAGGCTGATGCGGGAAAACGAAAAAGAACAACAGGAATATTTGGCGAAGAAAAAAAAGAAAAAAAGGAAGTGAAAAATTCATAGCATGACGGGAAGTCATACAATGAACTAAAAAAACTATAATTTTTCCAATCGGATATTTCGCAATTCGGAGGTGGTGTTCCAACTGCAAATACCAAAGGGTTTGGACCGGTCAACTTCGGGGCGGGTGCTTAATTTATGTCCTTCATATTCAAAATCAACCAGCTTTTCACCGTCAACCCATGCTTCAATTTTTTGCAGGCTGACTTTTAGTTTAATCGCATACCAAACATCTTTGTCAAACCTTTTTAAAATTTTGGTTTGGTTGTTGGCAGCATCCATTCCGTCTATGTTGCTCAAACCAACCACGGGGCCGCCCCAACCGCCAACAATTAAACTGCAAAACTCCTTATTCACCGGAAATGTCATCCCGCAAAAGAAATCGTTTCCCGAGACTTTTCTTGCTTCTAATGAAACTTCGTAATCCATTTTTGGAAAATCCTTAGTCCAGGTTACTCCGGTGCAGCCGTCGCCGTAATTCAAAATAATTTTCCCACCGGAAACCAAAACCGGTCCCTGGGGACCGAATTCAGTAATTTCCCAACCCTCCAGGGTTTTACCGTCGAAAAGTGAGTTTTCGTCAATAATTTGAATTTCCTCTTCAGGAAGGATTTTTTTATTCTTTTGCTTATTAGTCGAGCTTGAACAGTGGATGAACACTGTGGCTACCAACAAAAGCGCGAGGGATTTTAACGTTGTTTGTATTGATTTCATTTTGATTTTTTTTTAACACTTATCAAAAATACAAACATTTGTTAACAAATGCGACAACAAAACACTTTATCCTTCCACGAATTCATACCCCAATCCGTTGACGGTTTCCTTTACCTTTTTGAGATTAATTTTTGTACCCGAAATTTTTACGGTATCGGAAGAATTATCGGCAACAACCTGATCGATCCCTTTTAATATCTCTAGGTTTTTTTTCACGTTCGCCTCGCAGTGCGAGCAGGTCATGCCTTTCACAGTTACCGTAATTCCTTCCGCTTTTTTCATCTTTTCTTTCTTTATGAATTTTGAATAAAAATATCCACCAACAATCGAAAAAACCAGGAGCAGGGCCGAACCGAGTTCCAACCATTTTGGCAACATTTGGTGGTCGGCACCATCGCCGTGAATGTGCATTACTTTGCTTAAAATCCAATCGGCCGGAATCAACCAGTTGGTCAGCATCCCAAAAGCTATTGCGCCGCCAACAATTGCGGATAGATAAATCATCAGCGACTTTTTGCCCATTGTTTTACCAAGAACGGTCATTGTTGCCACGTTGGTGGCCGGCCCGGCCATTAGGAAAACCAAAGCCGCACCGGGAGAAACGCCTTTCATCAACAACACGGCAGCTATGGGAATGGATCCGGTGGCGCAAACATAAATTGGCACCGACGCCGCCAAAACAACCAATATTTCGAGAAGCCCAAGCCCCTGGAACGAGCTGAAAAAATCGTCGGGCAAGGCTACCGAAATTAAAGCTGCCACAAAAAAGCCAAGGATGAGCCACTTTGCGATGTCTTGCAACAATTCAACAAAAGCATAGTCGGCAGCACGAACCAGTGAATGACGTTTGTCAACCATCCGCGATTCATTAGTTTCGAAAGCGGCATCGCCGCTATTGGAGGTAGTCGCAAGTTTACCGGCATCAATACGAAAACCGGAATAAGTTGATTTTGAAACCGGTTTTTCTTTTATCAACCAATTGGTTAACGCTCCGCCGCCAACTCCGGTTACAAAAGCCACAATCGGCCGTAACAGCGCAAAAGGCCAGCCCAGCATCGAATAAGTGGCCAATATGGAATCGACACCGGTTTGTGGCGTAGAAATCAGAAACGAATTGGTGGCTCCTTTTGATGCACCATTTTTAAAAAATGAAATCCCCGTTGGGATAACCCCGCAGGAACACAAGGGCATCGGAATTCCCAATAAAGAAGCATTGACCGATGATTTAAAAGTAGATTTTCCCAAATACTTATCGATGTGTTTTTGAGGAAAATAGACTTTGAGCAAACCGGCAAAAATCAGCCCCAGAAGCAGCCACGGCGCCATTTCCAGCAACAAAAACCAGAATTCGACAAAATATTTTCCTATATAATAATACATGGAAGTGCTTTTTTATGAGAAACAAAGATAGAGGGTTCCTGGTTTTGGAGGTTAAGCAATGTCGTCTTTCATTCTTGAACAAGGGGTTGCCCGAATAGATGCCTTTGGCACAAGCCCTTGTTTCCATATACTAGTAGAAAAATGGAGGACGGCCTTATTTAAGTTTTTTTACCTATTCCAAAACCTCCACATACAATTGTGTGGCTTCCACTTTGGTCACTATAACTTTTTGGTCTTTTTCGATGAAACCACTAACAGCTATAGCATCAAAAATTTCATCTTCCACAAGTATTTTACCGGAGGGACGCAAAACTGTATTTGCTGTTCCTGTTTTCCCTTTCATGCTAAACATTTCGAGATCGATGCTAACAAAACCTTCGCTGGTATTTTGAACGGCTTTCAAACCCATATTTTTAAATGGCCCCGAACGCGCAGAAAAAACTTTATTACCAAAGTAGAGCGAGAAAATAAATCCTCCAAAAATACCGACCACAACCGTGGTAATGGCCACTCCCACCCTACCCATTTCAACGTGTTCAAAGTCAAAATGGATGTTATTAATTAAGCTTAACACCAACCCGCCAAAAACAAAGGTGATGCCTGTAACTCCCGCCACACCAAAGCCCGGAAGCACAAATATTTCGATTGCAATAAGGATTAACCCAATAATAAAGAGCAATATTTCCCAATTGGCAGCCAGACCTTCGAGATAAAGCGGGGCGAAATAGGCAACTGCCGCCAGGATAGCTACCCCCAGCGGAAACCCAATTCCCGGAGTTTGCATTTCGAAATAGATACCTCCTACAATGGCCATGATTAAAAATCCGGAAATAATGGGATGTACTAAAAATCCGATAATCTTTTCTATCCATGAAGGTTCATATTCAACGATGCGGTATTCATCAATTCCAACCTTGTGCAATACCTCTTTCACATTCTCGGCAACTCCTTCGCAATAACCAAATTCCATGGCTTCGGCGGGAGTAAAAGTCAGCACTTTGCCGGTGTCCACAATTCCTTCTATGAAAACTCGCTGATCGACCATGGCTTCCGCAATTTTTGGATCGCGGCGCCATTTATAGATGGTATCATTGCCAACAACTACAGTATCCTTTCCATGCGCCTCGGCGGTGGCGCGCATGGTAGAACGCATGTAGCTCTGGTACTTATCGGGCATGGCAGCCCCGGTTTGGTTCACTACCGTTGCTGCGCCAATGCTTCCACCCGGCCGCATGTAGATGCTGTCGCAGGCAATGGAAATCAGCGCCCCGGCTGATGCCGCGTTATTATCGATAAAAACATACACCGGAATTGGGCTGCGCAGGATTTTGGTGCGGATGGAATCAGCATCCAACACTGTTCCACCATAGGTATTCATGTGAATCAGAAATACGTCTGCTTTAAGCGAATCGGCCGCTTCGAAAGCTTGAATCGTTTGTCGCCAGGTTCCTTTTGTGATTTCTTGTTTTATATTGAATTTATACACCAGTTTTTCATTGGCCTCCTGTGCCAACCCATGCATCGAAAACACCAGGAATAGGGCAATCAAGCAATATTTAATTTTATTTTTCATGTGTGAACAATTGGTTCTAATTTTCGTGCCAAATCTAAAAATAATTTCATCCCTTCCAGCTTCTTGCTGTCCAGTTCAAAACTGATGTTTTCAGAAAAATAGGCTTGGATGTTTACGTTGGGATAGTTCGATTGTTCCATGCGGACCACATCGGCAATGTTTTCAACTCCAAAAGCCAAGGCCTTGTTGAAGTCGGTTTCAAAACTGCGCGATATTTTTTTGTTCGCCGCCCAAACTGCAAAAACAAACGGCAGGCCCGTAAGCCTATACCATTCTTCGCTTAAATCGTAACAATAGCGAAACCGGTTTTCAACGTCGAAAACCCGATCGCCGATCAATACTCCTGCGCTTGTCCCTTTGATCGATTTATTTTGAAAACCATTGCAGGTGTTTTCCCATGCAAACTTTTTTTTCCAATGAAATTTCGCCAAAACTTTCGACAATAAAACCGAACTCCGTGATTGATAATCCATTAAAACGGTTTCGATGTTATCGATTGGAACGTCGGAAACCAAAACTACGGTCCTGACTTTCTCCACCGCACCGATACAATAATCGCTAACAAGGGAATAGCTTTCCAAATCGTCGAGGCCGGCCACGGGAATCAGCCCAATGTCGGCAATATTATAAGCCAGCTTTGAAGCCACTTTAGCGGGAATATCCAAACTCAAATCAATTTGATCCGAAACCGGGAAACGATTGATTCCATATAAAAATGGCTTACTATTTAAGTACGAAACGATTGAAACGCGTGTTTTTTCCATCTCATTTTATCTAATTCCTGCAAACGCTCATTCTCTGTTAAGGTTTGTGGCGAAGGTAGAAATAATATAACGATTGAAGTTTGAATTATATCATTCTTTCACGAAAAGCTAAATCCGCTGAATTTGTTAGTTTTGTGCTTCTTTTAACAAAGTTTAAAATGGAACAAACTACTTTAACCGCCATTTCGCCGGTTGACGGCAGATACAGCAAAGCAGTGGAAAACCTCTGGAAATATTTTAGTGAATATGCCTTAATTAAATACCGTGTTTTCACAGAAATCGAATATTTTATTGCCTTGTGTGAAATACCGCTACCACAATTGGCGGATATTTCAAAAGACAAATTAGAGAAATTGCGTGAAATCCATCATAATTTTTCAGTAGAAGATGCAACGCGGGTCAAGGAAATTGAAAGTGTAACCAACCATGATGTGAAGGCAGTCGAGTATTTCATTAAAGAAGAATTCGACAAGTTGGGCTTAGCCAAATACAAGGAGTTTATCCATTTTGCACTTACCTCGCAAGATGCCAACAATACAGCGCTGCCCAAATCCATTCTCGATGCATTGGAAAACGAATATTATCCTTTAATCGGCGAATTAATTTCAAAATTAAAAGAACTGGCAGCAGAATGGCAAGACGTTCCGATGCTGGCAAAAACACACGGACAGCCCGCTTCACCAACCAAATTGGGCAAAGAAATCCGGGTTTTTATCGAGCGTATCGAAGTGCAGTTGGAACAGTTGCATACCCTGCCCTGCCATGCCAAATTTGGCGGGGCAACCGGCAATTTCAATGCACATTTTGTAGCCTACCCCAACATCGACTGGGAAGAATTTGCCGATAAATTCTGTAAAAAACACCTCGGTTTGGAGCGTTCGCGCTACACTACTCAAATTGCGCATTACGACAATTACAGCGCGATCTTCGATGCCATGAAACGCATCAATAACATCATCCTTAATCTCGATCGCGACATGTGGACCTACATTTCCATGGGGTATTTCAAGCAGAAAATTAAGAAAGGGGAAGTGGGTTCGTCCACCATGCCGCACAAAGTTAACCCAATCGATTTTGAAAACTCCGAAGGAAACATTGGGATTGCCAATGCAGGTTTCGAACAACTTTCTGCCAAACTGCCCGTTTCCCGGTTGCAGCGCGATCTGACCGACTCCACCGTTACGCGTTTTATCGGTGTCCCGTTTGGGCACACCATTATTTCTATCAAATCAACCCTGAAGGGATTGAACAAGATTTTGATAAACACTTCCGTTATCGAAAAGGATTTGGAGGATAACTGGGCAGTGGTGGCCGAGGCGATTCAAACCATATTGCGCCGAGAATTTTTCCCCAATCCTTATGAAGCTTTAAAAGATTTGACGCGGAACAATACCGTGATGAACAAGGCATCCATCCACAACTTTATTGATAATTTGGATGTTAGTGATTCGATTAAAAAGGAGCTGAAACAAATCACCCCGCAAAATTATACGGGAATTTTCTGAACATGAAAGATTTTCTAATATTACTCCGTCGTTTTATTCCTCCTTACAGAAAACAATTGGTGTTGAACATTTTGTACAACATTTTAAGTGCTGTTTTTGGAGCCTTTTCGTTTGGCCTGCTCATTCCCGCGCTCGAAATCCTGTTCAGTACCAAGGATTTGGTAACCCAGCGTGTGCCATGGGAGTTTTCATTGGATGCCTTGTTGCAAAATTTCAATTTTTTCATCAGCAAAATAATTTCACAATACGGCCACGAAAGAGCGCTGGTTTATATCGGGCTTTTTATTGTTCTCATGGTCTTTCTTAAAGTAGGTTTCAGTTATCTCTCCAACTTTTCGATGATCGAAATTAGAAATGGTGTGGTGCGCGACATCCGCTTGCTGATTTACAAACAAATTCTACGATTGCCTTTAGGTTATTTTTCAGAAGAACGGAAAGGGGATATTATGGCCCGGATGACTGGCGACGTTGCCGAGGTGGAAAACTCGATTATGAACTCGCTCGACATGATGATAAAAAATCCCATCCTTATTTTGATTTCCGTGGGAGTGATGTTTTATATGAGCTGGAGCCTCACCCTTTTTGTATTTGTGATGTTCCCCATCGCAGGGTTTATTATTGGCCGTATTGGGCGCAGTTTGAAACGTGAATCGCGGATCGGACAAAACAAAATGGGCGATATCCTGTCGCTTATCGAAGAAGACCTTACGGGTTTGCGCGTAATCAAATCATTCAACGCCGAGGAAAGTGCCACAAAACGTTTCGCAGGAGAAAACCAGTCGTATTTTTTAACGATGAACCGATTGATGTGGCGCCGTTTTCTGGCCCAGCCCGTGAGCGAATTTCTGGGCACAACGGTAATTATGGTTGTATTGTGGTATGGCGGAAAACTGATTTTGAACAATGAAAGCTCGCTGAATGCAGCAGCTTTTATCGGTTATTTGGTTTTCTTCTACAACATCATCAACCCGGCAAAAGCCTTCTCAACTGCACTTTATAGCGTAGAAAAAGGCCTGGCATCCATGGAGCGTATCGATAAAATCCTACTGTCAGAATCTAATATTTTCGATAAACCCAATGCAGTTGAAATCACCAAATTTGAACATCAAATCAAATTTGAGAATGTTTCCTTCGCTTACAATTCTTCGCCAGTTTTGCAAAATGTTTCGTTGACTATTGACAAAGGCAAAACCATTGCTTTGGTAGGGCAGTCAGGCGGTGGGAAAACCACTTTGGTTGATCTTTTGCCGAGATTCTGGGACGTTAACAGCGGAAAGATTACCATCGATGGTATTGATATCCGCGACATGAAAATGAAAAGCTTGCGCCATCTGATCGGAAACGTTAACCAGGACCCTATTTTATTCAACGACACCATTTTCAACAACATTGCATTCGGAATGGAAGATGCAACTTTGGAAGAGGTGATTCATGCAGCAAAAATTGCCAATGCCCATAATTTTATCATTGAAACCGAAAATGGTTACAATACTAAAATTGGCGACCGGGGCGATAAACTTTCCGGTGGTCAAAAACAACGCATTTCCATAGCCCGCGCAGTGTTGAACAACCCGCCCATTTTGATTCTCGATGAAGCAACATCGGCCTTGGACACTGAATCGGAAAAGCTGGTTCAGGAAGCATTGAGCAATCTGATGCTAAACCGCACGTCATTAGTAATTGCGCACCGCCTTTCCACCATAAAAAATGCCGACATGATTTGTGTGCTGCACAAAGGGCAGATTGTGGAACAAGGCACCCACGAAGAACTGATCCAATTGGCAGGAAGATATAAGAAGTTACATAAGATGCAGATATTTTGAGAAGTCCGAAGACGGGAGTCCGAAGACGGGAGCGGGAAGTTGGAAGACCGAAGCAGTGAACCCGTTTAGCGGTTCCAAACCGCTTAACGGATAAGGAGGAAGGAAGTTCAGGACAGCAAAGGGAAGTCGAGAGACCGAAGGCCGAAGCAG
>CAZNEV010000025.1:0-16434 GCA_964572085.1 uncultured Maribellus sp. | reverse complement strand
GTTCAGGACAGCAAAGGGAAGTCGAGAGACCGAAGGCCGAAGCAGTGAACCCGTCCAGCGGTTCCAAACCGCTTAACGGATAAGGAGGAGGAAAGAAGTCCGGAGACAGCAAAGGAAGACCGAAGACCGAGTGAGTATGTACGTTTTTAGCCCCTCCTCGGAGGGGTTGGGGAGGCTTCCGCTGCCAACACATCAGCGAGGTGCATTGTTTTAATGGGTAATTTCTGCTTTCGAATATAGCTGTCGATGTTCATCAAACACGATGAATCGGTGGAAATAATGTATTCGGCCCCGGTTTTCAAAGCATGTTCTACCTTTTGCTCCGTCATTGCCGTGGAAATGGCATGGAATTTTGCTGCAAAGGTTCCACCAAAACCACAACAAGTTGTCAAATCATCCATTTCGATCAGTTTCAATCCTTGTACATTTTCCAGCAAAATGCGCGGTTCATCTTTAATTCCATATTCGCGCAAGCCGGCACACGAATCATGATAAGTAACTTTGTGATTAAAAACCGAACCGAAATCAACTTTTTGCAGCTGATTCACAAGAAAGTCGGAGAATTCAAAGATTTTGGGCGTGATTTCGTTAACTGCTCCCAATTGCTTTTTATCTTCTTCAAAAACCCTTTTATAATAATTTTTAACGAAACCCGTGCACGATGCAGAAGGGGAAACAATAACCTCCGCTTCTTTAAAAATCTGAAGGAATTTAGTAGCCAGCGTTTTGGTCTCTTTCCAGTAGCCGCTGTTGAACGCCGGCTGGCCGCAACAGGTTTGCTCCGGGTTATATTGGACTGTGCATCCTGCTTTTTCCAGTACTTTTATAAAACTTGCAGCCGTATTGGGATAAAACTGGTCGATAAAACACGGAATAAAAACATCCACCTTCATGGGTTGAATTTTGGGTTTGAAATTACCAATAAAGAATCAATGTCGTTAGCGAAACCAGACTTCGACTACGCTCAGCCTGACAGTCACCCTGAGTCCCGAGTACTCGGGAAAGGGTGCGTAATACCCGCATCCTCGTGCTGAAACTAAACGACATTAAATAACGAATAAGAAAAATCATTAAAAAGGCCTCACTATCGTAAGGCCTTTCCGCTTTGCACGGGAGGAGAGACTCGAACTCCCGACACCTGGTTTTGGAGACCAGTGCTCTACCAACTGAGCTACACCCGTGTTTTTTAAGTTGCGGAGAGAGAGGGATTCGAACCCCCGGAACCTCGCAGTTCAACGGTTTTCAAGACCGCCGCAATCGACCACTCTGCCATCTCTCCAAGCGCGACAAAAGTAGAACAATTTCTGAATACACAAAATATATATTCTCGAAAAAATATATATTCATTTTAAAAAAAGAAGAATTATAATTGTTTTTTTAAAAGTTATTTCAGAATTTAGTGTGCCTGAATAAAAATAGGCTAAAACGATTGATTTTACTGACATTATAATTTTTTTTCATATATTGCACCATGTTAAACAGAAACATGTTAAAATACAGAATTTTCTTAAACACTTATTTATCAATATTTTAATCATTTAATAAAAATTTGCCGTATGAACAAAGCACAATTAATTGATGCCATGGCCGCCGGAGCTGGCCTGACTAAAGCCGATGCTAAAAAAGCTCTTGATGCATTTGTTGGTGCTACTACCGACGCTCTTAAAAGTGGCGACCGTGTTGCCCTTGTGGGTTTTGGCTCTTTCTCTGTAACAGAACGTGGTGCAAGAACCGGAAGAAATCCACAAACTGGGAAAGAAATTCAAATTCCTGCAAAAAAAGTTGTTAAATTTAAACCAGGTGCCGAACTAAGCGACGCAATTGTATGACACTTTTCTTAGGGAATAAAAAAACTAAAAAAAAGGGAACCAAATTGTTCCCTTTTTTTTGTCCTAAACACATCTTCTATGCGTACAAAATTGCTTGAGCACCTCTCCGCGTTCATTACCTCCGAACGAAAAAACTTATTCAACAAAATAGCAGAAAATCGCACCAATTACATTACCGTTGCACTTGAAGACATTTTCCAGCCGCAAAATTCCAGTGCCGTGCTGCGCACCTGCGACTGTTTTGGGATACAAGACGTACACATCATCGAAAACCGGAACGAATTTCAGGTGGACACTGAAGTTTCTCTGGGCTCTTCCAAATGGCTGACTTTAAACAAACACAACTCCCTGGAAAACAACAGCTTGTTGGCCATAGGATCGCTAAAGCGACAAGGTTATCGGATTGTGGCGACCTCACCGCATGCCAACGATGTTGATTTGCCCGATTTCGATATTGCAAAAGGGAAATTTGCCCTCGTTTTTGGCTCTGAATTGCCCGGTATTTCTGAAATTATTAATAATGAGGCGGATGAATTCTTGAAAATCCCCATGTTTGGTTTTACTGAAAGTTTCAATATTTCAGTTTCGGCAGCTATCATTTTGCATCATTTAACAAACAAAATGCGCCACATGGAGGAAGTAAAATGGCAATTGACCGAGGAAGAAAAAGTAGAGTTGAAAATTCAATGGATACGGAATACCCTCAAAAAAAGCGATTTAATAGAAGAAAGGTTTTGGGCGGAACAGTAGGGGAATGTTGCTGGTTGCTGGTTGCTGGTTGCTGGTTGCTGGTTGCTGGTTGCTGGTTGCTGGTTGCTGGTTACCGGTTACTGGGTTACTCGATTTCTTCCGACTTCCAACTTCTGTCTTCCGACTTCCAACTTCCAACTTCCAACTTCTGTCTTCCTAAACCCCCATCCTCTTTTCCAATTCCTTCAGACTGATCAGTTCTATCCCCAACTCTTTCCATTTGTCGAAAGGCAATGGTATTTTTGGTAGTTCCTTGATCGCATCTTCCAGCACCAACACCTTCTCTACGCGCTTTGCCAAACCAATGGCCGCACCATCTACGCAAACATTGGTAGTAACACCATAGATAACAACGGTTTTAGGCGAAAGGGCTTTTAAAATTTCTTCCGTAAACGGATTGCCTTCAAAAACATCAAAAGCATCTTTTCGGATGAGGATATTTCGATGTTTCGGGTGGTTTATTTCTTCCTTTTTAATTTCGTGTTTTTTGTTCCAGTTAAAAACCAAAGGCTGTTCAGGGTTGGTTTCATCAATAAAATTTGCACCGGCTGTATTTGCCATGCAATGTGGCGGAAAGGTTTTAATAAAATCAGGTTCATTTGACAATTCTTTGGAATCATCAAAATGATAATCGGCAGTATTAACTACCCGAATTCCCTTTTTCTGTGCTAATTCCGTCAATCGTTGCAAGTTGGTTTTCAGCAACTCGGCACCCTGAACGTATAGTTTTCCATCAGGAGATATAAAATCCTGCTGGGTATCAACATTCCAAAACAACCAATCCGATAAATTTATTCCAGTCATAATCCATTTTTTAGAAACGACACAAATTCGTCGTCTTTGTAAGTAACTCCCATAGTCGTTTCCGTTCCATTCGGCTGAATGATGACATGAAACGGAATACTATTGGTCTTGTATTTTGATATCTGCAATTCCAGGTTCACTTTCCCCATTGTGTCCTTAACTTTTCCGTCCATTTCAGAAGTTACCCACTCGTTTTCGGGCAATTTTGTACGGTCATCGGTGTATAAGGCTACAATCACGTAGTCTTCGGCGAGCATTTTCTGAGCTTCCGGATTCGTCCAAACCGTGTTTTCCATTTTCTTACAATTGGCACAGGTATGCCCTTTAAACACCAGAAATACCGGTTTTCCCTGTTCTTTCGCACAGGACAGACCTTGCTCATAATCGAAATACCCGGGCAAACCATGTGGCAGATGTAATTTGTCGGCATACTTTGCCGGACCGCAAAGTTCCTCTGCGGTATTTCGCGATGCACCTCCTGAATTATTCGTCGAAAAGTAGGAACGCTGGCTTTCCGGCGGAATTAGCGAGGAAATTGACGCTAACGGATTTCCGAGCAAACCGGTGAACAAATACACCACAAAAGTAAAGGTTGTGATGGAAAAGAACAAACGCCCCACTCCAACATATGGCAAATCACTATCGTGCGAGAATTTGATTTTTCCAAGAAAATATAATCCCAGCATAAAGAAAACCACAATCCAGATTGCAAGGTAAATCTCGCGGTTGAGTATTCCTAAACCATAAACCTGATCGATATTGCTAAGGAACTTCAAACCAAAAGCCAAAAGGATAAAAGCAAACACCACTTTAATTGCATTAAGCCAACCGCCCGATTTGGGTAATTTATTGAGTGCCGAGGGGAAAATCGCCAACAAGGTAAAAGGGGTTGCAAATGCAAGGCCGAAGGTAAACATGCCCAACAAAGGACGCATGCCGCCGTGCTGAACAGCTTGTATGATTAACGCACCAATAAAAGGCCCGGTGCACGAAAATGAAACAATCACGGTTGTTAATGCCATAAAAAATGCCCCCACCATTCCGCCTTTATCCGCTTTTGCATCCGTTTTGTTGACCAATCCGCTGGGCAGAACCATTTCAAATGCACCGAAAAACGAAATAGAAAACACCAGAAAAAGTATAAAAAACAACAGGTTGGGAATCCAATGCGTACTCAAAATGTTTCCCACATTCGGCCCAAAAACCCCGATAGAAAACAACGCGCCGAGCAGGGTGAAAATTAATACGATGGAAAATCCAAAAAAGATGCCCGTACGAATGGCTTTTCCTCTGTTTTCGCTGCCGCGCATAAAAAACGAAACCGTCATCGGAATCATTGGAAACACACAGGGCGTAAGAATAGCAGCCAAGCCTGCCAACGCTGATACCAAGAGGAACAACCACAACGTTTGCCCGGCAGCGGAAGAAGATCTTTCCACCATGTCAGTTGGGGGGATTGCTGTAGTGCTTTCAATTTGAGTTGTTTCTGCCGTACCCTGGTTAAACTGAAATGAAAATTCAGCCTCTTCAGGCGGAGTACAACTTTCATCGTTGCAACTCATGAAAATCACATACCCATTTATTATTGTCGGAGCATCTGAAATCAACTTTATTTTTTGGGTTAAAACTACTTCATTACTGAAGTACCCAACGTTCATTTGGAAAGTTTCGTCGAATTGGATCACCGGCTCCGGTTTTTTTTGAATGTCTCCCACCAATTCAAATAAGGTGGAATCTTCAAAAACAAACGCAGTGGCGATGGGGCCGCCTTCCGGAAGTTCAGTATCATATAAATGCCAGCCTTTCTCGATGCTTGCCTTAAATATCAATTCAACTTCGTCTCCATTTTGTTTTGAATCGAACGTCCAGGTGGTCGGATTCAGTATCTGAGCACTTACTGCAAGCGAGGCTAACAGGAACGAAAAAATAAACGCAATCTGTTTCATTTCAAAATTCTATCAAATCATTATTTCTTCTGAGTTATCGTCAAAAAAGTGGTATTCTAAAAGTGAATACGTGTTGTTACTTTCGATCTTCACCCACTTAAAATAGTTAAAAAACCATCGGTTTCTGATGCTTTTAAATCCTTTGGTGAAGTAGGAAGCCAAATAAGGGTGCAGCTTCAACAATATTTTATTTTTATTCAGGTCTTTTAAAATATATTTAACCTTGCCGTCAATTTCGTCGGCAAACAAAATGGAGGGTACAATCTTCCCCGTGCCTTTGCATGAAGGGCAATTTTCGGCGGTTTCGATCGTTTCTTCCGGGCGGACACGTTGCCGTGTAATCTGCATGAGGCAGAATTTGCTCAGCGGCAAAATGTTATGTTTTGTCCTGTCTCCGGCCATAACCTCCTTCATGCGTACAAATACTTTCTGTCGGTTTGCGGCCTGGTGCATGTCAATGAAATCAATTACAATGATTCCTCCCATGTCTCTCAATCTCAATTGTCTTGCTATTTCGTCAACTGCAGCCAGATTCACATCCAGCGCATTTGCCTCCTGGCCCATCCCCGCCTTAGCGCGGTTCCCGCTGTTAACATCAATCACGTGGAAGGCTTCGGTGTGCTCAACGATTAAATAGGCACCTTCTTTAAAAGAAATCGTTTTCCCGAAGGAGGCTTTAATTTGTTTATCGATCCCGTAATGGTCGAAAATTGGTGCCCGTCCTTTGTAATATTTTACGATTTTCTTTTTATCGGCTTGAATGCTGCCTATGTAATCGGCTATTTCCTTGCACACCACCTGATCATTAACAATGATACTGTTAAAATTGCGATGGTAAATGTCACGCAACAAAGCTGTTGTACGGTCAATTTCGCCAATAATCAGTGCCGGGGCATGGGCTCTGCTTAGCTTTTGCAAAGTAGTTTCCCATATTTCCACCAGTCCGCGTAATTCCTGATCCAGTTCGGCCACTTTTTTACCCTCGGCAACCGTTCGCACGATAACTCCGTATTTACGGGGTTTGATGCTTTGAACCAGCTTTTTCAACCGGCTTTTTTCCTCGTTAGTCTTTATTTTTTGCGACACCGATACTTTTTCGCTGAACGGCATCAGCACCAAATTGCGTCCGGCGATAGAGATTTCGGAAGTCAGGCGTGGCCCTTTTGTTGAGATGGGCTCTTTAGAAACCTGCACCAAAATTTTCTGTCCAACATTTAAAAGTTCATTGATTTTTCCTTCTTTGTTAATGTCCGGTTCCGATTGGATTCGGGAAATAGATGAAACTTTATTTTTCCGGGAGGAAACAATCCGAAGGAATTTATTCAATGTGGCAAACTGTGGCCCCAAGTCGAGATAATGCAGAAAGGCGTCTTTTTCGTAACCAACATCCACAAATGCGGCATTTAAGCTGGGCATAATCTTCTTAATTTTGCCAAGATAAATATCCCCTACTGCAAATTTTGCCCCGCTTCTTTCGCGCGATAATTCTACAAGCTTTCGATTCTCCTGTAAAGCAATAACAATTTCGGATGGAGTTACATCAATTATTAAATCGCTACTCACAACCTTAATTTTAATATTTCAAATTCGATAATACAATCTGTTTTAACGGATTAAACCTAAGGCAGGGTGCCTTAGGTTTAATCAAGTGTTTCAATAAGAACCAATTAATTATTTCTTATTTTTTCTTTTTGTGCCTGTTTTTACGTAATCTTTTTTTACGCTTGTGAGTGGCCATTTTGTGTCGTTTTCTTTTCTTTCCGCTTGGCATGCCTTAATTTTTTACGTTATTTTTAACTTCTGAAACAAACGATTTCGCCGGTTTAAACGAAGGTATATTGTGTGCGGGAATAATAATAGTTGTATTTTTTGAAATATTCCTGGCTGTTTTTTCTGCCCTTTTCTTTACAACAAAACTCCCAAAACCTCGTAAGTAAACATTTTCACCGTCAATTAATGAATCTTTTACAGTTTCCATGAATGCTTCTACTGCTTTCTGTACAGTTACTTTTTCAATACCTGTATTTTTTGAAACTTCATTTACAACATCTGCCTTTGTCATTTCTTAAAATATTTGATTTTTAATGAATTAATCCTTTATTTGAGTGTGCAAAAATAAAAATAATTTAAAAACCAAAAAGCTTTTTCGCTTAAATTATTTTTGTTTTTACATTGTAGCAAAACAAGTTAAGTTTATATGGGTGAACAAATAAGACAAATCTATCATTGGTATTCCCAAAACAAACGCGACCTGCCCTGGCGTGAAACTTCCGATCCTTATAAAATCTGGATATCGGAAATTATCCTCCAGCAAACAAGAGTAGCACAGGGAACTGAATATTATCATCGTTTTATCGAAGAATTTCCGACCATTGTCGATCTGGCCAAAGCCTCCGAAGACGATGTGCTAAAGCTTTGGCAAGGCCTGGGTTATTACACGCGTGCCCGAAACCTGCACACTACCGCAAAAAAGATCGCTGCTGATTTTGACGGAAAATTCCCTTCCGATTATAAAACGATACTTTCGCTCAAAGGCATCGGGAACTATACCGCAGCCGCAATTGCCTCCATTGCCTTCGATTTGCCACACCCGGCAATTGACGGAAACATTTATCGCGTGCTGAGCCGATATTTCGGCGTTTCAACCCCAATTGATTCAAGCAAGGGAAAGAAAGAGTTTCAGGAGATTGCCGAAGCACTGATGCCTTTGCAAAATACGGGATTTCACAATCAGGCTTTGATGGAATTCGGAGCTTTGCAATGTACCCCTAAATCGCCCGACTGCCCGCATTGCCCACTGCTCGGAACATGTTTTGCGGCTCAAAACAACAAAATCGATCAACTTCCTGTAAAATCAAAAAAAACAAAACAACGCACTCGCTACTTTCTCTACTTTTTAATTGAAGAAGGCGATTTTATTTATCTGGAAAAACGAACCGATAACGACATCTGGAAAAATTTATATCAACTTCCCGTGATTGAATCGGAAGAAAAACTATCCGACCAGCAGATTCTTACTTTAAATGCATCCTTCATGAAAAACAGAAAAAGCGTTTTAAAATCTGTTTCCGCTCAAAAAAAACACATTTTGAGCCATCAAATTATTTTCGCGCGCATGATTCATGTTGAATTAAAAAGCAAGGAACCCTTGAGCGGGAAATTAGTAAGGATAAATAAAAAAGATATTTCTAAATTTGCAATTCCGAAATTGGTACAGGATTTTTTAAACGAATGTTGCTTCCAAGAAAATTAGTCGGATTATTTCAGCTTAAATTGTTGAAGTTTTGTACTTTCGTTGTCAACCTATTTTTAAAATAAAAATCATGTCAGTAAACAAAGTAATCCTTGTAGGAAATGTTGGAAAAGATCCTGAAGTCAGGCATCTTGATTCAGGCGTGGCAGTAGCTACTTTTTCGTTGGCAACATCGGAAACGTACAATGCAAAAAACGGCGACCGGGTAACCACTACCGAGTGGCACAACATCGTTTTGTGGCGCGGGCTGGCCGAAATAGCAGAAAAATATGTGAAAAAAGGGATGCTGCTTTACATAGAAGGCAGAATCCGTTCGCGTTCATACGACGACAAAGATGGCGTGAAGCGCTACATCACCGAAATCAACGGCGATGCGATGCGGATGTTGAGTTCAAAAGATTCGTCATCCGGAAGCAGCTCTTCGGGCAGTGGTAGCAGTTCATCTTCATCACCTGCAGCTCCACCTTCGTTCAGCGAACCCGATATCGAAGATTCGGGAGGCGACGAAGACCTGCCGTTTTAATTCAAAATAAACTCATTTGGAAACAGAACCGCTACAATTATCTGCCGTTTTAATTAACCAGAACATCCAGTTTCACCCTTTAACAATCGGTTTGGTTGTTTCATTGGTAATCGTATTGTTGCTTTTGATTTGCTCGGCGCTAATCAGCGGTTCGGAAGTGGCGTATTTTTCGTTGAATGCGAACGACAAGCAGAAGCTGAAGAAAAAGGGGAAAAATAATCATCGGATTCTGAAAAACTTGAACAATCCCGAAAAGTTATTGGCCACCATTTTGGTGACCAATAACTTTGTGAATATCGGTATTGTAATTCTAATGGCCAACATCACAAACAGCTTGGTCACCATAGTTAATAGCCCGATCCTGGAATTTATCCTGCAGGTGGTTTTAATCACTTTTTTCCTACTCCTTTTCGGCGAAATAATGCCCAAAGTTTACGCTTCGCATTTCAGGTTGCAGTTCGCCCGCCTGATGGCATTGCCTTTATTAGTGCTCGAAAAGATATTCCGCCCTATCAACTCCCTACTTATTTTTTCCACTTCGTTTGTCAATAAACGCTTTCAAAAGCATCAAAAAAATATTTCGATGGACGAGATTTCACAAGCCTTGCGCCTAACCTCCGACCAGGAACTTTCGGAGGAAAAAGACATTTTGGAAGGTATTGTAAAATTCGGCAACAAAAATGTGGAAGAAATTATGCGGCCCCGGGTGGATGTGATTTCGCTGGATATTAAATCGGGATTTTCAAAAGTGCTGGAGCTGATCGTCGATGTGGGCTTTTCGCGTATTCCGGTTTACATTGAATCGTTCGACAATATCAACGGCATATTATACATTAAAGACATTATACCGCACAGCCACAAAGGCGATGCTTTTAAATGGCAAACCTTGGTGAGACCGCCTTTTTACGTGCCGGAAACAAAAAAAATCAACTCCCTTTTAGAAGAGTTCCAAAAAAACAAAGTACACATGGCGGTGGTGGTCGATGAATACGGCGGAACTTCGGGAATTGTAACCTTAGAGGATATTTTAGAAGAGATTGTTGGCGATATTGTAGATGAATTTGACGAAGAGGAACATTTCTTCTCCAAGCTATCAGAAAATAAATTTATGTTCGATGGCAAAATACTTCTCGGGGATTTTTATAAAATTGTGGAATGCAATGAAAATATTTTCGACGACGTAAAGGGCGAAGCCGACACGCTGGCAGGATTGATCTTGGAACTAAAAGGCGAAATACCCGCCCTCCACGAAACACTCAAATGTAAAAATTTCAACTTCACCATTGAAGCTGTGGACAACCGTAGGATTAAACAAATTAAAGCGGAGTTGATTCGATGAGATTACTTAAAAACACAGTGATGATAGCAGTTGCACTGTTTTTTTGGTTCGGTTGTAATCAAAAATACACACCAAAGCCACGTGCCTATTTCCGTATCGATTTTCCCGAAAAAAGCTATCATTCCATCAGAAACGAATTCCCGTATCGGTTTGAGATCCCCGATTATTCCGAAATAAAACCGGATCCTTACAATCCTGACAAACCGTTTTGGATAAATGTGACGGTGCCTGCAAATAGCGCCGAAATCCATATTTCATACTACGGCCTGAACGGTACAGATGAAAACAGCCGCAAATTGCTGAACGAATTTATGGAAGAAACCCGCACCTTGGCCTATAAACATTCGATAAAAGCAGATGCTATTCAGGAACAGGTATTTATGAATCCTGCCGACAATGTTTACGGGCTAATCTATCACATTGAAGGAAATGCGGCATCGCCATTGCAGTTTTTCCTCACCGACAGCACACGGCATTTTCTTCGAGGATCGCTCTATATCCGTGAAGTGCCAAACATCGATTCGCTGAAACCCGTTATCAAATTTTTGGAGTCGGATGTGGTGCGACTCATCGAAACAACAACCTGGAACTGATGCCCTTTGTAAAAAAAATAGATACAGAAATTGGTGTTTTAGGGATTTGGGAGTTAACTGAGCCCCCCTCTTCTCTCCTTTCCGCTTTCAATTTTTCGGAAACGGAAAGAATAGAATTCGGCAAAATAAAATTTGAAAAACGAAAAACCGAATATCTGGCCACCCGTCTGCTTTTAGAATGTTTACTGAACGAGAAAACCGAAATTGTTTACCTCTCCTCCGGCAAGCCTACACTAAAAAACAATCCTTTGAACATCAGCATTTCACATTCTGCAAATTTGGTTGCTATCCTAATTTCGGCCCACAAGATTGGCATTGACGTTGAAATTGAAAATCGCCCCATCGATAAGGTTGTGCACCGCTTTTTGAGCCAAACAGAAATGTTGGATGTGCAAAACAGTATGAATGAGCAAAAGACAAAAATTATATATTGGGGGGCAAAAGAAAGTATTTTTAAAACGACCGATTTTAATGGCGTCAAATTTGACCGTCAAATATCCATTTCTCCTTTCAACCTTGAACCTGAAGGATGTTTTTCCGGAAAGCTTACGATGGAGGAAGTCGAGGAAAGTTATAAAATATGGTATTTTAGCTATCAGAACAATAGTATCGTTTATTGTGTTGAAGTTTAACAAATTAGAAACATGAAAGCAACAGCAGATCAAATATTAGTTATTTTTGGCGCCTCGGGCGATCTCACCAAAAGAAAACTTATTCCCTCGCTTTACGCACTTTTCAAGCAGCAATTGCTTCCTGAAAAATTTGCCGTACTCGGGGCATCACGTACGCCACTTTCAGATGACGAATTCAGGCAGCGTGTGGAAGAATTTCTCCCGAAGGAAGACAATGTGGAGGAATTTAAAAAGTTGCTTTTTTATCAGCCTCTACAAAATAACAATACGGATGATTTCATTCCGCTGAAAACCCGTTTACATGAAATTGTGCAGAGCAAACAAATAGCCGAAAACTTTATTTTTTATCTTTCCACCCCTCCATCGTTATATGCAAAAATCCCCGAATTCCTGTTTGAAAACGGATTGACGAAATCGGAAACCAACTTCCGACGATTGATCGTGGAAAAACCCTTCGGCACCGATTTGAAATCAGCAAAAGAATTAAATCTTGCGCTGCTGAATTATTTCGAAGAGGACCAAATCTATCGCATCGACCATTATTTGGGAAAAGAAACCGTTCAGAATCTTTTAGTAACACGGTTTTCAAATGGGATTTTTGAGCCGCTCTGGAACCAGCATTACATTGAACGGGTGGAAATTACCTCCGCTGAAAGTTTGGGTGTTGAAGGCCGCGGCGGCTACTACGACCATGCAGGTGCCTTGCGCGACATGCTGCAAAACCACCTGTTGCAAATCGTGGGTTTTGTGGCCATGGAGCCACCGGTTGTTGCAGAAGCGGATGCCATTCGGAATGAAATCACTAAAGTATTTCAGTCCTTACGCCCTATCTCCGAAAACATGGTTCCGCATTATGTAATCCGCGGGCAATACACGCACTCCAACATCGCCAATAAACCGGTTATGGGCTACCGCGAAGAACCTGACGTAGATCCCCTTTCGCGTACCGAAACCTTTGTGGCATTGAAGTTTCACATTGACAACTGGCGCTGGGCAGGCGTTCCATTTTACATACGAACAGGGAAAAAGCTACCTACCCGTGTTACCGAAGTTGTAATTCATTTTAAAAGTGTGCCTCATCATTTGTTTGGCCATTCGAAGCAGTTACAGTCCAATAACCAGTTGATTATCCGTATTCAGCCCGACGAGGGGATTTTGTTGAAATTCGGCATGAAAACACCGGGTGCAGGCTTCGATGTCCAAACCGTAAATATGGAGTTCCATTATTCCAGTCTGGCCGAAAAAACCGTTCCGGCGGCTTACGAACGTTTGCTGCTGGATTGTATGCAGGGCGATGCTACACTTTATGCCCGTGGCGATGCCGTGGAGCAAGCCTGGGAATTTGTTCAGCCCATTATCAATGCATGGGAAACCAACCCTGAAATTCCGATCTATGGCTATCCCGCCGGAACCTGGGGACCCGAAGATGCAGATAAACTAATTGCTGGCGGACAATGGCGCTACCCGTGCAAGAATCTTACCGACGACGGCTTATACTGTGAACTATAACGCTTCTTATTGTAACTTTATAATTTAAAATCAATTAGTATGGCAGCAACAACCGAAGTAAAAATCTACGATACCGTAGAGGAGCTTATTAAAACGCTCGCAAAAGAAATCTATAATCTCACAACAAATTCCACCCAAGCACAATTTCACATCGTGCTTTCAGGAGGAAGTTCGCCGATAGCACTTTTCAAACGTATTCGTAAAAAGTATGCTGAAAGCATCAACTGGCAACGGATTCATTTTTGGTGGGGCGACGAGCGTTGCGTAGCGCCCGACGATGAACAAAGCAATTTCAAATCGGCAAACGATATGCTCCTATCGCACATTTCTATTCCCCCTGAAAATATCCACCGCATGAAAGGGGAAAACAATCCCGAAAGCGAGGCAAAAAGGTATGCTGACGAGATAATGGAAAATGTCAATCACCGGGGCGAAAACCCTATGTTCGATTTGGTGATTCTCGGGCTGGGCGACGACGGGCACACCGCCTCCATTTTTCCGGGTCAATTGGAACTTTTTGAAGAAAAGCAAATTTGTATGGCTACGCAGCACCCTGTTACCGGACAAAACCGGATAACGCTCACCGGCAATGCAATAAACAATGCCAACCGGATTTTCTTTTTGGTGACCGGGGAAAACAAAGCCCAACGCATTGCAGAAATTATGAATGACGATGAAGCAGCCAAACTCCTGCCGGCTTACTACGTTTCGCCAAAAAACGGAAGTTTGATTTGGTTTATCGACGAAGCAGCGGGCTCTAAAATGAAATGAAGATTAATTGACGGGTTTCAAACCCAGAATCCCTTCGCCAAACTTTATGGTTTCGGCGGCAACCTGACGGTAGCTGCCCGAGGTTAGCTCGCAGCCAATAACGTGGTCGCCCGCATCCGGAAAAGCCACTTTTACCTTCTCTTCGGGAGGAGTTCCCAATTGCCCGAACATTTTCAGCATCGCATCCACGCGCACTGTTTGATCCTGATGTTCCTTGTCACGATAATAATAACCTAAAAAAACAGGGGCGGTTACTTTCTTAAAGGTCGATTCTTTCATGGTTTCGTCCACCAATTGTTGCAAAAAAACAATGGCTTCCACGCGGTATTTGCAATTCCAGTATTGACAATCTTTAGAGTCGAAATTTTCATTCACGGTGCGGTACCTTCCGCCCATTGCTGCACGCCCGATTTGCAAGCCCCAGGGTTTCGACAGCAAAAATGCAGTGCTACTGTTGATGCGGATGTTGGGGGAGTACAAAATCAGTGCTTCCACATATTCCGGAAAATCGGCAGCGAGTTTTAGTGCTAAAGTGCCGCCGGTAGAAGTACCCATAACAATTACCTTTTTGCCCAAGCTCCGCGCAATCATCAAGGCTTCCTTTGCGGATTCCCACAAGCGGTCGGGCGTCATATCAATCAAAGCATCTTCCGTATCGATTCCGTGCGAAGCCAAGCGCGCGAAATAGGCATTGCACCCAAAATGCTCCGCAAATTCCGTGTTCGCCGGATAGCCTTCGTACCACGACGCCGAAAAACCGTGCAAGTACAACAAACAATATTCCGTGCGCTCTTTTAACGAATCGTTGTTCCAAATAATCCTCGCTTCATTGTCGGGTTTGATTTTTAAGCCCTCATCGTTGTGTGCAATGTATTTATCAAAACTGCCGAGGCTTGATGAAACAGAAGGTAAATCTTTGTTCAGAATTGCCTTCGGAGGTTTTGGCCCCAGCAAATAAACCAGGATAGCCAGTAACACCAGTAATCCAAAAAAGCGTAATATTTTTTTCATCTCAATGAATTTAGTTCCGAAAATTACAACAAAAACTATATAAAGCGTATATTTGCCGCAAATGATTTACCATAAAATCTTTAAGCATAAAACGTCGAAAACGTGGGTGGTTTTTGTACACGGTGCGGGCGGCAGCAATGTGGTTTGGTTCCGTCAGTTGCGCGATTTTAAAAAGCATTTCAATGTTTTGCTGGTGGATTTGCGCGGTCATGGGAAATCAAAAAAAGAATACTCAAAAGCGGAGATTTACAAATTTGATGAAATTGCACTTGACGTGGTGCATTTACTCGATCACCTCAAAATTGAAAAAGCGCATTTTGTTGGTATCTCATTGGGCTGCATCGTTATTCGTGCCATGGACAAACTTGCGCCCGGACGTGCCGAGTCGATAATTTTGGGCGGTGCAATTACGCAATTCAACGGCAGGATGAAGGCCTTAGTGGCAACTGCCAAATTGCTGCAATCCATTTTACCCTACATGTGGCTGTATAGGATCAACGCGTGGATTCTTATCCCGTCGAAAAAACACGCTAAGTCGCGCCAATTGTTTATTACCGAGGCAATGAAACTGGGGAAGCATGAATTTAAAAAATGGTTGCAAATGACCGCTGAGATCAAAGCCAACCTGCAGGAATTTATTATCAAGGAAGCATCGGCCCCTGTATTATACATCATGGGCGAGCGCGACCACATGTTCCTGCCCATGGTGACGAATCTGGTGAAAACTCATTTCAATTCGAAATTGGAAATCATCCTTAACAGCGGGCATGTGTGCAACCTCGACCAACCCGAGGCTTTCAACCAACGGACCATTGCGTTTATTAAAAAGGTGATTCAAAAGGGTTGAGCTGAAGTTGAGTCAATCGTTTTGTTACGCGATTTTCTTACCTGCCATCGGTCCGGGTTTAAGTGTATGGATTTCGCTGATACGAACCAGCACCACACCAAAGGGTTTTGGTCTGCCCATTTTGGCCGAAATTTCAGCCGCCGCTTCAAATAACTCACCGGAATCCTGGAATTCCGGCACTCCAATGAAGCGGTACCCATCGGATATTTCGCGGTTTACAACTGCCACAGCCACTTTCGATCCATTTTTGATGTTCGCTAATGTAACTCCGCCTGTCCCTTCCGTAAAAATCAGGGTATCGTCGGATAATACGCGAGTTGAACGTTTTGGTGCAACGTTTGGCATTCCGCTCGCATCAGCGGTACCAATAAAACACTGCTGTGTTGCAACCATGTCCTTCATTTCTTGAGTTAATCTTGCCATTCTTTTCAATTTGGATGTTTACTTAATTTGTTTCCAACCGGAATTGGCACAAGATATTAATTACTAAAAACATTTTATAGGAATACATCTCATTTTTATTTTTCAGAACCTGCTTTTCATTTTGTCGCAGCAAGAGTATTTTCATAAAATATATTGTAAGTTTGAAATTCTTTATTTGAGAAAACAAAAAAACAATATTATATG